>DATIKM010000001.1:0-3770 GCA_035477595.1 Chthonomonadales bacterium
AGGCTTCGGTACAGACCGCCGACATCGATGGGGAGGAGCAGGAAGCGCGGGTCGGCGGGGCTGACGGCCACCGGACCGCGGGGCCACTGCGCGCCCTCGCCGCCGGGATGCACGCCGGCTGCCCTCGCCTCGCGCGTGAGGAGCGGCATCGGAACCCAGCCGTTAGCGACAGGCTGCGCGTGCGCCTGCACGCCGTGGATCGTCAGCGCCGCCATCAACATCGGACCTATCACCATCGCGCCTCCTTGGGGCGTGCCCGGCGCACCATCCTTGCTACCCGGCTTGCCCGGACTCAGAGCCGCCAGAGCAGCCCCGCCGCCAACGCGGCGATCAGCAGCAACCCGCCCAGGGCAGCCGCCGGGTCTGCGCGGAGCCGACGGTCGCTCCCGGTCATGAAGACCGACAGGCCAAGGAAGAGCGCCAGCCCGAGTATACGATGCCTGCGAGAGGGCACATTACCAGACCCGCCGGCTGAACAGGACGTCGCGGGGCCACTCCAGGCCCAGGATCGCCTTCACGGCGTCGGAGAGACAGCGCGCCTCGGCGGTCGAGCGGCGCCGGCGCTCCGAAGCGGCGTCCAGTCATGCGCGCGGGTCCGAGCAGCCCTTCGCCTCGTTGCAGGCGTGGCACGCCAGGACATTGTTGGAGTCGTCGTCCAGCACGCGGCGGCGCACGCCGTACTTTCGCCACTGCGAGATGGGCACCACGTGGTCCACCGTCAGGCCTCCCGTGCTGCCGCAGTAGGCGCAGCGCTTGGTCCGCGGCCGATTTCCCTCGCCACGACCTCCCCGCGTCGAGGAAGCGATCGCGCGCGCCGGACCGGGCGCGGACCGCACTCCGATCTTGCCGCGGCCGGCACACGTAGTCAACCGGCGACCTCGGCGCCCATCAGGTCGGTACAGACGCTGGCGACCGCGCGCGACATCGCTCACTCGCCGCAAGTCTGTCGCCCCACGGTCTGGCGTCCGTCCGAGAGCAGCCTCCTCGATCCGCTAGCCACCTGTCCGCGAGGAAGGACATCCTCGCGCGAACGCGAACTCGCAGTTCGGATGCCGATCCGTACTCAGGAGACATTCGATGCGGTCGCCCGTTGCTGGCTGGCGGCGTCACTGGCTGCGCGCGATGATCTGGCTGCCGATGCTGTTCCCGCTCGGCTGCGTTCCCGCTCAGGCGGAGACGGGCGCGCGTGTGCTCCCGGCCGTCCGCGCGCTCGAGGCGCCCACGATTGACGGGCGCATCGACGAGCCCGGGTGGCAGACAGCGGCGGTCGCAGCGGGGTTCATCGACCCGTTCACCGGGAAGCCGGCGCCGGACCAGACCGAGGCGCGCCTGATGTACGACGACCAGGCGCTCTACGTCGCGTTCCACTGCCGTGACTCCCGGCCGGAAGGCATCGTGGCGCGCGAGATCCGCTACGGCGCCGCGTTCCAGGGCGAGGACACGATCGGCTTCCTCATCGACCCGTTCAACCGGCGCACGATGGACGGCATTTCCCACTTCAACGTGAACGCGATCGGAACCCAGAACGACGCCATAGCAGCCGGCCGCGCCGCCAAGCGTGAGTGGCGCGGGGTGTGGCGGGCCGCTGTCGCTCGGGTTCCGGACGGATGGACCGCCGAAATCCGGATTCCCTGGGAGATGCTGACGTACCCCGACGCCGACCGGCCGATGCCGATGACGCTGAACTTCACCCGGTTTCAGGCGCGAACCCACATCACCAGCTTCTGGAGCAACGTGACCCCAGCCGGTCGCGGCGAGCTGATGGGCACGTGGCAGGACGTGACCCCGCCGCGCCGCCCGCGCGCCAGGCCGCTGCAGACCCTGGTCTACGCGGCGCCTGAGTGGCGTGAAGGCGACAACGACGAGTGGTTCCGAGCAGGAGCCGACCTACGGTACACGCCCACGCCCCAGACTGCGGCCGTCCTGTCGATTCTGCCGGACTTCCGCAACATCGAGCAGGCGATCGAGGGGATCGAGTTCACCCGCGCCGAGCGGATGGTTGAGGAGACTCGCCCGTTCTTCCTCGAAGGGGGCGGCCACTTCCCTGACCTGTTCTACAGCCGGCGCGTGGGCGAGTTCGACGTGGGCGCCAAGGTGTTCGGCAACCTGAGGCCTGACCTGAGTTTCGGCGTGCTGAGCCTCCTTGACGACCGCCGCAGCAACATCTCGGTAGGACAGATCCGCTTCTCGATGGCGGAGCGCGGCGCGATCGCTCTGGCGGGAACGCTGCGGCGCGGCGGCGATCCGGAGCACGACGCGTTCGGTGCGTCCGGCTTCCTGCGGCAGGGGAACTGGCGCGTGATGGGAGACTGGTCGAGAGCGCGGGAAGGCCCGTTTGGGGGCCACAGGGGCTCCGCCGTGATCATGTACCAGGTGCCGCGGATTTCGGCGAACATCGGCTACTCGATGGTCGACCCGACCTACCGGCCTTCGCTGGGCTACGTCGACTTCACCAACCAGCGCGGCTTCTCGGCGGGCATGAGCTACGACAACGAGTTCCGGAGCGGTCCCCTTCGCGCCATCTCGACGGGTTTTGGCCTCCAGCGCACCACGCACTACGACGGCCGCGTCTTTCAGGAGGGAGGCGCGGCGCGCCTCATGGTCACCACGCGCAACGACATGGTGATCGGGATGGGCCCGGAGGTCATGCGGTTCCACGGCACGACGGACCGCGTCCTGAACACGGCCATCAACGGCAACGTCAGCAACCGATTCCGGCGCTGGGCGCTGGGCTACTCCTTCGGCACGCGCGCCGGCCACGCCATGAGCTTCCTCAACTTCGGCCTGACCCAGCGCGTGTTTGGCAGGATGGATGTGGGCCTCAACGGCTCGATCCTGCGGCACGTGCAGAGGCGGGAGCAGTACATCGCGACCGTCGGGTGGGAGTTCGACGCGCTGCGCTCGATGAACGCTCGCATGGTGCTGCGAGACGAGCGCGTGAACTGGTACCTGTCGTTCCGGAGCTCCGGAGGGGTGGGGCAGGACCTCTACCTGATCGTGGGGGACCCCAACGCCCCGCGCTTCGCAAGCCGCCTCGCACTGAAGTGGGTGATGGCGCTGTAGGCCCGGCACATGCCGCGCCTGGCCAACGGATCGGCGCCGCTGGTGGATTCGGGGAGCGCGCGAGCGCCGGTCGCGCCAGCAGGCGCCACCATGAACCGTGCGTTGATCGCGCGCCGGCCGACCGGCCGCGGCTCCAGCAGGAGCGCACCCGCAGGTTGGCAGCATGTCGAGCCCGACATATCCTGGCGGCACTGCGGACCGGAAGCTGGTGTGGCATGACGGCGAGCGGAAGACCCCGCCCTTCACGCATGCGGCGCGCCTGAAGGCAGGCTGCCTCCGTCGGCGACTGCAACAAGGAGAGCTGCTGAGCCTGCCGTGGTCGCGCCCTATGCCGTCCCTCGGCCCCGCGGGGTCACGGAGCCGCGAATCGACGACCGAGGTCGTGCATGGCGCGTGATGTACAGTGTCGCCCCGGGCGCGGTCGTCATTCTGGCGGTCTCCTAGGAGCGACCTCGGAGGACACGAGCCGCGTGCTTGAGGCATGCCGCCGGCGTCTGGCGGCGCATGACCGCGAGGTGGGACTGGGACGGCAACGCTCGGGCTTGTCTCTAGCAGGCGGGACTCGTCATCGTCGCCGACAGGCTTCCGGTGGACGGTTGATCGGCAGTCGCGTCACCACGCCCGGAGCGGGTGCGGGTAGGGGCCGACGTTCCGCGTGTCGATCGGCTGGAATCCGCTGCGGTGGCCTACGCGGACCGGCGTCCGGG
>DATIKM010000002.1:0-6700 GCA_035477595.1 Chthonomonadales bacterium
CCCTTAGCCGGGTGGTCCATATCGCCAGCGCCGCCCGGCTCTCGCTGCGGGAGGGCCAGATGCTCGTCGAGCGCGAGGGCGAGCCGCCCGCGCGCGTGCCGGTGGAGGACCTCGGGGTGGTGGTGCTGGACCATGCGCCCATCACCATGACCGCGCGGCTCCTCTCCGCCCTCACGGCGCAGGGGGCGGCCGTGGTCGTCAGCGACGCGAAGCACCTCCCGGCCGGCGTTCTCCTGCCGATGGCAGGCAGCTCGCTGCACGCCCGGGTGCTCCGCGGGCAGATCGCGGCATCCCTCCCGCGGACGAAGCGCCTGTGGCAGGCCATCGTGCGCGCCAAGGTCCGCGAGCAGGCGGAGGTCCTGCGGGAGTTCACTGGCCGCGACCACGGGCTGGCGGCGCTGGCGAAGCGCGTGGGCAGCGGCGACGCCGGCAACCTGGAGGGCAGGGCGGCGCGCGCGTACTTTCCGGCGCTCTTCGGCCAGGCGTTCCTGCGCGACCCCGACCTGCCGGGGGTGAACGCGCGGCTGAACTACGGCTACGCCGTGCTGCGCGCGGCCGTGGCGCGCGCGGTGACCGGCGCAGGCCTTCACCCGGCGCTGGGCATCCACCATCGGAACCAGTACGACGCGCACGCGCTGGCGGACGACCTGATGGAGCCCCTCCGGCCGCTTGTCGACGCTATGGTTCGCGCGCGCCTCGGGGACGAGGACCCCGGCGGCGACATGGACGTCGCGGAGCGGCACGCCCTGCTGGAGGTGCTCTGCGCCACCGTGGCGTGGGATGGGAAGCGCGTGCCGCTGACGGTGGCGCTGGAGTCGTACGCGGCGACCTTCCGCGCGTGCCTTCTCGGCGAGGAGGCGCGGCTCCGGTGCCCCGGCCGCTAGTCTACGGAGGCGTGCGCGCGATGTGGCTGCTCGCGATGTTCGACCTGCCGGTGCTCACGAAGCCTGAGCGCAAGGCGGCGGCCGGGTTCCGCAAGGCACTCGTGAAGGACGGCTTCATGATGCTGCAGTTCAGCGTCTACGCGCGGCCGTGCCCGAACGAGGAGAACGCGAAGGTGCACGTGGCGCGTGTGCGGAAGGCCGTGCCGCCGGCGGGCGAGGTGCGGGTGCTCCTGCTGACGGACCTGCAGTTCGGGCGGATGACGGTGGTCAGCGGGGGCGCCGCGCGGAAGCCGGAGAAAACGCCCCCACAGCTCAGTCTGTTCTGAGCTGTGGGGGCGTTTTTTCGGGCCTGCGGCCGAACGGCAACGGCACTTGTAGTGTATCAGATAGGTGCCTGCCCGGTCTCCCCAACATCGGTCTTGTGTGTGACGCGCTCGGCCCAAGTGTATCAGATAGGTGCCTGCCCGGTCTCCCCAACCCCTTGGTGACGTCTCCGCCGCCGGGATCGCCGGCGCTTTACGCGCCTGCGAGCCGGCTGGCGGGCCGCCCGCCTCGCTGGGCGATCCGCCAGCCGGCGTTCGCGAACCAGCCCAGCGCAGGAAACCGCGCCCCCGGCGGCGGAACCTCCGGCTGGCGGTCTCCCGGCGCGGGTCGCCAGGCGGCAGGACGCGCCGGAACCATGTCGGACGGAGCGATAGGAGGGGCTGCGTGGCCATTGAGGAGATCCGGGCGGATGCGCTGGACGCGGGGCGGTTCATCGAGCAGAAGGCCGCCGAGATCGCGGAAGCCGTGGGCGACGGCGTGGCGGTCAACGCGCTTTCGGGCGGCGTCGACTCGTCGGCCGTCACCATGCTCGGGCATCGTGCGCTCGGCCCGCGGCTGAAGACCTATCTGGTCGACAACGCGCTCATGCGCGAGGGAGAGCCGGAGCGCGTCGCGAGCCTCTTCCGCGGCCTCGGCGTGCCTGTGGAGCTGGTGGACGCGCGGGCTGAGTTCCTCGCGGCGCTCGCGGGCGTCACCGACCCGGAGGAGAAGCGCGAGGCGATCACGCAGACCTTCTACCGCCAGGTCTTCGGGCGGCTCGTGCGCGAGAGCGGCGCCCGCTACCTGCTGCAGGGCACCATCCTCACCGATGTCGACGAGACGGTGGCCGGCATCAAGCGGCAGCACAACGTGTTCGAGCAGCTCGGGATCGACCCGCAGGAGGCCTTCGGCTACCGCATCCTGGAGCCCCTCCTCCAGCTCCGCAAGGACGGCGTGCGCAAGGTCGCCGCGGCCTGCGGGCTGCCGGAGAGCATCTGGGCGCGGCCGCCGTTCCCCGGCCCGGCACTCGCCGCGCGCATCCTGGGAGAGGTGACGGCGGAGCGGCTCGAGCTGGTCCGCAAGGCCACCGCCATCACGGAGGAGGAGCTGCTGCCCACCGGCGCGTTCCAGGTGATGGCGATCCTGCACGATGACCGCGTCACCGGCATGCGCGACGGCCAGCGCGAGTTCGGCCACCAGATCGAGGTGCGCTGCTGGGACAGCGTGGACGCGCGCGTCGCCACGCCCCGCCGGCTTCCTTGGGAGACGCTGGAGCGCCTCGCCGCGCGCATCCTGGACGAGGCGCCCGGCGTGGTTAGCGTCACCTACCACCTGGCGCCCAAGCCCCCCTCGACCATGGAAGCGGTCTGAGGCGCCGGCGGGCGGGACTCGCCGGAACCATCCCGGGCGGAGCGAAAGGAGAGGCGGCTCGCCACGAGGCGCGGATGCGCTCGCCACGAGGCGCGGATGCGCTCGCCACGACGCGCGGATGCGCTCGCCACGACCGGCGCACAGCGCTGCCGGCTACGCGGGGAGCGAAGCGGGCCTACGCGGGCTCCCGATCGATGGAGGCTCGCCGGTCGGGCGTCCGCACCCGGCGGACGTAGCGCCGGTAGTCCTCGTACCAGGCGCGCGCCTTCGGCCCCAGGTGTGGCCTGCCGAACTCGTTGTAGCCCCAGGAGACGATCCGCTCGGAGTACTCCGCGGCCAGCCGCAGCTTCTCCTCCAGGCGGCAGATGGGCACCGCGCGCCACGGGGCGTCGCGCACCGTCGAGTGGTGGACCCGCCCGAAGCGCCGGATGTACTCCTCGACGCTCGCAATCTCGAACTCCGCCGCCTCCACGTTCCCCCAGAGGCGCGCGCCTCCGATCCGACACGCCTCCCGCATCGCCGCGAAGAAGGGCCGGCGCTGCTCCATCGTGATGAAGGACATGTGGTGACCGCTGTCTTGCAGCTTCACCACATCGAACCGGCTGCGGCGCAGCAGGCGCGCCCAGTAGTCCCGGTACTCCTCCGGCTCGGCGTAGCGGAAGTCGCCGATGACGCGGTCCCGGTCCAGAAAGAAGAAGGGCGACACGGTGACGAGCTTGCCGGGGGTCGCCTCACGGCAGGTGGCCACGAAGGCGGGGTAGACCTCGTCGATGTACGCCCCCTTCCGGTCCCACGCCTGGTATATCTCGTGCGGCACATACCAGCCGAGGAAGGCGGGGTGCTGGCCGCAGCGGCGCGCCACCTCGTGCACGTGCGCCGCCACGTGCCGGCGTTCCGCCTGGGCGTCGAGCGTCGTCCACCAGCTCGGCGTGGAGCCGGCGTCGAGGATCGCCCCGAAGCCCATCTCGGCGCACGCGTCGAGCGCCACCTCGAGACCGCCGGCCGGCGCTCCGGGCGCGATGGCGGGCGCGATGTTCCCCAGCCAGAGCAGGTTGAAGCCGAGCGCGCGCTCGTCCGCCAGCTCTCGCCGCCACCCCGCGGCGCCTTCTCGGGTGGCGAAGGCGCTGTCCCACTGGCGCAGCGCCCCGCAGATGAGCGGCGCGCAGCGCAGTCGCGCCCGCCGCGGCGTCACGTCGCCGGGGAGCCGCAGGTCGAGGTCGCGCTCGCGCTCCACGCGGTAGTCGATGGGCCCCGGGTGCTGCGCCGACTGCAGGTAGTGGGCCGTCAGCGCGCCCAGCGCCTTCGGCACGAGCTCCCTGGCCCGGTCGAGCCGCACGACGCGCCGGGCGCGCTTGCGGCGCAGGTCGCCGCGCTCCAGCTCGGCGCGGAGGTCGCGCGCGCCCCTACCCCACGGGGTCGGCGAGAAGTCGTTGTTCAGCCAGGCCATGGGGTTGGGCGTGTCGGCTTCGTTCGCGCCCTCGGGGAACTGCAGGTACCAGGTCATCCAGCCCATGGCGTGGCCCACGGTGCCGCGGGCGATCGCCCGGTGCGCCTCGGCGGTGCGCGCCGGGTCCGTCGTGGCGAAGGTGTGCTCCTCGATCACCACGGGCATCGGACGGCCGGCGTGCGCAAAGCGGCACATCACCTCGATCTCGCGCACCACGCTCTCCATCGTGCGCCCGCCGGCGAGGATGCTCTCGTCGTAGTTCGCGTGGTGCGTCATGTAGTCCAGCAGCGGCGCCTGCTCGGCGGGCGTGTAGCCGAGGAAGTGCCGCGCCGCGCCCTCCCAGAGGTTCCATGATCGCATGTGGTTGCTGATGGTGACCATGTGGTTGGGGTCGACCGCGCGGATCGTGGCGATCTGGGGACGGAAGTAGCGCATGCTGGCCCACTCGCGGAAGTTCTGGTAGTCCAGCACGCGCGCGTCCGAGTCGAAGTAGGCCTTGCGCGCGGCGTCGTAGCGATAGTCGACGAGGGGGATCTCCTCCGGCCGGGCATGGCGCGTGCCCCAGGCGCGGTTCGCCGCGTCCAGCGAGCCGTACTTCGCGAGCGCCCACGCGCGCCAGTGCCAGATGCCGATGTCGCCCTTCACGAGTCCGATGTCTTCCTCGGGCGGCCTCCAGGGCGGGGTCATGTTGCCGTTGGGCAGCGACCACTCCACGCAGGGAGTGTATGAGAAGACCGCCGGCGTATCGCGGAGGCGGGTGCACAGGATGCGCCAGAACCGGCAGAGCACGTCCAGGCAGTCGATGCCGGGGTCGGTGCGCCATGGAATCCGCCCGAAGTACTGGCCGCCCTCTTGCCACCACCGGCAGGAGTGGACGCCCCACTCCGAGAGGCAGACCGATGCACGGATGGAGCGCGCCCGGCACAGCCGGAGGAAGTCGTCCAGGTTGTCGAGGTAGCCTGGCGCGATGCGCACCTCCCCCGGCGTCTGCGGGTCTGGCAGCACCGAGCCGACCGGGAGGAACACCTTGAGGATGTTGACCCCGACGCCTGCAGCGGCGTCGAGGATGCGTTCGTAGCGCGCCGTGGTGTAGCGCGGGCCGAAGATGTCCAGGTCTTCCTTGCTGGTGAGAACCAGATTGGCGCCGAAGGGCACAAAGCGCCGGCGCGTGGCGGCGGTCTCGAAGCTCCAGCGGTCCGCCGCGACGCGGATGAACTCGTCATCCGGCGAGCGCGGCGGGAGGGCGCGCGCTTCCGTCGCCACGGCGAGCGCACCTGCCGCACCCACCGCCAGCACCTCCCGGCGCGTCAGCGCTCGCTCACCCATCCTCGATCTCCTTCTGTGGTCCGCTACAGGCGCCGACACGCGTGTGCGCCGCTTCGATCGCGGCGCTGAGGTGGGATGCCGTCGTGTCGCGGCCACACCGGTCCCCGGCGGAGGGGACGAACCGGGCGTCCTTCGCGGCCTGACCCATGCGGTATTGTACACGCGCCTGCGCCGCACCTGCGGATGACGCGCCGGGCGGTTGGCGGAGCCCCCGCCGGCACGTCGCGCGGAGCATCAGCCGTAAGGACCGTTGGCCCGCGCGCACAGCGCGGGACCACGTGGCCGGCGACTCCGGATGGCTGCCCGGTCGCCGGCGAAGGGCGGTTCAACCTATGGCACTGACAAGCCGTGCCGGACTGCTCGGCCTGCTGTGTGTGGCGGCAGTCGTTGCGGGGTGCGCACGCTGGGCGGCTCCGAACGCCGTGGCGGCGCCGGCGCAGCGCGGCGGGGAGGGTAAGGTGATGGAGCGGCTGCCACATACGCCGGTGACGGTGCCGGAGGGACGCGAGGTCGCGACGCTTGCGGGCGGGTGCTTCTGGTGCGTCGAGGCCATCCTGCAGGAGCTGCGCGGCGTGGATGCCGTGCGGAGCGGCTACGCTGGCGGGGCCATCGAGAACCCGAGCTACGAGCAGGTCTGCACGGGCCGCACGGGGCACGCGGAGGCGGTCGAGGTGACCTTCGACCCGAAGGTCCTCTCGTACCGCGACCTGCTGCGCGTGTTCCTGACCACCCACGATCCAACCACGCTGAACCGGCAGGGCGCCGACGTGGGAACGCAGTACCGGTCGGCGATCTTCACGCACGGCGCCGAGCAGGCGAAGGCCGCTCGCGAGGTGATCGCCGAGATCGGCAAAGCGCGCCTCTACCGTGACCCTATCGTGACGGAGGTCACTGCGTTCACCAACTTCTACCCGGCCGAGGAGTACCACCGGGACTACTTCCGCAGGAACCCCAACCAGGGCTACTGCAAGGTGGTCATCGCGCCGAAGGTCGCCAAGTTCCGCGAGAAGCACCGCGAGAAGCTGCGGCGTCCTCAGCCCTGACGCGCGGGACGGGCGGCCATACGGATGGAGCCGCCCGTCCCGCGCTCGCTTCTCCCCTCGGCTTCAGGCCCCGGCGTGGCTCGGTCGCCTCCGCCGCGCGAGCTGACTGGCGTGGGCGCGGCCCTCCCCCAGCCCCCTCCCGGTGGGCTCATCTGGGTTCAGACTATTAGAGAGCAATAGTATACAGAGTGTGTGATGTGCGCGAGGGGTGGTACTCTTGCTGGGAGAGCATTGAGGGGAGGACCACACCGAATGCCGCAGCCATGGGCCTGTTCAGAGTTCGGCGGATCGTGCGTGCCGGACCCTCGTTACCGCCGTGTTGCAGG
>DATIKM010000003.1:0-9348 GCA_035477595.1 Chthonomonadales bacterium
GGCGGCCAGTCGCGCCAACTCAGAGGGCGCGATCGGGCTCGAGGCGCCATCCTCGCCCACCACATCCCCCAGCCACGCTTCCGCCAGAGCCAGCATGCGCTCGGCGGCGGCTTTGTCCACGCGCGCCCCTTTGTGGACGCAGTCGTTGCGCCGGCTCCGGAGGCGACGCATCTCCTTCTCTGCGCTGCCGCCGCCGATCGTGCGCCTGAAGAACTTCCGCGCCCCGTCGTCGTCCAGACGCTTCAGTTGGTCGACGAGGTCGCCGTCCTTCGTCAGCCTGCCTTTGACGCTCGTCTCCACGGCCACCCACGCCCACACTGCGGCGATCGCGTACCTGGTCTGCCGGACCAGCCTGCCTGCGAGGTGGTAGGCATCCCACGCCATCCAGCCCCGGGCTTCGCGGCGTTCGAGCGCGTCCAGGCACGCCCTGAGCAGCGCTGCGGCTCCCTCGGAGGCCAGAGCCTGCCGGTTCCTCCAAGCCTCATTGATGCGGTCTTGGGCGGCTTCGTATTCGCGCTCGTCCCACGCCTGCAGCGCCTTAAGCCATTGTTTCCAGGCTCCCGCCCAGGCCTTGTCCGGTCCGTCCGGCAGCGCCGCCTTGAGCTCGGCGCAGGCCTCCTTCGCCGCCCAGAACTGGCCCTGCCCCAGCAGGTCGCCCGTGCGCTGCCGCAAGGCCGACACGCGCAGGAAGCTCACGTCGAGCCGCCTCACCGCGTCGTCCCGCGTGGTCATCGTGGGATCGTCGGCGTACCATGCCTCGCCGCGCACGGCCCCTTCGGCCACCGCCATCATGCACGCCGACTTGATGGCCGGAGTGCCCGAAGAGGTGTTGAGGAAGTACTCGTCACCGGGCGTGGAGCACGCCTCGCGCAGCGCCGTCCCGTAGGCGCGGATGGCCTCCTCATAGTCCTGGGGCTGGTCCATCGCGATGGGGCGCACCTCCACCTCGGCGCAGATGCCCTGCTCGCGCATCGCGTCACCCGTGGCATCGGCGTGGGCGATGGTGCCGTCGGTCGGCATAAGCAGGACCCGATCCGGCCGAACCACACGCGCGATCTGGAGGGCCGAGCCCTCCGTGAGATCACCCGTGCCGGGGTCCTTCTTCCCATGCGGGTCCTGCATGCCGACGGGCGAAACGAGTACGCGCATGCTCTTTGCCTTCCGCCGGTTCTACTTCGGCTGCAGCCGGACCCAGCCGAAGGGCCGCACCCCGTTACTCGTGCGCTGGCCCCAGCAGGTCGCGGGGAAGACGCCCTCGAGGTAGTGCTCCGGGTTGCGCTTGCCCTTCGCGAGCGTGTATGCCGCCTTCACGTCGGCATACTCATCGTCGCGCATCAACATGCCGACCGTCTTGCCCTCCCAGCCCACGCCCCAACCGACCGAGAGCAGGCAGCCCGCGGTGTCGCGCTCGACCTCGGCCTTCCTCGCGCGGCACCAGTCCGCGCCGGCCTCGCCCAGCCGCTCGAGCATCGCCGCCTGCCGCTCGAGCAGGGCGGCGCTGAAACGCCGGCACGCGGCGGGCCAGTTCTCGATGTCGCTCTTCCAGCGGCCGAACCCGAGCTTCCGCTCGCACTGGTCGCCGAAGAGGTGGTTGTCAAGCGTCACGCGCACCGATACTTCCGCGCCCGCTGTTACGACTTCCAGCCACTGGCGCAGCGCCTCCTCGTCTGAGGAGCCGAGCCGCGTCGCAAGGACGACCGCCTCCCTCCGGCGCAGCTGCCCCTGTCCCGCAACCGCGCTGGAGTCGCCGACCCGCAGCGCTCGCATCACATCATGGTTGGGGTCGCGGCCAAACGCCTCCTTCTCGAGGCCCCTGCCGGCGCCCTCAGCCCTGGGCCGGCGCTCCCCTTCGACGGCGCCGAGAACCTGCTCCCGCATCTGCTGAGGCTTGCGCATTGCCCACCCGTAGAGGAGCGCCGTCCGGATCGCGCCCTTCAGACTGCTGCCGGGGAGGTACGCACGGTCGTCCGCGTCGCGAACGAGCGGCACGGTCTCCTCCGGATCGCCTCTCGTTAGCAGCGGGACCGAGTAGCGCATGGCGACGCGCGGATCCCTCGCGCCCAGCTCCTTCGCGCGACGTTCTAACGTTTGCCAGTCGGTTCCGGGCTTGATGAACCGGAGCAGCTCCTGCAGCCTCGCGGGGTCCGTGACGCCCAGCGCCGCGAAGTCGTAGACGACCAGCAGGCGTTTGCCGCCTAGGCTCACCGTGGCATAGTCCAGCGGCGACAGCCGGTCGCCGGCGCCGATGTGGACGGGCGATACCGCCTGGACCGTCCATTCCGTGGTTCTGAGGATCGACTCAGGCATTCCACACCGCCGTGAACGGCAGGCCGTAGCGGTAGACGCGATGGCCTGAGTGGACGCTCGGGGTAACGTCGGCCAGCATCCCGGCAGCCTCGACCCCGCCGTTGCGCCGCGTCAGAATGGACCCTTCTGCGAGCACACGCACCGACTTGCGGCGCAGCCCGCCCGCGCCCGGGGCGTCCATGTATCCCCTCCGGACCTGCACGGAGTAGGCTGATTGGCCGAGGTTCCATCCCGCGATCTCGGCCGCGTCGCGCGGCGCATACGGCGAAAGCAGCGCCACCCGCGCGCCGGTCCCGTAGCCGATGGGCGCGTCCGCGTCGCTCACGGCGAACTGACCCCGTCCCGTGCTACGCTCGCCGCCGATGCCGGCGTCCCCGAGCCACCCCACGAGCGACAGAACCTCGTCCACCTGTGCCGCGTCCGCCGCATCGAGCAGGAAGGCCATGCCGCAGCCCTCCCGGAAGAAGAGCTCGCCCGTGAAGTAGAGGTTTGAAGCGCTCGTCGTGCGGTCCAGGGTCACGTGAGGCATCGGCTCCGCGCGGATCGGGGAGCGGGCGCCCTTCGGGCACAGGAACTCGCCAGAAACCTCCCACTCGGCCTCCTGCGGCTCGGCGCGCGCCTGCCACGCGAGCCAGGCGCGCTCGTGCACGTAGCGCACCTTCTTCAGCGTCTTCGCATCGCCCCACTCGACCCGTGTTCCCTGCGGGCGGACGGGATACCAGCCCTCGGGTCCGAACGGAAACGCCGACGAGACCCGGAAGGGCGGCCGGCCTTCGAGGAAAGGCTTGAGGAACCCCTCCACGTCGCCGCGCAGGTGCAATCGGGCGTGGCAGAGCCCGGAGAAGAGCGTGTCGGCGCCCACCGACGTGCCCGTCTCCTCCATGCCCACGCCCCGCGCGCCCAGATGCCAGGGGCCGAGGGCCCGCAGCCGCACCAACCGGGTCATCGCCGCGTCACTCCGCCGGAAGACCGGCCGCGAGCGTCTCCCGAAGCTTGCCGATCACGCCGTCCGAGCCCAGGTCCTCGACGCATGCGATCTCGACTCCGAGCGGCTGGCGCACCTTCCTCGCGCGGTAGTCCGCCACGGTCCTCACCTCGAGCCGCAGGTCCCTGAAGGCGATCCGCCCGCTCCCCCGCGACCCGCCGCCGCCGAGGTAGTCGTCCTCGAGGTGACGCATCGCCTCGACGAGGTGGCCGAAGCGCCGCGCGTCTCTCGCGATGTCCTCGTCGTAGAACGAGAACACCAGCTCGAACGGGCCGAACACGGCACCGGCGGGCACGCGCTCCTGCTGCCGGGGATTGGCCGCCGACGTCACTCGGTCAATGGCGACCTCCCACTTCACCTCGGTGAAGGGCAGCTCCGTCGTCCTGAGCCGCTGCAGCCTCTTGCCCGATTCGGCCTCGAGCGCGACATCGCGCACCACAAGGCGTGTCGGCTCCGCGAACGGCTCATCGCTCGTCACCCCGAACACAACGCACACCGGGCAGTCGGCGTACTCGCCGGCGCTCCGGCAGCGGTGGATGGACACATGCGGGCCGATGGACTGGGTGAACGGCAGCGCGCACGCGCGCTCCAGGAGGGACCGCATCTTGCCTCGGAGCGACGACCCGGGGATGTAGGGCTGGTTGTTGAGCGGATTGCGGACGACGATATTGTCCACGCCGCCGATGTCGATGCCCGTGCTCGCGCCACCGATGTGGAGCGCTGTCAGGCACTCGATGTTGCCCGCCACGAAGGCTCTGCCCGCAAACCTCATCGCCCCGCCCTCACTTTTCGACCGCGGCCTGGTGGTAGGCCACGATAGCCTCGAAGAAGTCCACGAAGCGCTCGAAGGCCGCCTCGGCCGCCTTGGCCAGAACGCAGTCGATCGCGTACGTTAGCACCGCCTGAAGGCGCTTCGGGCCATCGTCGTCCCTACGACGGGCGGCGTAGGCGAGCTTCGGCTTCAGGAGGACAAGGTCGTCCTTGCTTAGCTCGTACCCCTTCAGCTCCATCTTCTTCACCATGCCGTAGACACTGCGGATCTGGCTCGTCGTGAGGCGTCCCTCGCTTAGCCGGGGCCCGAGGCCCTCGGCCAGCGAGACCAGCAGCGCGACGTCGCCGCCGATGGCCTTGCGAATCTGTTCCTCCTCCTGCACGGAGAGCTTCACGGCGGCGGAGCCGCCGCCGGGTCCGCCTCCGCCCCGATGACCCCTTTCGCCGTGCCCGCTGTACCCGCGTTGTCCTCCCATGTCCGCCTTCTCCCGCCTCCCCGGCATCCGCCTGCCGGATCCGAGTGAACTCAGCCCTTCGCGCGCTACCGCTGCTCGAGCTGCACCCACCGCGCCGCCAGCGCCCAGCGTTCGAGCGCCGCCTCGTCCGTCAGCCCGTCACGCACCGCCGCGATCGCCGCCCGATGCTTGGGATACTGACCCGCCATCCGCGACAGCGAGTACGCCGCGAGCCAGCGCCAGCGCGGCGTGCCGCTCGCTCTTTGCCGGTCCGCCTGCGACATCGCCCGCAGCGCCCGCAGCCGCTGCAGGATCGCCGATGGCCCGTTGCCCGACGTCAGGGCACTCAGCGTCGCACGCGCCTGGACCACCTCCGGCCACTCTTCCCACCCCACCGTCCGCCCGAGGAAGGTCACCGCGTTCTTTCGGCCATCGCCATGGCGTTTGGAGGCGTCAAGGTTGGCCTCCGAGTCCTCCGCTGCCTGGTAGAGCGGGTACTTGTCCGCGAAGAGGCTGATGCCCGCCGAGACGGTGATCTTCGGGTTGCCGCCGCAGTAGGCGTGGAAGTCGTCCCGAATGCGCTGCGCGACCTCCGGCATCACGTCCCACGAGCCCACGAAGAACAGGTCGTCGCCGCCCGCGTAGAGCCCGTAGACCTTGCCGGCCCACTCCGCGCACAGGTTGTTCAGGTATCCCTCGTAGAACCACCGCAGCGACGAGCTGACCGCCGCAACCCGCGAGAGCGTGTAGTTGGCGAAGCGATCATGCGGGTAAGTAGAGGGGCTAGCGCCCCTCCCGCGCGAGAGCGTGTGCTCGGCGAAGCCCGTGCTGAAGAGCAGCCCGAGGTTGTCCACGTCCATTCGCAGCGCCGCCAGCCGCTTCACGCCGCGCGCCCGCCCGGCCAGCTCGCCGAACTCCAGTACGTCGCCCGCAGCGTCTGTCGGGAAGACCGTCGCCACCGGGCGAAACCCGTAGGAACATGCCGGGTTGGGCGCCTCCGGCAGGAAGACCGTGCCGTCCAGGGCCAGAACCGTGTCGCCATCCGCCCCGGCGTCGCCCAGCCGGGCCTCGAGCCCGAGCGCCTGGAGAGCCTCCTTCCACGACGTCGCGCGCCCCGGCTCCTCAGCGGGCGCCACGCTCCGGACGGCGAGCCTGCAATGCAGGGGCTCCTCCCGGCCCGGGTCATGGAAGCTCTCGCAGTCGCCGCCTCTTGCGCCGCCACTGCGCGTGCAGATGCGGAGCAGCTCCCGGCCCAGCTCCTGGAAGCTCGCGCAGAGCGGGCAGTCCCGCTCGTCGCCGGTCGCAGAACCGCCAAGCTCCGCATGGCAGACGGCGCAGCGTCCGCTGAGACCCCCCTGCTCCTCCACGGCGAACACGTTGAGCGCAAGCCATTCCAGCTTCTGCTCGGCCATGGGCCGCGCCTTGGCCTGGTTGCACTGGAGCGAGGCCTCGTCCCACTTCTTCTTCAACTTCGACCCGTCGCCGCGCGTCCCCTTCGCCTCTTTGCTGCAGAGGTCCGCCGCCGTTAGCATCGCCCACCCGATGCTGACACTCAGCTCGCCGCCGTGGAGCGCGAACGCCGCTCGCTCGAGCTTGGCTCGCAGCTCGCACAGCTCATCGCCATCGCCGGGCGGCAACAGGAGGTACGCATGGCCGCCGCCGGAGTAGAGCGCTTGCGTGATCGGCATGTCGAGCTCGGCAAGCACGCGCCGCACCATCGCCTCGCAGACCAGGCCGATGTAGGTCGACCGGCCCCGCAGCGACTTCGCCGCGCCTCGGGCCTTCAGCGAGTAGAGGAACGCCTGGATGCCCCGCACATCTAGCCGGACCAGCAGCGCCGCCTTGGTGTCGCCGCCCGCGCGCCCCCTCGCGGTCCAGTCCATGAGGCGGTTAAGCTGGGCCTCGTCGTTACCGTACGCGGCGCCCAGGCACACCGCAAGGGCCGCCGTCGCCCTCGAATGGTCGAAGAGCGAGACATCCGGCACCTCCTTCTCCCAGTCCGAGGAGGGCATGCACCACGTGTACTTCTGCAGCAGGTAGAGCCAGGTCTCGACGTCGTCGACCCGCTGGATGCGCGTCGCCTCGGCCTCGAAGGCCGACCAAAGATCGGCGTATGCGTTCTGGTCCGGCTCGTCGGCACAGGGGAAGAGGATGCTCCTGGTGAAGGAGAGCGGTTCCAGCGGAGCGCGCGCTACCGCGTCCGAGCGGCCGTACATACTGGCCAGCAGCGAGAGCAGCGGGCGGTGCTTCCTGCCCGCGGGAAGCGCGGCGGCCTGGCCCGGGGTGGCCTCCGCCCGCTCGGCCGAGGCCAGCCTGTCGGCCACCGCGAGGATGCGCTCATCGGGGAGCTGGGCGACGTGGTGCCGTAGTGCCATGGCCGCCACGCGGTCCGCCTGCGAGAACGCCCGCGCGTGGGCGTTGACGAATGCGTGGCTGTGGGGCTCGTGGGAGTACTTGCCGCACGCGGCGGGGGCCGGCAGCCCGGCGCGCTCGCGGAACTTGCCGATGTCGTGCAGCAGGGCGCCGATGGCGCAGGTAGCCAGGTAAGCGCGGCTCGATACGGCCATGCCCGTACGCCCCCAGAAGCCGTAGTGCGTACTCCGGGACCTCGACGAGGAAGGGGTGGCGCTGGCCGGGGTCCGCTGCGGCCCGACCCGCTCGCCTCCACTAATAGCCATTCGCGCCTGCTGGAGGGAAACTCCTGCTCTCCGCCGAAAAAAACAGGCAAATCGTCTCACTCGCCGCCGACGGTCAGTGGGAGGCGCCGCTCCCGTGCGCCGCCGTCGGCGCGAGCCCATTCGTCTGGCCGCCCCACCAGGAGCCCCGCGCGATGCCCGCCATCCTTGCCCTGACTCTCGAAGGAAGGGCGCCTCCCAACCCCTTCCGGCATGCCGACGGCCTCCGCGCGCTCGTGCTGGCATCCGTGGCCCGGGCCGACCGCGCGCTCGCCACGGCCATCCACGACGCGAACCAGCCCAAGCCCTACGCCATGGGCCCGCTGGAGGCAGCACCGGGCCCGCCGGGCCGCCTCCGTTGCGAGATCGGCTGCGCGGCCGACTGGGCCGCGGAGGCCATCATGGCCGGCTTACCGCCCAAGGGGGCGCGCATCGACCTCGGCCGCGACGAGTTCCGGTTCGAGGGCGCCCAGGCGGTGCGGCGCGCGTCGTACGCCGAGATGCTCGACGCCGGGCCCGAGGGTCACACGATCCATCTGCGCCTGACGACGCCCACCGCCCACCATGCTTCCGGGCCGACCCGGCGCACCATCGTTGTGCCCGACCCCACCCTCTATGCGGGAAGCTGGCTCCGGCGCTGGAACCTCTTCGCCGGCACGCCCTTCAGCGCGGCCCTCCTCGAGGCGGTGGCGGAACGCGTGGTCGTCGGCGCCTTCTCGGGCGGAACGCATGCCGTCGCGCTGGACCGCCGCCGGGTCTTCCTTGGCTTCGTGGGCCATGCGCACCTCGTCATTCTGCCCACCGGGAATGACGGCCCAGATCCGCTGCCCAGCGCCCTCTGGGCACTGGCGCGCCTTGCCGAGTATTGCGGCACGGGCGTGGACACCATGCGGGGCATGGGCCGCACCCGCATCCTGAGGCCGGCCGGCGAAGGCGGGGTACCAGCCAAGCAGGCGTGAGGTGTGGGCGGCTGAGGCCGCGGCCCTCGGCATCCGCGGGCCAGGCCCCAGGGGAGAGGATGGCGCCGTGATCCTCTATGTGCGCGAGCAGGGCGCCGCGATCCACCGGACTGGCGAGCGGCTCGTCATCCGGAAGGACGGCACGGTGATCCAGTCGGTGCGGTTGCGGGAGGTCGAACGCGTCGTCCTCGTCGGCCCCATCGACATGACGACGCCAGCCATGTACGCCCTTCTGGACGCCGGCATCGATACGGACCTGCTGACGGAGGGCGGGCGCTACCGCGGCCGCCTGGCCCCCGGCGACGGCAAGAATGTGCTCCTGCGGAGGACCCAGCACCGCCGGGCCGACGACGAGGGCTTCCGCCTGGGCATGGCCCGCGTTATCCTGGACGCCAAGATCGCCAACTGCCGCTACGTCCTCCTTCGCTTCCTCCGCAACCACGCGTCCCCCGCGATCGAGGCGGCGGCGGGGCGGCTGGAGAAGGCGCAGGAGAGCCTCGCCCGCCAGACGTCTCTGGAATCCTGCCTGGGCGTGGAGGGGGACGCGGCTCGGGCCTACTTCGCCGCACTCGGACAGATGACGCTGGGCGACTTCGCGTTCAGCGAGCGGTCGCGCCGTCCCCCTCGCGACCCGGTGAACGCCCTGCTGAGCTTCGGCTACACGCTGCTCGCCACGGAGTGCGCGGGCGCTCTGGCGGCGCATGGCCTGGATCCGTACGTGGGAATGGTGCATTCCGTCCAGTACGGGCGTCCTGCGCTTGCTCTGGATTTGCTGGAGGAGTTCCGGCCGCTGATCGGGGACCGCGTCGCGCTGGGTCTGGTGAACAAGGGGGTGCTGAAGCGTGGCGACTTCGAGGCTGGGGAAGATGGCGGCGTCCGGATGACCGGTTGCGCGCGCACCCGGTATCTTCGTCACTACCACCAGGTGATGACGAGGGAGACTCTCTCTCGCACCGGCGCTGGCAGCACGTCGTTTCGGCGGATCCTACAGCGCCAGGCTGCGTCGCTGCGCTCGGCCATCGAGGGTCCTGCGCCCTATGACCCCTTCACTCCGAGGTGACGCATGGCCCGCCGAACGCGCTGCGTGATCGCCTACGACGTTGCGGCCGACGCCCGTCGAAACAAGCTTGCGCGGATGCTTTTGGACCTTGGGGAGCGGGTTCAGCACAGCGTGTTCGAGGCTGACCTAGAACCCC
>DATIKM010000004.1:0-30664 GCA_035477595.1 Chthonomonadales bacterium
CTGAGCCTTACCAACCTCCGCCAGTACGCGCGTGATCGCCGACGTCAACGTCGTCTTACCGTGGTCGACGTGACCGATCGTGCCGATGTTTACGTGCGGCTTCGTGCGCTCAAATCGCTGCTTCCCCATCAAGGACCTCCGAGTTACGTATACACTCGCTTCAGCGGCGGTTGGCGGCGGAGCCGGCTAGGCTAGACCCATTCGGTACGTGTGAGCCCACGATGGGAATCGGACC
Organism: Chthonomonadales bacterium; assembly: GCA_035477595.1. Lineage (GTDB taxonomy): Bacteria > Armatimonadota > Chthonomonadetes > Chthonomonadales > CAJBBX01 > DATIKM01. Next base: position 236 of record DATIKM010000004.1, read on the forward strand.
CATGACCTCTTCTTTACCAAAGAAGTGCTCTGCCCCTGAGCTACGTGGGCGGAAACAGGCCCTCGCCGCGCGCCGCCAGCGCATGCAACGGCCCCATCCGGTGCCGGGAGAAGGATTCGAACCTCCGAAGCGTTCCGCAGCTGATTTACAGTCAGCCCCCTTTGGCCACTCGGGAATCCCGGCATGTTCGGTTGTCAACACGAGACAAAAGGATACCCGGTGGCCTCAGGACCCCACCGAGTATCGCGGTAGAATGTAGCACAGGTCGCGCGAGCGTGTCAAGTAGCTCCAGACGAGCGCCGGGGGGGCATCTCGCGACGTGCGCACGGGGACACCGATAGGTTGCGCTGCTTCTGGCTGGGCCAGCAGGACTATGCGGGCGTGTGGGCGCTTCAGCAGGCGCTGATGGACGCTCGCATCGTGGGCTCGTGCGGCGACGTGATGCTGCTCGTGGAGCACGGTCCCACAATCACCCTCGGACGCTCCGCCGACGAGCGCCACGTGCTCGCTGACCGCGACGCGCTTGCCCGCCGCGGTGTCGCGGTGTACCGCACCGAGCGCGGCGGCGACGTCACGTTCCACGGCCCGGGACAGCTCGTGGGCTATCCCATTGTGGACCTCGCGGCCATGCGACCCGATCTGCACTGGTTCCTACGCAGCCTCGAGCAGGCCATCATCGTCGCTCTTGCGCACCTGGGCATAGGAGGCGAGCGGTTCCCGCCTCACACCGGCGTCTGGGTGGGCGGCAGGAAGGTTGCCGCGATTGGCATCCGCGTGCGCCGCTGGGTGACCATGCACGGTTTCGCGCTGAACGTGGCCGACGACCTCTCGGGTTTCCAGTCCATTGTGCCCTGTGGCCTGCGAGAGCACGGCGTGACGTCGGTGTCGCATCTTCTGGGTCGCCCGGTATCCCTCGAGGAGATGGCCCCTCTCATAGTCGACGGCTGGCGGCGCACCCTCGGCTGGCGGGTCGAGGGCATGCCCTGTGAGTGGTGCAACCTGCCGCCCGCCGCTGCGAGCCTGTTGCGCAGCGCTCGGGAACTCGCCCCGGACGGTGGAACCGCTGGCGAGCGGGCGCCGTCACGCCAGTCGTGAGCATGCTTCGCCACGAGGCGCCCGATGCCGTGGTCGGTCGAGGCCCCCAGGAGGCTACGAGCGTCTCCGAGGGCGCGGCCGCCGCGTGCTCCCTGAGCGCGCCCGCTCCCAGCCGCGCCGAGGTCGACGCCCTGTTGGGCGTGATTGCGGACGAGACTCGCGCGCGCCGCCGCCGCATCGGTGCAGGACTGTGGGCGGCGTGCGCCATCGCCTGCGCGCTCGTGGGCCTCTCCGCAGTCGGACTCCTGGTGAACGTCGTCGCGTTCGTGCCCTTGGCCATAGTCGCTTTTGGGATCGCTGCGTTCACCGAGCGCCAGAAGGAGGCTGCGCGCAGGCTCGCGCTCTCGAACGACGTCAGGGCTGCGGGGTGGCTGGCTCTGGCGCTGGAGTATGGTGACCCTGAGGTACGGTCGGCGGCTGCGCAAGCGCTCGTGCGCCTGCTGCCCAGCCTGCGCGCTGAGGATGTTGGCGTCCTGGATACCGATGCGAGGGCCGTTCTCACGAGCGCCCTGGTCGCGCAGCACGCCGAGCGAGAGCCGTCGCTGGCGTGCGCGGTGCTCGCGGCGCTTCCGACCATCGGCGATGCGCGGTTCATCCCGCTGGTCGAGGCTCTCGCATCGCTTGCGCCACCGAGCACATCGCGCCCGGTCGGTGCGGCACGGGGCGCCGACAGCCAGCGTGTCTGCGAGCTCGCACGCGACGTGCTGCCCGGCCTCCGCGAGGCGTCTGCGCGTGCTGCGGAGGCCAGCACGCTGCTACGGCCCGCTTCTGCCGAGCCCGAGGGAGACCGGGCGCTGCTGCGGCCCGCGAGCGCAGGCCCGGAGGTCGCGGACGACCTCCTGAGGCCCGCCGCTGAACGCGACGCATAGCGAGGGGTCGGCAGAACCGCGACGCGAGGCGGAGGGGAGGGGGATGTTTCGTCTCGAAGGCAAGGCATGCGTGGTGACCGGAGCGGGCTCCGGGATCGGCGAGCAGATCGCCACAGCGTACGCGCACCAGGGGGCATCGGTGCTCGTGGCCGACATCGACTCAGGAGCCGGCGTACGCGTGGCGAAGGCGCTGGGCGGCGCCGCCATCTACCGATGCACCGACGTGACCGACGCGCGGGACGTCGCGTCCATGGTGGGCGAGGCCGTGGCGTGCTTCGGCCGCCTGGACGTGCTGGTGAATAACGCGGGCATCGGGCTCGTGGGCTCGGTTGAGGAGACGGAGCCGGACGACTTCGCCCGCCTGATGCGGGTGAACGTAGATGGCGTGTACCACGGATGCCGCGCCGCCGTACCGGTGATGCTCGCACACGGCGGAGGTGTGATCATCAACCTCGCATCTGTCGCGGGGCTCATCGGCGTCGAGCGTCGGTTCGCCTACTGCGCCACGAAGGGCGCCGTGGTCGCCATGACTCGCCAGATCGCTATAGACTACGCCGCGCGCGGCATCCGCGTGAACGCGATCTGTCCCGGCACGGTCCACACGCCTTTCGTCGAGGGCGCCCTCCAGCGCTTCCACGCGGGCGAGATCGAGGAAACCCGCGCGAAGCTCCACGCGCGTCAGCCCTGCGGCAGGATGGGGCGGGCCGACGAGATCGCCGCGATGGCCGTCTACCTTGCGTCCGACGAGGCGGCGTTCGTCACCGGCGCGCTTCTCACCATCGACGGGGGATGGACCGCCCGCTGAGTAGCCCGCACCTCAGCACCGAGTGGCCCGAGTCGCTGTGCATCCCGACGCGCTGCGTTGGTCCGTGCATACTGCCCGAAGCGTGCTGCGCGCGCCGGTCTGTCGGTGGACAGCCGTCGGGCGCTCTCGTACAGCGTGGCGGTCGTGTTCGGCTCCGACCACGGCCAGGTCTGGCGCGTGCGGCAGGTACGCCCTGCGCTTTCTGCGCGTCACGAGTCGGCGAACCAGCCTTCGCCGCCCCCTCCGGGGCGCGCTTGACCTGCCGGCGCGCGCGGGGCTAAAATGTGGCCCCACACGGCGCGCCGCGGGGCCGAAGAGCGCGGCCTGACAGGAACAGCCTTCGTGCGCAGCAGCAGCACCTCATCGACGGACCCCGGGCCGCGGGGCGGCTCGCACCTGCTGGAGGCGCTGCACGTCGCCTACTGCCACTGTGTGCTCCGCATGCCTCTCAGGGCGATCGCCGAGATGCTGGGAAAGAGCCCCGCAACCATCACCCGGCGCCTCGACGAGGTGCGGCGCGCCGGCTGGCTCCATGACCGTCCCGAGTTCGCGCCGCCGCCGGACCTCTGGAAGACGCTCCGCGCTCACATTGCGTGTGGCGACACGGAGAGGGTCCTCCAGGAGGCGCTGGCCGTGCACGGGGTGGGGCGTCTCACCGTGGCGCCATCGGTGCGCCGCGAGGGCGGCGCCAAGGCCCGCGCGGTGAGCCCGGAATCCGTGGAGCGCGTCGGCCTGGTAGCCGCGCACCGGTTGGGCGAGGCGCTCGCCAACGGTGACCATGTCGTGGGCGTCAACTGGGGGTGGTCTGTCCGCCACTGCGTGGCGAACCTTCGGCCGCCGTGCCCGAACCCCAACCTGCGGTTCGTGCCGCTGGTGGGGAGCCTCAGTCTGGACGAGAACGATCCGCACTTCGAGGAAGCCATCGAATGCTCGAGCAATCGCCTTGCTCAACTTGCCGCCTCCGCCTTCAGGGCGCCGCGCGTACCGCGCCTCAACACGCCGGCGTATGTCCCTCGCAGGTTTCATGCCGATGCCTATGGGCTGTCCGCGATACGCGACTTCATCGAGAGCGACGTGTCGCACCGTCGAGTCTTTGGTGGCCGGGACGAGCGCGGAGAGTGGTCGGCCGGCCTCATTGAGCGCATGGACACGCTCATAACGGGCCTCACGTCGCTCGACGTCCAGACGCTCCCGGCCTACCGGCCCGGCCTCATCACCACGGAGGACCTTCCAGCGCTCCAGCGCGCCGGCGTTGTGGGGGACCTTGCCCTCCACCTGCTCGTGGACGGCGACCATCGCCGTCCGGAGACGGAGGAGGCCGCTGGCAGCGACGAAGGGCTGGTCGCGGCCATCAACGACCTGATCGTCGGCGCCTCGCCAGCCGACTTTGTGCGGGTGGCCGAGCGGGCGCGCAGCGGAGAGCGCGAAGGACTGGGCGTCGTCGTCTTGGCCGCCGGCCCGTGGAAGGCGCGCATCCTCGCCACCGCGATGAAGCTGCGTGCCGTCAACGAGCTGATCACCGACTTCGATACGGCGCGCGCCCTGTGCGACCACCTGGGCTTGCGGCACACCGCTGCCGTCCCCGAGCCCGCCTGAGGAACACAGCGATCCTGGAGGAGCCGCGTATGTCCGCCCACCGTCCTCTCGTGCGCCTCGACGAGGCCACGGCGCTCGACGTGCTTGCGCCCCGCATCGGTGCCGCGCACACGCAGGAGACCGACGCGCGTCTCGCCACGGCAGTGGCGGCGTTCGGCGCCGAGCAGGGGCAGGGGTATGGCGCGCTGGAGCGATCGCTGCGGGCGTGGACGCAGAGCCACCTGCGCGCCGGGGACATCCGGGCGACGGTGGAGCTCGCGGAGCGCATCCGCGCCCGGTTCGACGTCTTCGTTCTCGTAGGCATCGGCGGATCCGACCTGGGGGCACGTACACTCCACGACGCACTTGATCACCCCTTTCACAACCAGCTCTCGCGCGAGGAGCGGCGGGGTGCGCCCGAGGTCTACTTTACCGGTGACACGTTCGATCCCAGGCGGCTCGTCGCGCTCATGGACATGCTCGAGCGCCGCGGGGCACTCGCACGCACGTGCCTCAACGTGGTCAGCAAATCGGGCAAGACCGGCGAGACCATCTCGGCCGCGATGGTGGCGCGCGATCGCATGGTGCGGGCGGGCGTCGCGGACTGGCCGTCGCATGTGGTGGCGACGACGGGGCTCAACGACCAGAGCGTGCTCTACCAGATGAGCCGGCGAACGCCCTTCCTCGGGATGCTCCCAGTGCCGGACGGCGTCGGCGGCCGGTACAGCTTCGCCTCGCCCGTGGGCCTCCTACCGTTTGCTGTCTCCGCGACGCAGGAGAGCCCCGATGCGCGCGTTCGGGAGGCGCTGGCGGGCTACGGTTGGGCCCACGCGTGCGGGCTGGAGGCACCGGGCGAGGCGAACCTGGCAGCACGGCTTGCCAGATGGTGGCACCTTGCAGAGCGCCACGGAGGGTGCACGGAGCTGGTGTTCTGCAACTATGCCGACGACGCACGCCTCGGAGACTGGTTCGTGCAGCTCTACGAGGAGAGCCTGCAGGAGCGCGGGGAGGGGCTGAACGTGCTCAGCACGCGCGGGCCGACCGGCAATCACTCGATCTTGAATGGCATCCTTCGCGGTCCACGGGACAAGGTCGTGCTCGTCGCCGACTGGGACGACCTCGGTCCGGGCGCCACCATACCGTCCGGTACGGGCATCCAGGGCGAGCTCGAGTCGTTCGAGGGATTGGGCCTGGCAGACGTTCAGCACGCCTCGTGTCGCGCCACGGTGGCTGACTATTTGGAGAACGGCGTCTCCACAGCGACCATTTCCTGCGGTGTGCGCAGCGGAGCGTGCCTGTTCGCTCTCATGAGGGTGCTGATGGATGCCGTCGCGCTGAAGGGCAGGCTGCAGGGCCTGCACGTGGGCGCAGACGACGCGATCACGCCGGGCGGGGACCTGACGTACCTACAGCACGGCGTCGAGGGCTACAAGGTGCGCACGCGCCGCAACGCGGAGGAGATGCGCGCGGGCCTGAGCTAACGGTGGCCTGCGGTGCGCCAGAGAGCTAAGGGGCTGGTGGCGATCATCCACCAACCCCTCAGTTACTGGCGGAGAGGTGGCCTAGCGGCGCCGCAGGAACGCGGGGATGTCCAGATCATCCGCGTTGAGGGTCCTCACACCGGTGTCCTCGTCCGTGGCGTCAGCGCGCGGGGGATGCGCCGTCTGGGGCTGGACAGGCTGCTGGGTAACCGGCTGAGTTGGGACGTGCTGCGTCCTGAACACGGGCGGCGTCTCGAGCTGGCGCGCCGTGGGATGGGGCTCCGGTGTGCCCTTACTGGTGGTCTGTTGAGGCTGCGGCGGGCGGCTGGCGAACCCGGTGGCGAGCACCGTGACGCGCACCTGGCCCTCCATAGCCTGGTCGCACACCCAACCGAAGATGATGTTCGCCTCGCGCCGGTCGCACATGCTGTTGATCAGCTGAGCAGCCTCGCTCGCCTCGGTCAGCGTGAGATCCGGCCCGGAGGTGAGGTTGATCAGCACCCGAAGCGCGCCGTCGATCGAGGTCTCGAGGAGGGGGCTCGAGATCGCGGCCTGTGCGGCCTCGACGGCGCGGTGATCGCCCGAGGAGGCGCCGATGCCCATCAGGGCCGAGCCGGCGTTGCTCATGATGGCCTTCACATCGGCGAAGTCGACGTTGATCTGGCCCGGGATCGTGATGATGTCGGAGATGCCCTGCACGCCCTGGCGAAGGATGTCGTCCGCGACGCGGAAGGCGTCTACCAGCGTCATCTTCTTGTCGCCAATCGCAATCAGCTTGTCGTTCGGCACGATGATGACGGTGTCAACCTTCGTCTTCAGGCTATCGACGCCCTCCTCCGCGACCCGCATCCGGCGAGGGCCCTCGAAGGTAAAGGGCTTGGTCACCACGGCGACCGTGAGTGCTCCGCCCTCGCGGGCGATCTCGGCGATGACTGGAGCGGCGCCGGTCCCCGTGCCGCCGCCCATCCCCGCCGTGATGAACACCATGTCCGCGCCGTCGATGACCTTCTTGATCTCGCTTTTGCTCTCCTCGGCTGCGCTGCGGCCGGTCTCCGGGTTGCCGCCCGCGCCGAGCCCGCGAGTGAGGTTCTCGCCCAGGGGGAGTTTGCTGGGAGCGAGGGAGAGGTTCAGCACGTGCCGGTCCGTGTTCATGGCGACGAAGTCGACGCCATTCAGGCCGGCCTCGATCATGCGGTTCACGGCGTTCGAGCCGCCTCCGCCCACCCCGATGACCTTGATCCTCGCGGTGTAGGAGTCGTCGTGGAACCGTTTGGCGCCCGTTGCAGGCATCGTATGAAGGCCCCCCTTTATAAGTGCGTGTGGATTGCGGATCGCTGGACGTGCTCCTGCCGATGAAGGCGCGGCGCCAGCCGCGGATGCCTACTCGAGGCGCAGCCGGCGGAGCAGCGCCAACCAGAGACGCTGGAGCTTGCCCAGGGCGCTGCGCTCCACGGGCGCCGCCCGATTCTGCTGCCCCACACCGTAAAGAACCAGGCCGATCGCGGTGGAGAGGGCCGGGTCCTCGACGGCATGCCCCAGCCCCGCAAAGCCCGTTGGCTGTCCCAACCGCACCGGCATCTGCAGCACGTTGCTGGCGCAGTCCGCCGCGCCGGCCAGCTGTGAACCGCCGCCGGTGAGCACGACGCCGGCATGCAGCGCGCCGTGACACCCCGACCGCATTATCTCCTTCTGGACGAGGGCGAAAAGCTCCTGCATGCGCGCCTCAACGAACTGGCATAGCGCTCTCCGGCGCAGCGTGCGCGCATCGCCTCGGCCAATCTGCGCGATGGGTACTGTCTCGGTGTCGGTGATCGTCTCGGGCAGCGCGCAGCCGGCGGACTTCTTCAGAATCTCCGCATCGGCCGCGGTCATCCGGAGGAGCTGAGCGATGTCGCTGGTGACGTGGTTGCCCCCGACCGGGATGACCGCGGAGTAGTAGATAGAGCCATCCACGAAGATGGCGAGGTCGCTGGTACCGCCGCCGATGTCGACGAGGCAGACGCCATGCTCCCTCTCGCCGGGTAACAGCACGGCTTCGCTGGTGGCCAGCGGCTCGAGCACCATGTCATCGAGCCCCAGGCCCGCGCGCGTCACGCACTTCTCGACGTTCTGTAGGAAGGTGTGGGCGCCTGTAACGATGTGCGTCTCCACCTCGAGGCGGGTGCCGCAGATCCCCACCGGGTGGCGAATGCCGTTCTGGCCGTCCACGCGGTACGAGCGCGGGATGGCGTGAAGGATGACGCGGTCCGGCGGGATGACAATCACGCGCGACTGCTGGAGCACGCGCTCGACGTCGTCTTCGTGGATTTCGCGGTCGGGGCGGGTGATCGCGGCGACGCCCCGGGAGTTGAGCGAGGAGATGTGCTCACCCGTGACGCCGACATAGACGGACTCTATGTCGCGCCCGGCCTGCTGCGCAGCTCGCTGCACCGCTTCCGCCACCGACTGCGTGGTCGCCTCTATATCGACGACCACGCCGCGCTTCAGGCCGCTCGACGCTGCCACGCCTACGCCGGTCACAATCAGCTCGCCGCTGGCCCCAGTCTCGCCAGCGACGCAGCCCACCTTGGTGGTGCCGATGTCCAGTCCCGCGACGATGTTGTTCCTGGCCAAGGACGTGGTTTCCCCGCGGATCGATCTTGTGTGGCAGTGCCGCCGGTTGGGCCGGCCTCGAGCGCTCGCGGCCGGCCGCTACAGGCCCGTGGTCCTGCCGCTGGCGGCTGGCTCGGCGCGCTTCGCGAGCGCGCGTCGGTTCAGGAAGTACCGCCTGATCAGAGACAGGTTCAGGAAAACGCGCGTTCCCAATGCCACAACGGCGGCCAGAAACAAGTCAACGCCGATCTTATCGCCCAGGAAAGCAAGGCCCGCCGCCAGGAGCGTGTTCAGAACGAAACCAGTTATGAACACGTCGTCCTGGAAACGCCCCTCGATACCCGCACGGATGCCGCCGAGCAGCGTGTCGAGCCCTGCAAGCGCCGCCAATGACAGGTACGGTGCGTAGGCGCTCGCAGTCTCAGGTGGAACGTGGATCGCCCCGAACAGGAACCAGCCAGCCAGCAGACCCGAGACGATGCCCGCGACGGGCAGCCATGCGCTCATCGCTCCACCGATCTGGCGGGACCGCCCGCGCTTGCCGTGTCGACGATGGGACTCGTGTAGCGCATCTCCGTGCTGCCCGTGAACGCCGGCAACGAGATGCGCGTGCGCTTCTCCACCGACACCATCGCCGGATCGTAGCGGCGCAGGCTGTCGATGAAGCCGTTGGGCAGACTCAGGCCGCCCAGAAGTGCGTGCGGGTCGCCGACCGCCTGGATCACGAACGGCGGCACTACCGATACGAAGTTCACCTGGACGGTCGGCCCGACACACCGGATAGCCGTTCGGCTGGTCACCCGCTGGTCGTTGACGGCAACTGCCTCCGCGCCCGATGCGAGTAGCTCGTGGACCGCCTGCTGAAGATCGTAGTCGTGGATGATGTACTTGTCCTGGTCGAAGACCCGGTTCGTGGGCGGTCCGCGCCTGCTGTCCTCAAGGGTCAACACGATTCCGGCGCCGGCGACGGGCGTCAGCCCTGCAAGCACCTTGACCTTCTGCAGCTCGTCGTTGAGCGCCTTGACTTCGTCGTTCCCCTTCGCGAGCGTGTTCTCGAGCGTAGTCTTGGACTCGCGCAGGTTGGCGATCTCCGTCTCAAGCTTGCGCACCATCTCGGGACGCACGCTGCCGCCAGGCGGCACGCCGACCCGGATGGCGCCGGAACCGGACCGCTTGACCTCGCTCACCGTCCGCAGCGAGCCCATCAGGAGCACGCCGAGCACGAAGCAGAGGGCGGTGACCTGCCACACCCAGGACTGGTGGCTCTGGCCAGAGGTGAATAGGTTCATCGAGAAGGCACCTCGGCCTCCACCGGGCTAGCTGGTGCGACCCCTCCCAGGTGAAGATGCGACGAATCGCTATCCCCGCCCATCGGGACGGGGAAGCTCGGTCGCCGGTCGGTTAGCGGGCGTCCCCGCCCCGGTCGGACGCGGCGTGCACGCCGGCACTTCCACTGCGCGGAGATCGATTCTCAGGAGCTTCGCGGCGATCGCAGGATCTGCCCGATACACCCGTGTGAGCGCATCGAGCTTAGCGTCCAGATCGTCTGCCTGGCCCAACAGCACGGTAAGGCCGTCAGCGACATTCAAGCATATTTCCCGGCTGCTGTCAACGCCGATCCTCGGCCGTACGACCGCCGGCGTGCGCCGTGCCCAGGCGGCCACCTCGAGTGCGGCAACCATGATAGGATCTGCCGCCGCACTCTCCGGGACCAGCCCATCCGGCTGCCAGGCTATCTCCGGTACGTTCGGCGCCGCTCCAGGGCGAATGGGCGCGCCCGAGGCGTCTACGGTCCAGACCCCGGCAGGCGCGCGGATGGTGGCAGCGGGCTGGCGGGGGCGTGTCGTGAGCCGGAGCGTGTGGGGTAGCTGGCGGTGCAGCGAGACGGACTCCACCCACGGCAGGCGCTCCAAATCCGGGAACGCGTGGTCGGTCCGCACGCTCGACAGGTGCGTTCGGCGGACAGGGCGCGCGGCGACTAGGGTGCGCCGCACCTCATAGGGCGTAAGGGCCGCCAGGCCGGCGACCTCCACGCGCCGCACCAGCAGCGCCGGAGACGCGAGCGCAGCGGTGAGCGCCGACGCGATCAGCAGCGCCGTTGCGACCCACAGCACGGCGCGCTGTACTGCGACGCGCGACGGCGGACGCCGCGCCGGACGGCATGCGGGTCGGCGGGGGCTGCGCGCGTCGGTCGTGGCGGGTCTCCGACGATCGGGCACTGGTCAGCCTCCTGCGGCGGGTGCGTCGCCATGGTCGTCGACAAGCGCCTCGCCGACGGATCGGATGTCGCCTGCCCCCATCGTCATCACCAGATCGCCGGGGCGCATGAGCCACCGCAGCGCGGCCAGCGCCTCGTCCTGGCTGGGAGCGTACAGCACGTGTCGATCAGGCGAGCGCTGGGCGATCGCCTTCACCAAGGTCGCCGACGTGATCCCCGGGATCGGCGCCTCGCGGGCGGGGTAGATGTCGCTGACCAGCACAATGTCGGCAGCGGCCAGCGCGTCGGCGAACTCGTTGAGGAAGTCGCGCGTCCGGCTGAACAGGTGTGGCTGGAACAGCAGCAGGAACCGCGTCCCGGGAAACGCCTGGCGTACCGCGCGCACCGTGGCAGCGATCTCTGTCGGGTGGTGAGCGTAGTCATCGTACACGTCTGCGCCGCTGGCCTCCCCGAGGCGTTCGAAGCGGCGGCCCGTTCCCTCGAACTGCTCGAGCGCCGCGATCGCGGTGGGAAGCGGAACGCCGGCCTCGCGCGCTGCGGCGATGCTCGCCAGCGCGTTGAGCGCGTTGTGCCGTCCGGGCACGCGGAGCGAGACGGAGACCCCTCCTGGCTCTTCGGGTGTGATTGCCCGGAAGCGCACGCCTCGCCCGCAGGACGCGAGATCGGCACCGCGCACGTCGCAATCCGTCGCGTCGATGCCGTAGAGCACCGTCCGCCGATCCAGAGCGGCCGCGAACGTCGCCAGGCGGCGCGCGCCGGGGTCGTCGGCGCACAGCACCACGGCGCCGCCCTCCGGCACGGAGGCGACAAACTGCTCGAAGCTCTCGAACATGCGCTCGGGGGTTCCGTAGTAGTCCAGATGGTCGGCCTCGATGTTGGTGACCACAGCCAGCGTGGGGCGCAGCGAGAGGAAGGAGTCGTACGCCTCGCATGCCTCCGTCAGGAAGCAGCCCTTGCCGATGCGTACGTTCCCGCCCAGCGGTGCGTACTCACCGCCGATGTGGACGGCCGGATCGAGACCCGCAGTCATCAGCACGGCGGCCAGCATCGCGGTGGTGGTCGTCTTCCCGTGTGTGCCTGTGACCCCGATGCGAGGCTCCGGCGCCTCGTCCATCAGCCAGCCAAGGACCTCGGCGCGCGTCAGCACCTCGATGCCGGCGTTGAGAGCCGCCGTCACCTCGGGCGATGACATCGGCACAGCCGCCGTAACGATCAGAGCGTCTGGCCGCTCCAGCGCGATGTGGCTCGGGTCCTGGCCAGCCCGGATGCGGGCGCCGAGGGCCTCGAGACGGTCGGTGGCGGCGTTGCGCTGAGGGTCGCAACCCGACACGTCGATGCCGCGCGCCAGGAGCGCGCGCGCAATGCCGCTCATCGATGCGCCGCCGATGCCCACGAAGTGAACCCGGCGCCACTGGCTGGCACAGACAGCGCCGCTCAACGCGCGACCTCTTGTGCGACCCGCGCCACGCGGTCGGCGGCATCGGGCCGGCCCACTGCCCGGCTGGCGTCGCTCATCGCGCGGAGGCGCTCGCGGTCGCCGGCGATGCCCCAGGCGATCTCCGCCAGCCGCTCCGGCGTCAGGTCTCGCTGGGCCAGAAGCACGCCACCGCCCGCCCGCACCAGGGAGCGGGCGTTCGCCGTCTGGTGGTCGGCGAATGCGGTGGGCAGAGGGGTCATGATTGCCGGTAGCCCGTTGGCGGTCGCCTCCGCGAGCGAGGAGGCCCCGCAGCGGCAGAAGACGAGAGACGCTGCCGCGTACGCGAGCGGCATGTCGGCCAGCTCAAGATAGGTGCGGGCCACATAGCGCGGAGGCGCGAGACCGGCCGCGGCCGCCCGCGCCCTGGCCTCCTCCGCATCGGTGAGACCCGTCTGATGCAGCACAGCCACCGCCTCCGGCAGCGCCGAGAGCGCCCCCGCTACTGCCTGGTTGAGTGTGCGCGCTCCCTGGCTGCCGCCCACGACAAGAAGCACGATGCCCTCCCCCGGCAGGCCGAAGTGCGCCCGAGCGCTCCCTTCGTCTACGCGCGAGACGATGCCGGCCCTGATGGGCGCACCGGTCACGATGGTCCGTTCTCGCGGGAACCAGGCGGCGGCCTCCTCAAAGGCCACGCATACCCGCCGTGCCCAGCGCCCGAGCCACCGGGTCGCGCGGCCCGCCACAGCGTTGGGCTCAACGAGGACGACGGGCACCCGCATTGTGATGGCCGCGCAGGCGGCCGCGGCTCCCGCGTAGCCGCCCGTGCTCACCACTGCCGCGGGCCGCGCGCGGACCAAAGCGCGGCGGGCCTGGAGCGTGCCGCGGAGCGTGGCGGCCAGCGCTCGAAAGGTCGCCGGACCAAAGTGCGGTGGCAGCTTGGTGGCGGCGATGCCCTCGAACGGAAGCCCAGCAGCATGCGCTGCCCGAGCCTCCATGCCACCCTCAGCACCCACGAACAGAGCGTCGTGATCGGGGCCGATGCCCATCCACGCGTTCGCGACCGCGATGGCCGGGTACACATGGCCCCCGGTGCCACCCCCCGTTACGACGAGCCTCATCCGTGGCGATCGGGCGCCTGGGCATGCGCGGGCGCCTGTCCGCCTTGCGCCACGCTGAGGAGCAGTCCGATGCCGAACAGCGTGACGATCAGCGATGTGCCGCCGTGGCTCACCAAGGGCAGGGGAATGCCTGTGGACGGGATCGCGTTGGTCACCACGGCCACATTGACGGCGGCCTGCAGACCGATCGCGAGGCCGATTCCGGAGGCGACTAGCATCCCGAAGCGGTCCGCCGCCCTTCGCGCGACCGCGAACGCGAGACCCACGAGCGTGGCGAACAGCCCCACTACGACTCCACCGCCCAGCAGCCCGGTCTCCTCGAAAACGGTCGTCATGATGTAGTCGGAGTTGGCCGCCGGCAGGTAGAACTTCTGGCTTCCCTCCCCGATACCTACGCCCACCAGGCCGCTCGGGATCACGCCCATCAGGCTCTGGAAGACTTGGTAACCGCCGGCGAGCCGGGTGCCGTACGGGTCGCGCCAGGACTCGATCCGCCCGCCCCGGTAACCGTGGAGAGTGATCAGGCCCGCGCCCACGACGCTCATGACAGCAAACACCGCAAGAAGGTGCCGCACCTTTGCGCCTGCGAGGAACAGCACACCGGCTCCGCTGGCAAACAGCACCGTCGCCGTACCCAGATCCGGCTGGCGCTCGATCATCAGCGTCACGGCGAGCAACACTGCTCCCGGGAACGCCAGGCCTCCTCGCAGGTCGCGAATGGGGTAGGCGCGAGTGGAGCAGACCGCCGCCAGGAAGATGATCACAAAGAGCTTGGCGAGCTCCGACGGCTGGAAGCGCACACCCTCGATCGCGATCCAGCGGTTTGACCCGTTCTCCCGGATGCCGATGCCCGGAACCCACACCAGACACAGGAGCACAATCGCGATGAGCACGAGCGCGACCGCCGGTGCACGGAACCGCTGGTAACCGATGCGCGTCGCCAGCCACAGCGCGCAGAGGCCGAGCAGCAGGTGCGCGCCGTGACGCTTGAGATAGTAGAGCGGGTCGTAGCCGAGCCTGCTGGAGGTCACGGTCAGCGCGTAGCTTGCGTCGCTGACGAAGAGAAAGCCAATGGCGAGCAACGCCAGCACGACATAGACGATCATGCTGGCGCGGGTCAGCCTCGGTCTAGGGAGCGCTGCTTCCGTGACCATTCGTGGCTCCCTGGTTCCTCAGGCGATGCACGGCCTCACGGAAGGCGCGGCCACGATGCTCGAAGTCCGCGAACATTCCGAAGCTCGTGCATGCCGGTGACAACATGACCGCGTCGCCGGGCCGGGCCGCATGGGAGGCCAGCGCCACGGCCTCGTCGAGCGAAGTCGCCTGGTCGATCGCGTGGAAACCGCTAGACCTCACGGCGTCCTCGATGAGGCCCGCGGCCTCACCCACCAGCACAAGCCTCCTCACGTGCCGCGCGATGGCGCCGCCCAACGGGGTGAAGTCGGTGTTCTTGTCGCGACCCCCGGCAATCAGCACTGTCGGTCGGTGCATGGCCTGGAGAGAGCGCACAGCCGCGTCGACGTTCGTGCACATCGAGTTGTTGATGTAGAGCACGCCGTCGACCTCTGCCACGCGCTCCATGCGGTGCGGCACGCCGGAGAAGGTCATGAGCGCCTGCTCGATGGCTTCCGCGGGCGCACCGAACGCGACGGCAGCACCCGCCACTGCCAGAGCGTTCTCCACGTTATGCGCGCCGGGCACTCGCAGCCGGTCGACGCGCCCGACGACGTGCTCAGAGCCACGCCACCGTACGACGAAACGGCCGTCACGGACCCACGCACACGCGTCACCCAGGCAGGCGCTGCGGTCGAACCAGAGCGTCGTTGACTGCAGCCGCCTCGCGATCTGCCTTGCAGGCGCGTTCACGGCCTTCAGCACGGCCACGTCCTCCGGCAACTGCGAGGCGAAGAGCCGCGACTTGCATTCCACGTAGTCCGGGAAGCTCGGGTGGCGGTCCTGATGGTCCGGCGTGACGTTCGTCAGAATCCCGACGCGCGGGCGGAAGTGCCGCACCCACTCGAGTTGGAAGGAGCTGACCTCGGCGACGATGACGGCGTCGCGTGATGCCGACATGGCGGCGGTCACCAGGGCCATCTTGATGTCGTCAGCCGCGATGTTGCCCGCAAGCCAGGTCTCGCGGCCAGCGGCACGCATCACGTCCGCCAGCATGGCGGCGCAGGTGCTCTTGCCATTTGTGCCGGTGATGCCGAGCATCGGCGCCTCAGAAATGCGGTACGCGAGCTCGACCTCGCTCATCACCTCGATCCCGCGTGACACCGCTTCGACGAGGACCGGTGCGTCGCGCGGCACGCCCGGAGAGGTGACGACCACAGAGGTGCCGGCAAGGGCATCGGCTGGCGTGGCGCCCAGCCGAACCTCGATGCCTGGCTCTTCGACCTGCGCCGCCCGCTGGCGCAGGTCGTCGGTGTCAAGTAGGTCCGAGAGGACCACGCGTGCGCCGAGGCGTCGCAGCGCCGCTGCCGCGGCGATGCCGCTGCGCGCCATCCCAACGACCGCGATCGTCCGGCCGCGAAGCTCACTCGACACCGTCGTCACTGCCAAGCCGTCCTCCCATGTGGCAACAGCGCCCGCCGCCGGGGTGGTGCTCACGGATGCATCCCGAACGCTAGCGTGGCTGCTACGCAGACCGCGGTGGCCACCCAGAACCGCGCGACCACTCGCGTCTCGGGCCAACCCATCTCCTCAAAGTGGTGGTGCAGGGGAGCCCGCCGCAGCACGCGGTGCGTGCGCGCGTACTCAATGCCCTTCCAACGCTTGAGCGCCTTGAACACGCCGACCTGCAGCAGAACGGAGAGAGCGACAGCCCACGGCACGGCGGCAAACGCCTGAAAGGGTGCCTCCACCTTACCCCACAGCGCAAGCCCGGCGAGTGCCGCTCCGAGCGCAAGCGAGCCGGTGTCCCCCATGAACACAAGTGCAGGATGAGCGTTGAACCACAGGAACCCCACGCACGCCCCGGCCACCGCTGCCGCAAAGACCGTGACCCACTCCGTCCGTCCCATGGCCACCGCGGTGGCCGCCATGGCCACTGCGATGATGGCGCACACGCCGGCGGCGAGACCGTCCAGCCCATCCATCAGGTTCACCGCGTTGGCGAAGCCGACGATGAACACGGCTGCTAGGGGGTAGTAGGCGTCGCCCAGATCGAAGACGCCCCACGAGCCCAGCGCGATCAGCGTCGTGTGCAGAGCGCCGCCCCACGGATCGGGACCCTGCGACCCGGCGCGCATCCACCACAGGAATGCGCACGCCACCGCGAACTGCAGAGCCAGCTTCTGCGGGGCCGTCAGCCCCTGGTTCCTGCCCCGGCGCGTCTTCAGAAGGTCGTCGGCGAACCCTATCGCGCCAAAGCCCAGCATCAGGGCGAGAACGCCCAGCGCAGACGCAAAGACGGGCTGCAGAAGTGTGAGGATGGCGACCGGCACGCTGACCCCGAGCAGAATGAGCAGCCCGCCCATGGTGGGCGTGGTCTGCTTGCTCGCGTGGGCCGAGGGCGCGTCGTCGGAGACGCGCTGCCGGGCTCCCCTCCGAGCGAGGGATCGGACTACGGGCCCTCCCATGAGGGCGCAGAGCCCGAAGGCCACCAGGAATCCCAGTACGGTGGTGTCGTACATAGTCTATATCCGCTCCAGCACGGCTCGAGCCACCGCACGGTCGTCGAATGGCAACCGGTCTGAACCGACGATCTGAACCGTCTCGTGACCCTTGCCAGCGATGAGCACGACATCGCCGGGCGCGGCCGAACGGATAGCGGTCTCAATGGCGGCAGCGCGGTCGGGCTCTACCGCCACGCGGCCATCGCCGGCACCCACTCCCGCGAGCACGCCCCGGATTATTGACTGCGGGTCCTCGGTCCGAGGGTTGTCCGAGGTGAGCACTGCGAAATCCGCGTGCTCAGAGGCGATCCGCCCCATCTCGGGACGCTTGGTGGGGTCGCGATCGCCGCCGCAGCCGAACACCAGCAGCACGCGCCGCGGGTCTAGCTGCCGCGCCGAGGCCAGCAGGTTCGACAGGCCATCGGGTGTGTGCGCGTAGTCGACGATGACGCTGAACCCACGGTCACAGGGCACCGGTTCGAAGCGTCCGGGCACCGGCCGCGCCGTGCCGAGACCTTCGACGATGCTCGGTAGCCCCACTCCCACGCCCATGGCGGCGGTCGCGGCCGCCAGCGCGTTGTGGACCTGAAACGCGCCGCCCAATGGGAGAGTCACGGCCGCCTCGCCGGCCGGCGTGATCGCGCGGAAACAGACGCGGTCCGCCGCGGTCCGCACCTGAACCGCGCGAACGTCCGCCTCAGTACTGTTCACCGCATAGGTGAGACATCGGCCGCGAGTGCTCCGGCGCACGACGTCGCCGCGCGCGTCATCCAGGTTCACTGCGGCCACGAACGGCTTGCCTGAGCGCTCCGCGAGGTCCACGAACAGCCGCAGTTTCGTGGCGAAGTACGCCTCCATCGTCCCGTGGTAGTCCAGGTGGTCCTGCGACAGATTGGTGAAGACGCCCGCATCGAAGCGGCATCCCGCGACGCGGTTCTGAGCGATTGCGTGCGACGAGACCTCCATCACGGCCGCACGGGCGCCCAGGCCGCGCATCTGCGCCAGGGCGCGCTGCAGCTCGTCGGCCTCGGGCGTGGTATGAGAGCAGGGGATCTCCTGCCCCGAGAACTCCGCGCCCAGCGTGCCCAGCGTGCCCGTGGCGACTCCCGCCGCGCGCAGGATCGATCCGGTGAGCAGCGTGGTGGTCGTCTTGCCGTTGGTACCGGTCACGCCGATCAGCGTGAGATGAGCGGACGGGTCGCCATAGACGAGGCCGGCCGCCTCGGCAAGCGCGGTGCGCGTGTCCTTGACGATAATAAGGGGCGCCAGTCCGCGGACGGAGGTAGCGCGCTCCTCGCTCGCGAGGAGCGCCACAGCGCCACGCCGCGTCGCCTCGGGGGCATGCAGATGGCCGTCCGCCCGATCACCGACGATGCACGCAAAGAGGTCGCCGGGCGCGACATGGCGCGAGTCGTGGCGTACGCCCGCGACTTCGATCTGCCCATCCCCTTCGAGCCGCGCAGCACTCATCCGCGATACCAGATCGGCCAGGCGCATCGTCGCGGTCCTCTCGATCAGTCTCGCACCCCATTATGACACGTCGAGCGGGGGAGCGCCGGTTACCGTTGCCGCGCGTGCTTGCGCAACGATGACGGGTCGTCGGGTTCCACGTGCCACGCGAACATCAGATTCCTGCCCACGTCCCGGAAGACCGGCGCGGCCACTTCGGAGCCGTAGTGCCCGCGGGTCGGCTCATCGAACACCACTGCGATGACAGCGCGCGGGTTGCGGGCCGGCACGAACCCGATGAAGGAGGCCACATAGGCGTCCGCCAGATAGCCGCCGTGCGGGCCGGGCTTCTGCGCGGTGCCCGTCTTGCCGGCTGCGGTGTACCCAGGGATCGCCGCTGCCTTGCCGGTCCCTTCGGTCACCACGGCCGCGAGGTGCTCCGTCAACAACTGCGCGATCTCGGGACTCATCACGCGCTGCGCCGGCGCGACCGGCGCCTGCCAGATGACGCTCCCATCGCGCGCGCGATGCGAAAGGACGAGCCGTGGCCTGCGGTGCTCGCCTCCCTGGGCGATCGTGCCGAAGGCGGCTGTCAGTGCGATCGGCGTGACCGAGATGGCGTGTCCGAACGCCATCCTCGAGACCTTGGTGATGCTCTCACGCCGCTCCACGGGCCCGAAGCTGAACCGGCCGCGTCCCTCGCCTGGCAGGGGCAGCCCTGTGCGCTCCTCGAGACCCATGGCGCGCAGGAACGACTCGAGGCGGTCCATGCCCAACTGCACGCCGATCCTGGCCGTGATCACGTTGCACGACAGACTCATAACCTCGCGCAAGGTGAGGGTGCCGTGCCCGTGCGCTCTTGCCCTGCCGCGCAGAACGCAGCTCACGTTGGCCGATCCTATCCGCTCCGATCCGCGGCAGGTGAACCGCGACTCCGGCGTAATGACGCCGTACGCGAGCGCCGCGGCCACGGTCAGGATCTTCAGCGTGGAGCCCGGCTCGTAGACGGCGAGGGCCCGGTTGGCGAGAACGTCTGCGGCATCGGTTCTCAGCTCGACCCGCTTCGTGGGGTGCGTGTTCGGGTAAGACGCCATCGCCAGCACGTCGGCGGTATGTGGGTCGAGAACGATCACGGTAGCGCCGGCCGGTCGCGTCCGGGCCACTCCGGCCTCCAGCGCGCGCTCGGCGATGCGCTGCGCCGTCGGATCGATCGTGATCTGAACGTCGGTCCCGTGCTGGACGGGCTCGACGCGGGCGGCCTTCCCCGGGATTGGCTTGCCGTTCTCGTCGACCTCAGTCGTGGTCGAGCCATCCTTGCCGGCCAGCAGGCTGTCGAGTCGCTGCTCGATCCCCAGTACGCCTCTCTCCCGGCCGTCGCCTCGTCCAAGGAACCCCACCACGTGGACACCGTCCCGGCCAAGCTCTGAGACGCGCTTCGGATGCTCGCGCCTGTTCACGCCCGCAATCGCATCGCGCGTCTCGCGCCGGCCGCGCAGACGGCTGAACTGGGCAAGGCCATCGGCGCTCAGGTCCCTCGCCAGCAGAACGTCCTGGAAGACCACGCCTCGGGATGACCGGCGTGGCGTTAGCAGGGGTATGAGTTCCGCCGCGGGCCTGCCCGTCACGGGCGACAGGAGCTCCGCGGCCGCCACCGGGTCCGGTACCTGAAGCGGGTTGGCATAGAGAGAGTGCAGCGTGCGCGTCCGCGCGATCACGGCTCCGTGCCGGTCGAGGATGGCCCCACGCTTGGCAGGCACCGTGCGCGTCACAAAACGGAAGTCGCGCACATGCTGGCGGTACTGCTCGCCATAGGCGATCTGGAGGTAGGCGGTCCACCCGACCAGCGCGAGCAGCGTGAGGACGAGCCCTGCCTGGACGAAACGTAGGCGTCGAGGCAGACAGCGCTCGTCGGCCGCTTCTGCGCCGGGCGCCCGCCTTACGGACCGGATACGCGAAGACCGCACACGAATGGAGCCATGTCCTGTCCCCGCACCATCCCGTGAGTAAGTGCCCAATGCGCGACCCTTTCGCGACTGCGAAGGTCCTGGATTTGCGCGCGAAGCGCCTCATAGCGCGCCGCCGCCAGATCTACCTGAGCGCGGGTCCGACGAAGCGACGTCGCTGCCTCTGCCTCCTTGGCATGGCCCACGACGAGCCACAGCGGCGGCAGCATCACGAGCAAGCCCACGATGACGGCTACGGGTGAAACACGGAGTTGTGTCGGCGCTGCCTGCCGAGTCCGCATGTCGACTGCGGGCGGTACGTAATCGCGTACGGGCGCGAAGGTGGGTGCTCGGTTCGACAACGCTGCCATGTTAGCCGTCCTCAAGGGGCAGTCCTGAGCCCCCGGCGTCGTCCAGCCGCTGCGCGGCACGCAGCCTGGCGCTGCGGGCTCGCGGGTTTGCGGCCACCTCCTCGGACAAAGGCACGATCGGTCTGCGGGTCATCACGGAGGCGATCGCGCGGACTCCGCATCTGCACTCCGGCATGCGTGGCGGACACTGACACGCACCCGCCCAGCGCCGGAGTGTCCGTTTGACTATCCGGTCCTCAAGGCTGTGGTACGACAGCACAGCCACCACCCCGCCCGGAGCGAGCAGGTCGGGTATGGAGGCCAGCCCCATCTCAAGAGCTCCCAACTCGTCATTCACGGCGATCCGGAGTGCCTGGAACGTGCGCGTCGCGGGGTGGGTGTCGCCCCGACGGCGCCCGCCGACGGCTCGCTCGGCCAACCATGCCAGCTCCGACGTCGTCGCGAGAGGGCGGACCTGCCTCCGTTCGACCACGGCCCGCGCTATGCGACGAGCCGCGGGCTCGTCGCCATAGTCCCACAGGAGCCTGGCCAGCGCTTCCTCAGGGAGCGTCCTGAGCAGCTCGGAGGCTGGCACGCCCTCCAGCGGGCACATCCGCATGTCGAGCGGACCGTCGGCGCGAAAGCTGAACCCCCGCTCCGGTGTGTCAAGCTGGTGGGACGACACGCCGAGGTCAAGCACCACCGCGTGTGCGGGCCCTGCTCCCATGCCCTCAAGCACCGCGCCAAGGTTACGGAAGTCGGCCTGGACGAGCTCAACGCGCAGGTCTGCCCGCCGAAGGCGCTCTGCTGCCGCCTCGAGTGCCTCCGGATCGCGGTCGAGCCCGATCAGCGTGCCGCCGGGCGCGATCCTCTTAGCCAGGAGCTCCGCATGCCCGCCGCCACCCACGGTGGCGTCGACAGCAGTTTGGCCAGGCCGGAGCGCCAGCAGATCCACGAGCGGTCCGGACAGCACCGGCACGTGGAATGCTTTCCTCAACGCTCGATGGCCTTCGCGATGCCCACCAGCTCCGCAGCGTCGAACATCCGCTCATAGGTGAAGGCGCCGTTGTAGGTCCGCCAGTTAGCTTTGCTCCAGATCTCAAGCTTGGGGCCCTGGCCTACCACTACGGCCACATGTACGTCGTCGAACCCGGCCCACTCGCGCAGGTGTTTGGGCAGCACAAGGCGCCCCTGCGGGTCGAGCTTGACGATGGCCCGGCCTCCGAACATGCGCTGCAGGAAACCTGTCTCTCGCTGAAGAACAGCGGAATCGAGCTTCGCCTCGATCTCCGCCCAGACTGCGGTCGGGAAGAGGAGAAGGGCGCGGTCGGGCCCGCGCGTCAGCACGAACTCATCAGCGAGAAGGTTTCGAAACTCTTGTGGGAAAAGGATGCGCCCGCGGTCATCGAGGCTGGCCTCATGCTCTCCCCAGAAGCTTTTCATAGGGTCGGGCATTGGTCTCTCCAGGGGGGGCATCTGGGCAGCAGCCACCACCAAACCGCCAGCAAAGCGCTATCCAGAATCCATGTATTCGCCACTAAATCGCCACTCAGCGACCGGCATTGTAGCAACGCGAGCCGGAGAAGTCAACGGGTTGCGGAGCGGATTTGGTTGCCTTTTTGCGCCGGGCTGCCCTGCGGTCGGAAGACGGGGAGGTGCTGGGGAGTGAGCGATCCGATCAACGCCATCACCCGCTGGAGTAGCTGGCGTCCGCAGTACACGGTGCAGGTGCCCGTGGCGGCAATCGTGGAGCCGCGCGACCGGGTGGCGTACGCGGTTGCGCGCATCCGCGACAGCGAGCTGGCGCTCTGGTACGAGCCGGACTGGCGGTCCGCGGAGGCGATCGCGGGCGGATGCCCAAGCTGCGTCGTCTTCTCGGTGCCACCCGAGGCCACGCTGATGCGCCGACTCGATGGGCCACCGCCCTGGCGCGCGACGCGCCACAATGTGGGAGAAGTATGACGATGCCTGCGAGGAGTGTGCGGCGCTAGCGAGGGCCGGCAGGGGGCGCCGGATGCGCCGGATCGACCTCGATGATCACTGGCAGGCGCGCCCACGGGGAGAACCAGCCGAGCCAGATGATGGCGCCGGTGGCGGCCAGCAGCAGCGCAAGGCGAAGCGCGAAGTGCCGCACCCCTCGGTCGGCGACGCTCCGTGGCGCGGGAGCGCGCGGGCCGCTCATAGGGCCAGTCGGCGAACGCGCTGGTCGCTCACAGGGCCAGTCGGCGAGCGCGCCTTACCTCGATCCTCCGCACAAGCCCGATGCTCGCCAGGTAGAGCGCCATCACGGGCGTGATCATCAGCAGCATGGAGATCGGGTCGGGCGATGGGGTAACCAGGAGACCCACAAATGCGATGGCCACCATCGCGTGGCGCCAGTACCGCTTCATCCCTCCGGACGTCACGATCCCAGCCCACGCCAGAAACATGAGCACGACCGGAAGCTGGAAGAGCACGCCGAACACCGCCATCAGCTTCAGCATGAAGACGGCGTACACCTTGGGGTTCTGGTAGAGCGCAGCGCTCGGAAAGAGGGTGAGGAAGCCCAGGAACCAGTCGATGGCGACGCGCGAGATGCTGTAGCCGAGAGCGACGCCGCACAGGAAGAGCACGATGGAGAACGGCGCCACCCAGCGAATGGGGCCACGTTCCTCGCGCGTGAGCGCTGGGGCGATGAACGCCCACATCTCTGCCGTCAGCAGAGGCGCCGCCACGATGAAGCCCGCTACGACGGAGATCTGCACCACCAGCATGAACGGCTCGGTGAAGTGCTGGAACATGATGCCCCAGCGCGCGTCGCTTCCATGGAGCGCGTACGCCATCGGGCCGAACAGCGTGCCGTAGAGCGGCTCGAAGAGAAAGTAGCATCCGATAGCGGCAGCGATCACATAGAGGATGCTGCGGATGATGCGCGACCGGAGCTCCGATAGATGCTCGGTGAGCTCCATGCGCTTCTCGTCGTCGCGCCGCGGCGTCTCGCCGACGGGCTTCGGTCGCTTCTCAGCTACGGCGGACACTCGATAGTCCCTTCACGTGCAAGCCGATGCCGGCGCCGGGAGGCCGGCATATGGAAGGCGGGCAGGCGACCGCTATTATACCGCGCGTCGTCCGCCCGCCGCCGGAACCTGGCCGTCCTGCCGCGATGTGCTCTCCGAGGCAGGCTGCGCTCATACTAGCCCTACGAGCCGGTCCGCCCAGCCCTGTCCTGCGCCACCGCGGGGGCGAGCTCGGTCACTGTTGTGGCGCGCAACGTCAACTGCGGCGGGCCAGTCGTGCCGCCCATCATGGGTCCACGCATGCCCGCCATCGCACCAGCCGCACCCCGGCGCATGCCGGCCGTTGGGCCGGCCATGGCGCTCGATCCCTGCATGGCGCCCATGCGCGCGGCGCGCCCGCCGCGAGCCCGCGCTCCAGAGCCAGGGAACAGCCCTCCGCCTGGCATCGCCATGCCGTCGGCCCCGGACATCGGGGCGCCTGACATCCCCGGCATCGACATGCCTGCCTGCCCGCCCATCATCATGCCGGACGTGCCGGGCGCCATGCCGCCGCCGATGCCGGCGCCGCCCATCACGGCGACGCCCTGCATCATCGGAGCCCTGCCCGTAACCTCCAGACGGCGCACGACCTTCACCAGCGTGCCGTGCTCGTGCGCGAGGAATATCTCGCGCGTAAGCCTTACCTGCGGGTTCTCGAGCAGGTAAGGACCTACCTGGAGCTGTCTCCTGTTGAGCGCGGTCCGTGTGCTGTCGAAGGTCTCGACGATCCTCGCCGTGGGAAACCCACCCTCCCACTCGAACCCCTCAAACCTGCTGGTAACGGTCACCCGCGGCTGGTCCTCTGCAGCAATCCCTGGGATCTCGAGGGAGACATTCGGGGTCTGCCACGAGTCGCCAACGGCTACCGGAGCCGACCGTAGAATCGGGAGTTCGACCGCCGTGAGCACTTTGAGACCACTGGCGGCGAACTGGTCCAGTTCGCTGGGCCTGTTCTGGTATTCGATCCGGCCCAGTGACGAGACCTGCTTGTAGACCCCGCCGGGCAGGTCAGCAGAGGAGAACGTCGTCTCCTGGCCGCCGAAACGCACACTCAGCCGCTCGAGCCGGTTGCGGAGCATGGCGTCGCCGTCGGCGTACATGTCCTCGACCGAGAGCTGCAGCCTGCTGCGCAGGCCCGACACTTCCATCTCGCCGACACCGCTCCCCATACCGGAGAGACCGCCGACAAGCGTGAGCTCACTGCTGCGTGCGTACTCGCGGCGCATGCCATCGCGGAAGCGGTAGCGGAGGGTAACGGGGCCTGTGCGGTCCGTGATCTGGTTGCTGACGATCAGCCGCACTGAGCTGGTCTGCCTCAGCTCCGAACCGCCCGCAGCGCCTGCGCGGGGAACATAGAGGCTGGCTGACACGGTGTGCTCGCCATCGGCGGGGGCGCTCTCCGCAGTGCGTCCCTGCTCCCGGACGGGCTCCCTGGTGTCCCAAACAAAATCGAATGTGTCGCCGCGTCCTGCCCTCGCGCGCTGCTCCGCAGTGGGCGCGATGGCGGCTCGGAAGCGGCCGTTGATGCTGTAGGCTACGTAAGCGCCTTCGGGGATGCTGGCCAGCGGTACCTGGATCCGGACATCGCCGCGGACCCTCGCGCCGTCCGGCGGACGCCGAATGGTGAACGGAGCCTGGCCCTGCGCGTCCGATGGCACCACCGGAGCTAACAGGACCACGCAGCCGCCGGCAAGCGCGACCAGTGTTCGCAGATGCATGGACAACCCCTCCTGGATGTCTTCCGGTACGGCTGTCGCAGTCTATCACAGCGCATCGGCAAAGTCAACCGAGCGGGCGGCCCGCGCGTGCACTCGCGTGCACCACTAGTCACCGCCACAACGCTGCCGTTGACAACCGGCATGTCCGGCTGTACACTGCTATAGGACGCGAAAGGTCGGCCGCGCGTTACGTTCGTGCGCCGACCCGCGGGGAGGCAGCGAGCGTGCGGGTCGGGTTGGCGGTATGGTGCGGCGTGGCCGTAGTCCTCGCGACTGCGTCTGCGCCCGTCTGCGCGGACCCTCAGAGGCCGCTCGTCGCGGTCGCCTCGGAGCGGTTGGTGCGCCTCTTCGATAGCTCCGGCGCTGAGCTCCAGGCGCTCGCACACGACGGTGCAGTCCACTGCGTGGCCTTCTCAGCAGATGGCCGCCGGCTGTTCACGGCCGGCGAGGACCGGACACTCCGATCTTGGATAGTGGAGAACGGCGCCCTCGATGCCTCGACAGAGGCCCATCCCGGCGGCGTCCTCTGCATGGCGGTGCAGCCCGGCGGGCGGCTTCTTGCCACGGGTGGTGGCGACAACGCCATCAAGCTATGGGCGTCGCTTGCGGCGCCGCCGGTGGTCACCATTGCCGCGCACTCGCAGCCGGTGAAGGTCCTTGCGTGGAGTTGGGATGGCGCTCACCTCGCCTCGGCCGGCGCTGACCGGCTCGTACAGGTGTGGCGCGCCGACGGCGGGCTGGCCGGGACGATCGTGGGCCACGACGAACCAGTAACAGGCCTCGCGTGGAGCCGCGATCGACAGGTGCTGCTGACGAGTTCGCTCGACGGGTTCGTGCGGGCCTGGCGGCTGGCGGACTTCAGCCTCATAGCGCGTCAGCGATGCTCGGACCGGGGCGTGTCGGCCATGGACGTTTCGCCCGATGGACGGATGATGGCAACGGGCGGGCCCGATGGTCGCCTGCGCCTGTGGGATATCGGGTGGAGCGGAGCCGGCGCGGCGTTCACGGAAGTGGCATCGGCGACCGTGGAGCGCTCGGTGACGTCGCTCGCGTGGCTTGGAGACGGGTCGGCCCTGGTCGCCGGGAGCGCGGATCGGTCGGCGCGCGTCTTCCGCGGCCGGCAGCTTGCAGCGGGACCGCGGCTGGCGGCGCCCGACGGCTCGGTGTCTGCCGTCGCCGTTTTCCCCTGGATGCCTCCCGACCCGGCGCAGCTCTGAGCACGCTGGCCGCGCTCGAGATCCCTCGTGACTACCTCTGGAACCGGCCCAGATTGCGTCTGGCATCTGCGTTGGCTGGGTTCAGCTCCAGCGCTCTGCGGTAGGCGGCGATAGCCAGGTCTACCTTCCCCTGACGCTCGTACGCGACCCCCAGATTGTTGTGCGCGTAGTCGTACCGCGGGTCAGCCTTCAGCGCCCGGCGGTAGAGCGCGATGGCCTCCTGGGTGCGGCCGCGCCTGTCGAGCACCAGGCCTAGCCCCGTGAGGGCCTCCGCACTCGACGGCGCGTCCCTCAGGCTGCGCCGGTACTCACGCTCCGCCCGGTCGAGGTCGCCCTTGGCGTAGTAGGTCGCGGCAAGCCAGCGCCGAACGTCAGCCCGCCTCGGGTCGCGCTCCAGCGCCGCCTCCCACGCGGCGGCAGCGGAGCCGGGGTCTCCCGTGCGCGCCAGCGCGCTCCCCAGGTTGGCCCACGCATCCGCGGAGTTGGGGTTCGTCTCGGTCAGCGTGCGGAACACGTCGCGGGCCTCGGTCATCTCGCCCGCTTCGAACAGTGCTTGCCCGAGCCCGTTGAGGGCCGCCACGTTGCCGGGCCTGGCGGCCAGCGCCCTGCGGTAAGCAGCGATCGCGCGGGCTGTCGCGCCGGACCGCAGATGTAGCGCCCCCAGCGCCAGCGCTGGCGCGTGCTCCGATGGCCGAAGGGCGAGGGCTTTCTCGTAGTGCGCGATGGCCGCGGTTGCCTGCCTGAGCTCGACGAGCGTGTCTGCCAGCGCAAGACGCGCGCCGTACTGCTGGGGATCGAGGTCCACCGCTGTCTGCAGGGCGCGACGGGCCTCCGTGAACCTGCGCAAGTCGATGAAGGCGAGTCCCAGGTTCTGCCAGAACATCGGGTCCCTGGGCGCGAGTCGCGTTGCCGCAGCGTAGGCGCTGGCCGCCTCCGCCGTGCGGCCCTGCTGCTGTAGCACGAAGCCCAGGTTGTTGCGCGTATACTGGTCTGTGGGATTCAGCGCGACTGCTCGTCGGAAGGCTGCGGTGGCTTCCCGCCATTGTCTCAGCTTGCTGTGGGCGCTCCCGACGTTGTAGTGCGCATTCGCAGACCTCGGCTGAAGCTCGGCCGCGCGAAGGAACGACTGAAGCGCGCGCTCCGCGCGCCCGCTGCTCAGAAGCGCGTTCCCAAGGTTCGTGTGGGCCTCAGCGTAGTTGGAGCGGAGCCGAACGGCCTCGCTCAAGGGCGCCACTGCGTCCTCATACCGCTGAAGCCGCAGGAGTACGAACCCGATCCAGTTGTGGATCAGAGGGTCTGTGGGAGCCGCCTTGCGCGCCAGCTCGAACTCGGCGAGAGCGGGCTCCAACCTGCCGGCTCGGTACTGCTCCGAGCCTGCGGCAAAGCGGCGCTGGGCCTCGTCATCGGGTGAGGAGTGCGCGGCTGCGCCCAAGCCAAGCAGCAGCAGGATGGCCATAGCGACCGGTGAGGCACGTGGCATACTGCGTGATCTCCTTGCGGTCGGCCCGAGAGCCGTCCTATTATAGCAAACGCGCCGCTGCGCCATCCGGTGCGGGCCACGTGCTGATCCAGGGCGCTCACGCTCTCTGCCACGGGAGGACCGAATGCCAAAGTTGCGACTCGGGGTGCTGGGGGCGAGCTGGTGGACCGACGAGGTGATGGCCGGTTTCCAGGCTGCCGCGAACGCGGAGGTGACGTGGATCGCGGCGCGGCGCCCCGAGCGGGCAGAGGAGTACGCGCAGCGCTACGGGATAGCGCGGTGCACCAGTGACTACGGCGACCTGCTTGCGGCTCGCGACGTCGATGCCGTCTTCGTGGGGCTCCCGAACTACCTTCACGAAGAGATGGCTGTTGCTGCGCTCGCGAGCGGCAAGCACGTCCTCCAGGAGAAGCCCATGGCGCTGACCGCGGATCGGGCCTTCGCACAGGCCGAGATCGCGGCGCGACGCGGGCTGAAGCTGATGGTGGACCTCGAGCTCCGGCTGGCGGACAGCATCTGCGACCTTCCTGAGATCATCGCGACCCGGCTGGGCGGGCTGCGCAAGCTGGTCCTGGGGGTATCGCTGTCCTCCGGCGTCTGGGAGGGCTGGCGAGGGGACCCGGTCCGGAGCGGCGGCACGCTCCTCGAGATGGCCATCCATCAGATCGATCTCGCCCGGTGGCTGTTCCGCAAGGATCCGGTGTCCGTCTGGGGGCAGGGCCTCGACGTGCCTGGTCGCGACTTCACGCTGGTCTACGACTACGGCGATGGCGATAGCGCGATCGTCGAGTTCTGCTGGCGCTCGGCCGGCTTCCACGCACACATCTGCGCTTACGGCGCACAGGGGGTGCTGCGGCAGGACATCGAGATGCCGCACGGACCGGCGTTTCGGACGCTGATCACCCCGGATGGCACGGAACGCGGCCCGGTGCCCGCCAACGTGCACGGTCCCGAGACCTTCCGGCGCGTCCTGGAGGGCTTCGCGGAAGGCGTTCTGTTCGGCGCCGACCTGCCGATTCCGACCGCCGATGGCGTCTGGGCGGTCCGCATCGCCCAGGCCTCCCGCGATTCCCTGCACTCGTGCGCGCGCTCAGCCATCTAGCGGCGCGGCTCATGTGTCGCAGGGCTGGCAACACCCACGGGACCCCGGCCACAGCCGGCGTGTGGAGCGATGAAGGGTCGCTCTGGCGGTGCTGCGTGTCGTAGCGGATCCCCCCAAGGCCAACAATGCCCGGATCCTCACGTCCATGGGTGAGGCCTCTGCGTCCGGAGCGGGGCTCGCGCTGTTCCCGGTGACGGCCATGACGGGCACCGTGAACGACGACATACCCCGAGCATGACTGCTGGCTGGCTGAGCCGATCCCGATCCCGTTCCCGTTCCTGCCAGGCGTGGCCCGGACTGCCAGGAAAGCCGGGCTCCACGTGGGACTCGGGCTGCTCGATCGCGATGGATGCACAGTCCACGACTTGTGTGCCCTCTTCCTCGACACGGGGAGCTCGTGCTTCACCACTGCCGGATCCACCCCGGCTGGCATGGGAAGGACGCGCGCCCTGCCGTGTACCGGTAGGGCGCACAGATCGTGACCCACAATCGCCCCTGGCTCGGCCGCGTCTGGCAGCTCCTGTGCGCGGACTCGTTCGACGGAGACATGGTGCGAACGGTACGCGATGAACGTGGAGACCTGCTGCACTATCGGTTCGGCCGCGCGCTAGACGACGGGTCTGTTAGCCAGGAGCATTGGGATCGGGAAGAGCTCCCGTACTACGCTGCTCAGATCAGGGAGCCAGGGCCGCACACGTTGATGGTCAACGACATCGGTACTCCCGAGCTCGGCCATGCCCACTTCGGGGGCGCGTGGGTGGTCTGCATGGGCGGTTCAGTCCGGGCGAGCGTCGCCCTGGTGAGGGAACGGCTCCTCGTCTGCGACCTTGCCGGATGAGTTCGGTGCGAGTATGCTCGTGTGTTCGCAGGGAGGAGGTGATGCTGATGAGTCGCTGTGTGCGATGGATTCCGGCTGTGGTCCTTGGGGTGCGGACCTTGTTGGGGTGCGGCCAGGCACGCAGGAACACAGGGGAGAACGTGGCCGTCACCCAGAACGTGGGTGGGAGCATGCCCTCCACGATCCCCCTTCCCGCGCCGCGCCTGGGTGGCCCGATGAGCGTGGAGGAGGCGCTGGCCGGGCGGAGGTCGGAGCGTAACTACCGAGACGAGCCGCTGACCCTGGCGGAAGTGGCTCAGCTTCTGTGGTCGGCCCAGGGGATCACTGCCTCCGCCTGGGGTGGCCGCACCGCTCCCTCGGCGGGAGCCACATATCCTCTGGAGGTGTTCGCCGTGGTCGGAGCGGTGGAGGGCATTGCCGCCGGCCTGCACCAGTACCTGCCGACCGGACACTCTCTGCGCCACTGGAAGAGCGGGGATCTCCGGCCGGAACTGAGCCGGGAGGCCCTCG
>DATIKM010000005.1:0-13381 GCA_035477595.1 Chthonomonadales bacterium
GCGCCGCCTACCGCAACGGGTTCGCCCTCAGCCTGCAACCCGACCGCCTCGAGGAGCCGCTCCGGTGGAGCGCGCCGCAGGTGGTGTTCGTCAACTCCATGAGCGACCTGTTCCACAAGGACGTGCCGTTCGACTACGTCCAGCGCGTGTTCGACGTGATGCGCCGCGCGCACTGGCACCGCTTCCAGGCGCTCACCAAGCGCGCCGACCGGCTCGCGGAGCTGGCGGGCGCGCTCGACTGGGCGCCGAACGTCTGGATGGGCGTGACCGTGGAGAGCGGCGACTACCGATCGCGGATCGACTGCCTGCGGCAGGTCCCGGCCGCGGTTCGCTTCCTTTCCCTCGAGCCCCTGCTCGGGCCGCTCGACGAATTGGACCTGCGCGGGATCGACTGGGTGATCGTTGGGGGCGAGTCCGGGCCGGGTGCTCGGCCGATGGACTCGGACTGGGCAAGAAGCGTGCGCGACCAGTGCGCTGCGGCCGGCGTGCCCTTCTTCTTCAAGCAGTGGGGTGGCGTCAACAAGAAGAGGGCGGGCCGCCTGCTGGATGGGCGCGCTTGGGACCAGATGCCGCAGCAGGACGCCGCCGCTCTCCGCCAGCTCACGCTGGAGGTGGCGTAGGCCTCCCCCTCACCAGATGTAGAACGTATAGGTCTGCACGCCCAGGATGCCGCGGACGAAGCTCCACGCGCCGCCCACCGTGAACTCCCCGATCACCAGGCCCACGAAGAACGGCAGCGCCGCCCGGTAGCCCTTGAGCCCCCACACCCGCAGCGTGATGGACTTCAACGCCCAACTGATGAAGATCGGCACCCAGATGTAGTCTAGCCCGAACGACATCCCCAGCGCGTACCCCGCCGGATGGAACGGGAAGCCGTGGATCGACACGCTGAGCCGCGCCAGCGCCAGCGCCACCAGCGCCCCGATCGCGATCGCCAGCACGCCCGCCTGGTCACGCTGGACCGGAGTGCGGAGCCACGAGGCGAGCTGGTTGTAGAGCTCCTGCGAAAACACCGAGCCGGGCGCGCCCGGGTGGATCGACGCGTAGGTTCGACCGTACCCTAGGTGCAGCAGCGCCCAGAACGCACTCACGATGCCGATGACCCCGGCGATGGCCAGCGCGATCACCATCACCCGCATCCGCAGGCCGCTCTCCGACGCCGCCTTCAGGCTCTCCGCCTGCTGCGGCATCAACAGGCCGCGGTGCATCCGGTTCTGGAAGTGCAGCAGCGAGAAGATCGCCAGGTTCTGCGGCCCGAGCGCCGTCGTGCCCAGCACGGTCACCATCATGTGCGACACGCCCACCCAGCCGATCTCGTGCGCCGGCGGGCCCAGCTCCGCCCGCACCCGCGCGGCCGCGCCGCAGAAGAGCAGGAAGAGCGTCACGTAGACGATGCCCACCCACCACGTCATTCCCGCGACGTAGAGGAAGCCCGTCATCGTCGCCATCGAGACGATGAACCCCGCCAGCGCCACGCGGTAGCTCACCCCGCCGTCGCCCGCGCGCCGGTCGGTGAGCGCCGCGCGCCAGATGCCCGCCAGATACCCGCGCGCGAACCAGAGCGACGCCACGAACAGCGCGATCCAGGCGCCGAACGACTGCTCGCGCAGGTACGGATACCACGCCTCCCCCTGGTTATAGCCCCATGCGGCCGTCACCACCTGCTGGCCCTTCCGGAACAGGTAGAAGAACCAGCATGAGAAGGCCAGGCTCGTGGGCATGAAGAAGCTCAGCCCGATCGCGAACGGGTAGAAGCTCAGCGGCGTCCAGCCCATCGCATTCCACGGCGGGTAGGGCGCGAACAGCGGGCTCAGGTCGTAGACC
Organism: Chthonomonadales bacterium; assembly: GCA_035477595.1. Classification (GTDB taxonomy): domain Bacteria; phylum Armatimonadota; class Chthonomonadetes; order Chthonomonadales; family CAJBBX01; genus DATIKM01. The sequence goes on from DATIKM010000005.1 coordinate 1,825, forward strand.
TTCACCGGGATCGAAGGCAGCGCCGGGTAGAAGTGCGCCAGCCCGTTGAGCAGGTTGATCCCCGCCGCCAGCAGGCACCCGCCCCAGAAGAGCCGGCTGCGCAGCACCCGGTTGTCGCCCCCGCCCTCCGTCACCATCAGCGGGATCTGCACGATCGGGTAGGAGAGCCGCTCGTTCTCCACCCAGTGGCGCCGCAGCAGGAGCGCGCCGAAGAGCGTGGCGCCCACCGTCGCGCTGAGGTAGACGCTCCACGCGCCAATGGGCGCCAGCCAGGGCCGGATGTGCTCCCACTTGTAGAGCGTTGAGTGGCCCCGCTGGTAGTTGCGCACCGCGTCGTCCAGGGTTCCGATGGTGAGCCACGCCGGGACGTGCGGCTTGATGAGCTGCTCCCAGTTATTGCCCGCGTTGGAGAAGTAGGCCAGGTGGGGGATGGCAGGCACCAGCATCTGCATCGAATCGTGCCCCACCAGACTGGAGCCCGTGGCAACCATGCCGTAGACCACCATCAGTTCCTGGCGGCCGAGCGCCGCACGGGGCAGGATCGCGCGGACCCCCGCGTTCAGCACGATCAGCGCCATGATGGTGAAGACCACGTTGTAGAACAGCGACATGCAGGTGGGGAAGCCGGAGTAGTCCAGCGCCTCCGCGCGGGCGATCCAGAGGCTGTTCGGCGGGATCAGCGCCGCGCCGAGGGGGACAATCCACCAGCGGAACCGCTCGGCGGGGCGCGCGTGCGGAGCCGGCGCACCAGCCGCCTGCTCCGATCCCTCGCCGCACTCGGCAACGCCCTTCGCTTCCACGCCGGCACCGTGCCTCCCGTGCAAGCCCGCGCGCTCAGTCCGTCGGCAGCTCGATGCCCATCGCCGCAAGCGCCTCGCCGAGGTCGGCCTCGGTCACCATGGCGCGCACCGCAGCCGGTGTGAGCCGGGCGAGCGGTCGCTCAGGCGCGTCCGCCAGGGCCCACATCGTCGTGGCGCCCACGCAGGAGGCGCGGCAGACTGCGGGCGCCACAACCTTGTCGAACGTGTCGCCGACGGCGTGGTAGTACCGGCCGCCCTCCTCGTCGAGCTTGCCGGCCACCGAGACGATGGGCACGCCCGCGAGCATGAACGGTTGGTGGTCGCTGTGGAGCGTTGCACGGCGCCGGAACTCCTCGCGCACCCCGAGCGGTGCGAGCTGGCGCGCCAGGCCGCGCAGGAGGTCGCCGGGCTCGGCGATGCCGGGCGTGTGGAACCCGGTGGGATCGCCCGTCATGTCGAAGTTCATCACCGCGGCGATCAGGTCCAGCTCGGTGGCGTGGTTTGCCACGTAGGCGGTGGAGCCCATGAGCCCCACCTCCTCCGCCGCCCAGAGCGCAAACCGAAGCGTGCGCCGCGGCCGCTCGCCGAGGGAGGCCAGCGCGCGCGCCATCTCCAGCACGATTGCCACGCCCTGGCCGTTGTCCACCGCGCCCTGCGCCACGTCCCAGGAGTCCAGGTGGGCGCCGGCGATCACCATCTCGCCGGGCGCGCCGACGCCGGGCAGGTCCGCGAGCACGGTGCGCGCCACCCCGTCGACGAAGCGATTGCTCATCGCGATCCGGGCGGTGGGCTGGACCCCGCTCACGAGCAGGCGTCGCAGCCGGCGCCCGTCCTCGAGCGATATGCCGATGCTCGGGATGGGCGCCTCGCCGCGACGGCATACGCCGGTCCGCGGCAGCCCGCCGGACGCGGAGCTCTCCATCAGCAGGCCGGCCGCGCCGAACTCGACCGCCATCGCCAGCTTCTCCGTGCGGTGGAGCTGGCGGCGCCCCTCGGAGGCGCCCTCGTCACAGAGCGCTAACCGGTTACCCACCGAGCCGGCGGAGCGCTCCCAGTCCTGCCGCTCGCCATGGCCCAGGTCGACGACCGGTGCCGTCACATCGGCGTATGCGGGAGCGTTGCCGTGTGCGAGCGCGGTGAGGCGCCACCGAGTGGGCGCGCGGACCTCGGCCTCGAGCGTCCCGCGGAGCCAAGCGCGGACCGGCAGGTCGTCGGTGCGAACCGCGAGCCCCCAGCCCCGCAGCAGGCCGATGGCCCACTCCTCTGCCTCCGCGCCAGAGGGCGCGCCACTCGTCCGGCCGCCCACCGTGTCACAGAGCTTCCGCAGCTCCTCGATCATCACCGGGCGTCCCAGCGTCTCCGCCAGGAGCCGGTCCGCGATGTGGCGCGGGACCACCATGACGCCTCTCCCTTCTGCTGCGCAGCCCTCAGCCAGCCACGACGTCCGTGATGCGGACGCGGGCGCCGGCGCGCGCCGATTCGATGGCGCCGAACACCATGGCCAGGCTCTGGATGTTGTCGTGGCACTCCCCCATCGGCGTGGCGCCGGTGCGCAGCGCGTTCAGGAAGTCCCGCAGCGAGCCCGCGATGCCGCCCTGCACGCCCGGCGCCACCGTGCCCTCGTGCGCCTCGCACTCCGAGTGGAACCCGCCGGATCGGGCCACCGTCTCGGCGCGGATCGCGTTCCGCCCGTCCCAGATGGCGGTGCCGCGCTCGCCCACGGCGCGCCAGTCGCACTCCCACGAGGTCATCAGGCCCTCGGCGCACCAGCTCCCACGGTAGGTGTAGCGCAGCCCGCCCTCCATCTCGAAGATGGCGGTGGCAGAGGCGTCGCCTCGGTACCACGACCACGAAGGGTTGAACTCCTCGCAGTAGACGGCGACCGCGCTAGCGCCGCACAGATAGCGCGCGGCGTCGAACGTGTGGATCGCCATGTCGAGCACGAGCGGGCTGGGCATCTCGTCGCGGAACCCGCCGAAGTGGGCGCCGATGTAGAAGTCGCTGTTCAGGATGCCGAGGGCGCCCAGGCGCTCCGCGATGAGGCGCCGATAGGCGTGGATGCGCGCGTCGTAGCGCCGGCTCTGGCTCACCATGTAGAGCTTGCCGGCCCTCTCGGAGGCGGCTACCATCTCGCGGGCGGCGGCCATGCTGTGGGCCATCGGCTTCTCGCCGATCACCGGGAGCCCGGCGCCCAGCGCCTGAACCGTTACGTCCCGGTGAGCCTCCGGCACCGTCACGTCCACCACGAAGTCGGCGTCGCACGTCGCGATGGCCTTACCCAGGTCCTCGCCGGCGTACTGCAGCTTGATCCCGCGCTCGTCGGCGGCCTTCAGGGCGGCGTCGGGCCGGATGTCGACCCACGCGACGATCTCGGTCTCCTCGCACGCGGCGAGGTTGTCGGCCCATGCGCGGCCCATGCCGCCGGCGCCGACGAGGATGGCTCTGCTGGGCATCTGCGATGGCTCCCTGCGAACGGGGGTAGGCGCGGCGACGAGCCGCCAGCGCGCCGGGGAGCATCTACGCCGGGCGCGCCGCGCTTCCCTGCCCACGAGGCGTGCCTCGTAACGCGTTGCCGCTCAGCTTGTGGCCAGGCCGATGCCGCGCACCTCGCCGGTCTCCACGTCGCCCCTGCGGCCGCTCTCCAGGGGCGAGACCGCGCAGTAGTAGTGGTACAGCCGGCCAGCGTTCCAGAACACCGACGGCTTGTGGGCGTACCTCGAGTCGATGCTGCCCGGCGGCCCCACGTCCAGCAGCGGCGTCGGCGCCTTCGTCCAGCGCGCCAGGTCCCGCGAGAAGGCGACCCCGTTGCGCGCGCGGCCGTCCGTCGAGAGGCCGTAGTAGAACATCGCCCAGAGATCGCGCCGAACCTGCAGCACGCAGGGATCGGCCGCGAATATGTCGTCCCAGGCCCCGCGCGGACCCACGGGCAGCAGCGGGTTCGCCTCGTGCCGCTTCCAGGTGCGCAGGTCGCGCGACGTCGCCACCCCGATCTGCTCCACCCAGTTGCTCTCGCGGTTCTTGGCGTTGTAGAACATCCAGTAGACGCCCCGGTGGCGCACCAGGCACGACTTGTAGAGCCCGCCCTGCTCCCAGGACGCGCCCGCCGCCGCATGCAGGAAGGGCTCCTCGATCTCCCAGCCGCGCAGGTCGTCGCTCCAGCACAGGCCGATGACCGCCGGGCCCACCTCGTAGCCGGGCTCGGGTAGGCGTGGTACGTGCCGAGGTAGCGCCCGCGGACCCTCACGAGCCGGCCGGGCCCGTACAGGGCGTTGTCGCGCAGGATCCACGTGAGCGCCACGTTGTGCTCGGTCACCGAGCCAGCCGGCCCGCGGTCGATCAGCAGCCCCTCGCGCCGCCACTCCACGAGGTCGGTCGAGGAGGCCAGTCCGGTGCGGTAGCCCACGCCGTCGAAGCCCACATGGGTCATCCAGAAGCGGTCGGCGTGGCGGTAGACGAACGGGCAGTCGACCCCGTGGCTGTCGTACTCGCCTCTGCGAAAGGAGGGCGCCACGAGCAGCCCGGGCTGTCTGTGGGGAGTCCGGAGAGTGCCGGCGAGGCGCTCCGCCTCCTCGACGGTGACGGGGCCCGGGCTGCGCCCTCCCGCCGCCGAGGACGCGCACGCCGCTCCGCCCGCCAGTCCGGCGAGCAGCAGGTCCCTGCGCCGGATCATGGCGCTACTCCTCTGCGCCGTGGTCGCGCAGAACGTTCGCCGCCTCATGGGCGCCGCGCTGGTTCGCCACCTGCAGCGGCGTCTGCCCCTGCTCGTTGCGCGCGTTCACCAGCGCGGGTCTCGCCGTCAGAAGCCGCTCGACGATGATCGCGTCGTCGTCCACCACGGCGGAGTGGAACTCCTGCACCTCGCGGACCGACGGCGCCGCTGCGCCCTCTCCGCCCCGCGGCGAGCAGCCCGGAGCGAGGGCGAGCGCCAGCAGCGCCGCCACCAGCCAGGGACCGATCCGCATGTCCAACCCTCCTTCGCGCGCGCCCTCGGCGCGCGTCGGTCAACTGCGCCACAGGATGCGCCGCTCCTCCAGCGGGCAGAGGGCGGCCCGGTGGAAGGGGCGGACGCGCGGCGTGTAGTGGGAGGCGGGCCGGTCGACATCCGCCTCCGCCGCGTAGACGTACCCTTCGACGGCGCCGGGTATGGGCGCGCCCGGCTCCATCACGATGCGCTCCGCCGGCCAGCCCTCCACGGCGTCCGCATAGAGCTCCACCACGGCGCGCGACGCGCCAACGTCGCCGAGGTAGACCTGCACCTCGTGGCGCCGCCTGCCTTCGCTGTGGCTGATGCGCATATCGCCGAAGCGCACGCCCTTCCACGCGTCGCGCACTGCCCGTGACCACTCCTCCAGCTCAGCGCCAAGCGCGCCAAGCTCGGCCGCCCGCCGGCGGTAGCGTTCCGCGGCCGGCAGATACGCGCTCTCGACATACTCCGCGAGCATCCGGTGGCTGCTGAAGCGCGCCGTAAGCGCGCACATGCTGAGGCGCACGCGCTCGATCCATCGCTTCGGAAGACCGTTCTCATCGCGGTCGTAGAACGCCGGCACGACCTCGCTCTCGAGAATCGCGTACAGGCGCTCCGCCGTCAGGCGATCCCAGGCCGGATCGTCGTGCTCCTCGCCGTCTCCGAGCGCCCAGCCGAGATCGGGGTCGTGCGCCTCAGCCCACCATCCGTCCAGCTCCGAGACGTTCAGCCCTCCGTTGACGAGCACCTTCATGCCGCTCGTCCCGCACGCCTCCCACGGCCGGCGCGGCGTGTTGATCCAGACATCCACACCGGCCACGAGATGGCGCGTCAGGGCGATGTCATAGTCCGCCAGGAAGACCACGCGGTCGCATACGTGCGGCTGGGCGGCGAACCGCGCGATCTGCTGCACGAGGCGCTTGCCTTCGCCATCGTTCGGGTGCGCCTTGCCCGCGACGATGAGCTGCACGGGCCGGTCGGCGCTGGCCAACAGCCGTGCCAACCGCTCGGGATCCGAGAGGAGCAGCGTGGGCCGCTTGTAGGTGGCGAACCGTCGGGCGAAGCCGAGGGTGAGTGCGTTCGGGTCCAGCGCCTGCCGCGCCGCATCAGACTCCTCCTCCGGCGCGCCGGCCTGGCGGAGCTGCCGCTGCAGCCGGCGGCGAACATACTTCACCAGTTCCATCCGGCCCCCGCATCGGAACTCCCAGAGCGTCGTATCGGGCAGGGAGTCGACCGTCAGCTCGTGCCGCTCGTCCTGGTCCAGCCAGTGTGCGGTATCGCAGGCGCGCTCCCACAGCGCAGAAGCGCGCTGCGAGTCCCACGAAGGCACATGGACGCCGTTCGTCACGTGTCCAATAGGCGTCTCGCGCACTGGCCAGCCAGGGAACAGCGGGGCGAAGATGCGACGGCTCACCTCACCGTGGAGCTGGCTCACGGCGTTCACGACGCCGCTGCCGCGCAGAGCGAGGTACGCCATGTTCAGCGCTTCGTTCGGGTTGCCGTCGTCCATCCGCCCGAGGGCCAGGAGGTCACCCACGCTCACGCCGACGGTCGAGGCGAAGTGCGCCACGTAGCGCTGGACGAGAGAGGGATGGAAGCGGTCGAATCCCGCGGCGACCGGCGTGTGGGTGGTGAACACGTTGCCGGCCCTTGTGGCCCGGAGCGACTCCGCGAAGGTGCGCCCCGTGCGCTGCTGGAACGCGCGAGCTCTCGCGAGCACCACGAGGGCGGCGTGCCCCTCGTTCAGGTGGCAGACCTCCGGGTCGATGCCCAGCTCCTCCAGCACGCGCCAGCCCCCGAACCCGAGCGCCGCTTCCTGAATGAACCGCTTCTCGGGCTCCGACGGGTAGAGGTTCGCGGTAATCGCGCGGTCCCACGGGCTGTTCAGAGGGTCGTTGCTGTCCAGCAGGTAGAGCCGTACGCGCCCGACGACTGCCTGCCACACGCGCAGCATGAGGGTGCGGCCGGGCAGCGAGAGCGGCACCCTGAGCCAGCCGCCGTCAGGGTCGTGCACCGGGAGCACAGGCAGACTGACCGGGTCGTTGTAGGGGAGCGCCTCGATCTGCCGGTAGTCCGCGTCTATTACCTGGTGAAAGTAGCCCTGCTGGTAGAGGATGCCGATGCCCACCAGCGGCACGCCCATGTCGCTCGCCGTCTTCAGGTGGTCGCCAGCCAGGATGCCGAGACCGCCGGAGTAGATGGGGAGCGCCTCGCTCAGGCCGAACTCCATGCTGAAGTAGGCCACCGGACGCAGGGCGCCGGGCGCGTGGCACCTCTGATACCAGGTCTCGCGCTCGAGGTCCCGCCGCCGGCTGCGGAGCGCCTCGCGCATTTCCGCGAGTAGCGCGTGGTTCCGCGCGGCCTTCGCGAGGCATTCCTCGCTCGCGTTCTGCAGGATCATGTAGGGGTTGCCGGTGCGCTCCCACGCCTCGGCGTCGATGTGCTCCCAGAGGGTGTCGGACCGCTGGCTTCCCACCCAGCGCAGGTCCATCGCGAGTTCCATGAGGCCCTCGAGCCCATCCGGCATCGCGCGGTTCAGGAAGGGGGTCATCATCGGCGTGCGCCTCCAAGCGGGTTCTGGAGCCTCGCACTCAGGCGGGGCGCCGGACGACGATCGCCAGGTCTCCCACGTTGGCGCCGGTCGGCCCCGTCGTGACGAGCGCGCTGGCGGCGGTCAGGTAGGTGCAGGCATCGTTGGACTCCAGGGCAGCGGCCGCGTTGGCGCCAGCGGCCCGGCCCGCCTCCGCGGTGCGGCCATCGACCAACCCGCCGGCAGCGTCCGTGGGGCCGTCTGTGCCATCGGTTCCTGCAGCCAGCAGCGCCACGCCCTCCGCGCCGTCGAGCACGATGGCGGCGGCAACGGCGATCTCCTGGCTCCGGCCGCCCCGCCCGGCGCCGCGCACCGTGACCGTCGTCTCGCCGCCCGCGATCAGGCAGTCCGGGCCGCCGTGGCGACTTGTGCGCGGCAGGTCCCGCGCCATGGCGCCGAGGAGCGCTCCGACGTCACGCGCCTCGCCGCTCAGCGAGCCGGTCAGGACCGCCGGCCGCAGCCCAAGCCGCCGGGCTTCCTCCCGCGCGGCGTCGAGCGCGGTCCAGAGATCGCCGATGACGGTCTCCGTGACGCGGCCTGCGTCGTCGGTCGGCGGCCCAGCGGTCGGGGTGGCGCGGTGCAGCGCCTCCAGGACGGCGGGCGGCGTCCGCCCGAGGAGGCCTCGCCGGCCAAGCACCTCCCTGGCGCGGGCGCCATCTGGCGGGACCTCGAGGTGGCAGGGGCCGGAGCCGATAACGGCGAGCGGGCTGCCAATCACGTCGGACACGGCCAGGCAGGCGACGCGCGCCGGCGACGCGGCCCGTGCCAGTCCCCCTGCCTTCAGGCGCGAGAGACAGGCGCGCACCGCGTTCAGCTCCTGGATGGGCGCCCCGGCCTCGAGCATCATCTGCGTCACGCAGGCCAGATCCTCCAGGGAGACTCCGTCGACCGGAAGCTCCATGAGAGAGGAGGCGCCGCCGCTCAGCAGGCAGAGCAGCAGGTCGCGCTCGCACAGCCCGCGCACGAGCCCGTGAGCGGCCGCGCCGGCCTCCGCGCTGCGCCGGTCGGGCGTGGGGTGACCCGCCTCAAGGACTGGCAGCGCGCCCACGGCGTTCCCATGGCCATCCTTCGTGATCACCAGGCCGCCGGCGACGAGGGGACCGACCGCTTCCATCGCAGCCGCGGCCATTGGAGCCGCCGCCTTGCCCACCGCAAGCAGGTGCACCGCGTCGATGCCACGCAGCGGCACGTGTGCGCTGCCGGCGACGAGTGCGTCGTCCTCGGTGCGGAGCGCTGCGCGGACCAGGCCGTCCGCGCGCACCGCGCCCAGAGCGGTCCCGTAGACCGCCATCGCGCAGCGGCCGGCAGGCGTCCGCGCCGCAGCCGGCGTGCATGGTATGCCGGCGGTCTCTGCGAGCCGGCGCCTCATAGCGGGCTTGCGCGGTCGTCCGCCCGCGGGAGGCCGTTCTCGCGGCCGCCCCAGAGCAGGCGCTCGCGCACCTTGCGGTAGAAGGAGGATCGGTTCTGCACCACCATGCGCGCGGCGAACTCGGCGCACCGCACCTCCACGCGATCGCCGGCAGCCAGCGCCTGCAGGGCGTCGCTGTCGGCGGAGAACAGCATCTCGCCGCCGTCGGACTCCACGGTAATGTGGATGACCTCGTCGGCGGGCGCGACGAGAGAACGTGCGGCCAGCGTGTGAGGGCAGATGGGAACCACGGCCAGCGCGTACACCGTCGGCTCGATGAGCGGCCCTCCTGCGGAGAGCGCGTAGCCCGTCGAGCCCGTGGGCGTTGCCACCACGACGCCGTCCGCCGGGTAGGTCGCCACTTCCTCCGATCCGAACGCGACCTGGATGTTCGACAACCGCGCGCGCGCGCCCTTGTTCAGCACCACATCGTTTAGCCCGACCGCGCTGTGGATGGGCCGGCCGTCCCGATACACGGTGCCGCGGAGCATCATGCGCTCCTGCACGGTGATACGGCCCGCGAGGATCTCGTCGAGCTGTGCGAACAGGTCCTCGGGCAGCGCCTCGGCGATGAACCCGAAGCGCCCCATATGGACGCCGAGGATCGGAATGCCGTGGGGAGAGGCCAGGTGGCTTGCCGCGAGGATCGTGCCGTCGCCGCCGAGCGTGACCATCAGGTCGACGCCAGTCAGTTCTTCGCTGCAGACGGAGCGAACCCCTTGGCCGAGGCGGCCCGCGTAGGCGGCGTCCGCGCATACCGAGACGCCCCGGCTACAAAGCCAGCCGATGACCTCGCGGGCGAAGACGTGCGCTTCCGGGCGCGTGGGGTGAACGATCAGCCCGATGGATCGGGGTGCCATCGCGACGCTCCCTCGGCGGCGCGCCGGGCGCGCCGGTGCGGCCGGAGGAGCCGGCGCGCGGCTCGCCTGGCATTATACCAGACCGATCTGGAGCGGGGCGGGCGAAGAGCGGGCCGGCGAGCGGTCGCCGGCCCCGAGAGGGATGGGGGTCTGCCGCCACACCGGCGCCGCTACATCCCCCGCTTCAGGTCGTACACGGGGACCACCGCGACAGCGTCTGGCTGAGATCCATTGCGCACCGCAGCCAGTACGCGCTCCGTCGTTCCTAGCGTGAACGATGTCTCGCCGCAGATGGTACAGACCTCCGCGGGCACGTTGCGGAGCAGGGCGTAGCCGCTCGCCGAGCTTGGCAGGGCCAGGGAGACTGCGCGCTCGTCGCAGAGTCCGCCGCACACAGCACAGGTGGACCATCCAGGCATGGGCGCGTGCTCTGTCCGGTCGGCCATGTTGATAGTCCTCCTCCCATGCAGGCGCACCGATTGTAGCGGATGCGCGCCTGCGTCGCGCCCGCACTCGTGCGGGATTCCGCCGCCGCAGAGCGGCCCGTACGCCGCAGAGCGGCCCGTACGCCGCCGAGGCGCGCCGCCGCCGCACTGGCGACTACAGGAGCCTGGAGCACGGCAGACCCACCGTCTGGCACGCAAAACGACCCACAGCGAATCGCCTCGAGAGAGGAACGCGCAAGCCTCCGGCGATCGCGGAGGTCATGACCCAAGCGCTCGGCGAAGGCTTACAGGACGGCGGTCGGCAATGGGGGGCGACGCTCCTTTGGAAGGGGCTGCCGGGGGGAGGGGCTCATACAACGCCCCATCCCTCCGGTGTGGAGCATTGACGCGCAAGCGCTCTTTCGATATATTGCCACGAGTGCGAATCGCTGGTCTCTCGGAGAGGAGACGCGACCATGAGGCAGATCCACCGTGGGCTCGCCGCCCTCGCGCTGCTTCCAGCCGCCCTCGCCGGCAGCCTGCCAGCCGCTTCCGCAGCGGCTCAGAACCCGGTTCCGCTCCCCTACGACCCGGCCCTCAAAGCACACGTGGGCTTCTCCGCCAACTTCCGGAGCGCAACGTCGGGCGCCGTGCGTCATCTCGATCTCACCGCCTACATGGCGGCATACTCCCCGCAGGAACAGCCAGACATCGACACGATGGCCAACCGGCTCGTCACGGAGCTGAACGTGCCGGACGAGCCGGACTGGGGCGCGTTCGAGTGCGACGACCCGGAGCTGAGCTTCACCTTCATCGTCGCCGACACGAAGAAGCGCCTGGGCAGGATCGCCGTCTACGAGTACGACAGCGGTCGGCTCGTGGGCGAGATCCACGCGACCGGCGGAGGCGCACAGGTGCAGGGCGCGCTCCGGAACGACCCGGACATCCGCTACTACCGCGTCTCCCTCTTCACTCCTGCGGGGGCGTCTCTGGGCACGCTCCTCGTCAGCCGGGGAGCTGCGGAGACATGGGTTCCGTTCGCGGTCTGGGGGTTCTATCAGCCGCAGCGCCCGCCGCCCGCGACATGCACGCACAGCCCCGCCGGTTGTGCTGGCCTGCCCGGACAGGTCGGCGATCCGCTGGCTACACAGGGGGTCATGGTCTACCCCAGCCAGCAGCCAACCAGTGAAGGATGCGCCCGGCTGGACGTCCTGAACGAGACCGATCTGGGAACCTCGGAACACGCGCCTCCGGCGCCCTTCCACGACTACAGGAAGCGGTTGTGGGTCAACGACACAGCCAGCCTCGCCCTGATGCGCCTGAAGGTCAAAGACCCGGCCGCGATGCTGAACGCGATCGACACGATCAACGGGTTCAAGTCCAACATAGACGACCTGGCCCTCGACCGCTACAAGCCTCTCCCCTATTCGGATAGCTGCTCCCACTGGCACTGCAGCTTTCGGGGAGAGGCGATGGCGATGATGGTGGTCCCGTACGAGCGAAGGAAAGC
>DATIKM010000006.1:0-41918 GCA_035477595.1 Chthonomonadales bacterium
CGGGCGTGTGGAGCGATGAAGGGTCGCTCTGGCGGTGCTGCGTGTCGTAGCGGATCCCCCCAAGGCCAACACGGCCCGGATCCTCACCTTCATGGGTGAGGCCTCTGCGTCCGGAGCGGGGCTCGCGCTGTTCCCGGTGACGGCCACGACGGGCACCGTGAACGACGACATACCCCGAGCATGACTGCTGGCTGGCTGAGCCGATCCCGATCCCGTTCCTGTCAGGCGTGGCCCGGGCTGCCAGGAAAGCGGGGCTCCACGTGGGACTCGGGCTGCTCGATCGCGATGGATGCACAGTCCACGACTTGTTTGCCCTCTTCTTCGACACGGGGAGCTCGTGCTTCACCACCGCCGGATCCACCCCGGCTGGCATGGGAAGGACGCGCGCCCTGCCGTGTACCGGTAGGGCGCACAGATCGTGACCCACAATCGCCCCTGGCTCGGCCGCGTTTGGGAGCCGGTGCGGGCACTCGTTCGACGGCGACATGGTGCGAACGGTACGCGATGAACGTGGAGACCTGCTGCTCTATCGGTTCGGCCGCGCGTTAGACGACGGGTCTGTTAACCAGGAGCGTTGGGAGCGGGAAGAGCTCCCGTACTACGCAGCTCAGATCAGGGAGGCAGGGGTGCCCACGTTGATGGTCAACGACCTCGGTACTCCCGAGCTCGGCCATTCCCACTTCGGGGGCGCGTGGGTGGTCGGCATGGGCGGTTCAGTCCGGGCGAGCGTCGCCCTGGTGAGAGAAGGGCTCCTCGTCTGCGACCTTGCCGGATGAGTCCGGTACGAATATGCTCGTGTGTTCGCAGGGAGGAGGTGATGCTGATGAGTCGCTGTGTGCGATGGACTCTGGCTCTGGTCCTGGGGGTGGGGACCTTGGCCGGGTGCGGCCAGGCACGCCGGAACGCAGGGGAGAACGTGCCCGTCACCCAGAACGTGAGTGGGAGCATGCCCTCCACGATCTCTCTTCCCGCGCCGCGCCTGGTTGGCCCGATGAGCGTGGAGGAGGCGCTGGCCGGGCGGAGGTCGGAGCGTAACTACCGAGACGAGCCGCTGACCCTGGCGGAAGTGGCTCAGCTTCTGTGGTCGGCCCAGGGGATCACTGCCCCCGCCTGGGGGGGCCGCACCGCGCCCTCGGCGGGGGCCACCTATCCGCTGGAGGTGTTCGCCGTGGTCGGAGCGGTGGAGGGCATTGCCGCCGGCCTGCACCAGTACCTGCCGACCGGACACTCTCTGCGCCACTGGAAGAGCGGGGATCTCCGGCCGGAACTGAGCCGGGAGGCCCTCGGGCAGCGCTGGGTTCGGGAGGCGCCCCTCGTCCTCGTGATCGCCGCCCGGTACGAGCGCACAACCCAGCGGTACGGTGAACGGGGGCTACGTTACGTGCACAACGAGGTCGGCCACGTTGGCCAGAACGTGCACCTCCAGGCGGAGGCGCTGGGCCTCGGGACGGTGGTGGTGGGGGCGTTCTCCGATGAAGGGGTGAAGCGTCTGCTGGACATCGAGGAGGACCCCCTCTACCTCATGCCGGTAGGGAGGCCAAGATAGGCCTCTCCTGCTACGCGGCGCGGACGACGGCGTGGATGCGCTCGGCCGCGTCCCGATGGCGCGGGAGCTCGCACGTCAGCTCTGCAGGCCGGAGCACGTTCGCATAGACCACGCGATCGGCGCCCGCGACCTGCCTATGCTCGTCCAGCATCGCCGCCGCGAACCCCTCCGCTCCGGCGGCGGTGGCTGTGGACGCGAGTCCGACAGTCGTGGCGCACTGCGACGCGGACCGCGTGCCGGCCCTGTGCGCGATCGCGCCGGATGGAAAGCTGCGAAGGCGGCAGGTCGGGGAGCGCGGCACGGTAGCCCTGCGCCAGTGGGAGGGCGCGGGGGCGCTGCGCGCACCGCGGGACGGCGGGGTCCGGCCAACCACACGCATTCGCCGCGGAGGCCGGACTCGCGGTAACGCGACGCCCCGCCTCCGCCGTATCGGATGCGTAGGGTGATCAGTCCGGTACGTCGGCGTACGTCGGCAGGTAGACGCGCCACACCTCGTTGCGGCGCCCCACGAGGTACTTCGTGAGGCTGATATAGGGGACGTATCGAGGCCGCCGCGGCTGTCGCTTCGGCGACATTCCCGAAGGCCCCGGCAGCTTGTCGCTCTTCTTCATATTGCACCGGCGGCAAGCGGTGACCACGTTCTCCCAGATGGTGGCGCCACCGTGACGGCGTGGCACGACGTGGTCAATGGTCAGGTCGCTCCCGGTGTGCCCGCAGTACTGGCAGGTGTAGTTATCGCGCGCGAAGACGGTGCGCCGTGATAGGCGCAGCTTAGGCAACGGCCGCTTCACGTGATGGCGGAGCTTCACCACCGATGGGGCGTCGATCTGATGATGGTAGCCGATCACCGACCGGCCGGCTTCGTGAAGCACGTCGGCCTTGCCGAGATAGATCATCACGAGCGCTCGCCGCACGTGGCAGACGTTCAGGGGCTCGTAGTCGCTGTTGAGGACCAGTACGTCACCGTTCATGTTGTGTCGGTCCATTGCGGCGTTTGTGTGCCGACGTACGGCGCCGTACCACAAAAAGCAAGGCCCGCATCTGGCACGGGGCTCAGAGCGGGCCGCTCGGGCGGCAACACCCGGGGTGGAAGAGCGCCAGTTGGTGCAGGTGGTGCAGGCTCTCAACCAGCAGCCGCAGACGACGCGCACCGGCGAGCCGTCCAGGCGCGAACAGAGCGCCCGGCTGCCGGTCCAGGTTGTGTGGTGCGACGATCCTGTCCATCTGCCCCTGCCTCTGGCGCGGCTCGCGCGCCTGGTCGAACGACGGGATTATAGCGATGGCAGCGCGAGGTGTCAACCGCGCTACTGGCTGCTCGGGCGTCGCGGCGTCCTGAGGCGACCTGCGGTTCGGTTGACAGACGTTCGCTCGCATGGATATACTGCGGGCGGAGCGGGGTCAGAATCGGTGACCACCGCTTTTTTGCGAGGACCCCGGGTCTTCGCCAGGAGGACTCCCCCTATGGCGGTCGCGCTCAGCATCCAGGGGCTGACGAAGAAGTACCTCGATGTCTGGAACAAGGAAGAGATCACGGCAGTCGACGACCTCACGCTGGAGGTTGAGGAGGGCGAGATCTTCGGCTTCCTCGGGCGGAACGGCGCCGGCAAAACGACGACCATCAAGATGCTTCTTGGCCTCATTTTCCCGACGTCCGGCACTGCGTCCGTGCTCGGGAAGCCGATGGGGGACACCGAAGCCAAGTCCCAGCTTAGCTATCTTCCCGAGAATCCCTATTTCTACGAGAACATGAGCGGTTGGGACGTGCTCGACTTCTACGGGCGCCTCTTCCGGATGGGGGAGCCCACTCGCACACAGCGGATCGAGAAGTGCCTTAACGACGTTCGGCTGGACAAGCGCGCCTGGCGTCGCCCCCTGCGCGGGTACTCCAAGGGGATGCTGCAGCGCATCGGGATCGCGCAGTCGTTGCTGAACGACCCCAAGCTGCTCTTCCTTGATGAGCCAACCTCGGGTCTCGATCCGATCGCCCATGCAGAGCTGAGAGACATCATCCGTGACGTGGGTAAGCAGGGGAAGACGGTGTTCCTCAGCTCACACCAACTCCCCGATGTTGAGCTGGTGTGCAACCGCGCTGCGATCATCCATCGTGGGAAACTGCTGACAAGCGGACCGCTCAGCGAGCTCACCTCCGGCGACAAGGTGGAGGTTCTGGCCGAGTCGGTGCCCGACGACGCCGTGGAGCAGATCCGGGCCCTGTGCCCCGCTGTGGAGCGGAGTAACGGCCGCGTGCGCGTGACGGCGGTTGATCCGGGGCAGGTGAACGACATTGTTGACATCGTGCGCGGCCGCAAGGGGAGCGTGACGGCGGTGCTGCCCCACAAGCGCACTCTGGAAGAGGTCTTTGTCGACACGGTTCTCAGGGCAGGAGGAGACTGACGCCATGGTGACCTTTGCTATCGCCCGGCAGACCGTGGAGGACATGCTTCGCCGCAAGATCCTCCTCATTCTGCTGATCGTGGGCGTGTGCCTGATCGCGCTCGGCCCGTCGCTCGGCTTCCTCACGCCGCGCGAGAGTTCGGCCGTGCTGCGGAGTCTGGGGCTGGCGGTCATCCTGATCGCTGGCCTGCTGATCACCGTGATCTCCGGGATCCAGGTGATCCCGACCGAGATCGAGCGGCGAACCATCTACACGGTTCTCTCGAAGCCTGTCCAGCGCTACCAGTTCGTGCTCGGGAAGTTCCTGGGCGGCATCATGACCGTGTTCGTGATGATTGTGGCGATGGGTATCGTCTTCCTCGGGGTGCTCTTCTGGCATGAGAAGGTGTTTGCGCCGGACATGCTCAAGGGCGTCTTGATGACGTTCTGTCAGATGATGCTCCTCGGCGCACTGACGATCTTCTTCAGCACCTTCGCACCACCCGTGGTGAACTTCTTCATGTCCTTCGGGCTGTTCATCGTGGGCAACCTTTCGACCGTAACGGAGTCCCTCACCGAAAACCGCAACCCGGTGACGGCGATCATGGCGACGATCGTCCACTACACGATCCCGAACTTCGGCAACTTCAACATCCAGAACAAGCTGATCCACCCGGAGATCGTGATCAAGAATGAGATGGTCTTCCTGACCCAGAACGTCGTGTATGCGGTGCTCTACTCCGCTGTGCTGCTGGTGCTGGCGATTCTGGTGTTCGACAAGCGCGAAGTGTAGCGGAGTATCTGCATGAGTGCTGCCACAAGACGACGCCTCCTTCTCGCCATCGTGCCGCTCTTCGCGGCTGTGGTCATGCTGCAAGCGCGACAGAATCCAGTGATCCGCGAGATGCGCGGACGCGAGAGGACGCCGCTTATCGGCCTCTCGACCGAGTTCATACTCGGGCCGATGCTGGGCCTCGGGCAGGCCGTCGCCGGCCTGCTGTGGGTGCGCGCAGACGAGTTCTTCCACGAGGGTGACTACGACGCCATTCTCCCGCTCGTACGTATGATCACCTGGCTGGACCCGCACCAGCTCGACGTGTACATCACGGGCGCCTGGCACTTGGCGTACAACTTCACCGACTCCGGCCATCGTTCTGATCGCCGCTACATTCCACCCGCGCAGGCGCTGTTACGGGAGGGCTTCCACAACAACCCGACCGTCTACGACATCGCGTTCGAGCTGGGGTGGCAGAACAGCGACAAGGTCAGGAACTTCCATGAGGCGGAGCAGTGGTTCCGCGAGGCCACGGTGCGCTCGACCACCGATGAGCAGGGGCGCAAGCAGCCGCCGCCCATGTTCACGTGGCACCAGCTCGCGCACTCACTTGCTCGGCAGGGCCTGATCGACGAGAGCATCGCCACATGGAGGCACGTTCTCAGCCTTACCGACGCCCAACTGAAGGAGGCACGGGAGCGGAACGATCCGCAGGCGTGGTCCCTCGCCAACGTGCGCGCCAACCAGTTGCACAACCTAACGCTGACGCTCAAGCGCAAGTTCAGCCGCTTCACCCACGAGATCGACTTCGTGGTTGATGGCAAGCAGACGAAGTCGATCGACATGCAGACAGGGCGTCCCTCGCCGCCTAATGCATACCTGGCGACGCGGCCCAACGAGGGCGTACCGATCGGCCAGCCGCGGCTTCCAGCGCTGGCTCGTGAGTGGGAGACGGCATTCGACGCGCGAGTCACCTTCCCCGAACCGATGGTGATGGAGCCGCGCGGCGACTTCGCAATGGGTGATGGTGCACGCGTTACCATCCGCCTGCACGACTACGACTGGAGGCCGACGCAGCTCGAGGAGTTCACCTTCCGCGTGGACCAGACCCAGACCATCATGATCGATCAGCACTCCGTGCGCAACTACGCATGGGGCCGCACGATCGACATGAGTCGCGATCCGAAGATGTACAGCTTCACCAGGCCGGAGTACTTCCTCGTCTTCGAGTTCGATCCGCGCGGAACATCGCCCTTCATTCAGGACCGGACCGGATGGTGTGGGGAGGGCATGACCGACAGGCGCTTCCTGGTGGTCAAGCGCCAAAGCAATCCAAACTCTCCTCCGGTTCGCCTGATCCGGAAGGTGTTTCGCCTGACCCGTGACCACATTCTGAACGGTGCACCCGTGACGGACGCCGACATCGTGCCGAACGCAGATTACTCCCGAATCATGGGCGAGGTGGTGCTGTCGCCGACCCGTCGGGCCGGTCTGGCGCCTTGAGCGGGGCGCCGGCCGGCCCGGGGGCTCCTCTCAGCCACGCCGAGCCAAGCCGCTGGAGCGTCGCGGTGGACAACGCGCACGCGGACGTCACAGCGCTGATCTCCCTGTTGCGCGCCCCTCGAGGTCGCGTGATCGTCATCTCGGGGCCGAGCGGCGTCGGGAAGGGGACCGTAATCGAGGCGCTTCTCGGCGCGCCCGATCGCCCGGTCCGCCTGCGCCGCTGCGCGACGGCAACGACTCGCGCAGCCCGGCAAGGAGAGCGGCCAGGCTACAGCCGGCTCTTCCTCTCGCGAGAGGAGTTCCTCGCCGGCGTGCGCGACGGCTACTTCCTCGAGCATGTGGAGTACAACGGACACCTCTACGGCACGCCCCGCGAGCCGCTGGAGCGGATGCTCGACTCGGGCGAGGACGTGCTGCTCGAGATCGAGGTGAGGGGCGGGATCGAGGTCCGGCGCACTCTCCCCGAGGCGGTCCTCGTCTTCCTGCTACCGCCCACCTGGGAGGAGTTGGAGCGCCGCCTGCAGGGCCGCAGGACAGACGATCAGGAGCAGGTGCGGGGCAGGCTCAGGATCGCGCGAGAGGAACTCCTCGCGGCCCCCGAGTACGACTACTCCGTCGTCAACGATCAGCCCTCGCGCGCCGCCGCGGAGATCCGTTCGATCGTGGTGGCGGAGCGCGCGCGGGTGCGGCGATTGCCTGAGTAGCCGCCGTGGAAGCGACCCTGCAGGACCGGCGCATCCTCCTTGGAGTGACCGGCAGCATCGCCGCGTACAAGGCTGCGGACCTGGCAAGCAGGCTGAGGCACCTCGGCGCCGACTTGCAGGTCGTCCTGACCCGCAATGCCGAGAGGCTGGTCGGCGCTCCCACGTTCCGGGCTCTGACCGGGAACCCCGTCCTCGTCGGCGTCTTCGATGAGCCGTACGAGAAGCAGATCGCCCACATCCACGCCGCTCAGACACCGGACCTGGTGGTGGTCGCGCCAGCGACGGCCAACATCGTGGCCAAGATGGCGACTGGCATCGCGGACGACATGCTCTCAACCATCCTGCTGGCATCAACTGCTCCCGTACTGCTGGCGCCCGCGATGAATAGCGCCATGCTCGCGCACCCTGCGACGCAGGCGAACCTTACCACGCTGGCAGCGCGGGGGGTCGGCATCGTGCAGCCGGGCTTCGGGGTGCTCGCGTGCCGCACGGAGGGCTGCGGGAAGCTCGCGAACGTCGACGACATCGTCGACGCGATCATCGGGCGACTGGCGCGGGTTCGCGACCTGCAGGGAGCCCGGGTTCTGGTGACTGCCGGGGCCACCCGAGAGCCCATTGATCCCGTCCGGTTCCTGTCGAACCGCTCCTCGGGGCGCATGGGCGTGGCGCTGGCGGAGGCGGGCCTCGAGCGTGGGGCTAGCGTGACGGTGGTAGCCGCGCACGTGAGCGTGCCGCTGCCCGCGCAGGCCACCGTGGAACGCGTGGAGACAACGGAGCAGATGCTGAGCGCCGTTCTGGCGTGCCTGCCGGAGTCCGACGTTCTCATCGCGGCGGCGGCGCCTGCCGACTTCGCGCCCGCGAGGGTCGAAGAGCACAAGATCAAGAAGCGCGGTGGCGCCTCGCTGACGCTGAATCTCTGTCCCACGCCCGACATCCTCAAGGCAGTGGCCGGCGTGCGCGGAAGGCAGGTCGTCGTCGGGTTTGCCGCCGAGACGCGCGACGTCGAGCATAACGCTCAGCTCAAGCTTGCGGCAAAGCGCCTCGACCTTATCGTCGCCAACGACGTGACTGCGCCAGGTGCGGGGTTCGACGTGGCAACGAACGTCGTCACGCTCCTCCACGCGAACGGTCACCGTGACGACTTGCCCCGCATGAGCAAGCGCGAGGTAGCGGACCGCATCCTGGACGCGGTCGTCCCGCTGCTTGCCGAGCGGCGAGGTCCGGACGCGGGCTAGCCGCTGCGACCGAGGATCCGTGCGTCGCCGCGACGGACGGTGAAGCCGATGGAATCGAGATACTCCAACAGGGGCACGGCGTGCTTGCGCGAAGTGCCCGTGGCATCGCGAAACGCGGCGGCCGTGATGCTTCCCTCGCGCTCGATCGTCTCGCGCACGATGCGCCTTGCCTCGCTCAGCGTCCCCGCGTCGTAGACGACCCCTTCGGCGATGCGGACAAACTCTCCCCGGTCCATGCCGACCTGCAGCACGGCGCTGACCGCCTCGGGTGGCGCGCCCGCCGATGCCGCAGCCGCCTGCAGGCTCGGTGGAGCGAAGCCCGCCCCTCGATAGGCTTCGCGCACGCGGTCGAGGAGTGCCTGCTGGCGCGGGTTCAGCTTCACGGCGAACGCCGGGGCGCGGACGGTAGTGGCATCGGAGACAAGCACTCCGTCCGACTGTAGGCGCTGCAGTAGCGCGGCAAAGGCCCTGGGGTCCCCGTCCCGTCCCAGTACGGCGCGCAGCTCCTCGCGCGGCATGCCCGGCTTCATAGGGTTCGCAGCGTGGAAGGCATCCAGCGCGCCCTGCGCGCGTGAGGACGCGGCGAGGAGCACCTCGCGGTGTATAACGCGTCCGCCGGGAAGGGCCACCGCATCGCCACGCTGCTCGGCAGATAGGAGGGCGTCCTCCGACTCCGTGGCGCCCAACCCAGTCGCCTGCTGGGCATCGCGCCGTGCTGCACCGAGCGGGAGGGGGCGGAGCCAGGCGTCCACCAGACTGTCTGGCGTGCCCGACTCAAGTGCGGCTAGGCCACCCAGCACGCTGCCGTCGCCGGGTCGTGCACGGCGCACGCACGGATCCAGAATGCGGCCGCCGCCGATGGTGGCCATGGGGGAGTAGGATCGGAGCACGAAACGGTCGCCGCGCGCGCACGCAAACGGTGACTCGGTGCGCACGTGGACGTAGCCGCGCCCGCCGAGCGGCACTTCGGCGGCGCCGATCACGGTGACGCGACCGATCACCTCGGCGGAGCCGAGATGCAGTCGCACCCGGGCGCGGGTGCGGAGTGCCCTGGCAGCCCCCGGCAGCATGTGTACCACCAGATCGGCGGCGCGCGACGCCTGCAGAACACCCGGGGGTGCAAGCACCTGGCCGCGCGCGAGGTCCCCGGAGGCGATGCCGGCGAGGTTCACGGCGGTACGCGTGCCCGCGGCCGCAAACTCCACGGACCGCCCGTGCGACTGGAGGCCGCGAACGCGCCCCCGCACGCCAGCGGGCGATACCTCAACCGGGTCGCCAAGCCGGAGCGTGCCCGCGACAAGCGTTCCCGTCGCCACCGCGCCAAACCCGGGACGTGTGAAGACACGATCTACCGGCAGCCGGAAGGCCCCGGTGTCGGTCCGGGGTCGTGCCCGTGAGACGGCCGCGTGCAGCTCGCGCACCAGCCGCTCGATGCCGCGCCCGCTGATGGAGTCAACCGTTACGATGGGGGCGCGCGACAGAAAGGTGCCTTTCAGGTGGGCACGCAGATCCTCTTCGACCACGGACAGCCACTCCGGCTCGACTGTGTCCGCCTTCGTCAGCGCCACGACCCCGGCGCTCACGTCGAGGAGCTGTAGAATGTCGAGGTGCTCGGAGGTCTGCGGCATCACGCCCTCGTCCGCCGCGACGACCAGCAACGCCACGTCGACGCCCGCCGCACCGGCGAGCATGTTCTTCACGAAGCGCTCGTGGCCAGGCACGTCGACGATGCCGGCCGTGGTGCCGTCGGGCAGCCGCAGCGCCGCAAAGCCGATGTCGATGGTCATGCCACGCTCCTGCTCCTCGGGGAGCCGATCGGTGTCGGTCCCTGTAAGGGCCTTGATGAGCGTAGTCTTGCCGTGGTCGACGTGGCCCGCGGTACCAATGATGGCGTGCTTCATGCTCGGCACTCTACCCAACGAGCACCCGGGTGTCAACGCGCCACGGCCGCGTGTGCCGTGCTACAGCGCGCTCGCCGTGCGTGCGGGCCCGTGCTGGAATGCCGCGTGGCGGGATGCAACCCCAGCGTACGTGCTGCCGGGCCCGTGGGAGTGCGTCGGGGTCGGTACTGCGCCAGGCGCCCCCTAAGACCCAGCACCAGCGGCAAGGCCGAACGCGTCATCATGTACCTCCTGCGTGAATGGACCTACGCCGCAAACGATCAGGATGCCGACAATGGGCCGGGAAGCTCCTGCACCGACACCCGTGGTGCCCCAAGACCGGGAGGGATCGTGCCTGGGCGGCATCCCGCCTGTCAGCAGGCTATCGAACATATCGGGATACGCCACCTGGAGCCCTGCCGGAGGCACCACCGCAAGCAGGGGTGTGATGGCGGCCATGTAGCCCGAGCACGGTCAGCTCTCCGGGAGAGTGGAAATGCGCCTGTACAGACCTGCCCTCTGCCTGATCGCTGTTGCGCTCTCGTCCACGGCGCTAGCGCAGGAGCGTACGAATGTGCCGAGAGTCGCCATCCTATGGACGTTCGCCGAGAACGAACGAGGAACCAGCCCGGAAGGAATGCGAACCGCCAATGACCTAATCCGCAAGCTGTTCGAGGAGCGAGCAGGTTTCGAGATCGTCCCGAATGCGGTTGCGCGAACAGCATGGCGCGAGTTGGGCTACCCAGACCGACCCGGGACGGTAGAGGACCCGGGCCAACTCCCGATAGTGCCTGACGCCAGGCAGTTGCTGGAATTCGGGAGGAGAGCCGGAGTGGACTTTGTGTGCGTAGGCACGCTTGCCTGGAGGGTCCGCTCCATGTGGGTGGGGCTTGGCCCCAAGACGAGAGCGACTGCAACTGTCAACGTCACGATCGTTGACGTGCGACGCGCCGAGGTGGCTCTAGAGGTGAGGGATCTGAGCTCCGACAGCACACGAGCTGAGAGGTGGTACGAGAGCGCCGGCGCCCTCCTTGTCACCTGGGGCATAACCGTGTTCAGTGGCGGCCCCAAGACGCCCCACATCCAGAGGGCGGCCGTGAAGGCGATCGGAGCTGCCACGGACCCGTACTTCACCCAGACTGGTCGCAGGATCGGAGGCGCACGGCGCGTCACGCCCGACCGACATGGACACGTACCTGAGCCAGCTGTGTTGTCCCAACAGGCTGGTTAGTGGTAGGCTGAGCTTGGAGGTGCTGTGGTTGGGTGCGCCAAACGCCAAGCACCTTTGATCGATGAGTGTGTCTCGGGAGTGCGGTACGGACCGTCGCCAAGCGCTCTGAGCTGGCGAAGGTGATCGACGGCGGCGCGACGTTGCACGTGGTCTAGGCCACATCCAGCGTGGCACCGGCCCTCCGTCTACCGCTGGTCGCACAGATGCTGGCAGTCGGGCGTCGCGGGTCTGGGAGACCCTCTGCCTAGGCCCGCGAGCAGCCCCGTCGCAATGTCCCACTAGGGCATCAGCCGTCATTGTCCGGCGGTGAGGCGAACGGTACGCTCCATCGGGGCAGCACGCCGGAGCTCTGGGGACAGAGGCTGGGCGTGCGCGGACGTCCGCGCGTCTGACGCGCCGAGCGGACCTGTGCTTGAATGCCGCGTGTAGCGGTACAGTCCCAGCCTGCGTGCGGCCCGTCGCACACAGGATGCGTCACGGTAGCGGACGATGCCGGTGACAGGATGCATGCCGCCGATCCCAGAGGAGTCCGGGGGCATCGACATAGCTGCAGGAGCCGTACCGCGGCGGGTGCGCGCTTACCGCCCGGGCATCCTCAAGGAGCGTATGAACGACCTGCCTGGCAGTACCCAACCCGAGGGCGAACGCCTTCTGGGAGCGCACATGCCGTGCGTCGGCGGGCTGGCCTCCAGTCTGTACGCTGGTCGCAGAATCGGGTGTGACGCCGTACAGCTGTTCACGGGCTCGCCGCGCCAGTGGTCGGTGCCAGCCCTCGAGGATGAAGCCATCGAGGCGTTCCATGCCGCCCGCATTGAGTCGGGCGTCCGCTTCACGGTGGCGCACGACTCCTACCTGATCAACCTCGCAGCTCCAGACGCCCACATCCTCGATCGCTCCCGCAAGGCGCTCTCCCGTGAGCTGGACCGCGCGAACGCACTCGGCATTCCATGGGTGGTGACCCACCTTGGCGCCCACCTTCAGAGCGGCGAGGAGCAGGGGCTCGATCGGCTGGTCGAGAGCATCCGGCTGGAGCTGGACAGGAGCGAGGGCCTGGCGACCGGCATCGCTCTGGAAACGACAGCCGGCCAGGGGACTGCGCTCGGATGGCGCTTCGAGCACATCGCCCGCGTCTTCGATGCTGTCGGTGATCATCCGCGCCTGAGCGCGTGTCTCGACACCTGCCACGTCTTTGCGGCCGGCTACGACCTCCGCACCCCGGAGGCCTACCATGCCACGGTCGCTGAGTTCGACCGCGTCGTCGGTCTGCGGCGCCTCTCGGTGATTCACGCCAACGACGCGCGCAAGCCGCTCGGCAGCCGGGTGGATCGCCACGAGCACCTCGGTGACGGCGAGATCGGGATCGAGGCATTCGCGCTGCTCGCGAGAGATGCGCGTCTGTGGCACGTGCCCATCATTGTCGAGACACCGGAGTCCGAGACCATGCACGAGGTGAACCTTGGTCGTCTGAGGGTGCTCTCCAAGGTCGGAGGGCTCGGGATTCGCGCGCAGGTTCTCCCGCCGCCGTCGCATGAGGAGGTCGACGCCGACGCCTCCCGCGGCTGGATCGAGGGGGAGCAGACAGCGCCGGCTGCAGGATGAAGGCGTTGGCCGTGCTGATCGGCGTCGGGCTCGTTGCGGCTGCGGCATGGGCGCTTTGGCCGAAGCTTCGCGACGTTGCCAGCGCACCGCCGCCGGCTCAACCGGCCATGCCAGCTGAGGTCCCCGCTCCAGCGTCTGCGCCGGACGCGCCTCGCGATGCCCGAAGCCCTGAGGACCGTGCGCGCGACGAGCTGCGCGCCAGCCGCATCGAGTTCTACCAGGCGCTTCGCGACGCGCCAGCGGTCGTGGCGGGGTTCGGCCTCGGCGCTCAGAAGGACACGCTGGAGGTGCTGCTGACCCGGGATGATCATGCGACGCCGACGCCTCCCGCGGCTGGCATCGTGGCTCCCCGCGCGGCCGACTACGGGTTCCGCCGGATCGTTGTCCACGCCCCTGGTGCTCCGGGAGAGGCGGGCGACCGGAGGACGATTGCAGAGATGGTTCTGACCGACGCAGGTCGGTGGGTGACGTTCCGCCAGTAGCCGGACGCGTCGCCGGAGGTTGATCTTGCCCAGTCGGCTCATCCCCCTCACGCGCACGACGGGCCTCACTGACGGCCCGTTCCCTCTCGGACAGGATTGGCTCAACCACGCGTGCGCCGAGGCGGTGTTGGGGGCGCCGGGCGGGGTCATCGACGGGGTGGAGCTCGAGGCGGCAAGGTGGACGGTCGGCGTGCCGTACCACCATGAGCGCCTTGGCCGGCGTTGACGAGCGCTCGCGCCGCCTGTTTGATGCGTCGGTTCCGGCCGCGGTGGCCAGTTGAGATACAGCGCCGCACAGGCCGCAGGCGGCGGGTGCATACGCGGGCGCCGGTGCGTCCGCGGCCGTCGGCGCTACGCCGTCACCGGCTGCAGGTCCTTGGTTATGAGGTCCGTGCTGACGTCGCCGCGACGGAACGCCGGGCAGGCGAGGATGCGCCGCTGCAGGGGCAGGTTCGTGGTGATACCATCGATGACCATCTCCTGCAGGCAACGGGACATACGGGCCACCGCCTGGGCGCGATCGGGCGCGTGCACGATCAGCTTCGCGAGGTTCGGGTCGTAGTAGGGGGGCATCGCGTAGCCCGAGTAGATGTGGCTGTCGACGCGGACGCCGAGGCCTCCGGGAAAGTGCACGTGCTTGATCGTGCCCGCCGACGGGGCGAAGTTGCGGTCGGCGTCCTCGGCCGTGATGCGGCACTCGATGGAGTGCCCATTCATCGTGACGTCGCTCTGGCTGAACGGCAGACGCTCGCCGCTCGCGATGCGGAGCTGAAGCTGCACGATGTCTTGGCCCGTCACCATCTCGGTGATCGGGTGCTCCACCTGCAGCCGCGTGTTCATCTCGAGGAAGTAGAACTCGTGCTGGCGGTCGAGGATGAACTCGACCGTTCCCGCGTTGCGGTACCCCACGTGGCGGCACAGGCGCACCGCCGCCTCAGCGATCCTCGAGAGCAGGCCGGCGGGCAGCCCTGGCGGAGGACTCTCCTCAACCAGCTTCTTGTGGCGCGGGCTCTGGACGGAGCAGTCACGCAGGCCGAGGTGCACTACGTTGCCGTAGGCGTCGCCTAGGATCTGCGCCTCTATGTGGCGGGGCTGCTCGATCAGCTTTTCCACGTAGACTTCTGGGGAGCCGAACGCGGCCTCGGCTTCGGAACGGGCCATCTGGACGGCGCGCGGGTACTCGTCTGGGTCGTCGACACGGCGTATGCCCGTGCCTCCTCCGCCTGCCACCGCCTTGATGTAGACCGGGAAGCCCACCTGCTGCGCAGTTGCCAACGCCTGCTGGTCGTTGGTGATGGGCCCGTCGCTGCCGGGGATCGTCGGAACATCTGCGGCTCTTGCGACAGCGCGCGCACGTGCCTTGTCGCCCATGTCCTCGATGACTGCGGGACTGGGGCCTATGAACGTGATCCGACACGCCGCGCAGGCCTCCGCAAAACTCGCCCGCTCGCTGAGGTAGCCGTAGCCAGGGTGGATCGCCTCCGCTCCCGTGATCTGCGCTGCCGCAATGATGTTGGGGGCGTGCAGGTAGCTGTCCTTGTTCGCGGGAGGCCCGATGCACAGCGACTCGTCCGCCAAGCGGACGTGCAGGGAGCCCGCGTCGGCCGTGCTGTAGACCGCCACAGTCCGGATGTGCATCTCCTGGCACGCGCGGATGATGCGGGCGGCGATCTCGCCGCGGTTGGCGACCAGTACCTTGCTGAACATGGATGGGTAGCTTACCTTCCGGGTCTGGTAGCTGTGCGCGTCAGGCTAGAAGGCCTCGTGCCCCGGGTGAGGGCAACGGATCTCCGCCCGCGCGGCATCGTAGATGTACGGCTGACTGCCCACCGCGCAGTGGACCGTCCGCACCGGCAGCGACAGCACATCGGTCGAAGCAGGCGGTTGCCCGTCGGCGTCGGCGATGCGGTACGCCTCGATCGCCTGGCGGACGGTCCTCAGGTTCGCGCGGCAAGCCGCGCCCTTGGCGGCGGCGATCGGCGTCTGGACGGTCGGCATCTGGCCGCCAGGCATTGGATCGCCGGCGTACCGGTTCAGTAGGAAGGCCGCGACCGCAACGAGCAGGAGGCCCACCAGGGCGACCTCGATGAGTGAACGTCCGCTCCGGCGATCGCGTCGTATTGGCTGCACCCCGCCCGCTCCGGCTAGCCCTGCAGCAGCGGATCCGGCTCAACGGAGAACAGCCGGTGGCCGTATTCGACCGGCATGCCGTCCTCGACGAACGCCTCGATCACGACGCCCCCTTCTTCCGCCCGCACGTCGTTCATCAGCCTCATCGACTCGATGGCCCCGACCACCTGGCCTGGACGCACCCGCGACCCCGCCCCTATCGCCGGGTCGGTCCGGTGGAACACGCCCACCATCGGCGCGGTGATCACGTAACAGGCGACGGAGGCGCCGGCCTCTTCTGCGGCGGATGGCGGCCCCTCCATCGCCCCGGCGGCCCCTGCGGGCCCGGCGGTCTGTGCGGCAGGGAGCGCGCGGGCCACCTCGAAGCGGCGCACGGTCACGCGGCGATCACCGTTCTCCACGATGACTTCGGACACGTCGGCCTGAGCGACCAGGTCAACCAGTTTCTCGATGTCGTCAATACGCATGGGCACCTCAGCGGCCCCGGTCGGCCGCGGTGTAGACCTCGGTGCGGCTTCGGTCAGACCTTCAGCCGGAAGGAGGTGTACTCCAAGAACCGCAGCACCATGGTGGTCGCGATCACTACCAGGCAGGCCATTAGCACATACTGCGCCGATGCCGGCACCGCGGTGCCGAAACCGACCTCACGTATATTGGGGTCCAGCGAGAGGCGGGCCATCACACGGTCCGCGCCTTCGAGGAGGGACCCGAGCGTGCCCTTGATGTCGCGGAAGTACAGGGCTGCGACGCCGGGCACCAGGAGCACGCAGAGCGGGGCCAGGAACTGGTACTTCAGCCGCTGGTGCTCCATGAAGATGACGCAGTGGCGACATCGCTCGCGTTTCACCTCGATCGACAGGCTGGGGTTCGACGGAATCCGGACGTCCTTCGGCGCAATACGAAGCGGCGTCGTGCGGGAGACCACGGGCCGCGCCTGCTGCGTGACATCCTGGCCGATCGCGGGCTCCTCGGCCGCTTCCGTGAGAGGCTGGACATTCGGCCGGTACGACGGGCGCTCACCCTCCCAGTCAGGGAATAGGCGCGCCAAGGAGGTGCGGATCGCGTTCTCCTCGCACATGCACCCCACGCGCTCCTGCCAGCAGCGCCTTCGCGCGTAGAAGATCGGGCACCGCAACCGGTAGTACTCGCGGCAGTAGGAGAGCTGCCAGCACTTGGCGAACATGCCGATCCAGGCGGACGGCGGCGCCTGCTCCTCGTCGGCGGCGCTGCCGTATCGCATGCCTGCCCGATCGTCCTCGCGGCGGCGGGAGCGCTCGACGACGAGTACGTAGAGGTCGCGGAGCAGGAACAGGCCGCCCGGCACCATGGCGATCAGGCCCAGCACTCGCAGGGCGTTGTAGATTGCCATCGCGCCCTGGTTGTTCTGCTGAGACCACCCCGCGGGTTGCCCGGCAATCTGCTCCAGAAGGATCGGGAAGCCGAAGTAGAGCGCCGCGCCGACCATTGCCAGCGTCAGGCCCAGGGACGGCTCGTCGTACCACTGAATGCAGAGCGTGACGATGATGAGCGTGACGCAGAGGTTCAGCCACAGAATGGCCTGCTGCAGAATCGCGAGGGTGTCGCGCTGCTGTTGCGCGGTCATCGAGGTCCACTGCGTGAGGGCGCCGAACGCGAGATGGTACAGCAGGTAGGCCACGATTATGGTGGCGAGGAATGCGCTCAACTGCAGGATACGCCGGTTCCAGTCCATCAGGGCCTGCTGGAGGCGCAGCCGCGGGTGGACGGGGGCTGGCCGCTGTGCGTAGGACACGGGGCACCTCCAGCGTGGCTACTTGGCGCGCTCCAGATACGTGTCGGTTCGGGTGTCCACCTTGACGCGGTCGCCAGCGTCTATGAAGAAGGGCACCTGGATCACCGCACCGGTCTCCAGCGTGGCGGGCTTCGATCCGCCCGAGGCCGTGTCGCCGCGTACACCGGGGTCCGTCTCGGCCACCACCAGCTCCACGAAGAACGGGACCTCGACGCCGATGATGGTGCCGCCGTGGTCCACGACCACGACTTCCATCCCGTCCTTGAGGTACTTTACCGGGCTCCCGATGGCAGACCCTGACACGCTGATCTGCTCGTAGGTCTGGGTGTCCATCAGGCAATACTCGCCGTCCTGCGCGTACAGGTACTGCATGGGACGCCGGTCGAGACGCGCCTGTTCCATGCGCTCGCCCGCGCGGAAGGTCTTCTCGATGACGGCGCCCGTGCGCGCATTTCTGAGGCGCGTCCGAACAAACGCTCCGCCTTTGCCGGGCTTCACGTGCTGAAACTCGACGATGGTGAAGATGTCGTTGTCCTGCACGATGGACAGGCCGTTGCGGAAGTCGCTCGTGTCGATCAAGGGTGTGTGGCGCCTCCTCCGGAGTCGGGGCCGGGAACGGCCGCAGTCGTGATTATAGCACAGGGCTCTGGCCCACAGGGCGGCCGGCCGGACCGCCCCCTGGGTGACAGGACAACGCGCCTTGGCGGCGAAATAGGCGCCGGTGAGAAGCACCCCAGGTGGGTTGCGCGCCTCCAGGCGCCGCGATCGGGGAGGTCGACCGATGCGCTGGGTCAGTCTGCTGCTGGTTGTGGTCGTGGTCGCGGCAGGATGCAGTCAAGGACGGAACGCGACGTCGCGCGGCGGGGCCTCCGAGCTGGAGGTGGCGGTGTTCAAGGGCGGATACGGGATCGACTTCTTCGAGACGGCGGCTCGTGAGTACGAGGCGGCACACCCCGGCGTGAGGATCAAGGTGTGGGGCAGCCCGCGCGTCTGGGAGCAGCTCCGCCCGCGGTTCGTCGCCGGTTCCCCACCGGACCTGTGCTATCCCGGCTGGGGTCTCGACCACTGGTCGCTCGTCTACGACAAGCAGGTGATCCCACTGGACGAGTACCTCGACGGTCCCGCCGAGGGGGGGCATGGAACCTGGCGCGACGCCTTCGAACCTGCGCTCCTGCGGCTCGGGCAGCATGAGGGCAGGAGCTACATGCTGCCGCACTTCTACAGCATCAACGGCTGGTGGTTCAACCGTTACCTGTTCGAGAAGCACGGCTGGAAGGCACCGCGCACGTGGTCGGAGCTCATCGAGCTCTGCGAGAGGATCAAGGCCGCCGGCATCGCTCCGATCACGTTCCAGGGCAAGTATCCCGCCTACGCCGTCGGCGGGTTCCTGTTGCCGTGGGCGGCCAGCGCCGGCGGCCAGAAGGCCGTAGACGACGCTCAGAGCCTCGTGCCGGGCGCGTGGAAGTCACCGGCGATGCTCGATGCCGCGCGACGGATCAAGGAGCTGCGCGACCGGGGCTTCCTGCAGGCGGGCGCCAACGGAATGAGCCACACCGAGGCGCAGATGGAGTTCGTGCAGGGCCGCGCAGCGATGATCCCGTGCGGCACGTGGCTGCACTCCGAGATGCGAAACCAGCTGCCGCCGACGGGGTTCGAGCTGCGCTTCTTCCTGCCTCCGGTCATCGATGGCGGCAAGGGTGATGCGACTGCTGTGTCTATCGGCATCGAGCCCTGGATGGTCCCCGCGAAGGGCAAGCAGCGCGAGCACGCGATCGGCTACTTCCGGTACCTCACGTCGCTGCCCAAGGCGAAGGAGTTCGTGGAGCAGAAGGGCACGCTCATGTCCATCGAGGGCAGCGACCAGGCGAAGCTCCCGCCCCACCTTGTCGGCGCTGCCGACGCGTTCCGGCGCGCGCAGACCGTGTGGTCGGTGGAGTACGTGCAGTGGTACCCGAAGCTGGGCACGGCGACGCAGAACGCGATGGCAGCGCTGATGAACGGGACGATCACGCCAGAGGTCTTCTGCCAGCGCTGCGAGGACGCGGCGGAGCAGGCCCGCAACGACGCCACGTTGCCCAAGCGCCGCGTCGCGCGGGACTGAGCAGCGTTGGAGAAGGGCTGCCGTGGTCCGCGCTGAGGCGCCAGTTCGCGCTCGGGGTGTGCAGCGCGCGGCGTTCATCGCCGCGTTCCTGCTGCCTGCGGTAGCGCTCTACGCGGTCTTCGTCCTCTGGCCGTTGGCGCAGGCGTTCGTCCTCTCGCTCTATCGATGGCGCGGCGTTTCCCCGGAGCGCACGTTCATCGGTTTTGGCAACTACGCTCAGCTCGCGTCGGACCCCATCTTTGCGCGTGCTCTGGCGCACAACCTCGCGCTGCTGCTGGTGGGCGGCGCGGTCATTGTCTGCATCGCCATCGGGGTGTCCCACGCCATCCACACCGAGGGCCGCGCGGCCCGGGCCCTGCGAGCCGTGTACCTGTTCCCCCAGGTCATCTCGATGGTGGTTGTCGCGGTGCTGTGGTCGTTCGTCTACAACCCCTCCTTCGGCGTGCTGAACGGGTCGCTGCGTGCGGCTGGCCTGGAGGGGTGGGCGCTTGACTGGCTGGGCTCGCCGTCGACGGCGCTGCCCGCGGTGGGCGTCGTGTTCGTGTGGCACGCGCTTGGCTTCCACATCATGCTGCTCTCGGCGGGGCTGCGCACCATCCCCGTCGAGGTGTCCGAAGCT
Source organism: Chthonomonadales bacterium (assembly GCA_035477595.1). Classification (GTDB taxonomy): domain Bacteria; phylum Armatimonadota; class Chthonomonadetes; order Chthonomonadales; family CAJBBX01; genus DATIKM01. The sequence continues at coordinate 19,950 of DATIKM010000006.1, forward strand.
GCCGCCCTCGATGGCGCCTCCGGGCTTCGGCGCCTGGGGTCGGTGACGCTGCCGATGCTCTGGCCGGTCCTCCGCGTCTCGATGGTCTACCTGGTGATCGGTGCCCTCAACACCTTCGCGCTGGTCTACCTGATGACCGTGGGAGGGCCAGATCGCAGCACCGAGGTGATGCTGACCTATCTCTACGAGCAGGGGTTCAAGCACAGCGAGTTCGGGTATGCGACCGCGCTCGCGGTCGCCAACTTCGGCATCGTCATGCTCCTCTCGGGGGTGGTGATGGCCGCGATGCGCCGTGACCCGACGGAGGGACGCGCGTGATCGGCGCTCGCGCTCGCTCGCTCGTACGGCTCGTCGGCGCGGGCCTGGTGACGGCGCTCCTAGCGGGCTTCGCCCTCACGGTGATACTGCCACTCGTCTGGATGGTGCTGACATCGCTCAAGTCGAGCCACGAGATATTCGCGTCGCCGTGGGGACTGCCGGAATCGCCGCGCTGGGGCAACTACGTCAAGGCGTGGCAGGAAGCGGGCATCGCCAGGTGCTTCGGCAACAGCGTCATCGTAACACTGGCCACGCTGGGGGTCCTGCTGCCTGTGGGGGCGATGGCAGCCTACGTGCTCGCGCGCTACCCCTTCCGCGGCGCGAAGTGGGTGTTCGGCGCCTTCCTGGGGGGCATGACCTTCCCGCTCTTCCTCACGATCGTTCCGCTCTTCATGCTGCTGGCCGACTTCGGTCTCATCGACTCGCTAGGCGGTATAGTGCTGGTCTACATCGCGTACTCCCTTCCGTTCACCGTGTTCGTGCTGACAGGTTTTTTCCGGACGCTGCCTGCCGATCTCCTCGAGGCGGCGATGATCGATGGTTGCAGCCATGCTGCCGCCTTCTGGCGCGTAATGCTGCCGCTGGTGAAGCCCGGGCTCATCGTTGTGGGTATCTTCAATGCAATTGGGCTCTGGAACGAGTACCCGCTGGCGCTCGTGCTGCTGTCAAGCGACGAAGTGCGCACGCTTCCACTGGGCGTCGCCAACCTGATGATGGTGGAGCACTACCAGAGCGACTGGGGCGCCCTGTTCGCGGGGCTGGTGATAGTGATGGGCCCGGTGCTGGCGCTCTACTGGGTGTTCCGCGACCGCATCCACGACACCATGGTGGCGGGCGCTCTGAAAGGCTGACCCGACGGGGACAGCCTCTCCTGGGGCCCTGATGGTCTGAGCCGCGCTGCCTCTCCGGCAACCGCTGCTGGCGCACACGCGAGGCCGCCTGTCTGACCGCGCCAACGCTTGTCACACGATCGGCTGGCGGATTGACGCCAGCGACCACCAAAGGAGCGCCCCCTATGGAGCCGTTCAACGGGATGGGTCTTGGACTGCACAACATCAGCAGGCTGTCAGACGCCGTAACCAGATCGATCTCCGCCGAGAACTTCGACGGCTCGAAGGGCAGCGGCGGCATGGCCATGCCCCCAAGGGGGCCGAACGGCCAGCCCATGGGAGCGGCTCGCGAGCTGGGGCAGGGATGGAAGGTGAGCCCGTGCATTTCCCTCCAGCCCAGGGCCACCGTGGGGGTCGAGATTGAGGGGCCCGGCGCGATCCAGCACATCTGGATCACCTGTCATCCAGACTGGTGGCGCCGTCTCGTGCTCCGTGTCTACTGGGACGGTGAGGAGACGCCCTCGATCGAGACCCCCCTCGGCGACTTCTTCTGCATGGGTTGGTGCCAGAGGGCCAACGTGAACTCGCTGCCTATCGCGGTGAACCCGGCGGGCGGCTTCAACTCCTACTGGGAGATGCCGTTCCGACGCAGCGCGCGGATCACCGTGGAGAACCTCTGGGACGAGACGCTGCACGGGTTCTTCTTCCAGGTGACCTATGCGCTGACCAGCGTGCCCGATGACTGCGCCTACCTGCATGCTCAGTGGCGCCGAAGCAACCCAGTTCCCTATGGCGAGGTGCACACACTCCTCGACGGTGTTAAGGGGCGGGGCCACTACGTGGGCACCTACCTCGCGTGGCAGTCCAACAGCTGCGGCTGGTGGGGCGAGGGCGAGGCCAAGTTCTACCTCGACGGCGACACCGATTTCCCCACGATCTGCGGCACCGGCACCGAGGACTACTTCGGCGGCGCCTGGAACTTTGAGCATCCGGCGGGGCAATACGGCGTCTACTCGACGGCGTTCCTGGGCCTGCCGCAGGTGATCACCGCCTCCGCGGAGGGGATGTATCGCAGCCAGCAGCGCTTCGGCATGTACCGCTGGCATGTGCTCGACCCCATCCGCTTCCAGAACGACATCCGGGTGACCATCCAGGCACTGGGCTGGCGTTCGGGCGGGCGCTACCTCGCGCTGCAGGACGACCTCGCGAGCACGGCCCTATGGTACCAGGCCGAGCCGCACGCGCCGTATCCGGCATTGCCGGACCGCAACGGGCTCGAAGTGATCTGAGAGTCTCGCCGTCGTCGCGTCACGGGTCCTCCGGTCCGCGGATCGGCGGGCCCGTGCCGCGAGTCGGCTCTCCGTTGTCCGGCGCCGCTGACCGATACTACAGGTGGAGCCCGCAGACCGAACGCCAGCCAAGGCCCTGGCTCACTTACCACTGCGACAGAAGGAGGATCAGCGCGGCAGCCCTGGGGCGGCCGCAACGCAAGCTCCAGCAACTTATCCGGGAGGACGACCATGAGGGTCGTTGGACGCATGCGCCGCGCCATTGGAAGGCTCGGGCGCTACCACCGCCTCCCGCGCGTGCACAGCCGCCACGGCGGCGGGCCGACGGCCCGCCACACGTTCGCCATGGCGCACTGGCCGCGATCGGCGGTGGTGATGGAGGTGAAGGTCACGCGCGGCACACCCGCGCGAACGACAGTCGTGCCGGGCCCCGCAGGTGACGCCGCATCGCTCTCGACGTGCACCAGCCCTGGTCGGCCGCCCGTCCGGTGGCGAGCCTCTGTCGCCTGCCTTGCGGAGGTGGCTCCATGAACAAGGCCACCGCCCAGCGAGCGCGGCTCAAATCACTCGGGCGCCAGGCGCACCTCGTGCTTGCTCACGGGCGGCCAGAAGTCGTTGTCACGACGCCTGGCACCGTGGAAGACGACCTTCTCGGCACTGCCGTCTGCCGCGCGCTCCGCGAGCGCGGCCAGCGCGGCATCTGGGTGACGACGGACCACCCCGACCTCTTCAGGGCGAGCCCAGACGTGGACGGCGCGGTGCCGCGCACCGATGACGCCATGTCTGCTGCGCGTCGTTGCGGCGCCAGCGTCCTGAGCCTCGACCCGCGCGCGCCGTCGGCAGACGAGGAGCATGTTCTCGTTCTGTTGTGCCGTCAGGCAGGCCTCACAGGCGTCGTCAGGCCGCGGCCAACCGTCTATCTCAGACCGGACGACCTGGAAGGCGCGAGCCCCGAGGAGCGGCGTATCGCCGTCTGCTGCGCGGCCCCTGGCGAGAGGTCATCGGAGGCGACCCATGCGATCAGCGCTGCCGCAGCGCTGCTCGGACACGGGTTCGACCTGCTCCAGATCGGAGATGTGGACGGTCCGGTCATCCCTGGCGCGAGGGACTGCCGGGGCCGGTTGTCGCCTCGGCAGGCGGCTGCGGCGCTGGCGCGCTGCAGCGCGCTGCTCGGGGTCGCCGGTCTGTGGATGCATCTCGCCCGGGCTGTGGAGTGCCCGGCCGTCATCGTCCATGGCGCCGGCGATGCCGACCCGCGCACGAGCTACCCGTGCAACGCGCAGGTGGAGGTCGGCGCCCGGGCGGTGCCGGACCCCGTGACCGTGGCGGCTGCTGTGCGACGCCTTGCAGCGCGCCCTCGCCAGCCGCTTGAGGTTGCCGCATTCGAGCTGCCCGGCGCCGCCGTCCCAGTCGCGGCGTAAGCGACCTGAGCCCGGCGAGTGGCTCCCGCCGCTCGCCGGGCTATACTGATGCCAGGCATGCTATGCGCCTCCTCCTGGAGCGCGCTCATCGCCGCCGCACCCGCGACCGGACCCGCCTCAGACACCCAGGGGGCGCACAGCGTGGCTTCGACGCCTACCAAACGCCTGACGCTTGACGCCGAGGGGCACCCGATCCCTCCGCCCGAACCGGCGGTGTCCACTCCAGCCCCGTCTGAGCCTTGCGAGGGCGAGGCGGGCGAGTGGTACGCCATCTACACGCGCTGCCGGCACGAGGCGATCGTTGCTCGCCGGCTCCAGCAGAGCGGCCTCGCGTGCTACCTGCCTCTCAAGCGCGTATGGAGCACCCGCGTTGACCGGCGCAAGCAGATCGACGTGCCGGCGGTGCCCGGCTACATCTTCCTGCGGTGCGTGCTGAGCCCAGATATCCGCTCTATGGTCAAGCGCGCGCCCGGAGTGGCGGCTCTCGTGTCGTCGGGCGGACAGCCGTGTCGCATCCCTGCGAGCCAGATCCGCACGCTCCAGATCGTCCTCGACGCTCGCGCCGACCTGAAGGAGCACCCCGCCTTCACCGCCGGCCAGCTCGTCTGCATCAGATCCGGGCCGATGAAAGGCGCGATTGGCATGCTGGTGCGCACCAATCCCGACCGGCGGCGGCTGGTGATTCGGATCGACCACGTGGGCATGTCATTCTCTGTTGACCTTCACGAGGCGCATGTCGAGCCTGTCCCCGAGGCTGCGGCGGGTTAGTCCTCTCGGGCGGAAGGGCATGCCGCACCACGCTGCGCGATAGCGACCAACCCCTGCGCGGAGGCTCGCCATGCTCGCTACCGCCATATCCCTGACGCCCCTGGCAGCGCAACCGGGGTTGCCCCCCGCGTCGGACCTCCTGGTGTCTCAGAGCTGCTGGTTCGCATGGCGACAGGCTGCACAGGACGCACGGTGGCATGCCGCCGCGTCGTCGCAGATGCCAGCGACCTCACCGGACTGGCGACCGGTGAGTTACCGCCGGGCCCATCGGCGCACCCGTGCCAGTCGTGGGTCTGCGCCGTCGGTCCCGGTTGCGTGGGTATCCGACGACGGGCCTCTTCGGGTAGCATACAAAGGCTGTGCGCGCGGCGGCGCGTCGGGAGACCCGTGGGACGCGACCGCATCAGCGCTTGGGCACGCGTGCTGAGGTGAGGCGCGCCGGTGGTCTGTTCGGGCGCCAGGGCCAGCACACAGCCGATGTCTGCAACGGTGTGTCTCGGTGTGTTCGCGCCGCAAGTCGCGATGGGGGATGTGAATGACGCTGACGAAGCTTCAGGAAGCTGAGGTATGCTGGCACGCCGCTCCGGTCGAGCAGGCCGCGGCGTTGGCGGGCGATCTGGAACGCGGGCTCTCCGATGAGGAGGCCACCCGGCGCCGCGCCGAGTTTGGCCTGAACGTGATAGAGCGCCGCTCGGGAGACAGCCCGCTCCGCGTGTTGTGGCGCCAGATCGACAACCCCCTGATCTGGGTCCTCATAGCGTCCTCCGCCATCGCGATTGCGCTGGGGAAGGTCGGCGATGGCCTGGTGGTGATGGCCGTTGTCGTGTTGAACACCTTGATCGGGTTCGTGCAGGAGTACCGTGCAGGGAAGGCCATCGAGGCGCTTTCGGCGATGGTGCCCGAGAACGCGACAGTGACGAGAGACGGGCGCCAGCGCGTGATGCCCGTCGCCGAACTGGTGCCCGGTGATGTCGTGGCGATCGCTGCGGGCGACAAAGTGCCCGCCGACGTGCGCCTTGTGCAGGCGCGAAACCTCAACACTGACGAGGCGGCCCTCACCGGGGAGTCGACGCCGGTGTCCAAGACGGTCGATCCGGTCGGTAAGGACGCCGAGATCGGCGACCGCCTGTGCCTCGCGTTTAGCGGCACGCTGGTCACCTCGGGCGCAGCCGTCGGTGTGGTCGTGGCGACCGGCTATCGTACGGAGCTCGGGCGGATCAGCAGCCTGCTCGAGGAGTCGACCGACCTGCAGACGCCACTGACGCGAGCACTCGCCCAGATCGGCAAAGTCATCACGATTGCCATTGGCATCCTGGCCGTGGCGATGCTGGCCGTAGGAATGGCTCGTGCTGTGTCTCAGGGGTCCACGCTGTTTGATGCGTTCCGCGACTCGCTCCTCTTCGCGATCGCCCTGGCGGTGGGTGCGATCCCGGAGGGTCTACCCGCGATCGTGACGATCGCGCTGGCGATCGGGGTGCAGCGCATGGCGGCCCGCCGTGCGATCATCCGGAAGCTTCCGGCGGTCGAAACCCTCGGCAGCACTTCCGTGATCTGCTCCGACAAGACCGGCACGCTGACGCGCAACGAAATGACGGTCACGGCTGCGTGGACAGACGGGGTGGAATACGCTCTGACGGGTGTTGGCTACCGCCCAGAGGGCCACGTAGAGCTTGCCGGCAAGCGCCTCGACTCGCCACCCGAGGTGCTCACCAGGCTGCTGCTCCATGCAGCGCTATGCAGCGACGCGACCCTGCGCGAGGAGGACGGCGCCTGGCACATCACCGGCGATCCCACCGAGGGAGCCCTTGTCGCCGGCGCCGAGAAAGTAGGGTTGCGGGTCGACGACGAGAGGCGGGCTTGGGCGCGCGTTGACTCGATCCCATTCGAGTCCGAGAACCAGTACATGGCGACCCTGCACCGGCGCTCCGGCCGCGACGACGTGCTCGTAATGAAGGGTGCGCCCGAGGTCGTTCTGCAGCATTGCGCCATCGCGCCCGAGGATCGCGAGAAGGTCTTGTCGCGGGTTGAGGGTATGGCTGGCCAGGGGCTCCGCATGCTGGCCGTGGCTTCGCGTCACGCCAACGGCGCCGGCGCGATCCATGAGAGTTCGCTGTGGGGGCTGCAGTTCGATGGCGTGGTGGGGATGATCGATCCGCCAAGGCCCGAGGCGATCGCCGCCGTCGAGACATGTCGTCGCGCGGGGATCGAGGTGAAGATGATCACTGGCGATCATCGTGCCACCGCCGAGGCGATCGGCGCCCAGCTAGGGCTCGCCACCGCGGGCCGCGCCGTCACCGGCGCCGAACTCCAGAGGACAACCGACGACGACCTGCGCCGCGTTGCCAACGAGACGCGCGTGTTCGCTCGCGTTGCGCCGGAGCACAAGCTCCGCCTGGTTCGTGCTCTGCAGGCGGAGGAGCACGTGGTTGCGATGACGGGCGACGGGGTGAACGACGCGCCCGCGCTGAGCCAGGCCAACATCGGCGTCGCGATGGGCATCACGGGTACCTCGGTGTCGAAGGAATCGTCCGACATGGTCCTGACGGACGACAACTTCGCCACCATCGCAGCGGCGGTCGAGGAGGGCAGGCGCGTCTACGACAACCTTATCAAGTCGCTCGCGTTCGTGCTGCCGACCAACCTGGGCCTCGCACTGATCCTGACCTGTGCCGTGGCGTTTTTCCCGTTCGATGCCGATACGTCGCGCCTGCTGATCCCGATGCAGCCCATCCAGCTCCTATGGATCAACCTGGTGGCTGCCGTGGCGCTCGCGCTACCCCTGGCGTTCGAGCACAAGGAGCCGGACGTTATGGACCGTCCGCCGCGGTCGCCCAGGGAGCCCGTGCTCAGCCGCTTCGTCCTCGCGCGCACGGTGCTCGTCGCCGTGATGATGGCGTCCGCAGCGCTTGCCCTGTTCCTTTGGGAGTACAACACGGCGCTGGCCGCAGGTGTCGCTCTCGATGACGCGCTCGCCAAGGCGCAGACGATGGCGGTGACCACGGTCACCATGTTCCAGATCTTCTACCTGTTCAACTGCCGGTCGCTGAGGGATTCGGTGCTTCGCATCGGTCTCTTCAGCAACCCCGTGGTCTACCTGGGCGTGGGGACCGTGCTGCTGCTGCACATGGCGTTCGTCTACGCGCCCGTGATGAACCGCGTGTTCGGCACGACGCCGATCACCGTTACCGACCTCGGCTTCGCGACGCTTGTCAGCATGGTCGTGCTACCGGTGATCTCGTTGGAGAAGTGGTGGCGCGGTCGCAGCCGCGCGCGAGCGACGGCAGCCGCCTAAGAGCCTGACGCCGGGGCGTCCGCGTGTGCGGCGATGCTCGCCCGCGCCGCGACCGCCCCGGCGATGCGGCGGAATGCGGATGCCTGGGGCGAATCGGGCGCCATCAGGATGGACGGCCGGCCGGCATCGCCACTGAGGCAGATCGAGGGGTCGATGGGGACGCTGCCCAGGAGGGGCAGCTTGAGGTTGAGCGCGGCTCTCTCGCCGCCGCCGGTGCCAAACAGGTCGGTCTCCTCGCCGCAGCTTGGGCAGACGAAGCCGCTCATGTTCTCCACGATGCCCAGGATCGGAATGGGGCGCTCGATGGACTGCTCGAGGGTGCGGAACATCAGCACTGCCTTGGTTGCGATCTCCTGCGCCACATCCTGCGGCGTCGTCACGATCACCACCCCGGTCAGCGGGATGATCTGGACCAGCGACATCGGCGCGTCACCGGTGCCGGGCGGCAGATCGATCACCAGATAGTCTAGCTCGCCCCACCGCACATCCTGGAGCACCTGCTGCAGGAACTTCCCGATCATGGGTCCGCGCCAGACGACTGCGCGGTCCGGCTCAAGGAAGAACCCCATCGACATGAGCTTTACGCCGTAGCGCTCCACGGGAAGGATCTGGTCTCCATCGGCATCGGGCGCCTCGTCGGTGCCCATCATGATGGGGATCGTCGGCCCGTAGATGTCGGCGTCGAGCAGGCCTACCGAAGCTCCGGTCTGGACAAGCGCCACCGCGAGGTTCACGGAGACCGTGGACTTGCCCACCCCGCCCTTGCCGCTGGCGACCGCCACCACGTGCTTCACGCCGGGGATCAGCGGCCCCATCCGCTGCGGGGTGCGCACGCGGGCGGTCATCTCCACCGACACCTCTTCCACACCTTCGATGGCGGCGACAGCCGCGTGTGCCTGTTCGCGCAACTGGTCTTTCATCGGACATGCAGGCGTGGTGAGCTCGACGCGGAACTCCACGCGGCCGCCGTCTATCCGAACGTCCTTGACGAACCCGAGCGACACGATGTCGCGGTGCAGGTCGGGATCCTGAACCGACCGAAGCGCTTCGAGTATCTGGCTCTCGTGGACGTCCGGCATGGCGCACCTCCTGTCTCGGTCGCGGCTGGTCAGCCGGCGGGCCGAACCGACGCGCGAGCATTGTACCCCTACACCTGCGAGGCGCCGCCGCGCGGCAGGACTCACCGCGACCGGCGGTGAACCCCGCAGTACATGAGGTCGCAATGCGGGAGGGCGTGAGGCGGCGCGAGGTCGCGGCGACGGGCGCGGGTGCGTCGTGGGCGCCGGGGGCGTCGGCCATGGTGCGCGCTTCGCTCCATTCGGCGCACGTAGCGGCCTCCCTGAACAGCGTGCCCTCGCACCAGCGCACACACTGCGATGTCGAGGAAGGCTACCTCTCCGCGGTGCTCGCGCACGTGGCGAACATCTCGCTGACAAGGCCTGCCGGATCGACCGGGACCCGTCCTCCGAGCGGTTCACAAGCAACGCGCGCGCCAGTTCCTCGCTGCCGGCCGCATATCGCCGCCCGTGGCGCCTTCCATAGCGGGGGCGGCGCCGCTTCTGACTATGGAGGGTTCAGCCTCACCCATGGGTCTCCGTGTCGCGCTCAGAGCCATCTTGGCCATCTGCGTGCTCGTTCCTCCCATACCGTCACGCGTCGATGGCATCCCGACGCAGCAGCGCGTGCGCATCTGGTGCGCGGCGCCGGTAGCGTCGGGCCAGCATGTCGCCTTCCGTCAGACGCTACATCTCTCGGAGGCGCCCTTGTCGGCGACCATCGCGGTGGACGCGGCGGGCGCAGTCGAGGTTGCGGCGAATGGCAGACAGGTGCTGCGCGCGAGCTCCGGCAGAGGCGGCCAGGCGATCCCGATCGGCGGCCTCCTGCGCCGCGGCCGCAATGTGGTGGCTATACGGTGCGATCACCGGGCTGCCGCCGCCGGCCTCTGGTTCGAGATCGTTGTGCGCTACCGCACCGGCAGGACAGCCGTCGTGACGTCGAACGGAGATGAACGGACAGCGATCGATCCCTCCCCAGGCTGGTCTCTCGCGGATACGCGCGACGAGTCGTGGCCGAGGGCAGTGGTCGCCGCCCTGCCTGCCCCGCCGACGCTACAGGCCGGGCAGCCCGCATCCGCGCCGACTGCAACGGCTGCCCCAGTGGTCGCTGCGGCGCCCGCCCCTGCCGTCGCACCCCCTGCCTCCGGCGATGCGAGTCGGCTCGTGCGGGTCTGGAACGTGGCGGCGGGAGGGAGGCCAGGCGACAGCCTCTACGGGCGCGAGCGCGCTCGGGGCGACCGCATGGCGATGTGCACTGACCTGCCCGCACCGGAGGACCAGGTGCTGGCGCTCTCGGCGGGGTTTGCTCTCTGGGCGTCCGCCGGCACGCCCGGCGGAGAGGAGGCGGAGCCCGGCGTCTTTGACTTCGGCCAGGCCATCGAGACGCGTCGCGCGGCTGCCCGGATGGGATCGGACTGGATCCACACGACCTTCGTGGCGCAGCCGCCTGCCTGGTACGCCCGGCAGGTCCCCTACATGCGCAGGACAGCCGTCGACGGAGCGTCCACCTCCACCGCGTTCTCGCCCTGGGAGCCCCGGTTCGCGCAGTACGCCGGGCGCGTCCTGGGTCAGGTCGCCGAGCGGCTAGGCGGGGTCGATGGACTGGGCGGCGTGTTCGTGGGGCTTGCGGATCCCAACGAGACCCCGGGCGCCGCGACGTGGTGGTGCGGCGACCCGCTGGCCCGCGCGGCATTCGGCGAGGCGATGTTGCGGCGATACGGGGACGTTGAGCTGCTCAATGCGGCGTGGGGAACCTCGTTCGCCACAGCGGCCGACGTCCGCTTTCCCGCCTCGCCAGCGGACGGACGCCGGCGGTACTGGCTCGACTTCGTGCAGTGGTACCGGGCCAGCCTCTCGGCCATGGCCGACTCGCTGTGCCGGGTCGCTCGCCAGGCGCTGGACACCCGGCTGGTTGTACTCCAGGCCGACCACGGCGCCCTGGGCGCGGCCTCCGGTTCGGACTACAGCCAGCTCGCCAAGGTCTCTGCACGCCACGCCGCCACCCTGTTGGTGCCGTCATCCGGCGCCTATCCGCGGTCGCTGGGTGAAGGCCTGGGCCTTGCCGCGGCCGCCGGCCGCTACTACGGCGCGCCGATCTGGGTGCAGCTCCCATCGGACCGGCCGGCAGGGGAGCGCATCTTCGCGGCTGCCTCTCTCGGCGCCAGCGGGGTGCGCGACACGATCGCAGGCATCCGGAGCGGCCGCGAAGGCTATCTCCGGTACGGCAGGCACCTGCGCATCGACGCACCCACGACGGATGTCGCAATGCTCTACCCGACGACCTCCATGATCCTGCGAGGCGCGCGCGCCGGTGTGCTCGCCCAAGGCAGCGCGGAGCTTCGCGATGTGATGGACTTCGACGTCATCGACGAGCGCATGGTTCTCGACGGCGCGCTCTCGCGCTACCGGGTGCTCGTGTTGTGGGAGGGGCCTGTCTACGAGCGCGAGACGCTCGACCGCATTCGCGAGTGGGTGCGGCAGGGGGGCGTCATCGTCGCGTACGACTTCGGGAAGGTGGAGACTGTAGAGGGCGACTTGGGCTGGTTCAGCGACGTGTTCGCGCACGCTGGCCGTCTGCGGCGCGCCGACCCGGTGTGGCGGTTCGCGCCTGCCTCGGGACAGCGGGTTCGGGCGCGCTACCGGGTGGCGGTCAACCTGGACGAGAGCGTGGGGTTCCTGGTGGGCGACTGGCCTGTCGTGCAGGGAGCGCGCCAGGCAGGGCCGGGCGCTGGCATCGCCTGGCCGGTGCTGCCAGGGCGCGATTACAGCCTGACGGTGGCTCTGAGGGGCGCCCCGCCGGAGTCCTCATGGACCGTCTTCGTGAACGGGGTGAACGCGGGCGCCGTTGCTGCCGACCGGCCTGCGACGCTGCGAATTCCTGCCGCTGCCCTCGCGGGGTCGCCCGTTGCCGTGTGCACGTTCCAGCCGCGTCACGTGGCGCGCACCCCGGCGGATGCGCTCGCACCGGTGGAGAGCGTGGAGATCGTGGCTGTCGGAGTGGGCGAGAGTGAAGTGGCCTCCGTCGCGCTCGGGGGACGCATGGAAGCCGGCATCGATCTCCGGCGGCTCCGCACCGAGTGGACCCGCCCGTATGGCGCTGGCCTCGCCGTCTACTTCCCGGCATCGCGTCAGAACCTGCGCGCTTACTACGAGGTCGTCCGCACGCTCACCTACCGGCTCGCCGACCTGGACACCGGCAGGCGCAACGCGCTCGCCGTCGACGACGCGTGGGATGGGGTCTACGCGTCGCTCCAGAGCAGTCGTGTACTGCTCTACAACGCCGGTGAGCGCGATGTGACGAGGGCCGTGCGCATCCCGTCGGAGGGCGGCGAGCGCACCGTTACCGTCACGATCAATGCCGGCAGCGTGGTTGAGGTGCCGCTGGGCCCGCCCACCGTGGAGATGCTGTTCCAGTGCGAGAGGTTCACTTCGCTGCGTGGCGCACGCCCGCAGTCGGGAGCCTCCCACAGCCCCGGCAGAGGCACGACGCACGTGCTGATACCCTCAGGCGGGTCGATCGAGACTCGCTTCAACGTCGAGACGCCGGGCGTTTACACAGTCTTCTACCGGTCGGTACGTCGAGGCGCGCGCGCGGTGGCGGAGGTGTCCGTTAATGGTGTGCCGGTCCCCAGGCCGCTCACGGATGCGCCAAGGCTGGCCAGCGCCGTCACGCTTTCGGCAGGCCAGGTGCGGCTGGCGAGGGGCACTCACACCCTGACGCTGCGTCCGAGGCGAGGCGAGGACCTTCGCGCGGACTTCGTGGTCCTGACGAACGACCCGACGATAGGGGGCTACGGGTTCGCGGCGCCCTGACAGCCAGGGCACCCGGGAAGGCGTCAGCGGTCTGGCTCGACGCGCGGCCGGAGGGGACTGGAGAGGCGTGTCTCGGTGCGGACGAGAGGCTCGCCCCGTAGCGCCCAGCCCGACTGGGGCACTGGCTTGCGCGCGCGGTCGCTGAGGCTGTGCGTCACCTTCTGTGTGACGCCATAGGCGACGACCACGAGGCCGTAGAGGACCAACAGCATGGCGGCCAGGCCGCGTTGGGTGCTGTTGGGGACTCCGCGCTTACCGGCGTTGAAGCTGGCGCGCACGTCGGGGTGACGCAGCATCGCCCATGTGAACACGACGCCGCCGAGCAGCGCAGGTCCCGGCGCCGCACCTCCAGGCAACGCGTGCAGCCAGACGAGAAGGCCTTCGTGCGGGGCAACCTGCCCGGCGGCAACCCCCGCGGCAGCCATGCCGAGCGCTGCCACGACGTCGAGCAGAAGGATGCTCGCTATCCCGATGATGCCGAGACGGGCCCATCTCCTCCGGCCCATCGCTGCGGCGGCGAGCAGGATGGCGCCGAAGGCCGTCAGCCATAGCGCCGATGGTATTGGCTCGGGCCGAGCCGCGCGGAAACCAGCCCAGGCCGTCAGGGTGAGCACCCACACGAGGCAGGCTGCCGTGAGCCTGTCGCCTGCCATCGAGCGCGTGGACTGGTGTACTTCGGACCTGACGGTCATCGCAGCGATCCCTTAGTAGCGTTCTCGGAGAGCTCATCGGGTGCGAGCACGGACGCACTCAGCGCCAGCATCGACGCGAACTCCCCTTCGCTCAGCACCGGCACCCCGAGGTCGCGCGCCTTCGCCAGCTTGGATCCGGCGCTCTCGCCGGCGACAACGAACGTTGTCGCTCGGCTAACGCTCGACGCGGCGCGACCGCCCTCCTGCTTCACGGCGGCCTCCGCCTCTTCGCGCGTGAACTGCGTCAGGGAGCCAGTGAAGACGAACGTCATCCCGGCGAACCGCTCCCCTCGTGGAGCCGCATGAGCCGTAGGTGCGGCCACCCCCGCCGCGCGAAGGGCGGCGAGGAGCTCTCGGCCTCCGCCATCGAAGAAGGCCCGGACGCTCTCGGCAGTGGTTCTTCCGACCTGGTGAACCGCCGCCATCTCCTCTACTGCCGCGTCCGCGAGGGCCAGCGCATCCCCGAAGCGCTCCGCGAGCACCTCCGCCGTGTGCTCGCCCACGTGGCGAATGCCGAGCGCATAGACGACGCGCGCCAGAGGACGCTCCCGGCTGCGCGCGATCGCGGCGATAACGTTCGCCGCCAGGCGCTCACCCATCCGCTCGAGGGGGATGAGATCCGCCTCCGTCAGGCGGTACAGGTCTGCGGGCGAGCGGACCAGGCCAGCGTCGATGAGCTGGTCGAGGCGCCTGCCGCCCAAGCTCTCGATGTCCATCGCCCTGCGCGAGACGAAGTGCTGAAGGCGCTGGCGCACCTTCTCAGGGCACGTGTCGCTGGGGCACCGAGCGACCGCCTCACCTTCGGGCCTCGCGATGGCGGCTCCACACGCCGGACACTCTGCGGGCATCACGAACTCGCGCTCTGCGCCCGTCCGCTCCGCGGTCACCACCTCAACCACTTCCGGGATCACCTCGCCGGCGCGCTGCACGACGACGACGTCGCCGATGCGCACGCCCTTGCGGCGGATCTCGTCCTCGTTGTGCAGCGTTGCCCGAGACACAGTGACGCCGCCGACCTGGACTGGCGCCAGCCGTGCCACAGGCGTGAGCGCACCCGTCATGCCGACCTGCACCACGATGTCCTCCACTCGCGTGCGTGCCTGGCTTGGCGGGTACTTGAAGGCGATTGCCCAACGAGGGCTCCGCGAGACCGCGCCCAGGTCGGCCTGCAGCGCGAAGTCGTTCACCTTAACCACGACCCCGTCTGTGTCGTATGGCAGGGATTCGCGGCGCGACGCCCACTCCTCAACGAAGGCGAGAACGCCGTCTATGTCTGCGCAGGCCCGCGTGTGCCCGTCGGTGCGCAGTCCCCAGGCGCGGTAGCGCGCGAGCAGGTCCGTCTGCGATGCCACGGCAACCCCTTCGAGCGCGCCGACGGCGTAGAAGAAGGCGTCCAGCCTGCGTGAGGCGGTGACGGCTGGGTCCTTCTGGCGCAGCGAGCCCGCCGCAGCATTGCGCGGGTTGGCGAAGGTAGGGGCGCCAGACTGCTCGTTCACCTGGTTGATGCGCTGGAACTCCGCGTGCGTCAACAGCACCTCGCCACGCACCTCCATCAGCGATGGGGCCAGAGACGCCTCGCTTGCCAGAAGCTCGAGCGGAACGCTGCGTATTGTCCTCACGTTCGGGGTCACATCCTCGCCGGACGCGCCGTCGCCCCGCGTTGCGGCGCGAGCCAGCACTCCATTCTGATAGAGCAGACTGACCGAGAGGCCATCTAGCTTCAGTTCCGCCACGTATTCGATGGGGGAGTCGAGGTCCATCGCCAAATGGCGCTTGATGCGCCGATCCCATTCACGCAGCTCGTCCTCTCCGAAGGCGTTGTCGAGCGACAGCATGGGAACGCGGTGTGCGGCGGGCTCGAACCCGGTGACCGCCCCAACCCCGACGCGCTGGGTTGGCGACAGGTCCGAGGCAGCCTCGGGCCACGCGGTCTCCAGCGCCACCAGCTCGCGGAAGAGCTCGTCGTAGGCCGCGTCGGAGATAGTCGGGGCGTCGAGGATGTAGTAGCTGTGGTTATGGCGCCGGATTTGGTCGCGAAGCGACTCGATCCGGCGCCGAACCTCGTGTGGGATCGCCATGGATGGGGAGCGCCCGCTACCTCGGAGCGGGTCTCTCAGCGGGCAGGCGAAGGCGCTTGAAGCTCAGTCTTGCCGGTTCGGGCCCGAGCTGCACGAGACGGAATCCGCTCACCACACCCTCGACCCTGACCACCTTGCCCGTGCCGGGCTCGTAGAGCGAGGTAGCCTCGATCTTCAGGTTCTGGTCGCCATCCGGCGTGGGCACGAGACCCTCGATGACGCTTCTCACCCTCAGCGTATCGACGGGCACCTCTTCCGAGCGCCTCTCGATGCCAACGAGCGTGAACTGCGCCGCCAGCTTGCGGTCTCGGCTGCCCTCGATGGGTACTTCCACCCTAACCGTTTCGCCGACCCTGATAGGGCGGTCGGGGAGCGAGCTGCTCCGCGCGAGCGCCATAACTGTCGCGAGAGGGCTCTCAGAGTCGATGGGCTGCTCTCCCTTGATGGGCTTGCCGTCCTTGTCGACGCTGAAGGTGACCTTCTGCCCGACGTTCGGGATCGGCACTTCGGTCCCGTTCAGCAGCATGCTGCCGGAGTCCATGGTCATCTCGATGACGATGGAGCCGTCGTTCCGCACCTCCCGGGTGGTCTCCGTCATCTGGAGTGTGAGGTCGAGCTTCACCTCGCCGCGCTCCAGGTTCATCGTGAGGCGGTAGCGGTCGGTTTCACCCGCTCGAAAGACGCGGCGCAGCGAGTGGGACTCCTGCGCGACGGCGGGGACAATGGCGGTCATGACGAGCACGGCGGTCAGTGCCGCGAGCGTAGCCGAGCGTACTCTCATGGAAGCTCCTTAGCGCCCGCGGCGAGCGCTGCTCGCGGCGGGCTGATTGGCGCGTGCCGGCTGCGAGGCAGGCCTGACAGCGCGTGCTGGCTGGGAGGCAGGCCTGACGGCGGGTGCCGGTCCGGTGGGCTCGATCTGTACGGTGATCCGTGCGGCAATCCTTGTACGGGTCTCGACGGGCGCCTCGGGGGCATGCGGCGGCCCGAGCAGACGCTCGACGATGTCGGCGCGAAGGTTGACCTGTCCGTGGTGCAGGCGTGCACCGCGCGGGGCGAAGCGGAAGGCGCCGTCCCCCTCGATGGTCCCCTTCCGGCTCTTGGCTGGCGACGGAATGCCCCCGGGACCCGGATCCTTCTCCGGGACCACCTGATCGACGGGCATCGTGAACCGTGTCGCGACCGCCAGAGTAGTGGCGCTGGCGGGCCTTGCCGCACCGGATGGCCTAGCCGCAGTCGCGGGCCTCGCCGCACCGGATGGCCTAGCCGCAGTCGCGGGCCTTGCCGCGCCGGGGGGCCGGAGGATGGCATGGAAGCTAGCACCGGAGCCCCGGCCGCCCAGCAGCTCGCTCACGAACGGCCATTCCTCGCCCGGCGCAGGGGCATGCTCGGGAAAGACCACCGGGAACATCAAGGCGTACAGGCGCTTGGGGTCGACGCCGGGAATGGCGAGGTCGAACGGGAGCGGCTCGCCGCCCGTCACGCTGATGACCTCGCCCGTGGGCGCCAGGCGAACCGTCTGCGACAGGTACTTCTGCACGTCCTCCGTCGGCACCTCGAGCGGGATGTTGGCCACCTCCGCTTCGGCCGACTCGACCCCCACCGCCAGGGTGGCGCCTTCCGGGCCCACCGACACGACACGGGCGTGGAAGACAGTCCGGAGCGTCGCGTCTAGGTCGATCGGCTCAGGACTCTGGAAGAGGGGCATGGAGCCCGTGATCCGAGCCGTGATGCGGTATCTCACGACCTCGCCGGTCTTCCAGCCATATCGCAGGGGACCGGACGGCTCGGCGAGCGCCGGACTGGCGAGCCCGAGAGCCGCCGCAAACAAGGAGAGGCAACGCATGGGCAAAAGTGGTCCTCCTCGGGCACGCAGAAGCATTGGCGCAGATTGTAGCACGCCACGCGCGTGCATCCCCGCTGCTTAGAGACCGGTCGCCGGGCTGCGGGGTGTCAGGTTTCGAGCGGACTGGCAGAGCCCGTTAACGCCAAGTTAACCCTCCCTTAACCTGCGCTTAACGCTACGTCAGTAGACTTGCCCTCGATGGAGCGGTTCGTGCATGCCGCTCCCGCGCGCCGCCAAAGGCGTTCGCGCCTGGCAGCGCAATACGGGAATGAGGAGGATGAGGTTGTCCAGGAGTTGTTGGGCACTCGCCGGCGCTCTCATCTGCCTGCTGGCATGGCCCGCTCTTGCCCAGGCCCCCCACGACGTGCCGCGGGACCACTGGGCATACGAGGCGGTGGAGGAACTGGCGCAGAAGGGCATGATCAGGGGCTACCCCCCTGAGGGCGACTTCTTCGGGACGCGGACCGTTACGCGGTACGAGATGGCCACCATCGTCCAGCGTGCGCTCGCCCGTGTCGGGGAGTTGCTTGCAGCCGGAGCAGCGAGGGCCGGGACGACCGGCGCCCCCGTGCGCGAAGGGGCCGCACCCGCCGCTGTCAGGCCTGAGGACCTCGACGAGGTGCGCAGGTTGGTCCACGAGTTCCGGCTCGAGCTGGGCAATATCGGCACCGACCTGCAGCAGGTCCGGAACATGATCGACGACCTCCGCAACCAGGTCGCCGGGGCAAGGACGGCCGCCGAGACCGCTGCTCAGACGGCCGGACAGGTGAAGACGGACCTCGACGCGCTGAAGTCTGAGTTCGGCGAGGTCAAGGAGTCCATGAGCGTCTTCCGCTCCGAGTACGAGGTCTTCTCGCGGGCGGAGACGGCGCGGAGGCTCAGCGGGTACCTGCAGGCTCGATTTGAGGCGTTCGAGCCCGGCAACAGTGCGCTGTTCCCCAGCGACGGCACGGGCGGCACTGGCCAGGCGCCGACGGTCGGCGGTCCCGCCGTGGGCGGACCCAGGCAGGGCTGGCTCGTCCGTCGCGCCCGCCTCAGGTTCAGTGGCCGGCTCACGAACCGCACGGAATGGGACATGCAGCTCGATGCCCCGTCCATCGGAGGCGTGAACCTCAGGAACGCGTCGGTGACCCTGTCGGACCTGCCGCTTCCCGCGCAGTGGACGACGACCGTGGGTCTGTTCAAGTTCCCGTTCGGTCTGGAGCATACCATCTCGTCCGCCGCTCGCGAGTCTCCTGAGCGCGCGGTGGGCTTCGCCGACAGCGCACTTGCCTCGCCTATCTTCAACACCTCGGTCAGCGCCACCGGCGGCGTCGTTACACCGGGTTCGGCTCTGCCAATGTGGGTGGGCCAGGACCGCGACGTGGGCGCTATGATCAGCTTCCACGCCCCGAATGTCGAGAACCCGGTCACCAGGGCGTTCCTGGGCGTCTTCAACGGCGAGGGGCGCGCTACCGGTGGTATGCGCAACACGAACGACGCCCTCGACCTGATGGCCCGGGCTCAGACGTCACTGATGTCAGGGCACCTCGACCTCGGCGTGTCTGCCTACTACGGCACGATGGCGGTCCGAGGCGGCCCTCCCGCGGGCACCCCGGCGGCTCCGGTGCCCTTCGTGAACGCCAACCGGATGCTGCTGGGAGCCGACCTGCGCTACTTCATGCCCTGGGGCACCGTCCTTCGGGCAGAGTGGATGGGCGGCGTCTATGAGGTCACCCCGGACCGGGCGCGCTACCTGCAGGGCAACCGCGCGCATGCCTGGTACGTGTCGCTGAGGCACCCGCTCAACCGGCGCCTCGAGATCGCGGCCAAGTACGACGAGTTCTACCCGATCTCCCAGCGGGACAAGACCGCGGGAGGACTGGGCCGCATAGCCCTCGCGCGCAGGTCCTATGGCGTGGGCGCTCTGTACCACTTCGACGACGCCACGCGCTTCCGCCTGTGGTACCAGAAGGGTCTCACTCCTTTCGACCCGGCGGCGCCGGCCGGAAGCCCGAGACGAGCGAGGCTCGGGTTCCTCACCGCCGAAGTCCAGGTGTCGTACTGATCGTGCCATCTGGCCCTTCGGTGTCTGCCCGGTGGGGCCGACTCCGGAGCGCCACATATGCGACGGCGGGCAGGCGGCCGGACTGCGGGACCGTGGGCCGGGCCTGCCGACACTCAGTCGCCGGCGCTCGGGCGAAGCACGCCCGCTGCGCGACAGGGAGAACCACGTTATGATGACGCTTAGGCACATGGCCAGAGGACTCCTCGGCGCAACAGCATTGGTGGCGCTGCCCGCCGTGGCTACGGCGCAGGGTAATCTAACAGTGACGGGCTCGGACACCATGCTACAACTGGCGCAGGCCTGGGCGGGCGGCTTCATGTCGGCCAGGCCGGGCACCTCCGTGACAGTGTCCGGCGGCGGTACGGGCAGGGGCATCGCCGCGCTGATCAACGGCAGCAGCGACGTCGCGAACGCCTCCCGGGTCATGAGGGGGAGAGAGGTCGACCGGGCGAAGCTGCGCGGGTTCATTCCCTTCCAGAACCCGGTCGCGCGCGACGGCCTGGCGATCATCGTGAACCCGAGGAACCCGATCACGAGGATCTCCATAGAGCAGTTGAGGGGCATCTACAGCGGCGCCACGAGGAACTGGAGCCAGCTTGGCGGCCCGCAGCAGGCGATCGTCGCCGTGGGGCGCGACTCCTCGTCGGGCACCTTCGGTTTCTTCCAGGACGCGGTACTCGGCGCCGGGCGTCCGTACCGTGCCGACATGATCAGCGCTCCCTCGACCAACTCCATAGCACAGATGGTGGCGCAGGACCTCGGCGCTATCGGCTATGTCGGCATCGCGTACGCCAGGGCGTTTGGCGATCGGGTCAAAGTCCTGCCCGTGTTCGAGGGCTCGGGACAGGCGGTGGAGCCGACCGATGCCAACGTCCGCAATGGCACCTACCCTCTGTGGCGCTATCTGTACATGTATACACGGGGCCGTCCCACCGGCATTGTCCGGGCATTCATCGACTGGGTGCGGTCCGACGCTGGGCAGGATGCCGTCGAGAGGATCGGGTTCTACCGCGTCAACTAGTGCGTATGGAGGCGCGGGGGCGGGCTTCGAGGATCTGGGTCCGTCCCCGTGTCCCAGAGGTACCGTGTCGCCAGCCAAGGAGGCTCGAGCATGTCAACTACTATGATTAAGGCACTGGCGCCCGCCGCGGTGATTGCGGCGGCTGTGACGCTGTCCGGGTGCAGGGGGCCGTCCGAGACGGCCAGTGGTGGGGGCACGGCCGCGGCGCCATCGGCCGCCTCGGAGTCGAGGTTGAGTATCCGAGGGTCGGACACCATGCTGCAGCTGGCGCAGACCTGGGCGGGTGAGTTCATGCAGAAGCACCCCGACATCCAGGTCACCGTCAGTGGCGGCGGCTCCAGCGCCGGCATCATCGGCCTCGTGAACCGAACCACCGACATCGCCAACGCATCGCGCGATATCAAGGGTGTGGAGCGGGCGTCGGTGGAGAGGGCCGGCCGCAAAGTGTTCGAGTTCGCCGTGGCGCGCGACGCTCTCGCGATCGTGGTGAACCCGCAGAACCCGATCAACGAGCTGACGATCGACCAACTCAAGCAGATCTACAGCGGCAGGGTCACCAACTGGAATCAGCTTGGCGGTCCGGACATGAACATCGTCCTGAACTCGCGTGAGACGTCATCTGGCAGCTACGTGTTCTTCCAAGAGCACGTCCTCGGCGACGGGGTGCCGTTCGCCGCCACCGCCATGCTGCAGCCATCAAGCCAGCAGATCCTGAACAACGTCGCGCGGGACAGGGGCGGCATCGGGTACGTCGGCCTCGGGTACCTCGGCCCTAGGATCAAGACGGTGAAGGTGAAGAAGGACGCCTCGTCGCCGGCGGTTGGCGCTACCGTCGAGGGTGTCGTGTCCGGCACCTACCCGCTCGCGCGTCCGCTCTTCCAGTACATGGCGTCCGAGCCCACAGGCGCCGCAAAGACCTGGATCGACTGGGTTCTTGGACCGGAAGGCCAGGCGATCGTGAAGAGGCTAGGTTTCGTACCCGCCGCGAACTAGACTGGAGGCTGGGAAAGGGGGGAACTGGCGGCGCGCCTAGGTTGCCGCCGCCAGAACGATGACATGCGTGACCCAACGACCCGCACAGATGGCGGCAAGGCCAGACGGAGGAGGAGGCCCGTCCGTCTTGGCGAAGCCCTGATCGAGCGAGCTATCTTCATCGGGGGCATTGCCGCCATCATTCTGGTGCTGATGATCTTCGTGTTCGTGTTCCGGGAGGCATTCCCGCTGCTGCGGGAGTACTCACTGTGGCGGTTCCTTACGGGGCGCGGGTGGCAGCCGACGCTTGCCCCTCCGACCGGTCCGTGGTTCGGACTGCTACCGAACCTGTGGGGTTCGGTGCTAGTGACCGCAGGCGCTGTCGCGATAGCGGTTCCGCTAGGGGTAGCTACTGCCTTCTACATCTCCGAGATAGCCAGCCGCACCGTGCGCGACATACTGAAGCCCGTCGTCGAGCTGCTCGCGACGGTCCCGTCGGTCGCCATCGGCTTCGTGGGCGCCGCCGCCAT
>DATIKM010000007.1:0-4307 GCA_035477595.1 Chthonomonadales bacterium
AAGGATCAACGTATGTCGCGCAGAGGCTTCACACTCATCGAGCTGCTTGTCGTGATCGCAATCATAGCGATCCTCGCGGCCATCCTCTTCCCCGTGTTCGCTCAGGCCCGTGACTCAGCGCGGTCGGCGGCATGCTTGTCCAACACCAGGCAGATCGGCCTCAGCGTCCGGATGTACGCCACGGACTACGACGAGGGGTTTCCGATGGGCACCTACACCAGCCCCCGCAACTGGGAGGTGAACTTCGACATCCCATCCGGTGGCCCGGGCGAGCTGGACTGCGGGATCGGGGCCGGCTGGGCCGGGTTCAATCCCGGGGACGGCGGCCCCAACTTCACGAACTGCGCCTACAGCGGCACCTTCTACCGCGCGCTGATGCGTGTCCAGCTCGGCCCCTACATCCGCAACGTGCAGATCTGGTTCTGCCCCTCGGACCCCTTCCGCCGGCCGGACGCGCACAACATTGCGCACGGCCTTCAGTCCTACCAGTGGTTCCCGAACTGGATATACAACACCTGGTGCCCCGGTAGCAGCGAGGGCTTCCCCGGCCCGTTCCCCTGCGTGCGGTACCCGGACGGCCGGCAGGTGAACCTCTGGAACGATCCCCCGAGCGAGCGCGTCGACCGCCCCTCGGAGCGGATGCTCTTCGCCGAGCGCGGCGTGTTCGGCTGGCATGGGCCGGACTTCCGGCTGAACCCGGGCAACCGGGACTTCAACCACCGCCGCGGTTACAACGCGGTCCACTTCGATGGCAGCGCCAGGTTGGTGCCGTTCGGCCGCAAGTGGGCGACGATCCCGGCCTCCGGCTGGCCGCCGGAGGATGCTCCGCGGTAGAGCGCGTCTCCGCCTCTCCGGGCGGCAACAGCGGAGCATCATAGTCTTGTCGCCGAGGGCGGCGTCCATAGGTCGCCGTCCTCGGCCGATGTGCGGGAGCGAGCGTCGGCCCCCTGACGTCGCGCCGAGGCCGGCGCCCTCCAGCGCCAGTGAGGTGACACGATGAAGTCGCAGATATCCCCCGTCGTGGCCATATCCGTGATCGTCGTGGTGTTGCTCATCGCGGTCGGCGTCTACATCTGGCGAGGGAACGTGGGCCCTGGCGGCCGCGCCGCGGACGGGCCTCAGGGCATGCCCCCAGATGTGCAGGCCGAGTTCCAGAGGCGCATGGGCGGGATGACCGGCCCTGGAGGTGCGGCTGGACCCGGCGGCGCAGCGCAGCCCGCTCCGGCGCCTCCTGCCGGCGCGCCGGCCCCGGGAAACTAGCCAGTTCGTCTCGTGTTGTCCCCTGGTCGCACGCGGGACGTGCGGGCGCAGGTCCATCCGCCGCCCCGCAACGCCATGGCGACCTTGATCTCCCACACAACGGGGGCGGCGCTCAGGAAGCGCCGCCCCCGTTGGGCATCTGTACGGGCGCTCGGCGGGAGCTCAGGCCACCGTCTGCTGTGTCCGCCGGATCACCATGTCCTGCCAGCTCCTGTCCAGTGTGGCGAAACGGGCCGACCAGCCCGCGGTCCGAACCGCCAAGCCGGGGTATCGGTCAGGATGCCGCTGCGCGTCGAGCAGCAGGTCGGTGTCCACCACATCCACGTGCATGAAGTAACCGCCCAGCTCCACGAAGGTGCGCATGAGGCCCACGAGCGCGCGCACCCCTCTCTCGCCCCGCACGCTCTGCGGCACGATCTTCAGCTCCAGCGTGCCCCCGTTCGGCAGCCGCTCCAGGTCGAGCGCGCAGTAGGAGCGGATGGCAGCCGAGGGGCCGCGGCGGTCGGCGCCCGGCGTGGGCGAGAGGTTGCTCGCCAGGTACTCGCCCTTGCGGTGCCCATCCGCGGTGGCAAGCCGGTGCGCGGTCCACTCGATCTGACGCCCAAACGTGCTGATGCCCGCTGGCCTCTGGACTCCGTCGCGCTCCCGAACCTTCTCGACGATCGTCACGTAGTCGTCGAACACGCGCTTCGCCATGGCGTCGGCTCGCTCGTCGTCGTTGCCATAGAAGGCCAGCCGCGTGGCGATCTGCTTGCGGAGCGGCTCGTGCCCTGCCCAGTCGGCGCGGAGCGCCTCGACCAGGCCTGCCAGGGATATGCTGCGCTGCTCGTAGACGAGCGTCCGGATGACGAGCAGGCTGTCGGCGACGTTCGCGATGCCGCCCGCGTGGGGAGAGAGCACGGTATAGTGCGAGCCGCGCTCGAAGTAGCCGCGCCCTCGCTCGATGCAGTCCTCGACCATCAGAGAGACAAGAGGGCACGCGTGGCCGCTCGCGGCCCAGCCATCCGCCATGCGCTGCACGCCGTCCACCTGGCTATCGAGGGCCACGCGGTAGGCGCCGTACAGCTCCTCGAAGGTCGCGTACTCCGGGGGCGACGCCGGGCCGTCGGCCGTTAGCTGGAGCGTCTGCTGAAGCGGTATGAGCGCGTCGAAGGGCACGTACGAGAAGGTCGTCTTCCCCGGCACCAGCACCTCCCAACACCCGTCGTTGGCGAACGACCGGGCCTCGCGGAGCGGGTAACCGAAGCGCGTCATCGCCCTGATGACGGTCTCCTCGTTGTAGAGGGCCACAATTCCGCCGCCGCGCCGCTGGACCTCCGCGACGCGCCGCAGGAGCCGTTCGGGCGTTCCCCGATGCAGGCGCACCGCGATGGGGTAGTCGCTGATGCGCAGCTCCTCAACGACGTCGAGTATCAGGTAGGTGACCTCGTTCGTCACCTCGCGGCCGTCCTCGTCGCTCCCGGCCAGGATCACGTTCTGGTAGTGCTGGCCGTCGCCGCTGCCGCGGTTCACCGGCCCGAGGCACCACTCGACGCCCTTCGCCCAGAAGTGCGCGAGGAGCTCACGCGCTTCGTCCAGCGTTATCCGCGCCGCCGCCAGATCCCGCGCAAGGAACGGCCCGAGCATCTGGTCCACGCGCCCAAGGCCGGACCACGTGCCGCAGAGCCGCTGGAACGCGAAGAGGAACCAGAGCGCCTGCACCGCCTCGTGGAACGTGGCGGGCGGGTTCTCGGGCACCCGTTCGAGCGCCGCGAGGACGCGCGCGGTGCGCGCGCGCTGCTCGCCGGTCTCGCCGGCCATGCGCTGGCGCAGCGCTTCCACGTGTCGCCCGTGCCACACCCCTGCCGCGTCGATGCACATGCGCATCCCGTCCAGCAGCTCGAGGCCCTTCGCGTCGAGCCCGCCGCGGGCCACGCGCTCGGTGATCTCGGAGCGTAGGCCGCGATAGCCGATCCGCAGCGCCTTGTCGAACCCGAGGGTGGTGTGGCTCACGCTCGTCACGTCGTGGAACGGCACGCGGTGCTCGATCGCTTCGCGGAAGGTGGCCGAGCCGACGATCAGCTCCTCGGGCTCGATCCGGAGCGGCGCCGTCTCGGCGGCAAGCCGCACCGCGTGCGCGCCCTTCATGTCCTCGGACATCCGGCGCGTGTCAACCCGGTCCGAGAGCCGGTACGGCGCGGGCACCGCCGCCCGCCCGAACTCGCCCCGCATGGCGCGCTCCGTGAGCGCGTGCACCGCGTCGCTCAGTCGCCGCCTGGGCGCCGCTAACGCTCCGCACGCCTCCTGCGGATCCGGCGACGCCGGCGCGACTCCGTCCGCCCCGGCGCGGGCAGCAAGGGCTGCCGCGGCCACGGCAGCGGCGCTCTGCTTCAGGAACTCACGTCGGTCAGGCATCGCTCGCCTCCCCCGCACGGAACCCGGCGCGCCGCGTGACGCCCCAGCCACCGCACACGGACGTAGCTCGCATTGCGCGTTGCGCGGTGGGTCACGCCCGCCGACTCATCGCGCAGGTTCTCGGCTGCATGCCGGCCATACGGCAAGTGGCAGGCGGTGGCGCACGCGACCGCATCGCGAACCTCCGCGGCCGCCTCCGGCGGCGGCGTGGGCAGGTTGTCCTCTGCAAAGCCGCTCGCAGGCACCAGTTCGCGCGGGCGGTGGGTCGGGTCGCGGTCCTGCCACTCCTCCACGCAGAGGCACCGTATATGCGAGGATACCACAGGTGGATCGGGCCGCGGTTCTGCCACTCCTCTGCCTCGGCGGCCGACCGTTGGCCCCGCGTCGCGACGGGCGCGTCCGCCGGGACATATTCGCCCGCGTGCGCACGTGCCCGCGTTCGGCATCGCTTGCCGCCCTGGGCATATTGTGGACGCGTGCGCTGGTTTCCTTCACCACCAACTAGACCGGCACGTGCGCGAGGGCCGCCTCCAGGTCGTCCACCAAGTCATCGACGTGCTCGACTCCGACCGAGACGCGGATCAGGTCCTCGGTGATGCCCACGCTGCGCCGGACGTCGGCGGGCATGGACAGATGTGTCATTGACCAGGGAT
>DATIKM010000008.1:0-47775 GCA_035477595.1 Chthonomonadales bacterium
GATGAGCGGCGTGTCTCCCTCAAGGAGGCTGACCACAGGCGTTGCATGGCTTACCGGCAGTCGCTCTCGGAAGCGCTCGATGACCCCGCGGACCATGGGCGTAGTACCTCCTTACGCTCACATCCTACCCCATGATCGGCTTTCGGGGACGGCCCCTATCGCGGCCTCCTGAGTCCTACGGATCTGGCGCTCGCAGCGAGGGGTTCCACCAGCGCCTTCCGTCAGCCGCCAGGAGGGCGTTCGAGCACGCAGGTCCCCATGATCCTGCCGCGTAGGCCTCGATGGCAGCGGGCGACGCCGCCCAGCGCTCGAGAACCGGCTGAACGAGCTGCCACGCGCGCTCGATCTCGTCATCGCGCGCGAAGAGCGACGCTTCGCCCACCATGGCATGCGCAAGGAGGCGCTCGTAGGCGCCGGGCATATCGTCGCCGAAGGCCTTCCGGTAGTCGAACTCCATCACGACGGGGTGGACGCACATCGTGGGGCCCGGCTCCTTGGCGCTCATCGCTATCTCGATGCCCTCGTCCGGCTGGATGCGGATCGTGAGGCGGTTGGGGGCAATGCGGTCGCAGTCGAGGCGAGCGAACAGAACGTCGGGCGCGTCGCGCAGCTGCACGACCACCTCAGTTACGCGGCGGGCCAGGCGCTTGCCGGCGCGAATGTAGAAGGGCACGCCTGCCCAGCGCCAGTTATCGATCCAGAGACGCAGGGTCGCGAAGGTCTCCGTGCGCGAGTCGGATGGCACGCCCGGCTCCGCCGTGTAGGCGTCGCACGGAACGCCCCCGGTCGCACCCGCCGCATACTGGCCTCGAACCGCGTGAGCGTCCACATCGTCGGCGCTCAGCGACCGTATGGCGCGCAGCACTTTTACCTTCTCATCGCGGACCGAGTCTGCGTCCAACGACACTGGGGGCTCCATCGCAACCAGTGTCATCACCTGGAGCGCGTGGTTCTGCACCATGTCACGAAGAATGCCGGAGCGGTCGAAGTAGGCTCCGCGCCCTTCGACGCCCAGTGTCTCGGCGACGGTGATCTGCACGTTGTCGACGTAGAGGTGGTTCCAGGTCTGCTCGAACAGCGCATTCGCGAAGCGCATTACGAGGATGTTCTGGACGGTCTCCTTGCCAAGATAGTGGTCGATCCGGTAGATCTGCTCCTCGTCGAGCGATGCGCGCAGGAGCCGGTTGAGCGCGCGCGCGGACGCGAGGTCGTACCCGAACGGCTTCTCGAGGATGACGCGCGACCATGGCCCGCCCTCCGTGGAGGGTCGCGTAAGGCCCGATTCCTGGAGCCGCCCGAGGATGGTGGCGAAGAGATCGGGCGGCGTGGCCAGGTAGTAGAGGCGGTTGCCCGTAAGCCCGTGTTCGGCCTCGATGTGGGCGAGGCGGTCACGCAGGCCTGTGTAGCCGGCCGCGTTGGTGGGGTCCGCGGCATGGTAATGGAGGCGTCTCGCGAACCCATCCCATTCCGCGAGACCGAGGCGGGGTGCCAGCCGGGCGACCGAATCCCTCAGGTCGGCCCGAAAGGAGGCGTCGTCCATGGGTCGGCGCGCAAACGCAACGACCGCGAAGCGTTGGGGGAGCATTCCCCGACGGGAGAGGCTGTAGAGCGCGGGCGCCAGCTTGCGGCGCGTCAGGTCGCCAGTTGCGCCGAACAGGACGAGCGCACACCCATCGCCGGGGGCGCCGCGTGGCTCCGCACTGGCGCAGTCATGGCTCGACAAGGGCCTGTCCCTTCCGGCCGTGCTGTGGGTGCCCGCGGCCATGCACAGGTTCGCCCGCGGGGCAGGCATCGTCCGCCGCGGGCTGGGGTCAGACCGGCCAGTGCCGCCGGCCGGGTTCCGGCGGAGGTCAGGCGGGATCGACCAGCCACTGCGTCTCGGGCGCCGTGCGCAGCTTCGTCAGCGCCTTCGCCTCGATCTGCCGCGCCCTCTCGCGCGTGATGTGGAGCACGCGACCCGTCTCGGCCAGCGTCATCGGCTCGCGGCCTGTCAGCCCGAACCGGAGCTCTATGACGGCGCGCTCACGCGGCGCAAGCTCGAGCAGCGCGTGATCGATGCCATCCCGTACGGCGGTCTGTAGCGCTCTTTCCGCCGGACCTGTGTCGCGATCGGCATGCAGGATCTCGCCGAGGCGGAGGTCGCCGGCGTCCGTGATGGCAGCCTCGAGCGACACCGTCTGCACCGCGTGGCGAAGGAGGGCCGCCACTCTGCGCTCGGGTAGATCGCATTCCTTCGCGACTTCCGGCATCGTGGGTTCCCGGCCGAGGCGGCTCCGGAGCGTGCTGGCGGCCCGCTGCACCCGCCCGATGGCGTCGATCACGTGTGCAGGCAGACGGATCGCCCGCGCCTGGTTAGCGAGCCCGCGACTGATGGCCTGCCGGATCCAGTGCGTCGCGTAGGTGCTGAACCGGTACCCCTTGCGGTAGTTGAACTTATCGATTGCGCGCAGGAGCCCGATGGTGCCCTCCTGCATGAGATCATCCATCGTGAGGCCCCGTCCCGCGTAGCGGCGGGCAACGGAGGCTACGAGCCGGACGTTCGCGGTGACGAGGTGCTCGCGGGCCGATGCGTCCCCCTGTTCGACGCGCTTGGCCAGCCCGATCTCCTCGTCGTGCGTGAGGAGGGCCGTCCGGCTGCCGCCTCGCGCCCACTCGGGCATCGTGTAGTCGTCGAGCCTCCTGCGATGAGCCACGTTCAGCCGGTCCTCGCGGGCCACCAGCGCGCTCGCGTCGGCCGCGTGCACGTCGGCGCGGCCGAGGTCGGAGCCTTGGGCCTCGAACACCGTCTGGTGGTTCAGCGTCCAGTCGTTCAATGCAGAGCTCGTATCGACGCACGCACCCCTTGCACGGAGCATAGCCTCCCGGCTGTGCGCCGTTCCAGGTCCGCGCGAGTATGTGTACATTCATACGTCAGTTCGCGCGCGGCAAGTGCCACGGAGAACGCCCGGCGCCCGCGAACGCGAAGCGGGCGCCGCAGCCTGCGCCGCCCGCTCCGAAGTACGATGCTCCCCGGTGCACACGCCGCTACGAGGCGCCCTCCGGGGCGGTGGTACCGTCGGCGGCGGCGCTGGTCTCAGCGTCTGTATGATCACGTCCTGCCGCCGCAAGCTTCTCCTTCAGGGTGCAGGCCTTGTCGACCACCTGGTGACGGACTTCCTCAGCCTTCTCCTTAAGGTGTCCAGCCCGTTCGGCGATCGAGGCGCGGGTCTGCGTGCCGGCAGCGGGCGCGTAGAGGACAGCGACCGTCGCGCCAACCGCGACGCCCAGGAGGAACACGACCAGGTTCGTGCCGATGTTGCACTGCTCCGTCTGATCCGCCATGTGATCTCGCTCCTTTCGTAAGGCGCGCCGCTCGCGGGCTGAGAGCGCGGCAACCACCCGTGCCGCTGCCCGGAGGTTCCCAACAGGTTGCTACGCTGTATACGTACAGTGGCTTGTGGCGGTTTCGCTTGCAGACCGGCGGCGGCATTGTTGCGCCGGGGCTGCGCTCCCGTCTATCTTAGTGCGGCGCCGGGTGGATTCCGGGCCTGGAGGTCGGCACGTTGCTGAAGCTGAAGCGCACGTTGCTGGGCGCCTTGCTCGTGCAAGAGGGGCACATCACGGAGGCCCAGCTCGATCAGGCGCTGGCCGAACAGCGCAGGCTCCAACACGCGAAGCGTATCGGTGAGGTGCTGCTGTCGATGCGGCTGGTCAGCGAGAACGTTCTGCTGGGCGCCCTGTCTCGCCAGCTCGACCGCGACGTGGTCGACCTCGTACAGACGCCGCCGGACGCCAGCGCCCTGAAGCTGGTTCCGAGCGAGTTCGCCCTCCGCCACCAACTCCTCCCACTCCGGCAGGCTGACCACACGCTGACCGTCGCCATGGCGGACCCGCTCGACATCCAGTCGATAGACGATCTGCGCCTGCTGACAGGGCTTGCCGTGGAGCCCGTCATCGCCAGCCCCAGCGACATCCGGCGCGCCCTCGAGCAGTTCTACATGGAGCAGATGCTCCAGGATGTGGAGGACCAGGAGCAGGCGGCCTCCCAGGACGACAGCCTCGACGTTGCGGACCTTCAGAAGATGGCCCGCGAAGAGCTGGTCGTTCAGATGGTGAACCTGATCCTGAACCAGGCGGTTCAGGAACGAGCGTCGGACATCCACATCGAGCCATTCGAGCGCGAGTTGCGGGTCCGCTACCGCATCGATGGTGTGCTGCATGAGCAGAGCGCCCCGCCCAAGCGGTTCCATCCCGCGATCATATCGCGCATCAAGATTCTGGCGGACATGAACATCGCCGAGCGGCGTCTGCCCCAGGACGGCCGTATGCGCATCCGCCAGTCGGGACGGCAGATCGACCTGCGCGTCTCGACCGTGCCCACGCTATACGGCGAGAGCGGCGTGCTACGCATCCTCGACAAGCAGACGGCGATGCTCGGCCTGACAGAGCTCGGGATGTATGGCACGATGTTTGAGCGCTTCCGGCGCCTCATCCAGGAGCCTCATGGCATCATTCTGGTCACCGGTCCGACGGGCTCCGGCAAGACGACCACGCTCTACGCGGCGTTGTGCGAGATCTACTCGCCCGAGAAGAAGATCATCACGATCGAGGACCCGGTGGAGTACCAGCTCGCCGGGATCAACCAGATCCAGGTGCACCCTCAGATCGACCTGACCTTCGCCAACGGGCTCCGCCACATCGTGCGTCAGGACCCCGACATCATCATGGTGGGCGAGATCCGCGACACCGAGACAGTCGACATCGCAATCCACGCTGCCCTGACGGGCCACCTCGTCTTCAGCACGCTGCACACCAACGACGCCGCCGGCGCCATCAGCCGCATCCTTGACATGGGAGCGGAGCCGTATCTCGTTGCTTCGTCGCTCATCGGGAGCATAGCGCAGCGCCTCGTGCGCCTGAACTGCGCTCGCTGCAGAGCCCCTGCGGAGGCATCCACGCTGGAGCTCTCAGAGATCGGTATCCCGAGCCACGCGGGCGGAAACGGGCTGCGGGCGGGCGCCGGATGCCCGGAGTGCCGGGGGCTCGGCTTCCGAGGCCGGTCCGGGCTCTACGAGATGCTGACGGTCGACGATACCATTCGCCAGATGATCGTGCGCCGCGAGCCCTCCAACCAGATCAAGCAGCATGCGGTGAAGGGGCAGGGGATGGTGACGCTGCTCCAGGATGGGCGGCGGCGTGTCCTGGACGGCGACACCACAGTGAAGGAAGTGCTCCGCGTCTGCCAGCGCGAGGAGTTCGACTGATCACGTTGCCCGGGGGCCGCCCTGCAGTGCGTCCCGGCGACCGGCCGGACGCCACGCGGCCCGGCCATGCCGGCTGATCCGTTGTGGAGAACCGATGCCTGAGTACCGCTACATAGCAGTCGACCGCACCGGCAAGTCGATCACCGGGGACCTTGGAGGCCGCGACGTGGCCGACGTGGCCGCCAAGGTGCGGGCCCTCGGGCTGTTCCCCGTCTCCGTGGACGGGCAGGGAGGCGCTTCGGCGCTCGTCGAGACGTCGGCGGCCGAGGCCGAGGCGCCCGTCGGGAAGAAGGTCGGCCGCGTACTGATCCTTCTGTTCACCCGCGAGCTGTCTGATCTGATCGACGCGGGCCTGCCCATTGACCGAGCCCTCTCGGTGCTCATCGAGCAGAGCGACAGCGAGGATCTCCGCGAGATGGTGCGGCGCATGCAACAGGACGTGCGCGCCGGGCAGCCGCTGTCGGACGCGCTGCGGCGGTTCCCACGGGAGTTCCCCGAGCTCTACGCAAACATGGTGCGAGCGGGCGAGGTATCCGGGCAACTTCCGCAGGTGCTGTCGCGGCTCGCCGACTTCCTTGAGAAGGAGCATGTGAGGCGCGCGCAGGTGATGGCCGCGCTGACCTATCCGGCGGTCCTCATCACCGTGGCGGTTCTGGCGATCGTCTTCCTGCTCACGTTCGTCATTCCGCGGCTCCGCGCCGTGTTCACAGAGCTGGGCGCCGCTCTGCCCCTGCCCACCCAGATTCTCTTGAGCGTGTCGGCGTTCATCGCGCAGGACTGGTGGATCATCCTGCTGGTGGGCGGCGGCGCGTACTTCGGTCTGCGCGCGTGGAGCCGGACGGCGCCGGGCCGCTTCGCGCTGGACGGCATCCGGCTGAACGCGCCTCTGTTGGGCACGCTCACGCGGAAGATGGTGATGGGTCGGTTCGTGCGCACCTTGGGAACGCTGCTCGGGGGCGGTGTGCCCATCCTCGACTCGCTCGACATATCCGCGACCGCAGTGGGCAACACGCATGCAGCGCAGGCAATCGCCGACGTTCGGGCCGGCGTCCGGCAGGGCGAGACGCTGTCGTCCTCGATGGGGAAGAACGGGGGCTTCCTGCCCCTGGTGATTCACATGACGGCCGTTGGGGAGGAGACCGGACGCCTCTCGGGCATGCTGGTTCGGACAGCCGATACGCTCGACTTCGAGGTGGACAACGCCATGCGGCGCCTTACGAGCCTCGTCGAGCCGCTGGTCGTGCTGCTAATGGGAGGATTCGTTGGGTTCGTGGTCCTCTCGATCCTGCTGCCCATATTCGAGTCGAGCGCCATCGTCAGATAGAACGGGCGACCGGGCTGCGCCCGGCCCCGCTGGAAGGAGTGGAGACCATGGTGGGAGCGTTGGTTCAGCGAAGGCGCGATAGAGCCTTCACGCTGATCGAACTGCTCGTGGTGATCATCATCCTGGCCATTCTGGCCGCCGTGGTGATCCCGCGCGTGATCGGCCGAACGGACGACGCCCGCATCGCGAAGGCGACGTCCGACGTCAGCGCCATCGACAATGCGCTGGACCAGTTCCGGATCGACGTGGGCGCCTATCCCTCGGCCGATGAGGGGCTTCAGGCGCTGGACGCGAACGTCGGCAACGTAGCCAGGTGGAATGGACCCTACCTGAAGAACGGGCTGCCCAACGATCCTTGGGGCAACCCCTACATGTACCGGATCCCGCCCGAGCAGGGGACCGACTACGACGTCTACTCGGCAGGTCCGGACGGCCAGCCGGGCACAAGCGACGACATCGGCAACTGGAACCTGAACCAATAGCAGTCAGGAGCACGCTGTGGGTCTCGCGCGCGGGTTCACTCTCGTGGAGTTGATCACGATCATCGTCATCATGATGGTCGTGGCTTCGATCACGGTTCCTGCATGGGCACGGTTCCACGACCGCGTGGTGTTCGAGCGCGTCGTGGCTCGGGTGGCTGCGGAGGTGAACGCGGCACGCGAGTCTGCTCTCCGCGAGGGCGCGGGGTCGTCGGTGCGGTACGACGCGCAGAGCAACGCGCTCGTTGTGACCACGTCCGGCCATGTGGAGGACACGGACGCTCCGGTCGCTCTCCAGGAGCTCGACGATGCGCGTCGTCCAGCCGGCGAGCGCGCTATGGGGCTTCTGGAGGACGTAGCGATCGCGGAGTTCACGTCCTACGCTGGCATCGACGGGTCACCGGTGTCTCCAGAGGCCGGCGCCGACACGTTACGCTTCCACGACGACGGCTCGAGCGATGGCGGCGAGATTCTGGTGGTCTCCGCCACGGGACGCATGGCGCGGATCGCCGTGCTCCCCACTACGGGCCGCGTCGTCGTCGAGTACAACTCCGATGCTCTGCCGTAGCCGGGGGCGCCGGCGGTGCGCTCGTGGGTTCACGCTCATCGAGATGGTCGTCGCCACCATCGTGCTGTTCATCGGCGGGGTGGCGGCGCTGTCGTGCATGGGTCTGGCCACGCGAGCGATCGGGAGCGCGCGCGACCATCAGACAGCGGCCGTCCTGGCGCAGGACCGGCTTGCGCAGATGAGCCTGAGCGCGGCGGACCTCACCGCAGGCGACGAGGAGGGCACCTTCGGGGATGAGCACCCGGGCTTCGCCTGGCAACAGTCGATCGAGAGCACCGACGTGACCGGTCTACTGCGGGTCACCCTTACGGTCTCGTGGCCGGTGGGGACCCGCAGCCGGTCGGTGGCCTTCGTCACCCACCTGCGCGGCGGGGTCCAGCCATGACGCGCGCCAGAACCGGTGGCTTCACGCTCCTTGAGATGATGGTTGCAGTCACCATGCTGGCGCTGATCACCAGCGCGGCCAGTCTGGCGATCTCGGTGGCAATCCGCCAGCATGCTCAGGCGCGCGCTCTGCTCAGCGAGCTTGAGGAGGAGCGCGCGGTCCTCTGGACGATGGTGCGCGATATCAAGCACGCGCACGTCAGTCAGGACAATCCGGACTCGATCTTCCTCGCGAGCGGCTCGCAGACCGGCGCGGTGCTGACGCTGACTACGCGGGCAGCCCGGCTTGACCCGGGCGACCTGGCGCCGTCGGGGGAGACGATGGGGGGCGAGGTTGCGGAGCCGCGCCCTCAGAGCGATGTGGCTCTGGTGCAGTACGTGCTCGATCCGGAGGCGCGTACGCTCAGTCGCAGCGCAAGCACCACGCCGGGCGCCGCCGACCTACCGCTGCCCGGCGGACCGACGACCATCGTGTCACGCAACGTCTCTGCTGTGGAGTTCGAGTTCATCGACGAGGACCAGTCGGTGCGGATGGACTGGGCGTACGCCGCCTCGCCCGAGTCCGCCCTCGGTGTCGCGGTGGACACGGCGCAGTCGGACCAGTCGCTTCCGCGCGCCGTGCGCCTGCGGCTCACGCTGGTCGGCCCCGAGCGCCGGGCCACCGTGCTGACCACGACGGTGGCGCCCGTAACCCCCGATCCGGCGCCGCAGGGACAGGTGCCTCCGCAGCAGACCGGCGCTCAGGGCGG
Source organism: Chthonomonadales bacterium (assembly GCA_035477595.1). GTDB lineage: Bacteria > Armatimonadota > Chthonomonadetes > Chthonomonadales > CAJBBX01 > DATIKM01. The sequence continues at coordinate 8,748 of DATIKM010000008.1, forward strand.
GACTGGCACCCAGGGCGGTGCCGGCGGCGGAGCGCGGCTATGACACTGGGCGCGCGCGTACGGGGCCAGGCGCTGGTGCCCGTGATGTTCATCGTCCTTATCATGACGGCCCTCGCGGTCGCGATGACGGCGAGCAGCCGCCAGCTCGTTCGGCAGTCGACCGGCTTCCTGTACGAGACACGTCAGTACTGGGTGGCGCGCGGCGCCGTGGAGTACGCTGCCGCCATGCTGGAGGAGGCGACCGCCAGCGGAACGCGTCCGCCGGAGCTGGGCACGCTGCCCGGCACGGACGCGAACGGATGGACCCAGGAAGGCGACGCCTGGTTCAAGCTCGAGATCATCGACACCGCGTCCCGGTTGAACGTGAACACTGCGTCGGCCCGTGACCTTGCGATGTTGCCGGGGTTGAGGGATGACCCGGCCACGGCTCTCGCCATCGTGGACTGGCGCGACGCCGACGACACGGAGGGTGCGCTGGAGAGCGCGCTGGGCGCGGAGGACTCGTACTACCAGTCGCTCTCGCCGCCTTACGCGCCGCGGAACGCACCGATCGGGAGCATTGACGAGTTGTTGCTGGTGCGGGGGATGACCCCGGCGCGTCTGCACGGTGTTCCCGTGGCGGACAACGCGGCGGCTTCGGGCGTCACCGGGGCTGCGGCGTCCGCCCGCAGTCGTCAGAGCGGCGGCGCTGGTGGCGGGGGTGCCGCCACCGAAGGTGACGATGCGCCGTCCATAGATGTGGGGAGCAGCGGCATCGCGCTGGCGGAACTGCTGACCACCTTCTCGCAGGAGCTGAACACGGCGTCGGACGGGACGCGCCGTCTCAACGTCAACAGCGCCACGCAGGAGCAGCTTACGGAGCAGGTGGGGCTTCCGTCGGGACTGGCGCGGCAGATCGTCCAGCAGAGGCAGCAGAACCCGTTCGTCTCCATGGCCGACTTACTGGACGTCCCGGGCGTGACCCGCGCCATCATGCAGCGCTGCGCGGACCGGATCACGGTGAGCGATGCGGCCACGCGAGACGGCGTGGTGAACATCAACACGGCGCCGCTCGAGGTGCTGGCCGCCCTTCCGGGTGTAGACCAGACGATCTACGAGGCGATCATCACGGCCCGGCAGAGCGGCACGGTGTTCGGTGGGCTAGGGGACCTGTTCCAGCTGACGAGCCTGAACCGCCGCCAACTTCGGACCTTGGTGGACCATGTGAGCACGAAGTCGTCCGCCTACCTAGTGCGTGTCAGGGTGCGCGTTGCGGGCAGTCCGCGGGTGTACGCTGCGGAAGCGCTGGTGGTCATCGGGGGGGCGGTAGCCGAGGACACCACTGCAGGCGCGGGTATGCAGCCGGAGACCGGGCAGGAGGTCGCAAGCCGCATCGTGCAGTGGCGGACGGTACCGCGGATTCCTGGATGGAGCAGTTGGTCGGCGCCGCCGGTATACCAGTCTGTGGTGACGGCGCAGCCATGACGTGCCGCGCTGCCGCCTTGGTGGCTGCGCGTGAGAGGAGCTTTGGCCACATGGCCTCCAACGTGTCGGGGGTGCGAGCCAGGCTGCAGCGGACGACCGTGGTGGACGTCGGCTGGTCGGCCGTTCGCGCAATCGAGGTGGATAGCCGCGGCGGCGCCGCGCGCATTCTGAAGCGCGGCTCAGCGCCCCTCTCGCCCGGCGTGTGGGACGACCCGGCCGGGTCGCGAGACCGGATCGCCGAGGCGACCCGCGCCGCGCTCGCTGCCGGCGGCATCCATGGGCGCGACGCCGTCGCGGTGGTGCCCCGGCGCATGGTGACGGTCAAGGCCGCCCGATTCCCGCGCGCCGAGCCAGAGCAGATGGCCGGCATGGTGCGTTTCGAGGCCCAGCAGTACATACCGTTCCCGCTCGACGAGGTGGTGCTGAGCCATCGCGTGCTCGGAGATGCTGGCGAGGGCATGGTCTCGGTGCTCCTGGTTGCCGCGCGGCGGTCCCTGGTCGACGCGGTTGTCGCCGGCCTGGAGCAGGCCGGCGTTCGACCCCTGCGCCTGGCAGTGTCCAGCCTCTGCCTCAGCTCGCTTGTGCCCGTGGCCGACGAGGCGGTCGCCGTCGTGGTCGCGGAGCAGGGCAACGTCGAGATCGCCATCGCGCTCGATGGCCATCCGCTCTTCTCACGAGCCGGGGAGCCTGCCGACGGCGTCGACCGTGCTGCTGCCGTGGCCGGTGAGATCGGCCGGTCACTCACCGCGTTCCAGAACGAGCAACGTCGGACCCCCGTCGTCCGCCTGATCCTTGCCGCGATGCGGGATGCCGGGGTTGGCGCCGCGGAGTTGCAGCCGTACCTGGACACGCCGGTCGAGCCGATGGGCGGCCCCGTGGGCGCCGGCGATCCGGAGGGGGCGGCCTATGCCGTGGCGCTGGGGGCGGCCATTGAGGGCGGTGGTTCTGGAGGCGCCCTGAGCCTGCTTCCGCCGACCAGGGCGGAGCGCGCGGCTGTTGTCCGGCAGCGAGCCAGGGCTCTGGCAGTCGGGGCGCTGGCGCTGGTTGCCATCATCGCGGTGGCTACCTATACGAGTGCAGCCTCTGAGCGCACACGGCGCGAGTATGCGGGCGCCGCGCGCGAGAACCGACGTCTGGAGTCTCTGCAGAAGGCGCTCGCGCAGGTTCGGGAGGAGCATGGTCAGGCTGCCAAGACCTACCGCACCGTGATGGCAGGCACCTCCCGCAGGTTTCAGGCGGTCGACGTGCTGAAGGCCGTCAGCGACGGCATCCCGGCGGATGGCGCGGCGTACATCACCCAACTGACCTACGAGCGCGCCGGGTCGGTAACCCTCCGTGGCATCGCGCGGACGGAGGCGGCGGCGACGGAGCTCGTGCTGGCCTACCAGTCAGGAGGATCGTTCCGCGAGGCGCGCCTGGGCTACCTCGGCGACGCTCAGACCGAGGAGGCGCCGTTGCTGCCCGAGCTTGAGGGGTTGAACGGCGCGACCCCCGGGCAGGCGACAAGCTTCCTGATCACATGCCGGCTCCCTGGGGCGGGCGCCGAACCAGGCGCCGGTGAGCGAGCGCCAACGGTGACCGTGCGCGATCCTGAGGAGGCAGTCACTTCCGCGTCACGCGAGACTGTATCCGCCGGAACGCGCCCCAGCGCCGGCAGCAGGGGAGCGGATCGATGAGCTCATGGTGGAGGCAACGGAACGCGCGTGAGCGTGTGCTCCTGCTGACTTGCATCGTGGTCTGTTTCGGGGCCGCCTGGCTGGTGCTGAGCCCGGGTCCGTCGCCACGCGGTCGTCAGCTAACAACAGCAGCGGCCCGGGAGCAGTTCAGGGAGGCCGAAGCGGAGAAGGTCCGACTGGAGCAGGAGACCGCCGATCTGCGAGCTGCGGTGAGCAAGGCTGTGTTTTCGGAGTCGCCTGACCGCCTGCTTCCGCGCGCCGTGAAGCGCCTGCAGACCATCGCCCGCGAGTCGGGAGTGGATCTGAAGGAGATCAAGCCGGCGCGCGTGCGTACCGTGGCGGACGTGAGCAAGGTGACGCTGAACGTGCGGCTGGCGACCGTCGGCTTCGGCAGACCTGTCGTAACGTTCCTCTACCGTCTCGAGGAGCCGAGCGAGAAGCTGGTTGTGGAGAAACTGACCATCACCGCACCCGATCCGCAGGCGCGCACCGTCGAGGTGGAGGTGCAGGTAGCGATGTATACATCGGGCCGGGCAGGCGCGGACTCCGGGAACGACGTGGCCACGGATGAGTTCGGAGCAGGGAGAGCATAGGATGAAGCGAACGAGGAATCGCCGATGGGCTCCGTGGGTCGCCGTTGCGGTGTGCGCCTGCACGGCCGTTCTGGTGATGGCGCAGACGCGCGGCAACTCAAACGAGCGCACTGCCTCTGCCGCGGAGAGACCTGAGCCTGCAGCGGAGCGCGTGGCCATCGAGCCTGCGCCACCCGCCCGCAGGCCACTGGACCACTACCTGGCCAGCGTGCGGGGCAGCCTCTTCAGCCCGGCGGCCCCACCGGTGCGGGCTGCGCCGGCTGCGGCGGTGCAGCCTCTGCCGGCTCCGGCTGCCGCGCCGGTGAACCCGTTCGCCGACTACACGTATGCAGGGAGCGTCAACCTCGGAGGGCGCGCCCTGGCGCTCGTCGAGCACCGGACGACGCGGCAGGGGCAGTACCTTGCACAGGGCGACAGCTTCATGGGAGGCGAGGTGTCGCAGGTTGGCGAGCGGTCGATCACCATTCAGGTAGCGGGTACTGCGCACATCCTGTCGAAGTCGGACAGCTTCAGCCTGACGCCGCTCGACCGGCCGGCGGCCTTCCTGACCGCGCCGGCCCCCGGGCAGGCAGGTGCACCCGGTCAGCCGGGCGGGCCTCCCGGCATGACGCCAGGGGGTGCGCCAGGGGCGGCGCCCGGCGCAGTGCCGTTCCCAGGCTTCGAGCGGCTTCCCCAACGGACGCAGGAACGGGTGCGCGAGCGGATGCAGAACATGACCCCTGAGCAGATTCGCGAGGCGTCGGAGCGCTTCCGTGATCGCGCGTTCGAGGGCCGAGGGCGCCGTGGGCGCTCTGGTGATGGCGATGGCGGATGAGGGCTGCCGGACGTTGGGGGGCTGCGCGCAGCACGGCAGCCGGGGCGAGGAGGGTGATCCCGTGGTGACACTCAGACATAGAAACCTGGCTAATGCGACTGGCAGCCTAGTGGCCGTCGCAGCGGTGTGTGGGCTCCTCGCCGGCGGTGCGCCCGCAGGCGGACAAGCTTCTGGCACAAGAGACGGGAGGGCTCCGGACCGCTCCTCCGCGTCGCAGCGCGGTACGGCCGCTACGAACGCGCGACCGAGCGGGACCGTGCGGCTGTCGGTGCTGCCGCTACAGAACCAGCGGGGCGAGCGCGCTACTGGTCAGCGCAGCGGAGGGCAGGGAGGCGGTCGCAGCGGCCAGGATCCCAGGCCTCCCGCCGGGCCCTCCGGGCCGGCGAACCCGGCGCCCACGCTCGGCGAGCTGAGCGTGCGTCAGGCGCCCGGGCCCGGTGGTCCGGCACCCGCGCCGGCCAGTCCGGCTCCTGGACAGACGCCAGCTCCCGCGGCTCCTGGACAGACGCCAGCGCCTGCAGATCCTGGCGCCGCTCCGGCAGCGCAGGGGGCGCCTCCGCAACCCTTCGCCGGGCGGGCCGGCGGCACGGTGACGATGGACTTTCGCGGTGCCGACATAGGCAACGTGCTGAGGTTCTTCGCCATGGCGACCAACTGGCAGATCGTGCCCGATGGAGGCCTGACGGGTCCGGTTACCATCATCAGCCCGCAGCCGCTCACGATTGAGCAGGCGTTCCAGGTGCTCCAGTCAACCCTCGAGGTGCGCGGGTACTCGGGCCAGCTGGAGACGCGCGGCAACACACAGATCCTGCGGATACTCCCCCTGGACCGCGCAGTGCAGAGCACGACCCTGCTCCGCGACGGGACGTCGGGCGCATCGCCGGACGAGCTCCGCAACCAGGTCGTCACGCAGGTGATCCCGATCGAGAACGTGGACGCCGGGATCCTGTCGCGCGAACTGATGCCTCTGGTCAACAGGGGCGCGAGTCTCGTTGGCAGCACCGGCACGAACGCGCTTGTGGTGACGGACACGGCGAGCAACGTGCAGCGGGTGACCGAGCTAGTCCGGGCCCTCGACAGGGCTGCGAGTAGCAACCGCGTGGAGATATTCGCTCTCGAGCGAGCCAATGCGACCGACGTCGCGGAAGCGGTAAACGGGCTCTTCCGCCAAGTCTTCACGCGTGGCAGGGCCGGCGGCCAGGACCAGGGGCGTAGGGGGCAACAAGGCCAGGCCCCGCAGGCGCCAGGGCAGCCCGTTCCGCCCGGCCAGGAGGGCCAGGCGCCCCCGGCGCAGCGCGTCGCGGTCGTCGCCGTGGCCGATGTTCGCACGAACTCCGTGCTGGTGGTTGCTTCGGACGACAACCTGCTCAGGGTCCGCGAGATCATCACGGCTCTCGACTCTGAGGAGGCCCAGGCTCTGCAGACCAGGCTGATCAAGATGCAGCACGCGAACGCGATGGACGTAGCAGATGTCATCAACCGCGTGCTTACCAACTCGGCGGTGGGGGGCACGATGCAGGGCGGGGCCACGTTCCGCGAGCGTGTCTTCGGTAGGGGCGGTGCAGGTCAGCAGGGCCGCCAGCCGACTGCCAGCGCAGACCCGTTCGCCAGAGTGGAGGCCGACGCTCGCACCAACTCACTGATCGTGACGGCGATCGCGGAGCGGATGGAGCAGGTTCAGCAACTCGTCGCACAGCTCGACGTGCCGGTCACGATGGAGAGCACGTCGTTTGTCGTGCCGCTCCGAAACGCGCAGGCCCAGGATGTCGCTCACGTGCTGGGCCAGGCCTTTGGTGGACAGCAGGGCGCCGGCGCACGCGCCGGCCAGGTCGGCGGCTTCGGCTTCAGCCCGTTTGGACAGCAGCAGACCGCAGCCCAGCGGCGGCAGTCGATCAACCGGCGACAGGGCACCACGACGCAGCGCACTCAGGGTGGTCGTGCAGCCCCGGTGGTCGGTGCGAACGGGATCACGGGCACGCTGACGCCGAACGGGTTCGTGCCCGACGTCGAGCCAGTCGCGTTCGAGCTGGAGGACGCCGACCCGTCGCGTCAGTTCGTGTTCGGCCAAGCCGGAGGCGGCGGGCTGTTCGGCCGCCAGCAGCAGGTCACGCCGCAGTTCGGCCGGGGGCAGGGCGGAAGCCACGTCAACCTCCTGCAGCTGCTCAACAACGTGGGCGTGGTGGCCGAGCCGAGCAGCAACAGCCTGATTATCACCACGACGCCGGACAACATGACGGCGATCCGCGACATCGTGGAGCAGCTCGATCTGATTCCGCGGCAGGTGATGATCGAGGTGATCATCGCGGAGGCGAGCCTCGACAGCACACAGAAGCTTGGCTTCCAGTTCGATGCCAGGGGCGTGGGAACGGTCCTGAACGAGCGATCCACGGTCACCGGATCGACGAGCTTCCCGCTGGGCGGGAACGCGACGGCCTCCGCCAACATCCCCTCGCCGCTGAGTCCGGGAGCGCAGATCGGGCTCCAGGCGGTCAGCGGCCGGTTCAACGGGCTCATGCAGCTCCTCGCGTCCGACCAGCGCGTGCGCATCCTCTCCACTCCGAGGGTGTTCACATCCAACAACCAGCAGGCCACGGTCGACGTGGTCACGCGAGTGCCGTACGTCACCAGCACTTTCACGGGCGGGCTCAACATCGGCCAGACCCTCAGCTACGACTACCTCGACATTGGCATCCAGCTCGATGTGACGCCGAGGATCACTGCCGATGGTCTTGTGACGATCGACGTGTTCGCCACGGCCAGCGACCTACTCGGGTTCGACGCCGTGGCATCGACGGTGGACGCCGCCGGCCGCGTCACGTCGCAGCAGGCGCCGCGCACGTCTGAGCGCTCGACCGACACCTCGGTGAGTGTGCGCGACGGCGACATCGTGGTGCTGGCGGGGCTCATGCGGGACAACAGGACCACGTCGTCCAACAAGGTGCCTCTGCTCGGCGACATCCCGCTGATCGGCCATCTCTTCCGATCGACCAACACGACATCGACGAAGACGGAGCTGATGATCTTCCTGATCCCTCACGTCGTGGATGGTCAGCGTGGCGCCGACCTGGTGCGCGACGAGTCCGCGCGCATACGACGGGCTCTGCCGGACCTGCAGAAGCTGCACCCGATGCTCGGGCAAGATGCCCAGCCTGGGACGACGCCGCCCGGCCAGCCTGCACCGGGCAGCGGCAACGCGGCTCCCTCCGTGCCGCAGGCCCCAACGCCCGGCGCTCCTGGCGCACCCGAGACGCCTGGCACGCCAGGCAACCCGACGGCGCCTGGCGACCTCCCAGTCCAGCCTGCCCGCTAGGCGGGATTGGGCGCACTGCACAAAGCCATCGGCCCCGCGGATCACACGCGGGGCCGATGGCTTTGTGGGGCTGGGGTGGCTCGCCGTGTGTCAGCCCTGGCGGGACATCGCGCTCACGGTGACGCCGTCGACGAGGAGCCATGGCATACCGGACACCGGCTCCACCTCAGCGCTCAGCGACACACCCGAGCGCAGCACCTCATAGACGTTGGCCGCGATCATCGTGTCCTTCACACGACCGACAATCTCGCCATCCCGGACCCTGAATCCGAGGGCCACGTTGCCTGCCAGATCGCCGTTCATCACGTTGCTCTGGCCGACTCCAATCACCTCCTTGACGAGCAGGCCGTCGCCGATGGAGGCGAGGAGCGCGGCCGCCGGTCGATCGCCCGGCAGGACCTTAGGGTAGTACGGCGCGCAGCCGCTGTTGCCGGTGGGCTGAGCGTCTGCCAGGCCGGCGCTGTCAAGATCGTAGAGGAAGGTCCGGAGCACGCCTCGATCGACCACGGTCTGCTCCCGTGTAGGGATGCCACTGTCGTCGATCTCCGCGGCGCCTGGTGCGAACGGCGTGTGGGGACAGTCCACGAGCGAGAGGCAGGGATCCAGCACCTGCTCCATCAGGCGCTCCCTGAGGGGCGAGTCGCCCTTCGCCACGTTGCGTCCGTCGATGCCAGCCCACACCGGCATCAGCAGCATGCTGACCGCCTCCGGAGGCAGGAGGATGGGCAGCCGGCCGGTCGGAGGTTCCACAACGCGCGCACCATGCCTCAGGTCCTTCACCACTTCTGAGGCAATGAACGATGGGTCGAAGAGGTCGCCGAGCTGTCGCCACCGCCGCCCGTAGCCAGCGAAGAGCATGTCGGTGCCGGTCGTCTTCTGAGCGCTGCACCCTATCGACCACGAGGTCGCGCGGGTGGCGTGGTGGACGCCGCCGCTTGTAACGAGGAGGGCCTCGGTGCTGGAGCGCGAGCCGGAGGCGCTCAGGAATAGGTCCGGATCCTCTTCGCGCACGATCGCGACCATCCGTTCGCATGCCTCGATGAGGCTCTCGCGCGTCAGCGACGAGGTGCGCTCGCACGCCATGGGAACGCTGATCGTGGGTGTAGGCGCGGGGTAGGCCTCGAAGTGAGCCACTGCGCCCAGACGGACGAGCGCCAGAGCCCGGCCGACCATCTCCGACATGTCCGCCGGGTCGTTGCCGCTAACAGATGCTCGCCTGCCCTCGGACACCACATCGATCCGGTAGTACGCCGTGTCTGTCTGCTCCGTCTCCTTGAGCCGACCGTTCTCGAAGCCACAGCCAGAGCGCACGCTGTGGGAGAAGTGGATGCGCGCGCCGGAGGCGCCCTGACGCGTTGCCTCATCCACGCCGCGGTGCATCGCCTCCGACATCCGGCCAAGCAGGCCACCGTTCATGTGCTCTTCCTCCTACTTGCCGCCGACGACCACGTCGCGGATGCGGATATGGGGCGACCCAAACGTCACCGGGAGTGGGAACTGGTGGCCCTTGCCGCAGCCTCCGGCGCCTTCGAAGATCATCAGGTCGTTCGCGAAACCGTCGATCCGGTCAAGCGTCTCGAACACGTTGCCGGTCAGCACCACATCCCGGACCAGCTCGCCCACCTTGCCGTTCTCGATGCGAAAGCCATACGCCGCGGAGAACGTGAACATCTCCATCATCGTTTGGCCGCCGTGAGCGCGGCACGCGTAGATGCCGCGATCAACGCCGCCGATGACGCTCTCGACCGTCGCCCCACCAGGTTCGATGTATGTGTTGGTCATGCGCACGATGGGCGGGACGTTGCGCCGGATGGCGCGGGCGTTGCCCGTGGGCGCCTCGCCCATCTTCGCGGCCGTCTCGCGCGAGTGGAGGTGTCCCACGAGAACGCCGTCGCGTATGAGGTCTGTTCGGGCTGTGGGCGTGCCCTCGTCGTCGAGTCGGTTGGTCCCGATCAGTGTTCCCATCGTGCCGTCATCGACGATGCTCAGGGCGGGCACGCCCATCCGTCGCCCCAGATGCATCAGGTCGCGCATCTTTGGGTTCTCGTAGAGGAAGTCCGCCTCGCTTAGGTGACCGAAGGCCTCGTGAGCGAAGACGCCCGCCAAGCGGTTGTCGAGCACCACTGTGTGCACCCCGCCTTCGCACGGCGGAGCGCTCAGGAGCGCCGACGCCCTCGCGGCGACCTCCTCCATGAGGCCCTCGCGCTCCAGGACCGTACCGTAGCTTGTCGATGACGAGTAGCCGTCGAACGCCTGTTGAACAAGTGCGCCGTCCCGCGCGATTGAGCCGAAGGCGAGCGTTACCTTGGGGCGCTCCTCCATGAACGTGCGTCCCTCGGTGGAGGCAAAGTGCACGGTGCGGAACGAGTCGTAGTAGGCGATGTAGGAGCTCTCAATGCGGGGTGCGGACCGCAGCAGGATGTCATTGTACCGGGCGACCAGCGCCGACTTGTCGGAGAGGGGGACGCCGCGGAAGTCCTTCTCGAGCTTGGCTGAGATCTCCATGTCTGCCGGCGCTTCGACGGGCGCCAGCTCCGTCGTCTCGCGACCGACCAGGGCGGCGCAGCGGCAGGCCTCGCGCACCTGGTCCTCGAGGGCGTCGACGGAGTCGAACGCGGCCATGCCCCATCCGCCTCGGACGCACGCCCGGACGATTCCCCCCTGGAGGCGCGATGACGAGACGTTCTCGGCCTCTGGGCCGCGGAACGCGATGTGAGTTGCGTCCTCTGTCTCAAAGCGGATCTCGGCGTAGTCAGCCGTACTGGCGCGCAGCGCCTCAGCGAGCCGGTCCCTCATGCGATCCCTCCCATTCGACGGATTCGATCGTCCACACGCGGCAGGAGGTCAGTTCGTCCTGTGACCGTCGTACTCCTGTGCGCTCCCGACGTGGCGCAATACGGGACAAGTACTGGGTCGGCGTGGCAGTCAGGCGTGGCACACTCCAGTCGGTTCCGCGCAGACGGCGGGGCGCGCGCCGGAGCATGGAGCCGCAGGGAGGCAGAGACCCCTCCCCGGTATCCGATGGGCGGCCAGGCGGCGCCCGCCAGCGGGAGGACGGGTGACCGTACTCAGACCGACAAACGCATACGACATCGCCTTGAGGACGTCGTTGGCCCTCCTGGCGATTGTAGGAACCTGACCAGGCGCGGCACGATGCCGCGATTAACACGAAACCAACCGCCCGGCGAGTGGCGGATAACATGGAGGGGCCGTCCGCTGGCATGCTATGGCGGGCGGCCTCTTCTGCGTCCAGGCGGCTGCGTGTCACGCAGCGTAGCGGCGCCCCTCGTCGAGCATCGCCAGATAGCTCTCGACAGGCACGTAGTTCGCGACGCTGTTGCCGGTGCCCAGGCAGTAGCCGCCGCCAAACATGCAGGTGTCCAGCGTTCGCCGGACGCGCTCGCGGATGGCGCCCTCCTGCGCGACACAGAGGAAGTCCACGTCGATCCCGCCAAGCAGTGCGATGCGCCGACCGTAGGTCGCCTTGGCCTCGATCACGCTCTCGATCGTATCCTCGAAGGAGTGCTTGGCGTCGATCCGGACGTCGTCGAGCAGGTCGCCCATGATGGTCGACAGGTTTCCGCACGAGTGCAGCAAGTAGGGCCGGCCCGCTGCGCGTGCGATCTCGGCCATGCGGCGATGCCCCGGGAGCACGAACTGGCGCAGGTCGTCCGGCTTGATGAGCGGGCCGGTCCGGAAGCCCATGTCATCGCTGCCCCAGAGCGCCCGCACGCGCGGGTACGACACGATCTGGCGCGCGAGCGGGTCGAATATCGCGAGCAGACGATCGGAGATGGCCTGCACCAGGTCTCGCTGCTCGTAGAGCGCCACGCAGAGCGTTTCGTATCCCATGAGCCACACGAGGTACTCGGCGAAGTGGGCGAAGCCTCCGCCGCCGATCACGCACATGCCTTCGGGTAGGTTGGCCTCGAACCACTCGAGCGAGCGGTGACTGCCGCGCGTCGGGTCCGGCCAGGGGTAGCGCTCGAACTCCTCCCACGAGGTGATGGGGCCCCGGTGCTCGTTAACGTACCGGCGCCCGCCCGCTCGCTGAACCGCGGCAGTGTCTTCGGTGGCCCCCCAGTTCAGCGGCCACTGCAGCCCCTCTACGCCACACCGGACGTAGTCGTAGCCCAGGTGCCGCTGGAGCCGCATCTCGCGCTTCTGCCAGAACCAGGGATCCGAAGGGTCGATGCCAGCAAGCAGATCGTACCGGTCGCAGATCACCTGCTGCACTTCGCCGTCAAGGAAGAGCTCGATGGCGTGGACGCGGTCGGGCGTCCCCTCCCGGCGGATGCAGCGGAGGAAGGCGTCGGCGTCCGGTTGCACGGGAAGGCTCAGCAGTGCATCGGTCATCGGAATCTCCTGGCTGGCTGGTGCAGGCTGCCCTGCCATTCGCCGCCGCACGGCGCTGAACCTACTTCGCGTATCTCCACACAGGAAAGCATGCAGGTGCGTGGCGAATCACGGAGTGCATGTCGAGCCCCCGGCAACGCGCAGCTGTATAGGAGAACGACGTAGCATGACTGCTCGAGAGATCCGTCACGGCGTGTCGTGGGTGGGCGCCATCGACTGGGAGCGCCGGCTGTTCGACTCGCTAATACCCATTCCGCAGGGCACCACCTACAACGCCTACCTGGTGCGGGGCTCGAATCGCACCGCTCTGCTCGACACCGTCGACGCCTCGTGCCTGCCAGCCCTGCTCGACCACCTGCGTTCGGTGGAGCGGATCGACGACATCGTGGTGCATCACGTGGAGCAGGACCACTCAGGGAGTCTGCCCTACATAATGGAGCGCTACCCGGCGGCGCGGGTGTTGATCACTCCCAAGGGCAGGGAGATGCTGCTGGACCATCTGCCCGTCGACGCGGAGCGGGTCGAAGCCATTGAGGACGGCGCAACGATCGACCTGGGCGGGCGGACGTTGCGGTTCCTGCACGCCCCATGGCAGCACTGGCCCGAGACCGCCATGAGCTTCCTCGAGGATGAGGGGCTGCTGTTCTCGTGCGACCTGTTCGGCGCGCACCTGGCGACCACGGACCTCTACGCGCCCGACGGGTGCGTGGAGGGGGCCAGCCGGTCCTACTACGCCGAGATCATGATGCCATTCCGCAATGTGATCCGAAGGAATGTGGAGCGGCTCGACGGCCTCGATGTCCGCCTGATCGCTCCCAGCCATGGCCCGCTCCACGACCAGCCTGATCGCATACGGGCTGCGTACCAGGACTGGATGACGGGCCCGCCGCGGAACGCGGCGGTTGTCGCCTACGTGTCGATGCACGGCTCAACGCGCGAAATGGTCGAGCGGCTGCTGTGCTCTCTCGGCGAAAGGGGAGTGGCCACGCGCGCGATGGACCTCGCATCGACCGATGTGGGCGACCTTGCGGACGCCCTCGTCGATGCGGCAACGCTCGTGGTGGCGACGCCGACCGTGCTGGGTGGGGCACACCCCCTCGCGGTCTCGGCCGCCTACCTGGCCAATGCGCTGAAGCCGAAGCTGCGCCACGTCGTCGTGGTCGGCTCGTTCGGGTGGAGCGGGAAGACGGCGCAGCAGGTCTGCGACCTGCTGGCAGGCCTGCGCGCGGAGGTGCTGGACCCGGTGCTTACACGCGGTATGCCGGGCGAGGAGGATCTGGCGGCCGTTGATCGGCTCGCAGTGGTGATCGCCGAGAGGCACGCTGCGGCCGGCCTCGTCTGACGGCGGACGACAGATGGTCATAGGAGCGCCGGGCCGGCCTGAGGCCGGCCCGGCGCTCCTATGGCTGTGGCTCCGAGGGCACCTTTGCGATGCGGAGGCGGCTCATCGCACGCTGGAGCGCCGCCTGGTTTGCGTCGTAGTCCACCGCGTCGCCCGAGCGCAGTGCTTCGCGCGCCCTCGCCACGGCGGCCTCACACTGGGCGACGTCAATGTCAGTGGCGCGCTCTGCCGTGTCAGCGAGCAGGATCACGCGGTCGCGGCGCACCTCCATGAATCCGCCGATAGTGGCAATGTGTTCCTCGTCCCCGTTGGGGTGGGTGATCTCGATCACCCCAACGCCAAGCGCGGTCATCAGCGGGGCGTGCCCTGCGAGCACGCCCAGGGAGCCCTCGACGCCTGGCACGCGCAGCGCCTGCACGTGCTCCGTAAGCACCTGCCCCTCAGGAGTCACGATCTCCAGCAGGAACGTGGCCATCGATGCGCTCCCGTCACTCGGCCTGCAGCGTCTGGGCCTTCTCGACGACCTCCTCGATCGCGCCCACCATGAGGAAGGCCTGCTCCGGCAGGTCGTCGTGCTTGCCCTCCACGACCTCGCGGAATGAGCGGACCGTGTCCTTCAGAGGCACGTACTTGCCGGCGATTCCGGTGAACTGCTCCGCCACCCGGAATGGCTGCGAGAGGAAGCGTTCGAGGCGGCGGGCGCGCGACACTGCCAGCTTGTCCTCATCCGACAACTCATCGATACCCAGGATGGCGATAATGTCCTGCAGCTCCTTGTAGCGCTGCAGCGTCTGCTGCACGGCGCACGCCACGTCGTAATGCTCCTGCCCGACGATGCGCGGGTCCAGAATGCGGGACGACGAGACCAGCGGGTCGACGGCGGGGTAGATGCCCTTCTCGACGATGCGGCGCTCAAGGTAGGTGTATGCGTCGAGGTGCGCGAAGGTCGTGGCCGGAGCGGGATCCGTCGGGTCGTCGGCCGGGACGTAGATGGCCTGCACTGAGGTAACGGAGCCCTTCTTCGTCGAGGTGATGCGCTCCTGCAGCGCGCCCATTTCCGTGCCCAGCGTGGGCTGGTAGCCGACCGCGGACGGAATACGTCCGAGGAGGGCGGAGACTTCGGAGCCGGCCTGCGTGAACCGGAAGATGTTGTCAACAAACAGGAGGACGTCCTGGCCCTCGACGTCGCGAAAATACTCCGCGATCGTGAGAGCCGAGAGCCCCACGCGCAGGCGGGCGCCCGGCGGCTCGTTCATCTGTCCGAAGACCATCGCCGTCTTAGAGATGACGCCGGACTCGTTCATCTCGAGCCACAGGTCATTGCCCTCGCGCGTGCGCTCTCCCACTCCGGCGAAGACCGAGAAGCCCCCGTGCTCCGTGGCGATGTTGGTGATCAGCTCCTGGATCAGGACCGTCTTGCCAAGCCCGGCGCCGCCGAACAGGCCGATTTTCCCGCCCTTGAGGTACGGAGTGAGGAGGTCTATGACCTTGAGGCCGGTCTCCAGAACCTCCGTGGAGACCGCCTGGTCCTCGAAGGCAGGCGCCGGGCGGTGGATGGGCCAGCGCTCACTCGAGTCCACTTCACCGAGCCCGTCAATCGGCGCGCCCAGCAGGTTGAGCACGCGCCCCAGGGTGCCGCGGCCGACGGGTACCGTGATGGGGCCGCCGGTATCGGTCGCCTCCATCCCGCGCACCAGGCCGTCAGTCGACGACATGGCGATGCAACGCACCACGTCGTTGCCGAGATGCTGGGCGACCTCGACGGTGAGGTCGATGCCGCGAGGGCTATCGGTCACGGCCACCGCGTTGAGGATCGCCGGCAGGTCACCTGGCGGGAAGCACACATCAACGACAGGGCCCTGCACCTGCACGACCTTTCCGCTCGCCATGGATACGCATCTCCCTGGTAGCCAGGCGGAGACCTGGCGCGCGCTCGGCCGCGGACGCTGACAAGGGCGCCGGGGTCGTGAGTGAGTGCTCCGTCGGAGCCTGTCGGAGCGGGTTAGTGTAGCAGGATCGGCCGGACGGAATCAACGGCGCTCGGTTCCGACCGGGAGCCCTCAACCGAGGCGTACGGCTGTGCCGCTCACGCTGACCATCAGCATGGAGCCGCCCTGGCCAACCACCTCATAGTCGAGATCCACGCCCACCACTGCATCGGCGCCCAGCGCGGATGCCCGAGCCGTCAACTCGCTCATCGCGATCTCGCGGGCTCGCTGCAGCTCATCCTCGTAGGCGCCCGAGCGCCCGCCCACGATGTCGCGGATGCCGGCGAAGAGGTCCTTGAACAGATTTGCGCCGACGATCGCCTCGCCGACGACGACACCGAGGTACGTCCGAACACTTCTGCCTTCCACCGAGTGCGTAGTAGTCACCAGCATGCCCGCGCTCCTCTCTTGTGCGTCCCGCGCCCGCGATACGGGACCCGCGTGCGTGGGCGTCTAGGCCAGAGGTACGCCGTCCGACCTCATCCGCGCCAGCATTGCCTCACGTACGCGAAGGGTCTCCGACGGCAGGTCACGTGACCGGCTGAGGATCTGGATCTGAATGACCGTGCGCGTGGCATCGAAGGCACTCACACCCAGGATGACAGGCGCCTCGATCAGCCTGGAGCCATCGGCGGCCGCCAGCCGAAGGCTCTCGGACTCAATGCGGGACCTGACGTCGCCTACATCCGCGGCGGGGCCGACGGCGACCTCAAGTATCTCTCGCACGGGCGCTCGGGAGAGGTTGGTCACCGCGGAGATGTCACCGTTCGCGATCGTCCACAGACGGTCTCCCTCATCGCGGATGCGGAGCACGCGCAACCCGAGCTCCTCAACGACGCCGGTAACCCCGGCGCCTGCGGTCGTCCCTGCCGCGCCGCCGACGGTGACGTGCTCGCCGACCGCCAACTGGTTCTCGGCGACTAGCAGGAAACCTGCAATAACGTCGCGCACGAGGCGCTGGGCGCCAAAACCGATCGCCAGACCGCCGATGCCGGCTGTTGCGATGATGCCCGCTACGTTGGCGCCCAGGGCGTCGAGCACCATGACTGCTGCCACGAAGAAGAGCGCGCATCCGGCGACGCTGCGGGCGAGTGGCAGAAGCGTGCGCAGGCGCCGGGCATGCTCCTCCGTGCCGGCCTGAGACGCGCCGCGCACGGACAGCGCCCGGGCTAGAGCGGCCTCGATTATCCGGAAGAGCGCTCTGCGAGCCGCGACATAGATCAGCAGGATGATCAGTATGCGCAGGCCACTGGTGCTGGCCGCCTGCAGCGCGTCCCGGCCAATCTGCACCCAGTACTCCTGCGTGAACATGCTTACGCCTCCAGGCTCACCGAGAGCGTGCCCGGTCGCACCAACCGGCCGGCGTCTGCCGCTCTGCGGCACCCAGCGTGTTGCGGAGTAGCATCGCAATAGTCATGGGGCCAACGCCGCCTGGCACCGGGGTGATGTAGCCCGCAACCTGTTGCGCAGTGGCGAACTCCACGTCGCCCACATCACCGGTGCGCCCAGGCAGGCGGCTGTAGCCGGCATCGACGACGATCGCGCCCGGCTTGATGTCGGCGCCGCGAATCATCTCCGGCCGGCCGGCGGCCGCCACGAGGATGTCGGCCTCTCGCGTCACCTCCGTCAGGTCCCGCGTGCGGCTGTGGCACACAGTGACGGTTGCGTGGCGGTTGAGGAGGAGCAGCGCAAGCGGCTTGCCCAGGATGATGCTTCGGCCGACCACGACTGCGCGCCTCCCCTCTATGGGCAGGTGGTACCGGTCCAGCAGCTCCATGATGCCCAGCGGCGTGCACGACACGAATGCGTCACTGCCCGTGACGAGGGCGCCGAGGCTGTGGCCGCTGACGCCGTCCACGTCCTTGGCGGGCGAGAGGCGCGCCAGTACCGCCGTCTCGTCGATATGATGGGGCAGGGGGTGCTGCACAAGTATGCCGTGCACGGCGGTGTCAGCGTTCAGGCAGTCGATCAGGGACTCGAGTTCGCTCTGCGTGGCGGTCGGTGGCAGGCGATGCGTACGGGATGCGATGCCCACCCAACCGCTCGCCCTCTCCTTCATGCCGACGTACGCAGCGGAGGCGGGGTCGTTGCCGACCAGCACTGCGGCGAGGTGCGGCGCAAAGCCGTGACGGCGCACGAGGCGGGCGACACCCGCCGCGACTTCCTTCCGCACCGCTCGCGCGGCGGCTCTGCCATCGAGTAGAACCGCGCTCATGGCGCGTCGCCCCCCTCCATCGGGGTCGCTTCGCCTGACGGCTGTGGCGGCTCGCCTGCAGCCCGCACTTCGCCTGACGGCTGTGGCGGCTCGCCTGCAGCCCGCACTTCGCCGCGAGTGCCGCCACCGACCAGTGCACCGAGGACGCCGTTAACGAACCGGCCGCTCTCGGCTGTGCTGTACTTCTTAGCCAGCTCTATGGCCTCGTTGATCGAGACGCTGGCAGGCACATCCGGCACGTAGAGAATCTCGTAGGCAGCCAGGCGAAGGATGTTGCGGTCAACTGCAGCCTGGCGGTCCATGGTCCAACCAGTGGCCAGCGAGGCGATCCGAGCGTCTATCTCGTTCCTGCGCTCATAGGCGCCGACGATGAGCGACCGCGCAAAGCTAGCCGCGTGGGCGGCGCCCGGCAGGTGCTTTCTGCAGCGCTGCTCAAGGTGCCGCGCCCACTGAGAGGCCGTAGTCACGATGGTGTCTGCCGAGCCTGGCCCCAAGGGTCCTCGGGCGGCCAGCGGCTGCAGGGCGATGAGGGCTTGGCCCAGTGCGGCTGCGGTGCGGGCGAGCGCCGCCTGCTCGGTCGTCCGGGCCTGGGGCGCTGTCACGTCGGCTGCCTGTTCTGCTGCCGTCTGCGCGACGGCTGCCACGATCCGTCCGGCGGCGCGCGCGAGCGCGCCATAGCGGCGTGCCGTCTGTGCGGAAGCGCCTGCGGAGAGCCTGGAGGCTTCGGCACGGAGCGCAGCCTGCGCTTCCCGAAGAACCTGGGCGATGGGGTTTCGGACGCCCACGACGATCTGCTCGAGCGCTCCGGCCAGCACGTCGGGAAGGGGCTGCTTGCCGACGTCGGCCTGGAAGAGCGCCTTCAGAGCGAACTCGCGGGCCACCCGTCGTGGGCTCGTCACGTGGCCTCCCGGCCGGCGCACTCACGGCGCCCGAGGATACTCTCGGACTGCCGCCGTTTCGGCGCGCTGGGGGCGCCTTCCTGCGAGACCGGCGCGCGGGCCGGCCCATCGCGGCGGAGCAGGAAGCCCCAACGCCCAGCCATAATACCCGATGGGGCGGGCGGCAGGGCCTGCTCAGGAGGTTGCCCGATGTTGCTCCGGATTGCGTGGTGGGCTACCCTCGTACTGGTGGTCTGCATCTCATCGAGCGCGGCGCTTGCGCAGCGGACGACCGGCGCAGGCGCGGATCGGCGTGACGGCGCCACGGCAGCACCCGAGAGGCGCTCGCGCTTCCTCGTGCCGGGCGTCGCTGGATCTATCCCCGCGACGCGTCCGCCTCAGCCAGGCACGGGCCTTCAGGGGTTGTGGCCAGGTCGCGCCCCTGCCGGCGTCGGGTTGCCGAATCTCGTCGCGCCGGGCGTCCAACTCGTCCGCTCGCCGAACGCGCTGACGATGGGCGTCACCGTGTTCTGGGGCGCGGACGAGTCGGCCGTCGGCTGGGACCGCGATGGCGGCGCCCGGGCGCGTCTCATCGTCCAGAGGCTGCGCGAGGCCGGCGCGCTGTCAACCCGGGTCCTGGTGCGCCAGACCGATGTGGAGCGCGTACCGGGCCGCACGGACTGGGCGGAGACCGACCGCCTGCTCCGCTTCCTGTCGACTGCCGGCATCGCCGTCCACTGCCGGGTGGTGAACGACCCCGGACGACCGCGGGCGGACCTGGAGAGGTTCGGGGCGAGCCTGGCCGGGCGATACCGCGGCATCGTGCGGTACTTCGAGTTTCGTGAGCACCCGGACGCGCCCGGCTCCTCGGCCCGTTCCTACGCTGCCGACTTGGCAGCGTTCGCTCGCGGTGTGCGGCGTGGCAACGCCGGCGCACTCGTCTCGGTCGGCGCCCTGCAGGTTCAGTCGACCGACTTCCTGGAGGCGCTCTACGCCGCGGGCGCGCAGGCCAGCTTCGACGCCGTCGCGGTCGATATGCGCGTGCCGCCCGGACCGCTGCCGTTCCGCTGGTTGGACAGCGTCCGCCAGACTATGGTGGCTCGCGGCGACGCCACCAAGCCGATCTGGGTGACGGACTGGGGCTGGATGCGGGCGCCTGGCTCGGAGGCGGAGAGCAGGGCAGGCGCCGACGTCGACCGCTGGATGCGCGACGCTCGGCGGGCGCTCACGGCGCGGCCCCACGTGCAGGTTGCTCTCTACTGGGCGCTGCACCCATCGGGCAACGAGGCGGACGCGCCCCTCGCGCCGCTCTGCGGGCGCGACCAGCGGCCCACCCCGACGCTGATGGTCTTCGCGCAGGCTGCGCGGGGCGGCGGCGAGCCAGCTCTCGCGGTGGCGCGCGTTTCCTGGACGGGCGCGCTTCCAGGCGCAGCGTTCCCAGAGGTGCGCGATGGCACCGTGATGGCGCGCCTCGACGCCTCATCACCGTCCGGGCCCCTTCACCAGGTTTTCGGGGGGCTGAGCCTGCTCGGCGTCGAACCAGCACCCTCCGTGGCGGAAGTGCCGGGCGCGCTGAGAGCCATCGGTGCACGTCTCGTTCGACTGGACCCGATCGCCACCGCGGTCACTGCGGGCGAACACGGGACCGAGCCCGACTGGCGCCCGGTTGATGCGCTGGTCTCCGCGATCCGCGCGGCTGGCGCTACGCCGGTGCTCTCGTTCGGCTCCCTGCCGGCGGCACTTCGGTCGGCAAGCGGCAGTCCCCGCATGCCGGTGAGCGCAGGCCGATGGGCGGAGCTCGTGGGCAACCTCGTTCGGCGCTACGGCGCTGCGCCGGCGCGAGCGCTGTACTGCGAGTTGCCGGTGGGCGAGGGGGCGTCGGCGCTGTCGGCTCGCGAGTGGTCTATCCTGTTTCCGGTGTTCGCCCGCGCGGTCGCCGATGCCGCACCGGACGCGCGCATCGGCGGACCACTCCTCCCATCCCACGATGCGCGGCAGCTGGCAGCGACGGCGGCCGCGCTGCGAGCCGTCGGGGTGCAGGCCGGGTTCATCTCGTGGTCTGCGACGGGCGAGAGTGCCACCGCATGCGCCGCGCAGGTCGCGGAGGTGGCCGAGGCAGTGTCGGAAGGCGGCACTCCATTTGAAATGATTGTAGACTGGCGTCCTTCTGGCGACGGAGCGGTGTCCGGGGCGGCGCCGACAACCTCCGCTGCGGCTGCTCTGGCGCAACTGCTGACGGATCGCACAGGGGTCGCCGTGCTGTGGCCTGTGACAGGTGCTGACGGGGCACGCCCTCCGGCGGCCCTTGCGCTGCTCGCCGCGCTGCGTGGACGTAGCGTCGGCGTTGAGACTGACGACCGGCGTGTGCGGGGCATGGGCACCGTCTCGGGCCAACGCGTGAGCGCCTTGGTCTGGTGTACGCCGCGCGATGCGGGCAGTGCCTCGCTGGCGCCGTTGCCGGACGTCCCGGTGAGCTTGCGTCTTCGCGGCCTGCCCTGGAAGGGAGCCACTCGGTTCTCGGCGCGCTGGTTGGAGGGAGATGGTCCTGCCAGCGTGGACCGCCTGACCGCGCCGTTACGTGCAGGCGCTGTGGTGACGGCCGATGCGGAGGCGACCATCGTGCTCCCTCGCGGTGGCGCCGCACTCGTCGAGGCCGAGCCAGATCGCGCGCAGTTGCTGGCCGTGTCGGTGCAGGCTCCCGCCTACGTGGCGCTTGCCGGATCCAGCGTGTCGCTCGCCGCCGTCGTCCGGAACCTGTCCACGGAGCGCCAGACCGTGCAGTGCGAGCTGCTGGATGAGAGCGCGCCGGGCTCACCCGTGATCGCGCAGCGCCGTATGGAGTTGGCGCCGGGCTCCACGGGATCGGTTCGCTTCACGGCGCCAGCGGGCGAGCCCGGCCTCCGCCTCCTGCGCGTTCGCGCCGGCGGGTCGGGGGGTGGGGCGCTCGTGCGAGTAGTTCGGGGGCTCGCAGCGGAGGTCGAAGGAGGCAAGATCGAAGCGGGCGCGGCCGGTGCAGCGCTGTCGGCTCACGCGACCGGCCTGGCTCGTGTGCTTCTGCGCAACCGAGACCGTCGCGCGGTCCGAGCCGAGGTGGCGGGCGGGGGGCAATCGCGCAGCGTGAGCGTGCCGCCCGGCGGAGCCATGCTTGTGGCGGTCAGCGTGACCGCGACCGCACCGGGTCCCGGGAGGCATCCGGCGGCCGTGGTGGTGTCGGCTGGCGGCACCGAGCCGAAGCGTCTGCCCGTGACCATCGACGCCCCCGGGGCGTGCAGGCGGGCGCCGCGCGGCCTCCGCATTAATGGCGATCTCTCAGAGTGGCTTCAGGCGGCCGCGCTCGAGCCCACCGACCCTGGGCGGATTGGCGCCGCCGCGACGGGTGGGGGAGCGCGGGCCATGGCGCTCTGGGACGACGACTTCCTCTACGTGGCGGCGTCCGTGCCCGATGACCTCGTCCATCAGCCCTTCAGACCGGAGGCGATGCTTCTAGGCGACTGCCTGGTGATTGGCGTCGGATCGAGGGACGGGCGCATTGACCTTGGCCTGGCGCCCGGACCGATGCGCTCGCAGGTCTACCGGCTGGCGGCGGAGGCGACTGCCTCGGTGGTTCCGGGGGCGCAGGCGGCAGTGGTCGAGGCCGGAGGGCGCATTGTCTATGAGGCTGCCGTTCCCTGGGCGGCCCTCGGGGTGCGCGCCCCGAGGGAGGGGATGCGGCTGGAGTTCGGCATTGCACTCCACCGAAGCGACGGTACGCCCTACCGGCCGCTCTGGTGGGGCGAGGGGCAGGGACCGGCAACGGGATCACTCAGGACCCTGCTGTTGGTCCCCTGACGCAGCCTCCGCGCCCGAGGGCATGTCGACCCCTCATGGGTCGGAGCGCGTTGTCTCCAGCATGCATCGCAGCAGCTCCTCGCAGAGCGCGCGCTCCATCTGCTCGCCTTCTGCGGCGGGCTCATGTGCGCGGTAGAGCTCGATAGCTGCCCGGTAGTGGCGCTTCGCGGACTCCCGATCGTGGAGCTCGTGGTGGAAGAGCCCCGCGAGTCGCTGATGACAGGCGGCGACGTCGAGATCGGCGCCCGGGACTGCCTGGTAGAGCGACAGGGCCTGTGCATAGCGTGCTGCCGCGATCGCGAAGCGATCGCATCGCTGAAGGATGGTGCCGAGGTGAAACGCAATACGCGCGCGCTCCGCCTCGCTGCCTGCCTGCTGTTCGAGGCGACGGATGTCGCGGTCGTGGCGCGTTACGAGGAGCATCAGGCGCTGCTCGGGCCGCCGCCAAAGAGAGCGAACGCGATCGACCACGGCGCGCGCGCAGTCTCGCGCTTCGGCGTCGCCGTCCGGAAGTCTGGCGTAGGCGTCTGCCGCCTCTTGGAACGCCTGGGCTGCCTCGGGCACTCTGTCGGCCGCCGCCAGGCGCTCTGCGAGACGGTGACAGGCAACCGCGTGGGGGCGGACCAGGGCCGGGTCATCGGCTGCCGCGATGGCGAGTGCGGCGACGGCGACGTGCAGGGACTCGATAGCCGCAGCGTCGGCGTCCGCGCGGGCGCGTTGCTCAGCGGATCGGTCGCCTGTGGCCATGTAAGCGCCTCCGTCAGCGGCGTCGCGGACCCGATGCCGCCTCCCTTTACACTACGAGTGCGGCGGGCTGCAGGTTAGCACACAGGCGCGAAGGGCCGGACGCGGAAAGGCCCCGGACCATCAAGGTCCGGGGCCTTTCGGTAAAGTATCCTGGCAGCGACCTATCTTTCCAGAGGCTTGCGCCCCAAGTATTGTCGGCGCGAGCGGGCTTAACTGCCGTGTTCGGAATGGGAACGGGTGGAACCCCGCCGCTATGGCCACCAGGAATGCCATGAGAAGAGAGAGAGCGGGAAGCGCTTGAGCGCGAACGTCTCGTTCAAGGGCACGTGCTTTGAGGAAATGTAGCTGTAAGCCCTCGGCTGATTGGAACGGCTAGACTGAACACATTGCTGTGCGTGCATCTGCCGCCCATCAACAGGTTGTCTACCTGTAGCCTTACCGGATTAACTCCGTGGGAGTTCTCATCTTGGGGCGCGCTTCGCGCTTAGATGCTTTCAGCGCTTATCGCTTCTCGACATAGCTACCCGGCGTCTGCACCTGGCGGTACAACCGGTACACCAGTGGTCGATCCATCCCGGTCCTCTCGTACTAGGGACAGCCCCCCTCAAAACTCCTACGCCCACCGCGGATAGGGACCGAACTGTCTCACGACGTTCTGAACCCAGCTCGCGTACCGCTTTAATAGGCGAACAGCCTAACCCTTGGGACCTAGTCCAGCCCCAGGAAGCGACGAGCCGACATCGAGGTGCCAAACCTTGCCGTCGCTATGGGCGCTTGGGCAAGATCAGCCTGTTATCCCCGGGGTAGCTTTTATCCGATGAGCCCTGGCACACCCACATGTTGCCAGAGGATCACTAGGCCCGACTTTCGTCCCTGCTTGATCCGTCGATCACACAGTCAAGCACCCTTATGCCCTTATACGCACTAGCTGGTTTCCAACCAGCCTGAGGGTACCTTAGGACGCCTCCGTTACTTTTTGGGAGGCGACCGCCCCAGTCAAACTACCCGCCTGCCACTGTCTCGAAGCCGGATAACGGCGCCGGTTAGTATTTCAGATACGCCTGGGTGGTGTTCCATTGGCGACCGAGGTCTCCCACCTACGCTCTACAAACGTATCCAAAACACAATGACAGGTTGTAGTAAAGCTCCACGGGGTCTTTCCGTCCTGCGGCGGGTAATGCGCATCTTCACGCATGCTACAATTTCACCGAGCCTCCTGCTGAGACAGCGGCCAAGTCGTTACACCATTCGTGCGGGTCGGAACTTACCCGACTAGGAATTTCGCTACCTTAGGACCGTTATAGTTACGGCCGCCATTCACCAGGGCTTCAGTTCAAGGCTGCCCCTTGCGGTTGACCTCTCCCATTAACCTTCTGGCATTGGGCAGGTGTCAGCCCCTATACGTCGCCTTTCGGCTTTGCAGAGACCTGTGTTTTTGGTAAACAGTCGCTCGGCCCGCTTCACTGCGACCCCCGAACGCCTCAGGTGTTGCAACCTGAGACCTCCAGAGGCACCCCTTCTCCCGAAGTTACGGGGTCAATTTGCCTAGTTCCTTAGCAGGAGTTATCTCGCGCGCCTTGGTATCCTCTACCTGCCTACCTGTGTCGGTTTGCGGTACGGTCAGACACTGCCTCCCATGCTGGCTTTTCGTGGCGACTTCCATCCCGAGTTCGCTTCACCGTGAGGATCCACTCCTGGGTGGCCACCCCGTAGGGCTATCCCCCCATCACGGACGACCAACGCCGTGTACGGAACTTCAACCGCGTCCCCGCATGTTCAACGGCAGCACCTGGCTCCGGAATATCGACCGGACAGCCATCGGCTACGCCAATTGGCCTCGCCTTAGGACCGGCTAAACTCAAGAGGACGAACCTTCCTTAAGAAACCTTAGGCTTTCGGCGGACGGGATTCTCACCCGTCTTCTCGTTACTTATGCCGGCATCCTTACTTCCCACAGCTCCACCCGGGCTTACGCCCGCGGCTTCGCCGCTGTGGGAACACTCCCCTACCATGCAGCCCGAAGGCTACATCCCTTGCTTCGGTGACAAGCTTAAGCCCCCTTACATTATCGGCGCAGGGACACTCGACCAGTAAGCTGTTACGCACTTTTTCAATGGTGGCTGCTTCTAAGCCAACATCCTGGTTGTCTGTGCATCCCCACATCCTTTTACACTGAGCTTGTCCTTAGGGACCTTAGCAGAGGGTCTGGGCTGTTTCCCTTTCGACAATGAAGCTTATCCCCCACTGTCTCACTGCCGTCCTTTGTGTCGTGCCATTCGGAGTTTGGTTGACTTTGGTAACCGGGTAAGGCCCCTTGGCCATCCAGTGGCTCTACCGGCACGACAGAACAGACGACGCTGCACCTCAATGCATTTCGGGGAGAACCAGCTATCTCCGCGTTCGATTGGCATTTCACCCCTACCCACAGTTCATCCAAGCCGTCTTCAACCGACACTGGTTCGGGCGTCCACCTGGGAGTTACCCAAGCTTCCCCCTGACCATGGGTAGATCACGCGGTTTCGGGTCTGCTATTGGCCATAAGACGCACTATTCGTACTCGCTTTCGCTCTGGCTCCGCCCCGGAAGGGCTTAACCCACGACCAACAGCAACTCGCCGGCTCATTCTGCAAAAGGCACGCCATCACCGGGCGAGATGCCCGGCTCTGACTGCTTGTAGGCGCCCTGGTTTCAGGTTCTATTTCACTCCCCTCCCGGGGGTCTTTTCACCTTTCCCTCACGGTACTTGTGCGCTATCGGTGGCGAAGTGTATTTAGCCTTAGGAGGTGGTCCTCCCAGATTCCCGCAAGATTGCTCGTGTCCCGCGGTACTTGGGTACTCCCTACGCCCATTCTTAGCGTCCTACGGGGCTCTCACCCGCTATGGCCGGCCTTTCCAGGCCAGTTCGAACGATCGGAACAGGTCGATGTTGGGAGCCCCGCAACACCGGAAGAGCGTGCCCTTCCGGTTTAGGCTGGTCCCCGTTCGCTCGCCGCTACTAGGGGAATCGCGTATGCTTTCTCTTCCACCGGGTACTAAGATGTTTCAGTTCCCCGGGTGCCCTCCACGGAGTTATGTATTGGCTCCGCGGTGACCGTCCTGACGACGGCCGGGTTACCCCATTCGGAAATCCCAGGATCCAAGCTCTTGTGCAGCTCCCCTGGGCGTTTCGCCGCTAATCGCGTCCTTCATCGGCACTTCGCCCCAAGGCATCCACCAGGCGCCCTTCGTAGCTTACATCGCTACATCGCCCAAAAGCCCATGCCCTTGAAAGAAACGTCCATCCGCGCCGTTCGTGGCCAAGGCCTCGCACGGTGCGGATCCAAGGTGCGCTCTTTGGATGCGCTTCCGCTCTCTATATGAAGTTCTCAAGGTTCAGGCAGACCAGCGACACCCCTATGGGATTGTCGCCGGATCGATCAGGCTTACGCCAAGGCGTGGAGGTTAGCGGATTCGAACCGCTGACCTACTGCGTGCAAAGCAGTCGCTCTCCCAGCTGAGCTAAACCCCCGCCGAAGCCGCCTAGCGGGTGGGCCTAAGAGGATTCGGACCTCTGACCTCACCCTTATCAGGGGTGCGCTCTAACCAACTGAGCTATAGGCCCTTGGCGCACAAGCGCCCACATCCGGGCGGACCCGGATCCGGGCGCTTGCACCGATCTCTCAAAGCCGGGTAACGGAACGAGAAGCCTGTGGCCAAGACACTGCGAGCACAAGAAGATCGACCTGGGATTGGGGTCCAGCGAGAGGCAAGCCTCTCTGTGACCGCCGTTCCTTAGAAAGGAGGTGATCCAGCCGCACCTTCCGGTACGGCTACCTTGTTACGACTTAGTCCCCCTCGCTCCCCACACCTTCGGCCGCTCCCTCCCTTGCGGGTTGGGCCACGGACTTCGGGTGCAGACAACTCAGGTGACTTGACGGGCGGTGTGTACAAGCCCCGGGAACGTATTCACCGCAGCTTAGCTGATCTGCGGTTACTAGCGATTCCGCCTTCACGCAGGCGAGTTGCAGCCTGCGATCTGAACTGAGGACGGATTTTTGGGGTTGCCTCCGTCTCGCGACCTCGGATCCCTTTGTGTACCGTCCATTGTAGCATGTTTGTAGCCCAAGGCGTAAGGGCCATGCTGACTTGACGTCATCCCCACCTTCCTCCCGGTTACCCGGGCAGTTCCCCAAGAGTTCCCGGCATTACCCGCTGGCAACATGGGGTGAGGGTTGCGCTCGTTGCGGGACTTAACCCAACATCTCACGACACGAGCTGACGACAGCCATGCAACACCTGTCTCGCCGTCCTCTTGCGAGGAAGACCCACTTTCATGGGCTGTCGACGGATGTCAAGCCTTGGTAAGGTTCTACGGTTAGTGACGTATTAAACAACATGCTCCACCGCTTGTGCGGGGCCCCGTCAATTCCTTTGAGTTTCAACCTTGCGGCCGTACTCCCCAGGCGGGATACTTAGTGCGTTAGCTGCGGCACTGGAGGGGTCGATACCCCCAACACCTAGTATCCATCGTTTACGGCCAGGACTACCGGGGTATCTAATCCCGTTCGCTCCCCTGGCTTTCGCGCCTCAGCGTCAGGAACGGCCCAAGAGGCCGCCTTCGCCACCGGTGTTCCGACTGATATCTACGCATTTCACCGCTACACCAGCCATTCCACCTCTCCCTACCGCCCTCAAGACTGCCAGTATCGGAAGCACTGCTGCGGTTGAGCCGCAGCCTTTCACTTCCGACTTAACAGCCCGCCTACGCGCGCTTTACGCCCAGTAACTTCGGACAACGCTCGCCCCCTACGTATTACCGCGGCTGCTGGCACGTAGTTAGCCGGGGCTTATTCGCCAGGTACCGTCATGGTCTTCTTCCCTGACAAAAGGAGTTTACATCCCGAGGGACTTCGTCCTCCACGCGGCGTCGCTGCGTCAGGCTTTCGCCCATTGCGCAAGATTCCTAATTGCTGCCCCCCGTAGGAGTCTGGGCCGTATCTCAGTCCCAGTCCGGCTGGCCGTCCTCTCAGACCAGCTACCCGTCGTCGCCTTGGTAGGCCGTTACCCCACCAACTAGCTGATAGGCCGCAAGCCCATCCTCAAGCCGATTGCTCGCTTTAGTTTCCCGGCGATGCCGCCAGGAAGCCACATCCGGTATTAGCAGCCCTTTCGAACTGTTATCCCGGTCTTGAGGGCAGGTTGCTTACGTGTTACGCGACCGTTCGCCGCTAAGATCGGGGCCGAAGCCCCTCACTCCGCTCGACTTGCATTTCTTAGGCACGCCGCAAGCGTTCGTCCTGAGCCAGGATCAAACTCTCCATGGAAATCGAACAGGCCCGAGGGCCCGTTGTTTGCCACGCAAATGACTCCCGGCTCGCAAAGTCCTGTGTTGCCACAAGGCTTCGTCATTACCGTTACCCGGTTTTCAAAGATCCGATGGCCCTGATCGCTCAGGGCGGCGCCGACCGCTGTCGTGACGCAAGAGATACTATACCGCGCCGCCAGGGAGATGTCAACCCCGATTTTGCGTCCGACCGGGGGCTTCTTCATCCTCGGGGCACCCCGGCCACACCGTCCCGCCGGAGCGAAAGCGAATATACTCCAGGCTGCTCCGCCGTGTCAAGGCTCGCGGACGCCTTTTTGCTAATCCGGCATCGGCTGCGACGCGAGCCCCCAGCCGCGCACGTGGCGGCGGCTACTCATTAGCGGGCTGAACCTCGACGAGGCGCGCCGCGTTGTCCCAGAAGATGCGCGCCTGGACGTCCTGACTAAGACCGCTTGACTCCACCAGCGCGGCGGCAGCGGCGGCATCAACGTGGGGTGCGCCGGAACCGAAGACGATCCGATGGGGGCCCAGTGACTCCACCGCGACGCGGAGCTTCGATACGTGGAGCGTGCCTGAGGTCTCAAGGTACACATTGGTGAGCTGGTGCGCCGCGGCGACGGCCGAGCGCCAGTCGTAGCCCCCCATGCCCACAAAGACGACCTTCAGCATCGGGTACGCTCGCGCGATCTCGGATGCCGCTGCCACGCAGGCCGCGTTTGGTGTGAACAGGTACAGGGGCTTCGTGTACCGCCGAAACGCCTGCAGGATCTCGTCTGCAACCGCGCGGTTGACAGGCGCCTCCAGGCTGGGCGCCGCGATGGCCATTGCCACCATGCGTGATGCTCCCATCAGCTCGCGGAGTGCCGCCACCGATGCGTCGGGCCGGTTTACGTGCGTGATGACGCAGCCGTAGAGGCGGGAGTCCTGCTCGAGTACCGCTCGCAGTATGCGGTTGCCGGCCAGCGGGTCGATGTGTCGCGCGTGGGCGGCCAGGAGCACGGACGCGCATACCCGGCGGTCCTTGAGCGCCTGCGCCACGGCGGCGCGGTTGGCGGGCCGGCTGCCCAGTACGCCGCCACCCAGCCATGTGTGCATGTCTAAGATGCGCAAGAGGGCGGACCTCCTGAGATCGTGCGGGATCAGAGGCCTAGAATGCGTCTCGCGTTGCCCGCCAGAACCTTGTGCTGGTCTGCCGCGTCGAGACCGGCGTGCTGCAGCACGGACAGAACACCCGCGACCGGTCGGGAGGGCGCGCCGGAGCCGAAGACGATGCGGTCGGCGCCCACATGCCGGGCCACGAGCCCGATGGCGCCCATCGAAACCATGTCCGAGGTCTCAACGCACACGTGCTCATGGCGTTGCATCAGGGCGATGGCCTCCGTGAGACCTTCCTGACGGACCTGCGAGAGGATGACCGGGGCGGCGTAGTCCGACATGTCCCGGACGATCGCCGAGGCGATGCCGGGCTGTGGCGTCTCAACCATGATGGGCAGCCCAACCGCGGCCATCTCCTCGCAGACATGCAGGAACGGCGCGAAGCCACCTGACCAACCCTGAAGTGCGGGGAAGAACCGCACCATGCGGAAGCCGTCGGCGACGAGCCGCGCGACAGGGCTCTCGTCGCGGAAATAGTGCATTGGGTTCAGGGTCGCGACCGGGAGCAACCGGCGGTCCTCAAGGCACGCCGCCCGGGTGGCCGCGTTGCCGGCCGTCTCGTCTAGCAGCATGCCCACCGTAGAGAGCGTGCACGCCACAGCCACGTGGTGCGCCCGCATCATCGCCACGAGGTCGTCGAGCAGCCAGTCCGATGGCGCCGTGGGGATCGGACCGAACCGCGTGTTGATGTCGATGATCTGGTCCATGCTCCTGCTTTCCGAACCCGGGTTCAGCGGGACACCCGGCAAGGGGTCCTCTGGTTGCTAGGCAGGCGGTGCCGAGTCGGCGGAGATCCATTCCATCGCACGCGCCAAACGGCGTCTCAGGCGTGCCGGCCCCAGCACGCTTAGAATCTCGTAGAGGCCAGGACCCACCGTGCGGCCCGTACTGGCTGCCCGCAGAGTGTGGATGACGGGCGCACGATCGATGCCCATGCTTGCCGCGATGCGGTTAACCATGGCCTCCGCCTCACCGATGCTCATCGCGCCACCGCCGGGCAGGGCCGAGAGGGCCTCCTGCACGATCCTGGCCGCCCCGGGCGCGCTAAGCCACTTCCGGCGGGCTCGATCGTCTGGTCCCTCAGGGTCGCGAAAGAACATCTCGGCCAGCGCAGGCGCTTCAGCCAGCAGCTTCATGCGGTCAGTGATGAGCGGCGCCACCTGCCGAACGAGCTCGACCTCCGCCTCAGAAGGTGGCCGGCCCACGAGGCCAGCGCCTTGAAGCCTGGGCAGGCACAACTCAGCCAGTCGGTCCGTTGGGCACGAACGGATGTATTCCCCATTCATCCAGCGCAGCTTCTCGTAGTCGAAGATGGCGGGGTTCCTGCTGATGCCTCTCAGCCCGAACCGCTCCAGGATCTCGGCGCGCGAAAAGACCTCACGGTTCTCGTCCCCGGCCGACCACCCGAGCAGGACCAGGAAGTTCAGTATGGCCTCTGGCAGGTATCCCTCACGCGCCATCTCCACGAACTGCGTGGCGCCGTGGCGTTTGGCGAGCTTCTTGCGGTCGGGGCCGAGGATGAGCGGGACATGCGCCCAGACAGGCTGTTCCCAGCCGAGAGCCTGGTAGAGCAGCACCTGCTTCGGGGTGCTGGGCATCCAGTCCTCACCGCGGATGACGTGGGTGATCGCCATCTCGTGGTCATCGACCACGACCGCAAGGTGGTACGTGGGCCATCCGCTGCTCTTCAGCAGCACCTGGTCGTCTACCGTGCGGTTCTCGAACGAGATGTCGCCATAGACGGCATCGCTGCACGCGGTGCGGCCCTCCAGCGGGACAGCCAGCCGTACCGTGTGCGCCTCACCCGCGTCTGCGCGCTGCGCAGCTTCGCCGGGCGACAGGCGCCTGCATCGCCGGTCGTAGCCAGGCGGTAGCCCGCGCTCCTGTTGCGTCTGACGCATCTGCGCCAGACGCTCCGCGGTGCAGAAGCACCGGTACGCGCTTGCGCCGGCCACGAGGCGGCGCGCCGTCTCCTGGTAGAGAGCCAGTCGCTCCGACTGGACGTAGGGCCCGTACGGTCCGCCCGTGACCCACCACTCGTCGGGCTCAAGCCCCAGGAAGCGCAGGCTTTCCTCGATGTCGGCGATGAACTCGGGGCGATAGCGTTCGGGGTCTCGATCCGTGTCCTCAAGCCGCACAACGAACTGGCCACCATTCGCCCTTGCGAGCAGCCACGCGAACACAGCGGTCCGCAGGTTGCCCACGTGGGGCGACCCTGTCGGACTGGGCGCATACCGCGTGCGGACGCTCAACGTGGCTCTCGCAACGGAGTGTGGCGTCGGCCGCCAACGGTCGCCACAGCCGCGCGCTCATGGGTCTGCCAGGCCGCTTTCACGACTTCCGGAGGTACTTGCGCTTGCTTTTGTCGAAGCCCTGGGTTAGCTTGCGCTGGTCATACACCCACGCGCCACCCCGCTGGTAGAAGCAGTGGTATGCCGACAGGATCGAGGCCACCATGCGACGCGTCACCCGTCGGGCTATGTTAACCTCCGTCAGCACGGTGATGTACTCAATGCCCTTGCGGTAGTGCTCCAGAACGCGCCGCACGATCTCGAACGTCGGGAGCTCCTCTTCCTCGGCCTGACGTCCCAGCTCATGCAGCTCGTTCGCGCGGTTCCTGCTGACGAACATGGCTGGCTCGGTCTCCTCACCATAGGTGAGGGGATAGCGATCGGAAGCCTGGCGCTCAAGGTAGAAGACAGCGCCGGAGTCCACCGGCAGCGTCTGATACCAGTCCAGCAGGCCGTAGACGAGCCGCGTGCTGTTGTTAACCCAGATCGGGCACTCCTGGCGGTTGGGCAGCACCAGGTCAACCTGGAGGATTTCCGGCTCTGTGGCGAAGAAGCCGGGCGGCAACTGCGCGAGCGGGAACGTTCCGATCTCGCGGTGGTGATACTTCAGGATCAGACGGGCGGTCGCGGGCGGGTTGAGCTCGGGCGCCGCGACCGGCTCCTCGTCGAGCACGTCCTGGGCCACCGGATTGCGGATGTCGCGCTCGAGGCCGCCGTCGAACCCGTCGTCCTCCAGCAGGAGATCCACCTCGTTGCCCTCTGCATCGAGGTAGATCTCGTCGGCGAACGCCAGACTCTCCGGCACCAGGAAGACGTACGGCGGCAGTGCCTCATGCGGCGTGAATCGATCGGCTCCCAGCCACCGCAGGCGCTCGTCGGCCTGCAGCGCCCCGCTCACGGTGGCGAGGTCGGCATCGAAGGTGGGGTCTCCTGGCGAGACCTCGAACTCCTCCTCCAGCAACCGCTTGCCGCGCGCCACATCCTCGGCGGCGAGGACGCGCTCGACGAGCTGAGCGCGGTTCTCGTCGGAGATCGTGAGGGGCTCAACGGGTTCCGCCACGTCGGCGTCCGGCTGTTCCACGACCTCGCGGTCCGCAAGCGACGGGAAGAGCGCCGCGAGGCGGTCCCGCACGTTGGGGCCGATCCATCCGGCGCCGGACAGGCAGGTGAGGTCGGCGTTCGACAGCAGCGAGGCGTAGTGGGCAGCGGGATCGTAGTCGGCGCCGACCATGCGCCTGAGCAGGAGCTGCAGCACACGTGTCGGCACAGGATCTCCGACCGCATCGAGGAAGCCCGCCTCGCCGCCAGGCAGCAGGCTCGCGTGCTCATCGTACGGGCGCAGGTCGTCCTCCGAGAGGTCATTGTAGAACAGGATGTCCTCTTCGGTGTCACCGTCGGTGTTCAGCAGCCACTCGCGCAGGCCCCAGTCGCCGGTACTTGTCTGGAACAGGGCGGGACTGCTTCGCAGAAGCCTCTCCAGCGACTCGTGCAGCGCCTCGGCCGGCCGGCCCACGATGGCCGCCACTTCGCGCACCAGCGCCTCGGTCGACATGGGTAGGCCGTACGCCTGGACGACTTCGGTCACCGTCCGCTCCGTGGTGCGCGTCGGGTCCGCGTAGCGCGTCCACAGCGTCCACTTTCGCTCGGTGGAGGCGAACCGCGACGAGTGCGAGTTCAGCACCACGCGGGCCAAGCGCAGGTCGACGTCCGTTCGGCCAATCGCGCGTGCCGCCCTAGAGGCAGCCTCGGAGGCCTTCACGGGTTTGCCGGCCTCCAGCAGGGCCCGGTAGAACAGATCGGCCGCGAGGTGCATCGCGAGAGTCTCGTCGGTAATCGGTGAGGTGGCGATGGGCACAGGTTCTCCTCCGACATGCAGGCGCCGCTTCTCGGCCGGCGCACACCGCGCCCGCCGTCCACCACGGCATACAGCCCAGACGGCAACGAGCGACATAACCTTCGCGCGCGGCTCTGCCGGCCGCCCTGGAGCGCGCCTACGGCGTCACACGCCCTACCAAGTCGTACACTCCCGCACGGTCCACGCGCACCGTCACGAAGTCACCAAGCGAGCCGCGCTCGCCCGATGCCACGACGGCGCCGTCAATCTCGGGCGCGTCCCGGTACGTGCGGCCGCGAAGAACGCTGCGCCCGGCGGCCCCGTTCGGTCCAGGCTGACTCTGGGAGCTCTCTACCAGCATCTCCACTTCGCGACCGATGAACCGCCGGTTCCGCTCCAGCGAGATATGCTGTTGCATCTCCAGCAACGTACTTCGACGCCGCTCCGCTTCCGCCGCACGGGGGCGCCCCGACAGGCGAGCCGCTGGCGTGCCGTCTTCCGGCGAGTACGCGAAGACGCCAACGCGGTCAAACCTCGCAGCTTCAGTGAACCGCAGCAGGGCATCGAAGCTGCGCTTCGTCTCCCCGGGGAACCCCGTGATGAACGTTGTTCTCAGGCAGGCCTCCGGGTTCGCGCGGCGTATCCTGCCGATTAGACGCAGGTACGCTTCGGCGTTGCCCGGCCGCCTCATGGCGCGCAGCACCACCTCGTCGGCGTGCTGCAGCGGCAGGTCAATGTATGCGCAGACGCCCGGCGTGCAGGCGATCGTGTCGATGATGTCGAGCGTCAGACGTGACGGATAGCAGTAGAGTACGCGGACCCAGCGCAGGCCTGGCGTCCGCGCCAGCTCGCGCAGCAGCGGAGCCAGGAGCGGCTTGCCTGCAAGGTCCAGTCCGTACTGCGTCGAGTCCTGCGAAACGATGATCAGCTCGCGCACGCCCTGCGCGGCAAGCCAGTGCGCCTCCTCGATGACCGCGTCGAACGCTTTGCTCACACGCGGGCCCCGGATCGCCGGGATGGCGCAGAAGGAGCACCGGTGGCCGCAGCCCTCGCCAATCTTCAGATAGGCCGTCCACCGCGGTGTAGAGAGCGCCCGCGCCGGCGTTGCCGACCACGCATGTCGGGGACGCTGCTCCACCCACACCAGCGGCTCGTCCGTGCGCCTGGCCGACGCAATCGCTTCGACGGCCCGATCGGGCGAGCCTGTGCCCACGAACCCGTCCACTTCGGGCATCTCGGCCGCCAGCTCCCGGGCGAACCGCTGCGCGAGGCATCCCGTCACGAACACGCGCCGGCACCTGCCCGCTCGCTTGTCATCGATCGCCTGCAGCACGGCGTCGACGCTCTCCTGCTGAGCGTCACGTACAAAACCGCACGTGTGCACCACGACGACGTCGGCCGAGCGCGCCAGCGCGTCCAGCGCGTAACCACGCTCCCGGAGCCCCCCGGCGATCTCCTCTGCGTCAACGACGTTCTTTGGGCAACCGAGAGTGATCATCCGAACGGCAGGCTTGTCCTCGTTCCGGGTCATGGGCGCTTCGCGGCGCTCGCGCTCGAAGGCGGCGAGGCGCACAACCTCCTATTATACCCTTCTGTCGCCTCGGGCCCGGTGTGCCGACCGGGCTGCCCGTGAGGTACCCTGAGCGCGTGCGCGCCGAGGCCGTGGGCGGGCTCTCCTCGGTCGGGCCGCTCCACGCTCGGCACCGTACCGTGCGGCGACGGCGAGGTCTTGCCACCCCCTCTGGAGTAGACTAGCATTCCGTGGCGCCTCGAGCGCCCAGCACACGGAGCCCGCCATGTGGCAGAGGTTCACTGAAGATGCGCGCGACGTGTTGTACCGCGCTCAGGAGGAAGCAGTCAGCAGGGGCGGCCTGTGGGTCGGGCCAGAGCATCTCCTGCTGTCCATACTGGCGACTGGGTCCCGTGCTGGTCGCCTGCTGCGCGCCGTAGGAGTCGACTTTGCTGAGGTCGCCCGTGTCATTCGCGAGCGCCTGCCCATCGCCACGGGCGCGAGCAGTGAGCTCGGTCTCGGAGGCGCTGTGCCAGACGTGGCCGCCATCCTGGACGCTGCCGATGCGGAGTCGCGCCGGCTCGGCAGCGAGTCGCTCGGAACGGAGCACATTCTGCTTGCGCTCGCGGAGCGAGGCGGTGAGGTGGTGGCGGGAGCGCTGCCGGTGGATGCTGAGACCCTCCGCGCTGCCCTCCGCGCCGGTCTGGCCATCGACGACTACGGCGCGCGCCCGGGCCTCGAGCGCGCGCGCAGGCTCGTCTGGCTCGACTCGCTGCGGCTCCGGGGGCGCAGCCTGCTCTCTATCGCTGATCTGGACCCGGACCAGGTCGCAGGCGTGCTCGACGTGGCAGAGGCCTTCGCCGGCGTTCGCAGCACCCGCGAGCAGATCGTCGCGTGGGATAGGCCGCGGTGCCTCGCGTGCATTTTCGAGAAGCCCAGCCTCCGAACCCGAGTGACGTTCGAGCTCGGGATGAAGCTGATGGGCGGCGAAGTCGCGGTGCTCGGACCAGCCGAGATTGGCCTCGGCACGCGCGAGCCGGCGCCCGACGCTGCGCGTAACCTGGAGCGCTGGGTGGACGCCATCATGGCGCGCGTGATGCTGCACGAGACGGTGGTTGCGCTCCGAGAGCATTGCCGGATACCGGTCATCAATGGACTGAGCGACCGGGAGCACCCGTGTCAGGCGCTTGCGGACCTGTTGACGCTGCGCCAACGGTTCGGCGCTCTCGGGGGCTTACGGCTTGCCTGGGTGGGCGATGGCAACAACGTGCTTCACTCGCTGCTGCACGCCGCCGCGTTGACAGGCATGTCGGTGACCGCTGCATGCCCGGAGGGCTACGACCCCGATCCGCGGGTCCTCGCCAAGGCGCGCTCGGTTGCCGGCAAGGACACGGTGCTCAACTTGGTACGGGACCCGCAGGCAGCCTGCGACGGTGCCCATGCCGTCTACACAGACGTGTGGACCAGCATGGGGCAGGAGGCGGAGCGAGAGGACAGGCTGCGGCGCTTCGCGGGCTACCAGGTCTCAGAGGCTCTGATGCAGCGGGCGCACGAGGAGGCGATCTTCCTTCACTGCCTGCCCGCGCATCGCGGCGAGGAAGTGGCAGCTGAAGTGATCGACGGACCGTGGTCGGTCGTGTACGATCAGGCAGAGAACCGCCTGTACGTGCAGCAGGCCGTGCTCGCGCTTGCCCTCTGACGGACACACCGGGAGGGGACGAGGCAAGGAGACGCGACGATGTCTGACGGCGGAACGGTGGTGCTGGTCTACTCGGGAGGGCTCGACACGTCGGTGTGCATACCGCTCCTGCGTGAGGAGTACGGGTACACGCGGATTGTGACGGTAACGGTGGACGTTGGGCAGCCGGCGGACGACATCTGCCAAGCCGAGGAACGAGCCCGGACCTTGGGTGCCGATCATACCACGGTGGACGCGCGCCGTGAGTTCGTGACGGAGTACTGCTGGCCGTCCGTCCGCGCGAACGGCGACTACCAGGGGTATCCGATCTCCACGTCTATCGCGCGACCTCTCATCGCGCTGAAGGCGGTCGAAGCGGCGCGGCGGATCGGCGCAACAACCTTCTGCCACGGGTGCACCGGAAAGGGCAACGACCAGTTCCGCATCGAGTACGCTATGCGCGTCCTGATGCCTGAGGCTACGGTGATCGCGCCCATGCGCGAGGGACGTCTCCTCCCTGATGGCCGCCGGGAGCCGTGGACCCGCGTGGAGGAGATCGAGTACGCCAGCTCCCGCGGGCTGAACGTGGCCCAGACGACGGACCGGATCTGGAGCATCGACGAGAACATCTGGGGCAGGAGCATCGAGGGAGGTCGGCTCGAGGAGCCTGACTACGCCCCGCCAGAGACGATATTCTGCTGGACGCGGTCTATCGCGGAGGCGCCAGACGCACCGCGCGCCCTCGTGATCGGCTTCGAGCAGGGCGTCCCGGTCTCGCTCGACGGTGAGCGCATGGAGCCGGTCGCGCTCGTCGAGACAGTCAACCGCATCGCGGGCGATTGCGGCGTGGGGCGCATCGACGTGATGGAGGACCGCATGCTCGGCCTCAAAGTTCGCGAGAACTACGAGTGTCCGGCGGCCGTAACCATACTCACGGCGCATAGGGCGCTCGAGGCCCTCGTGTGTACGCAGGCAGAGCTGAAGTTCAAGGCGATGGTGGACCGCGAGTGGGGCGAACTGGCCTATAGGGGACTCTGGTACGACCCGCTGAAGGAGGACCTTGAGGGCTTCATCGATCGCGTGCAGGAACGCGTGACGGGCGAGGTCCACCTGCGGCTCTATCGAGGGAGCTGCGCTGTGGTGGGGCGCAGCAGCAAGTGGGCCCTCTACAGCGAGGACCTGGCCTCGTTCGACAGCAAGACGTTCGACCAGTCCGAGATGACGGGCATGGTGAAGACGCACGGTATGCAGTCGCGGATGTACTGGAGGCTGCGCCAGGGCGGTGTCTGAGGTTACCGCTGCCAGGTGGCCGGCGCGTCCCGACGCTGCTGACCTGCCGCATCAGATGACAGGAGCACAAGATGGCGCGCGAGATGCCCGTGCTTTCGACGGCGGAGATATGGCGCGCTCTCGGTGACTTCTCGTCTCGGAACACCGTCGGAGGTCGCGTCGGATTCCACCCCGGCCGAGTGCAGGCGAACACCGTGCCCTGCGTGCTCCGCGCGGTGTCATCGGCTGGTGAAGGCGCCTCTCGATGCAGCATCCGAGGAGGTCGGTCGTCGCGCGCTCTCGTCGCTGATCCGAGCTTCCGACGGCCTGTGGGTGACCTGTCATCAGCTCTGGAAGGACAGCAAGCCGCTCTCGCGACCCTCGTGGGTAACCGTGGTGGACCTCAGAGCTCGGTCGAACCTGCGCGGGGGTGGCGTGAGGCCCGGGAACGCGGCGCTGAACGAGGTGTTCAACGCCCACGGTTTGGCTCGGTGCGGCGACTGACCGGCGAAGCAGCACGACGCCATGGATGGGGACTGGCGATCCCCGGTATGGCGCCTGCACGGGCCGTGACGGCGAGCCCGCACCACATCCTCGCTGCCTGGAGAGACCGTCAGAGGAGCTATCACCGGCTACAGCGTGCCCGGATGTCCGGCGATCGGTTACTCGCGGATCCAGCGGAGGACGCCCGGATCGGGGACCGGCGCCTGTCCTCGGGTGAACAGCCTATCCGCGACGTCGTCTGAACGCTGGCGATGACCATGGAGAGGATCGG
>DATIKM010000009.1:0-8199 GCA_035477595.1 Chthonomonadales bacterium
GCCAAGCTGCTGCATCGACCCTCAGATGAAGTCGCTCGGACGGTATATCAACAACATCAACGCGAAGATGGAGGCGAACCGGGTTGGCGCAGGCGAAGCGCTGATGCTGAACATGCAGGGCAACGTCGCGGAAGCGACAGGGGACAACCTGTTCGTCGTGCGCGGCGGAGCGCTCGCTACGCCGCCGACGTCCGAGGGAGCGCTGCCCGGTATTACGCGGCAGACAATCATGGACTGCGCATCTGCTCTGGGCATCCCTTGCGAGGAGCGCGTCGTCACGCTGTACGACTGCTACAACGCGGATGAGACCTTTCTGACAGGAACGGCTGCCGAGGTGATACCCATGGTGCGCCTCGATGGGCGTGTCATCGGTGGGGGCGTTCCCGGGCCGGTCACCAACCGGTTGATCGCCGCGTTCCGCGAGCGCACGGCCTCGGAAGGGCCCTGCTACTGACGACGCCGGCATTTGCCATGACACCGACTGCGGGCGCCGGTATGTGCAGCCGGTGCGTCGAACGGCTGGCCCTCGTCACGCTGTCGGTGGGCGGCGGCCCGCCAGAGGCCCTTTGCGGGCGGTGCGTCGAGCGCCTCGCTGGTCGGGAGCCAGACCTCCTGCCGCCGTACCTGTTGCGCTTCTACCGTCGGCTGGCGCGCCCGACGGAGGTTGGTGCACGAGATGGCGCCGCGCCGGGCGCCCCTGCGTGTTCAGCATTGTGCCCGGCATGTGGGTTGGCCGTGGCCGACCTGATGGCCGCAGGCCTTGCGGGATGCCCCCGCTGCTACACGGCCCACGGCAACGTGCTGGCCGACGCCCTTCAGCGGATGCTCGATGCCGGCGACGAGGACCTCCGCTGACCGACCCCTCCGCCATCATCTTGCGCTGCGGCGTGCGGCTGCCCGTGCCTCCGTGGCTGGCGCTAGCGGGGCCGCACGAGGACGTGGTGCTGTCAACGCGCTGCCGGCTCGCGCGCAACCAGGCGGGTGCGCCATTTCCGTGGCGCGCGACGGAGCTGCAGAGGCGCGAGACCTCTGACCAGCTCGTCGACGCTCTGCGCCGGGTGGGCACGGCGCTCTGCGGCACGGCGCTCGTCAGACGCGAGGACGTGGACGCCGACGAGCTCGACGCCCTGCTTGCCTGGAGGTACGTGAGCCTGCTGTGGTCGCAGATGGCCCGGCATCGCTGGCTGGCAGTGGGGGCGAACACGGCGTGCTCGGTCCTCGTCCAGGAAGAAGACCACCTGAGGCTGCAGGCGATCCTCCCGGGAGACCAGATTGACGCCGCGGTGTCGGTGTGCACGGGCATCGAGGACGCGATTCAGAGAGAGGTGGAGTTCGCGCGCGACGACCGGTTCGGCCATCTGACGGCCTCACCGGTGAACGCAGGGTGCGGCATGAGGGTGAGCGCACTCATGCATCTTCCGGGTCTGTCCGCGCAGGGCAGCTTCGATGACGTGCTGAAGGCCGCCCTGACAGTCGGGTGCAGTGTCCGTGGGCTCTACGGAGAGGGCACGCTCGCCTCGGCCGGGTTCGTGCAGGTATCGAACACGACGAGTTATGGAATACAATGCAATCAGGTTGTCGAGCGGGTGTCCGCGTCGGTGAGGTACCTCGTGGATGCGGAACGCATGGCGCGAGAGGAGCAGTTCGGCGCCTCTGGAGGCCGCTCCAACCTGGAGCGTGCTGTCGATGAGTGGGCACCGGCGCTGTTGCGCGAGGACTTGGTGCCGAGGCGTCTGCTTCCACTCGTATCGCTGATTCGACTGGCAGTGTCGGAGGGCATTCTCGAAGGCAAGGTTGGCGACACATCGCGCTGGGTGGCGGCGGCGGGGGTGACGGCTGCGAGGCCTTTGCCCGCGTCGAGGGCCGTGGAGCACTTCGAGGCTGTCCGGCGTACGGCGGCTCTGCGTGCCGAACTCAGGCGTGTGCTGGCAGCAAGGGGAACCTCCGGAGCTCGCGTCTCGGATGGAACTGTGTAGATAGAGGCTGCCTGCAGTCCGGGCCATCTCCCGGTCCGCGGGTG
Source organism: Chthonomonadales bacterium (assembly GCA_035477595.1). Classification (GTDB taxonomy): domain Bacteria; phylum Armatimonadota; class Chthonomonadetes; order Chthonomonadales; family CAJBBX01; genus DATIKM01. The sequence continues at coordinate 2,021 of DATIKM010000009.1, forward strand.
TCGGTGCGCTCATGCGGCCGCGTTGTGCGCGCACGGTTGGAGGGCCAGCGGTATGTGGCAGAGGTTTACGGAGCGCGCGCGTAGGGTGGTTTTCTTCGCGCAGGAAGAGGCGGGTCGCCTCGGGGAGAACTACGTCTCCACCGAGCACCTGTTGCTCGGTCTCGTGCGGGAGAACGACAGTGTGGCCGCGCGGATCCTGGACCGGCTGGGCGTGAGTTTGGGGCGAATCCGCTCCGAGATCGAGCGTCAGGTAGCGCGGGGTGATGGACGTATAGGCCAGGACATGCAGCTCACCCCGCGCGCAAAGCGCGTGATCGATCTGGCGTACGACGAGGCCCGGCAGCTCAACAACAACTACATCGGCACCGAGCACCTGCTGCTGGGTCTCATCCGCGAGGGCGAGGGCCTGGCGGGCCGCGTGCTTGCCAAGCTGGGCGTAGATCTCGAGCGGACTCGCCACGAGGTCATCGCCCTCCAGGACAACGAAGGCGGCGGCGGTAACCCGTCGAGCGCCCCGAGCCGGCACAGCCGATCGCGCACGCCGACCCTGGATGAGTTCGGTCGGGACCTCACGGACCTGGCGCGCAACGACAAGCTCGACCCCGTGGTGGGCCGGCATGCGGAGATCGAGCGCGTCATTCAGATACTCTCGCGCCGCACGAAGAACAACCCGTGCCTGCTGGGAGAGCCGGGGGTCGGAAAGACAGCGATCGCAGAGGGTCTCGCTCAGAGGATCGTCACCGGCGACATCCCCGAGACGCTGAAGGATCGCCGGATCGTGGCCCTCGACCTCGCCGGGCTTGTGGCAGGCACGAAGTACCGGGGCGAGTTCGAGGAGCGCATGAAGCGCGTGATGGAGGAGGTGCGTAAGGCCTCGGGCGACGTGGTCCTCTTCGTCGACGAGCTGCACACGCTCGTCGGCGCCGGCGCGGCCGAGGGCGCCATCGACGCCTCCAACATCATGAAGCCAGCTCTCGCTCGCGGCGAGCTCCAGTGCATCGGCGCCACGACGATGGACGAGTTCCGCAAGTACATCGAGCGCGATGCCGCCCTGCAGCGACGGTTCCAGCCAGTGAAGGTGGCGGAACCGAATGAAGAGGAGTGCATCCAGATCCTTGTGGGCCTCCGAGACCGCTACGAGTCGCACCATAAGGTGCAGATCACCGATGAGGCCCTGGTGGCGGCGGCACGGCTTGCCAGTCGGTACATCACGGACCGCTTCCTGCCCGACAAGGCCATAGACCTGATCGACGAGGCGGCCTCACGGGTGCGACTCCAGTACGCCCTGCCCCCGGTCGTGCTGAGGCAGGCGAAGACGGAGCTCACCAACGTGGACAAGCAGCTCCAGGCTGTGGCGGCGAACAACGAGTACGACAAGGCCTACGAGCTGGAGGATCGCGCGAAGAAGCTGAAAGCGGAGATCGCTCAGCTTGAGCGCGAATGGAAGCGCAATCGCGACGAGGTCAAGCGTATTGTTACGGACGATGAGGTCGCCAACATCGTGCAGTCTTGGACCGGCATCCCGGTGAGCCGGCTGGTCGAAGCGGAGACGGCCAAGCTGCTGCGCATGGAGGACGAGATCCACAAGCGCATCATCGGGCAGCACGAGGCGGTTGTTGCGGTGGCGAAGGCGGTCCGGCGCGCCCGATCCGGGATGAAGGACCCTAAGCGCCCGATGGGCACGTTCATCTTCCTCGGGCCGACCGGCGTCGGCAAGACGGAACTGGCGCGCGCCTTGGCGACCTTCCTCTTCGACAACGAGAACGCCCTCATCCGCATCGACATGTCGGAGTACATGGAGCGCTTCGCTGTCTCGCGGCTGGTGGGCGCGCCTCCGGGCTACGTCGGGTACGAAGAGGGTGGGCAACTCACCGAGGCCGTGCGGCGCAATCCGTACTCCGTGGTCCTTCTTGACGAGATCGAGAAGGCGAACCCGGAGGTGTTCAACATACTCCTGCAGGTGGCGGAGGACGGCCGGCTGACCGACAGCCAGGGCCGGGTCGTGGACTTCAAGAACACGGTCGTCATCATGACATCGAACCTTGGCGCTCGGCACATCAACCGCGAGCCAGGTATCGGGCTCCGCGGGGTCGCCGTGGTCGATGAAGACGCTCGCCGCTACGAGAGCATGAAGGGCAAGGTCGTGGAGGAGATGAAGAAGACCTTCCGCCCCGAGTTCTTGAACCGTATCGACGAGGTGATTGTTTTCCACGCGCTCACGAGCGGCGAGATCCTGCAGATAGTGGACCTGATGATTTCGCAGGTGGCCGCACGCCTGCGCGCTCAGGAGATGATCCTGGAGATCTCTTCGGAGGCGAAGACGCGGCTGGCACAGGAGGGCTTCGATCCCAACTACGGCGCTCGGCCTCTGCGCCGCGCCATTCAGCGCATGGTCGAGGACCCGCTCGCGGAGGAGATTCTGCGGGGCGCATTCCAGTCAGGCGACATCGTCCGGGCCGAGGTGCAGGATGGCGACATCGTCTTCGTTCGTGCGAACCACCCCGACACTGGTGAGGCTCCGGCCGAGCCCGAGGAGCCTGCCGGCGTAGCGTAGGAGGCCGTTGCCGCCCATGCACAGGGGGCCCCGCGATCAATCGCGGGGCCCCCTGTTGTTCGCGCTGCTCCATCCCGACGTGAGGTCAGGCGCCTGGCCACTCGAATCCGAAGGAGCGCATCACCCTTCGCCGCTCCGCATCGAGTCGCCCGACTGCGGTGGCGGCGTTGGCCCGCAGGGCGGCTCCGTCCAGTTCGTCGAACGCCACGAGGCAGCTGCAGGAGTAGGGATCGACACCGGCGCGCAGGCGGTAGGCGTGGTAGATGGCGCCCTCGACGCGTGCCCACCAGCGCACCGCGGTCTCGATCGTCGCCTCATGGTCGCCGGCCTGCCGGAGCGTCCGGTACTCCGCCGCAAGCCGGGCGGTGCAGGCCTCGCGGTTGGCCTCGTCCGGCAGGGGACTGCCGGCAGACGATCGCAGGCGCTTCAGGAAGTCGTCGCGGTCCATGGCGCGCCTGTGGAAGAGGGCGGCCACGAAGCTCTGTGGAGTGCGTGCCTCCATCGGCACGAAGTGCGCGGCATCGGAGACGCCCACCGGCTGCGTGATGATCAGGGCGCACCTGGTCGCTGGCGATGGCTCCACGGGTACCTCGAATGGCCGAGCACGGCCGGAATGTCGGTCGGAGGCAGGACCGAGTGGACCCATTGTAGAAACCGTGTCCGCGCGCCGTCAAGTCCTTCCCTGATACTGCGAGCGCGGTGCGCGGAGGGTGTCTGCCCATGCGACGTGTTCTCACCATGTACCTGCTGGCGATGACTGGCCCCCTGCTCTGGCCGGGTACCGCGAGGGCCGTGGAAGCGCCACAGGCCGTGGAGGCGTCGGCCGTCGATCAGTCGTCGGCGCGCGTCTTCTGGACCCCATCCTCAGGAGCCAGCGGCTACCGGGTACGGGTGGACGGCGCCGTCGTGGCGGAGCTCGGGCCGGATGCCACGCGCACCGTGGTCGGTGGACTGGCGCCCGGGCGCGTGTACCGCTTCGATGTGGAAGCCATCGGGCCGGGTGGCGTCGCGGCAGTCGGGCGGCCCTACCTGGAGCGCACGTACGATCTGCTGCCTGCGGAGACGAGGTGCGAGATCCTTGTGGTGGGGGCCAACTCGGCGGGGGTGGCCGCCGCCGTGGCCGCAGGCCGGTACGGCCGGCGCGTGGTGCTGACCGAAGAGACCCGGCGCATCGGTGGTATGTCCGCGAACGGGCTGGCCGTGAGCGACCTCCGGCGGGCGGTCCATGCGAGCGGCTTCTTTGACGAGTTCCGCCACCGGGTCATGGCCTACTACGGCACTGGCGACGGTCTGCGCTACGAACCCAGGGTCGCCCAGCAGGTGCTCAAGGAGGCGCTCTGGTCGGCACCCAACGTGGTGCTTCACCGCGAGCTCCGCCCGGTGGGAGTCGACGTCCGGGACGGCCGAATCACCCGCGTCACCATGGAGCATGTGCCAACGGGGCGTCGGGTGGCCTTCATTCCCGACCTGGTAATCGACGCCACGGACTGCGGCGACGTGGCGGCCTGGGCGGGGGTCCCATATAGCGTCGGCCGCGAGGCGCGATCGGCCCGCGAGCCCCACGCCGGGCACATCTACTACAGCCGAGCTCAGGACCGCATCCTGCCGGGGAGCACAGGACGGGCCGACCGTCGCATTCCGTCCTACGCATACCTGATGGTGGTTAGGGACTTCGGGCCTGGAGCCGACCGCACGATCCCTCGCCCGCCGGGTTTCGATCCCACGAAGTACGACAACGCGCCGAGGTGGGCGCGGAGTTGGGCCGCGGTGTACGGACGGCTCCCCAACCGCAAGTTCCAGATCAACCAGCATCCTGAGGGGAGCAACCTTCAGGAGGTCAACTACGGGTACCCGACGGCCTCCTACGCGGAGCGGCGCAGAATAGAGAACCTGTATCGTCAGCACGCCCTGGGCTACCTCTACTACATCCAGACCGTGGAAGGGATGCGGCACATCGGGCTCTCGGAGGACGACTACCGCGACAGCGACCACTGGCCCACGCTTCTGTACATTCGTGTGGCGCGACGTATCCACGGCGAGCAAAGCATTGATCAGCAGGACATCACCGGCGCCCGCGATGTGGCCCGAGCCAACGCCATCGGCATCGGCGACTACGCCATGGACTCGCACGCGACACAGGTGAAGCGTGACTGGACCACCGACGACATGGGCGAAGGGGAGTTCTACCTGCCTCACCTGACCCCCTGGCATCAGGTGCCGTTCCATATCATGCTCCCACGCGGCGTGGACAACCTGTTCGTGCCCACCGCGGTGTCGGCAACCCACGTGGCCTATGGCACCTATCGCATGGAGCCCGTGCGCATGCACTTCGGGGCGGCGGCAGGCGTCGCGGCGCACCTCTGCCTGAAGTTTGGGTTCTCGCCGCGCGACGTTCCGGTGCGCCAGGTTCAGATGGAGCTGTTGAAGCAGCGTGCGCCGTCTGCCGGCCATGTCGCTCGCGTTGGCATCGGGAACGCGGGGCCATTCAAGCGGCCGACCGTCCTGTACAACCTGGCAAGTCTGGACCGCAACTCGCGGCGGTTCGCGCCAATCCAGTGGTTGGCGGCCCGGGGCTTGTGGCCCGGCCGTCCCCCGGAGCGACGCACGGCCACCTCGGGCTTGTATGCCGACTCGTTCCGCGAGGATGAGCCGGCCGCGCAGGCCGAGGTGGCGACGGTCGCCGCCTGGCTGGCCCACCGCCGCCGTGCCGCCGGAGAAGATGCCCCGGCGCCGCGTGACCTGCCCGCGAGCGGCTCAGCCGCCACGCGGGCGCAGGCCGCGAAGGCCGTCGTCGGCGCGATGGGGTGGCGTCCCGTGGGCGGAGGCCAGCGCTATGTCGACGTGTCGGATGACCCGGCCCTGGCGTCCGCCGCGCACGCGCTGAGCGACCGGTGGATCGACAGCCGTCTCTGGGACGGCGAGGAGGCGCACGCGCCAGGCGGCGGTCTTCTGTTCGCCGCTGGTCAGCCCATCACCCGGGGTGACCTCGCCCAGATGGTGTGGCTCGCGCACAAGCACATCGGGCCGCTGTTCGAGGAGCACCCGGAGGATCTCAGGCGGACGATCGACGTTCGGGACCGCCTCGCCGCTGCCGGCTCGAGGCCGTAGCTCCGCGGGATCGTCTGCGGAAGCGGCCGGCGGCCTGCAATGCCGAGACATCCGTCGGTGTGTGCCGGACGCGATGCTGCCATCATGTGGGAATGGGCTCGATCGGCCGCGTCCGTCCGCGATGCGCACCGGAGGGGCTGCGCCTGAGATCCGATCAGCTCCTGCTGGGCATGCATACTCATTGCCAGACTGATGGGTCCCGCAGACGGCGACCATGGGCCACGATCGCGGTCAGGTCCTTCTGGAGGCAACGAACGCTCCTAGGTCAGGTGTCGCCTGTATGCGGTTCACGGGGTTGACATGCCGCCGCCGCATGGGCTACACTCCGCCAGTCTGTGAACGCCGTCACAGTCGCTGACGGCGGGCCGGTTCTCTTACGGCAGCGAACCATCAGATCGGGACCACGCCCCGGGTGTGTGCCCACACAACGCCAGAGAAGGAGGGAGTGGGTGACCTTTCACCGACTTCGCTCGGCGCTCGTGTGCGTCGCAGCAGCTGTAGGCGCTTTGGCGGCCTC
>DATIKM010000010.1:0-2203 GCA_035477595.1 Chthonomonadales bacterium
GGCTATCCGGACCTGGAGTACATCGTCATCGACGGCGGGAGCACCGACGAGAGCGTGGAGATCATCCGCAAGTACGAGCCATGGCTGGCCTACTGGGTGAGCGAGAAGGACCGCGGCCAGAGCCACGCGATCAACAAGGGCCTCGAGCGATGCACGGGTGTCTTCTTCAACTGGATCAACTCGGACGACCTACTCCTCGAGGGAGCGTTGGCCACCGTTGCGCTCAACTCCGAGGGGGCCGACTGCGTGGTGGGTTGGAATGTGGTACGCCGCGCCGGGAGCCAAGACCGTCTTGTGAAGCCGGGTGGTTACACATGGTCCGCATTCGTCTGTCGAAACGAGCAGTTCGTGTACGAGCAGCCATCCACATGGATGCTCGCATGCCGCCTTCGCTCATGCGGCGGGTTGCGGTCGGACTACCACTATATGTTCGACTACGAAATGATGGTGCGTTTCCTCTACCCGCAGGCCAAGGTCACTCATGTTGCCCTTCCCCTCTCCCTGTTCCGCATATATGAGACAAGCAAGACGGGATCGCAACGCGTACGGTTTCGCGAAGAGCTATACGACATCTGGGGAGGTTTCCTCCACGACGACCGGTACGCAGCCTTCCATACCACCATCTGTCGACGCCGCAGGAAGCTCATGCACTGGATCCGCAGGACGCGCCGCAAGCGGGAGTGGGAGGCCTTCTTGGCGTCCCGCCGGTTATTCGGCCCGATCCCCGCGGCAAAGGTCCTGGCCTTGGCACTGTTGGATCCCACCATCCGTCTCCGTAGGTCTGCTGGCACGTTGTCGTACATGCTTAGATGTCTCAGACTCACTCGGCGCACTGGCCGCTAGGTCCAGACCTCCCATCGCGCAACGCCCTGATCTCCACTTAGGGCCTCGCTCGCCCGTTCGGCTACTCCCATGGATGCTGGACAGTGAACACGCCTAAGGTATCAGTCGTTATTGCCACCCACAATCGCTCCGCTCTGCTCCGGAAGGCCATCGCCTCGCTGCAGGCGCAGACCATGCCGGACTGGGAAGCGATCGTGGTTCCCGATGCGTGTACGGATGACACGTCGAGCGCTCTAGACGAGCTGATGGCTCAGGACCCACGCATCAGGAGGGTCGTCACCCAGGGGCACCTAGGTCCCGGAGCCAGTAGGAACTGCGGGATAGATGCCGCGCGCGGCGCCTACATCGCGATCCTTGACGATGACGATCAGTGCCTGCCGCACCGGCTCGAGGTGCAGTGCGCGCTGCTCGACAGCCGGTCAGAAGTGGGCATGTGCTTCTCCACGGTGGAGTGGTGCGACGCAGATGGGAACGTTTTGTGGGTCAGTCCGGGCATGGTCGCCAGGGGCGAAGCACCCGATGCCCCCGACCAGGTTTTCAGGTTCCTCTACACAGAGTGGAACTACATAAGACACCCCACGGTGATGGTGCGAAGCGAGATCGCTCACTCTCTCCCGTACCCGGCCAGGCCTTGGGTGGGTGAGGATCTGATCTGGTGCCTGACGATGGCGGCTACGGACGTCCGGATGCAAGCGATTCGTGAACCCCTCGTCAAGATGAACCGGGACCCCGAGCGCTCAGGGCTCATGCGCGAGTACGAGCTCGTCCTGCGATCTCAGCGCGAGATCATCCGATACATGCGGGAGTGGTTACGCCGCCGTAGCATCCGGCGCTTCGACCATCTGCATCGGGCCGCTTGGGCGAATGTGCTCGCAAGGGAGGCCCGCGCCCGCAGCGGCTTTCGTGGCCTGCTGCTCTGCTCCGCCGCCATAGTCGTCCGGCCCACACCCTTCGTTCGCGAGACACTGTGGTGGGGAGCCGCCAGGCTCATGGGCAAAGTGCGCCGATGGACCGGCGGACGCTGACATGGTCTCCGACCGCACCATGCAGGCGACCCGCCGGCCGCCACGAGGGACCGCCGCTTCCCATCAGAGCGCGCATGCGAGGCATGAGGATGCGCTGCCCAACGCTCACTGAGCTCCCGGCGCCCCCCGCCGACCGCACGGGCTGGCCGTGGACCTGCGAGAGCGCCCAGCTCCCCGACACGATGCCGGATAGCCGGCCATGGCCGCGCATCAGCATCGTCACGCCCTCCTTCAACCAGGGCCAGTTCATCGAGGAGACCATCCGCTCCGTGCTCCTGCAGGGCTATCCGGACCTGGAGTACATCGTCATCGACGGCGGGAGCACCGACGAGAGC
>DATIKM010000011.1:0-17672 GCA_035477595.1 Chthonomonadales bacterium
GGAGAGCGTCGGTTCGCGCCAGGCCGCATCGGCGCCCTCCACGCAGAGCAACTCCATGCGCTCCCCCGTGGCGACCGTCGCGCTTCCGAGGTGTCGCACCATCAGGCGACCCCGGACAGATGCCGCCACGCGAGCTCAGCTGCGCCCATCACGCCGGCATCCTCGCCCAGCGCCGCCTCGACGATGCAGCAGTCCTTAGACAGCGAGTAGATGGCATGTCGTCGCATGGACCGCTCGGCTGCCTCCAGCAGGCCGGTCGCCTTGCGGACGCCGCCGCCGAGCACGACCATCGCCGGGTTGAACGCGTTCACGGCGTTGGAGATGCCCACTCCCAAATAGTAGCCGGTCTCCTCGAAGACCTCGAGCGCGGTCTGATCGCCCTCCGCGGCCGCCTGATCGATCATCAGCGGCGTCAGGGTCGTCTTGTCCCCCGCGATGCGATCCCAGAGGGTGGATGGCCGGTTGCCATCGATAGCGCGGTGCGCGCGCTCGAGTATGGCCGCCGTGCCGCAGTATGCCTCGAGGCAGCCAAGGGTGCCGCACCCGCACTGGCGTCCGCCGGCGACAATCACCTGGTGACCGAACTCCACGGCGCCACCGGTGCTCCCGCTGACGAGCCTTCCCCCGACTACGACCCCGCTGCCGATGCCCGTACCCAGCGTGAACATCACCATGTCGTCGACATCGCGCCCCGCGCCGTAGCGGAACTCGCCGAGGGCCGCCACGTTCGCGTCGTTGCCAGCGCGCGTCGGGATTCCGAGCGCATCAGCCACCGGTCCGGCGAACGGCACATCAAGGAAGATGCGCAGGGCGCCGTCGACCACCTCACCGAAGTTCGGCGACCAGTGGATCATCCCGGTTCTCTGGTTTATGTGGCCGGGCACCGCCATGCCGACGGCGCCGATGTCTGTGCGCGCAAGGCCGGCATCTGACACCGCTGCCAAAACCGTCTCGCACGTCCTCGCCACGACGCGCGCCACGCCCTGCTTGGCGTCGGACGGGCCGCGCGCCTGCCCGAGTATCTGTTCGTTGCGGCCCACGACTGCCGCTCGCACGTTGGTGCCGCCCAGGTCGACGCCGACCACATACGATGCGTCGGCTGCCGGTGCCACGTTCACGCCACCCTCCTCCAGCTGCGCGTGGGAGCGCAGGCTCTCATTCTTCCTCACGACCCACATGGCGCACAACGCGGCGACCGTCGTACGACGGCCTCACCACGCGTGCGGACTCTACGTACGCCATCAGGGCAGCCAGCCGTCCCTGACCCGTGTCTTCCACGCCATCGACTCCCCATAGGAGCGACCGGGCGTAGTAGCTGTTGGTGGAGCCAGTGTAGATGCGGCTTTCGTCAAGCCGCGCCCCGCCGATCTCCGCGCTGACGAGGCGCGCGCCGTCCACGACGTAGCGAATGCCGGAGACCGCCGGCCGACGGGAGGCAAGCGTCCGCGCAACCCAGGCGCCGCTGGCGCGGAACCGCACGAGCGTGTTGTCGAACGGGTCCATCGTCACCAGGTCTCCGTGCGTAATGGGGCCCTTCGCCAGATGCGACCGGACGCCACCGAGGTTCTCCATGTGGAAGTCCGCACCCGTCGCGGCCCGCATGGCGTCGGCCATGAGGTTGTACTCGGCCCGGTCCTGCCCCTTGCGCGCGAAGTCTCCGAGCGCTGTGCCGACTACGCGTCCGTACTTCGGCGCGATGGGTCGCCACCACCTATCGACCACCCTCTGAACCGCAGGGTCAGGGCGCGTCGACGAGGTGATGGGCAGCAGGCGGCCAGAGTACCTTTGGATGATCCACCGGCCGCCGGGCCCCTTCACGAGCGTGAGGTCGAGCCGGCCCAACGTGCCGCCCCACTGATGGTTGTGCGCGATGATCGTGCCGCGCACGGAACCCGCCGGGCCGCCGCGCTGCGGCACCAGGAGTGGTTGGGCCAGCAGCGTGTGGGAGTGCCCGCCCACGATCACGTCGATGCCCGGAACGGCTCGCGCGAGTGCACGGTCCTCACTGATCCCCAGGTGCGTCAGCGCGATAACGACGTCTGCCTGCTTGCGGAGGGCCGGCGTGAGGCCCCTGGCCGTCTCCACGGGAGACGTCACGATGAGCCCTTCCCTAGCGGCGGAGTACTTGCGGGCATCCGTCGTCAGCAGGCCGAAGAACGCGACCCGCACGGGCCCGAACCGCCGAATGACGTAGCGCTTCATCACCGGCCGACCCGTCGAGCGCTCCACCAGGTTGGCACACACCGTGGGATACCGCGCGGCCGACACCAGGCGCCGCACCTGCGCGATGGTGTTGTTGAGCTCGTGGTTTCCCAGGCAGGCCACGTCGTAGCCGGCGGCACTCATTGCGGCGACGTCGGCATCGCCGTTGTACTCCGTCGAGAATGGCGTTCCGTCGCAGATATCGCCGGAGTCGACGAGCACGGTGTGCCTGCGACGTTCCGCGCGCACCTGCCTGGCCACCGTCGCCCTGCGGGCGATGCCTCCGATGTCGCGCCGGTGTGTGAGCCTCGCTATGTCCGAACCCGGGTCGAAGACCTCGGGGTAGCTGAACGGCAGAAGCCGACCGTGCGTGTCGTTTGTGTGAAGGATGGTGAGGTAGATGCGCGTCGGTGGGGCGTGAGCCTCAAGCCCGACAAGGAGAATGGCAACGGCAAGCAGAGGCTGAAGCAGGCGGCCAAGGCAGCGCAAGGGAGGCGCCTCCTTCCACAGGTACGGGTGCCATGGCGGCGGCTGCGTGTGCGAGTGCGGCAGCCGGCGTGCCAAGCGTGGAGAGCCCCATTATAGGGTCTGCGCACTGCCTGGCGCAAGCGCTTTCAGCGCCCCGCCGAGGGCCTCCCGGCCTTGTCACGGCCAGAGGGCTGTGCTATAATCAACACGCTTTCGACGCGCCATTGCGAAGAGCGGCCGTCCGACCGCTCTCCAGTTCGTCCTTATGGCCGCCTTCACGGGCGGCTTCGCTTTTATACTTGGAGGCGACCATGAACGGCGATTTCCTCGAGGTCTTGCAGCAGATCGCGCGGGAGAAGGAGATATCGCCGGAGGCCCTGCTGGAGACCGTGGAAGCGGCGCTGGTCACCGCCTACAAGAAGAACTTCACCGCGGTAGGCGGCGAAGTCAGCGTGCGCATGAACACCCAGCAGGCCACGTTCCAGGTCTTCTGCCAGCGCCCGGTGGTCGAGGACGAGATAGAGGAGCCAGGCCAGATCACCCTGGCGGAAGCGCGCGAGCACGACCCCCAGATTCAGCCCGGCGATGTGCTGGAGATCGACGTCACGCCGCGCACGTTCGGTAGGATTGCGGCGCAGACGGCCAAGCAGGTGGTGATGCAGCGCCTGCGCGAGGCGGAGCGGGACCGCATCTTCGACGAGTACAACGAGCGTGTTGGCGAGGTCGTGACGGGCATCGTTCAGCGTCGCGAGTACCGCAATGTGCTCATCGGCATGGGGCGCATCGAGGCGGTGCTGCCGCCGCAGGAGCAGGTGGAGACCGAGCCCTACCGGTTCAATGACCGGATCAAGGTCTACATCCTGGAGGTCCGCAGAACGCCGCGCGGCCCCCAGGTGATCGTGTCTCGCACGCATCCCGGCCTCATTCGCCGGCTGTTCGAGCTTGAAGTGCCCGAGATCGCCGACGGCGTCGTCACCATCAAAGCCGTCGCGCGTGAGCCGGGCGCGCGCTCGAAGATCGCCGTGGCCTCCCGCGAGGAGCGCGTCGATCCCGTGGGAAGCTGCGTCGGTCCTCGTGGCACCCGCGTTCAGGCGGTGGTGAATGAGCTCTACGATGAGAAGATCGACATCATTAAGTGGGTGGCCGACGTGGGACCGTTCATCGCCGAGGCTCTGTCGCCGGCCAAGGCGAGCAAGGTCTGCCTGAATGAGGACACGAAGAGCGCGCTCGTGATCGTGCCCGATAACCAGCTCTCGCTGGCGATCGGGAAGTCGGGCCAGAACGTTCGGCTGGCCGCCCGCCTGACCCAGTGGCGGATCGACATCCGTAGCGAGGCGCAGATCGCGCGACAGGCGCTGGTGGACGCGGGCGAGCACGGGTCGGACGGCGATGCGGTGTTGTCGGCGGCAGTGGTGCCGTTGTCGCCGTCAGCGGCGGCGTTGTCGTCGGCAGTGGCGGCGTTGTCGCCGGCAGTGGCGGCCTCTGCCCTGGCGGACCTGAGCTACGTGCCGGGCCTCGAAGAAACCGCCGACATGGTGGCGCGACCGAATGCGGCAACCGAGGAGTCCTTCGGTCCCTGCATCGAGTTGTCGCAGACGGATGCTTCGGCCTCTCTTGAGGATGCAGCGGGCGCAGGCGATGACGCAGCCAATGGCTCCGGGCCCACGGTGAGCCTGGAGCCGATCGACACGACCGCGGCGGTCGTCGCCGAGCGTCCGCCGGACGGCGCCGGCCCTCGGGAGGACGCCGAAGCGTCGGCGGAGGCCGTGGCGCCCGAGGCCCCCGCCCGGGCGGAGTAGGCGCGTGTCTCCACAGGCAGGCGGTCGGCGCGCGCGGCACGTGCCGATCCGCTCTTGCGTCAGTTGCCGCACCGCCGGGGACAAGCGGGACCTTCTGCGCGTGGTCCGGGCGCCGAGCGGTGTGGTCTCGGTCGACGCAGTCGGCAAAGCGAACGGCCGCGGCGCCTATGTGTGCGCTGCGGCCGCGTGCATCGCGTCGGCCCGCCGACAGCGGAAACTCGAGCGCAGTCTCGGCGCCGAGGTGCCCGCCGAGGTGTATGACGGGCTCCTTGCGCTCATGCAGACCGCGGGCGGCGGCTGAAGCTTCCCGCTACTCGGGCAGTGTGATCTCGGCTCGCGCCCTGCCAGCGCGATCGTGACGGACACTCACGCGGACGGTGGCTCCGGGCCTCGCGCGCACCACCCACTCCACCTTTGCACGGTCGTCTGTCGGATCAGCGCTCCACCCATACGGGCTCGAGGCCTTGTGCGCCCGGCCCTCCAGTTCGCCAATCTCCTCGCGAACCTTGCCTGTCTCCAGGGAGGCGCCCTCCGGCAGGGCGATCTCCGCGATGGCGCCACGCACGACTTTCCGCTCGAGGGCCTTCCGTGTGACGTAGGTGGGAAGCCACCCTTCGTTCTCGACCACCATCCGCACCCGGTAGGTCGACTCGCTGATCCGCACGGCATCAGCGGTGTGCAGCCGCAGGAGCGGCGAGATGAGCGCATGCCAGAGGAGCCATGGCGGAAACAGCGCGAGCTCGCGCTCCAGGAATGGCGGCGGCGGGTTCCGAAAGGCATACTGCGCGTCCCATCCTCCGATCTCGATCGGTCCGAGCTGCGGGTGGTGGAACGGCCGCCAGTCCACGAAGCCGCGTCCCCCGAGCACCTCGTCGTTCCACCGCAGCATTCGCAGGTCATCCTCCACCGGATGCTCCCGGTACCAGTCGATGAACTTGTACTCCTTGATGCCAGCCTGCCGCTGCGGGCTCCAGATCTCCACGGTCCATGCGAACAGACCCAGGTGGTCGTACATCCAGTCGTCGAAGACGCCGGTGATGACTTCCTGCGGATGGTAGCGGAAGTCGTGGTACACCGAGATTGCCGGGTACCCGGTTATCTCAGTCCCCCTGCGACCGATTGCCTGGTAGGCCCAGAGGTCCTCGGCCGGCATGGCATCGTCGCCCTGCGTTCCATAGGGCCTCAGCAAGACGCCGCTGTACGTGTGGAACGCGACGCCTCCGGTGATGTTCGGGTGCCCCGCGATGAATGCGACCGCCGCGCGGATCTCAGGCTCGCTCGTGGGAAAGAGGCCCGCCCCGTGCTGCTCCGCTTCTTGTCGCCAGCGCGAGGGGAAGTTGCGGTTGAGGTCTAGCCCTGCCTTCTCGCGCTGGATCGTGATTGTGACGCCATCCCAGTTCTCGATCATGCCCTCGGGCAGCACGCGGTACGCGAGGCACGATAGGTCGTTCGGCCCCCGTCGGACCAGCAGGCGCGGATCGGCGTCACTGACTTTCCAGGGCCCGTTAGGGTCGGGAATGCGCATCGAGAGGAGCCGCCCGTCTCCATCAACGTCCTCCCGGCGCAGCCCCTCGATTGGATCCTCATCGAATGGGTACGGCCTGGTGCTGGAGCGCAGGAACCGGGGCCGCTCAGCGAAGAACGCCTCCGGCCCGTCCGGATTGAGCCTGGGGACGACGTAGAAGGCGCGCGTATCGAGGCACCGGGTGACATCCGGGTCGGAACCGTAGCCGCGTTCCAGCCGCAGGAGGAAGTGGAGGCATGCAGACGCCGCGCTGACCTCCGTTGCGTGAATGTTGCCGTCGATCCAGAAGGCCGGCTTCTCGTGCGCGGGCCCAGTGGACTGGTTCGTTACCGTCATGCACCAGATGTCGCGACCCTCATAGCTCCTACCGATGCTCTCCAGTGCGAACAGGTCGGGCCGCTCCTCGGCGAGCCGGCGCAGCTGCTCACACAGCTCATCGTAGGGCATGTAGTGGTCGAACGCCGGTCGGTCGCTCACTCGCGATCCTCCTCGGGAGATGTCAGGGCGCAGTTCGCGAGGTTCATCACGGCCTCCTGCCCCGCGCGCAAGGGGAGGTGTTCGGCACTCCTGTGGCGTATCTGTAGAGTGGATCGTGCTAGACGGGGAGCTAGCGGTGCCCTGAACCCGCAATCCGCTATAGCGGGGTCGAACTCCCCGCCCTCGGGGCGGTCTTCGGTAGGTTCAGCAGCAGCGGGCAGTGTCGATGGCCGGGCCTCGCGCATCGGCGAGCACACGAATCGTGTCAGGACCGGAAGGTAGCAGCACTAAGTGCGACTTCCCGAGTGCCGCGATGATACCTGGCCGGAATTGTTCGCGTCTGCTTCCGGCCGAAGCTGCCACAAAGGCGGGGTGCACGATCCATACCACGCAGGCCGGTATGCCGTCGCCGGCCAGTCTACCTAACTCTCCGCGCGTGACATGCCCTACGTAGCCCTCTACCGCAAGCATCGCTCGCAGTCCTTCGACGAGGTGGTCGGCCAGGGCCATGTGACCACGGTCCTCCGCAACGCCATCCGCAAGGGCAAGCTGGCGCACGCCTACCTCTTCTGCGGGCCGCGAGGCTGCGGCAAGACGTCGACTGCGCGACTCCTCGCAAGGGCGCTCAACTGCACTGCCTCCGCCGACCCCACGCCCGACCCGTGCGGCAAGTGCGAGATGTGCGCGCGCATTCGGTCGGGCTCGGCAATAGATGTCGTGGAGATGGACGCCGCCTCCGAGACAGGCATCGACGACGTTCGCGAGAAGATAATCGAGAACGCCAAGTACTCGCCGGCGGAAGCGCGGTACAAGGTCTACGTCATCGATGAGGTGCACGACCTCTCACAGAAGGCGTTCGACTCCCTGCTGAAGACGATTGAGGAGCCGCCCCCCCACGTTGTCTTCGTGCTGGCTACCACGGAAGCGCACAAGGTGCCCGTCACCATCCGCTCACGATGTCAGCGGATGGATTTCCGCCGCGGCTCCCTGGCGGATCTGCGCGCGCTGCTGGAACGCGTGCTGGCCGCGGAAGGGGTAAGCGCGGAGCCGGAAGCAGTCGGCATTGTAGCGCGGGCTGCTGAGGGCTCCTTCCGCGATGCGCTGAGCATCCTCGAGCAGGTCCTCGCCTACTCCGACGGCGCCCTGACGGTGGAGTCCGTCCAGGGCGCAGTCGGTGTGGTGGGCCCGCAGGCGCTCGACGACATGACGGCAGCGATCGCCTCGGACGACATGCGCCAGGCCCTGGAGGCAGCGAGCGCCATCGTGGACGCGGGTCGCGACGTGCGCCAGGTGCTGGTGGAGCTCCAGGCACACCTGCGCGACCTGCTGGTGTTGCGGATGGGTGCCGAAGACACGGGCCTGGCCGCGCTGTCTGCCGAGCGCGTGCAGCAGCTCCGCGGCCATGCTGAGCCGTTCGCGGCCGCGCAACTCCTAGCGATGCTCGACGTGCTGGCAGAGGCTGAGCGCGACATCCGATTCACTAACCAGCAGCGGCTTCTCCTGGAGCGCGCGCTGTGGCGCTGCCAGCCGTCGCGCCTGGCGTCGCCGGCACCGTCAGCTGCAGGTGCACAGAAGCAACCAGCCGCCCGGCCAGCTGGAGCCCCTGTTGCGCGACAGGCGCACCGGCCTGCTCCTCCTCCGCCAGCCCGACCTGCGGCACCGCCCTCGGAGGAGATGAGTGGCGCCGCCGCCTCGGATCGGTTCGCGCCGGAGCTCGATCTCGCCGCCATGCAACGCCTGTGGCCGCGTGTGCGCGATCAGCTGGTGCGGCGCGCTCGCTCAGCGGCTGCCGTGTTCGGAGACGAGCGCGTCATCGCGTTCGAGGGGTCCACGGTTGTCCTTGGGTTCACCAGCGCGTTCAAAATGGAGAAGGCTTCGCGCGATGCTGCTCGCTCGCTGATCGAGTCCGTCTTGCGCGAGGTCGCTGGTCGCGGCGATCTGCGCGTGCGGTGCACGCATACGGAGCCTGCGCCGACTGCAGCCACTCTCTCCGACACGAGGCTCCCGCTTGAGCCGGGGGATGCATCGAACGTGCCTGACACGGTCGAGGAGCAGTTCGTTCAGGAGGTGCTGACCACGTTCGACGGCGAGATAACCGAGGCGTAGCACGGCAAACACGCCGCCTGTAGCGGCTGGAGGAATGATATGGGCAGGGGTTTCGGGGGCAAGGGCGGCATGGGCGGGCTGGGCGACATGGCCAAGCTGGCGAAGATGGCGCAGAAGATGCAGGACGACATGGTCGCCGCACAGCGAGCTATGGAAGACGCCCGCATCGAAGCCACGTCCGGCGGCGGCGTGGTGAAGGCCGTGGTGAACGGCAAGGGACGTATCATAGCCGTGGAGATCAAGCCCGAGGCCGTCGATCCAGATGACGTGGAGATGCTGCAGGACCTCATTGTGTCTGCCGTGAGCGAGGCGCAGGAGCAGGCAGAGGCGGCGCAGACCGCCCACATGCAGGGCCTTGCCGGGGGGATGGACCTCCCACCAGGGCTCTTCTGATCTGGATTGCGGTCGCTACTCGAAGATCATGCCATGGTAGCGGCCGATCCAGTACGCTAGCAGCCAGGCGCCGGCGTCCTCCTCGGAGCGCCCGTCGGCGCCGCCATCGGGCTGCCATGGGTTGCCGTTCCACCGCATGAGCCTCCGCTCGGAGGCCGGGAGCACGCGGTCCAGCTGTGAGCGCTGCTCACCGCGAGCGCGCAGAACCGTCACATCGGCGCGCGCGGCGCTCGATACGGTCCAGTCTACCAACTCCCAGGGCCAGTCCTGCAGCGTCTCGACAGCGTCCTCGATCCGGCACGGCTGCCCCGTGAGCGCCCCGTAGACGAAGTTGTAGAAGGGGCTCTTCTCCTCCCCGATTCCGGTCGTGCCGGGACCTCCGAGCCAGGTCGATGCGACTGCGTGGCGCAGCAGGGCGAGCCGGTCCGGACGCTGCTCTAGGCGCAGGAGGGGGTAGTAGACGGCGTAGGCCAGCTCATCGTCCGAGTGATTGACGGAGTGCCATGGGGCTCCGCGCCGGTACTCACCCACGTTGAGCAAGTAGTGGTGCCGCTCGATGAGGTCCTCGTAGGCCTGCTGATAGCGTGACTCGCCGGTCAGGTGGTGGGCGACGAGCAGGTAGCACAGCAGCTCAGCTGAGTTCAGTCCGCGCTCCTCCACCCAGCGCGGGTCGTTGTTCAGGTGCTTGGGCCCAAAGACGCCCCAGCGGGTCTTGCGCCCGGTGTGCCCCACCAGCGTCAGGTCGTTGCGCAGGAGGTTGTCTGTCACCGCGGCCGCGACACGCGCAATCTCCTTCTTCTCATCCTCGTCCGCCACCAACTCGTGATAGACGTACCACGCGAGGTAATGGCCGTCGAGCTCGTCCGATGAGGTGTCCCCTTTGGCGAGTATGCCCTCATGGCCAGGCGGCGTGTACCAGATGGGGTCAGGCTCGCCGGGCACGCGAACCGTTTCATCGAGGTCGA
Source organism: Chthonomonadales bacterium (assembly GCA_035477595.1). Lineage (GTDB taxonomy): Bacteria > Armatimonadota > Chthonomonadetes > Chthonomonadales > CAJBBX01 > DATIKM01. Next base: position 9,936 of record DATIKM010000011.1, read on the forward strand.
CCCCCACGACCTGCTCCGACTGGTCGACGATCGCACGCGCGGGGAAGCCTTCGTATCCGCTCAGGCGAACGAGATCCAGAAGAGCGTTCATGCTGCGACGGGCCAGCGAGGCGGCCTCCGGTTCGGCGGTGACGGCGTAGCGAAAGCTCTCGGCTGCCACGTAGAGCGCTGTCCACAGGCCATCGTTGTCGCTGGCCTCGTGGACATAGCCCGCGTCGGGCTCGCCAGGCGTCTTCAGGACGCATCCGGTCACCCACCCGCGGCGGTTGTGACGCGCCTGCGTGATGGCCTCGTAGTGGTCGGCCTTGTCGCGCAGACGCAGTGCCCGCTCCTCGATGCGCGCCACACCACCGCTCGTGGCGAGCCATGCGATGCCGGTAGGTTCGATGCCGATGGCGACCACGTGATCGCTGGGGAGCCACCGCCTGCCATGGAAGGCGCGCCAGCGTCCGTCCCTAAGGCGCCAGGCCCCGTGCGGAGATCCGCCCCATACGTCACCGTTCGCCCCGAAGGCGACGCACGTCAGGTCCTCGAACGGCATGCCGTCCAATCGGTCGAGGGGCTTCCACCATCGGTCGCCATCGGTCACGAACGCACCGTGGCTGGTCGCGATCCAGATGTGCCCCGACGGATCGAGCGCTACCTGTCGCAGCACCGCGTCGGCGTGCGGCATGGGCTGCCGGTGCCGGTAGTCCCGGGGCAGGTCGAGGGCCGACCACGCGCCGTCCTGCCACTCAAGAGCGCCTGCGGTGGTGATCGCCCACCACTCGCCAGACGGCGTGGGCGCAGCGCTAAGTATGGTCGCGCCTTCCGGAGCGGCTGGCATCGCGGCTGGCCGGCCCATGTCCGGCGGTTCGTGGCAGCGGCGCCAGAGCCCATCGGCCCACTCCACCCATCCGCCGAGCGTCTGGACGCAGACGCGCCCATCGAGGACGAGGATATCGAGAGCCGCGGCGTCCGGAAGACCATCACGCTGCGTGAATCGGGTCGAGATCAACTGGGGGTATGGGTGAAGTGGGAACGGACCGGTCCGGGCTGCCGACGGCGTCTGCATGGAATCACCTCCTGGAGCGCCTGCGCGTCTGGGTGACGCGGGCGCCATGCTATGCATAGGTGGGTCGTACCGCGTACGGGATCGGGTCCTCGATGCCCGCCCGCTGGAACCCGCGCAGCCGGAGCGCGCACGAGTCGCAGGTGCCGCAGGCGACCTCGGACTCCCGGTAGCATGACCAAGTGCACGCGAGCGGCGCACCGAGTGACATGCCCTGGCGGATGATGGCCGCCTTGTCCATGGCGATCACGGGCGTCTCGATGCGGATATCCGCCGCCACAGTCCCCAACCGAACTGCCTCGCCAAACGCCGCGTAGAACTCCGGGCGGCAGTCCGGATAGCCGCTCGAGTCCTCCGCCACCGCGCCGATGTACACCCGGCTGGCCCCGATCGTCTCGGCCCAGCTCACGCCGATTGCGAGGAGATTGGCGTTGCGAAAGGGCACATAGGAAGTGGGCGGGCTGCTGGCGCCCATGTTGGCATCGGAGACCGCGATCGAAGGGTCGGTTAGAGACGAACCCCCGGTCGCGGCGAGATGCGCTATCGACGCCACCATCTGCCGCGCCGCATCGATCCCCAGAGCCTCCGCCACCTGACCAAACGCCCTGAACTCGCGCGCATCGGTGCGCTGCCCGTAGCGGACGTGGAGCGCCCAGATCTCCCACCCATCACGCGCGGCAATCGCCGCCGTCACGCAGCTGTCCAGCCCGCCCGATAGCAGCACAACAGCGCGGCGCGCGCCGCCGGATCCGGCTGTCATGGGAGACCGGCCTGTCGGTGCATCTGCGGAGTCACGCGGACGAGCGGATGATTGGACAGCGCGGCATCCGCGAGGGCGAGAAGGCGTCCGGCGCTCGGAGCCGCTCCGGACCGGCGGGTTACTGTTACGGGCTGCAGCACGAGCCACGCGTCGGGCAGGGAGCCCGCCACGAGTTGCGCGGCGCGAGCAATCTCGCACGTCGGAGTGGCGGCACTGACAACCGCCTTGGCGAAGGTGGCGACCCGGTGCCGGCGGCTAACCTCCAGGAAGGCGCTGTGGCGCTCCCACATGGGCGGCTGCCCTGTCGCCGACGGCAACTTGAGGTCCATCGCGCACCAGTCGACCAGCGGAGCGACCGCGTCATATTGCTCTGCAAGGTCGCCGGCCGTCTCGAGGTAGACGGCCAACCGTCGCGCCCTCAGCATCCGCAGCCAACTGGGCAGGAAGCGGTGCTGGAGCAGCGGTTCGCCTCCGGTCAGAGATATCGAGTGTACCGGCGGATCGCCTGCCAGGGCGCACACGACGCGGGTGAGGGCCTCGCGATCGAGCGGATTGGCCAGCAACGTGGGCGCACCTCCGGCGACCCGTGCATGAACCTGCACGGACCGGCTGCGCCTCCGGCTCGGCTCGCTGTCGCAGTACAGGCAGTCCAGGTGGCACCCCGCAAACCGGACGAAGACCTGCATAACTCCTATGAGGAGGCCCTCCCCCTGCACGCTGCGGAAGACCTCGGTGAGGTGGGCGCCATCGCCGGACAGGAGGTCGCCTCTGCTACAGCTCGACATACACTGCGCCGTCCTCCACTCGGCACGCGAAGGTGCGCGCGCGGACGCTCGGGTTGTCCAGCACCTCGCCCGTCCGCACATTGATCTCCCAGGAGTGGAACGGACAGGTCACGATCTCGCCCGCAAGCTCGCCGTCGCCGAGCGGGCCGTCGCGGTGCGGGCATTCGTTGTCTATGGCGAAGACCTGCTCACCCACTCTGAAGAGGGCCAACTCCTGCCCCTTCGCCTCCACGACCATGCCTGTGCCCTCCGGCAGTGCGTCCACATCGGCAACGCGCACAAACTCACCCATCGTGTAGTCCTCCCGGGCCTCTCGCGTAAGTTGCGAACATCGACGCAGAGCGTAGCAGAAGGCCAACGGCGCGCAGTGCCTGGCATCACGTGCCCGTACCTGCAGGCTCGTGTGGCGGCGTGAGCGCCAGCAGATCGGCAACTCCGTCGTACTTTCCGGCAGCCAGCACGGGATAGGCGGGATCGGGCTTCACGGACACGACGATGACGCGCAGGGCTGGCGCCGCCCTCCGCACGCGATCGACGATGCCCCAGCCATTATCGCTATGCATGCTGCCGTTGATGTGCAGGATGGCGCGACCCCGGTAGCGTCGGGCCGCCCGAACCACCGCGTCCGCCATCGTGGCGTCCCACAGGGACTGCGCCGCCTTAAGGTTGGAGACAAGAGGCGTTCTGGGAGGAGCGGATGGGGCGCCGTGCGTTGCGCCGAACACCGCATCGAGCGCAGCCTCGTAGCCGGCGGGTAGCCGCGGGTCGATCGGCAACCTGGGCAGCCATGCCCGCGCCGCGCGGCTGAGGGCCCGCAGGGAGTCGGGGCCGCCGCGGCTCACCATGTTAACGTACCTGCGTGGCGCGTTCGTCGCCAGAACGGGCAGTTGCCGCTCCCGGCAGTATTCCACCATGGGGCGGTAGTCCGTCCGGTAGTTCGGCCACGGCCGTGATGCGTGCAGGAAAGCGCTCTCGGTGATGAGACCGCTCAGGTACTCATCGAGCACGATCTGCACATCGCGCTCGAACATCTCCATCGCGAGGACGGGCCGCCGCCCTCGCGAGTCGAGGCCTCGCAGCACCTCAAGCTGCAGGCGGTGCGCTGCGGTGTGGCCGTGCTGCTCGCCCACGAAGACCACGTCCGCCTGAGCCAGCCTGGCCAGCGCGTCCTCGTGCGACACGGGCTCAGGCCCGGCGAACCACGTCCACTCGGCAGCCCGCGCCGATGCGCACCAAACACTGAGTGCTACGGCGCAGGCGACGCCTGCAAGCACCTTCACTGATCGCCTCCGTGGGCGCGCCGATCGTGTGGCTCGATTAAGCCGCCCGGCGTGCTGGCGGGCCACACAGCCACCTCCACTCCGTACGGGGTCCGCAGGACGACCGGCTCCTGTGGCGCTGTGATGCCGGACGAGGAGAACACGATGTCGGCCCACGTCGGCCCGCCCCGGCCGCCCCCCGAGGCGCCACTTAGGATTAGGCGTTCGCGCGCTCGCGTCATCGCGACATAGAGCAGGCGCATCGACTCCTCATCCTCCGCGGTGCGGCGGCGCGCGTCGAGGGCACGGTATGCCGCCGTGGTGTAGTCGCGCAAGCGGCAGCCAACAGCCAGATCGCGGGCATCGCTCACGAAGAGCGCACGCTCCGGGCGCACCGGCGATCGATGCATCCCCGCGATCGCCACAACCGGGAACTCCAGGCCTTTGGCCTTGTGAATGGTGAGGAGCCGCACGACATCTGCAGCCTCCTCCTCGGTGGGTGCATCGCCTTCTCGATCAGAGACGCGCTCCAGATCGGCGAGTCTGCTGACGAAGTCGGCGGGGCCGTAGGCATCTGAGTCGCTCGCCATCTGAACCAGCTTCCGCACGTTGGCCGCTCTGCGCCGGCCGTTTGGCCGCAGGAGGAGGCGCTCCGAGTACTCGGTGCGGCGTACTGCCTCCTCCAGAAGGCGACCGACGGGTGCACTCGCCCCAACGTCGAGCAGGCCGACGATCGTAGCGTGGGCGGACCGCACCCGCCCTTCGTCGGCGGCGTCGATGTCGGCCGGCAGCTCTGCCCGACCCATCGCCTCGAGCAGCGGGACCGCCGGATGGTCGGCGTCCGCGGAATGTCCGGCGAGGGCGCTCAGCGTGTCGCAGTTGAGACCGAACATCGGCGAGCGGAGCAGAGCGGTCAGCGCCAGGTCGTCGTACGGGTCGCACAAGACGCGCAGCAGGCTCACCACGTCTCTGACCTCGTGCCTTGCGTAGTAGCCCCTTCCTCCACCCACCACGAAGTACGGAATCCCGGTGCGAGCGAAAGCGCGCTCGTAATGCTCGATGTCGGTGAGGGCGCGCAAGAGAACGGCGACGTCCCGGTACCGCACAGTCTCACCGTGACGCGGGTGTCCGCGCTGCGATATCCGCGTGCGACCGCCGCGCACGATGGCGCCTATGCGGTGCGCCAGGGCGGACGCCTCGCGCGCTGCGACTGCGGCAGCCAGGCCCTGCTTGCCCACGATGGCCTCGACGGACGGCACGTCGGCGTCGTCGAAGCGACCGCCCGGCTCGAGTGCGGCGAAGGGCGGGTCTGTCTCCCGCCATATGCCGGAGAAAAGGCCGTTCACGAACCGCAGGATCTCGGGTCGCGACCGGAAGTTGACCTGCAGGCCGACGTGGCGCCCATTGCCGGCGCGGTGCCGCATCACCGCCGCTCGGAAGAGTGCCGGCTCTGCGTCCCGGAAGCCGTAGATGCTCTGCTGAACGTCACCGACGATGAACACTCCCGGCGCCACGCCATCTGGCGGAGGATCGTCCTGCCCGCCCAGCAGGCGCACCAGACGGAGCTGAACGGGGCTTGTGTCCTGGAACTCGTCCACCAGCACGTAGCGGAACGCATGGCGGTAGCGGCGGAGGACGTCTGGCGCGGTCTCAAGCAGTCGCACTGCCTCGCGCTGCAGGTCGTCGTGGTCTACCACGCTCTCTCGCCGCTTCAGAGCATCGTAGGCGCACCACATCGCGAGCACCAGCCGGGCGAAACGCCGGCACTCAGCCTCGCCCTGCTCGTCGGCGACAGGGTCCACCGCACCGAAGCCGGTGAGCCTGTTGGCGGCATCGCGCACCCGCGTGATGGCGCCAGCGGCCTCGGGGCCCACGATGGCGCCGCGCACACCACCGACGCGCGCTCGCTTCGCGGTGTGCTCGATCTCTATGCCGATGGCAACTGCATCGCACCATTGCTCCGCGTCCGCGTGGACCGCGTCCGCGAAGGCCGGCAAGCCGCGAGCCAGCTCGACGACCCGCCGGCGGGCCGCCTCCGCGGCTCCGGTGAGGCCCGCCACGCGCCCAAGCTCGCTGCATGCGAGGGACAGGTCGCCGCAGAGCGTCGCCAGCAAGCCGGTCACGACCGAGCGCGAGTGAGCTCGTCCGGCGCTGCCGGTGCCCGACCACGCCTGCCCCACCACCTTCCGACTCAGGCCGGCGCCGCGCCAGCGCGCGAGCTCCCGCTCGGCGGAGGCTGCGAGCGCGGCGATCGGGTCCCGCGCGTCGGTTAGGAAGACGCGCTGTTCCTGTGTTGCGACGACCAGCTCGACAATCTCGCGATCCACATCGGGGAAGGCTTCGGCGACAGCACTTTCGAAGGCGCGCCGGAGCAGTCGGCGCGCCTCCACCTCGTCGATGGGGCGGAACTCCGGGTCGAGTCCGGCTTCGAAGGGGTTCTCTCGCAGGACACGCGAACAGAAGCCGTGTATCGTGCTGATGTACGCGGTCTCAAGCTGGCGCCGCTGCTCCGCAAGACCAACGCGAAGCAGCTCCTCTACGAGGCGCTGCTTCAGCTCGCGCGTCGCCTTCTCCGTGAAGGTGATCACCAGGAGCTGGCGCACGCCGCCGGCGCGCCCTTCTGGGAGCTCACCGCGGGCGCTCCGCGCCACGATCTGCACACAGCGCTCAACGAGGACGCCGGTCTTCCCGCAGCCGGCGCCTGCAGACACGCACAGATCGCCGTCCAGTGCATCGATCGCCTGTTGCTGCGATTGCGTCCACGCCATGGCAGCCTCAAAGGTCCCTCTAGCGAACCGCAGGAGACGCGGTGCGCCTCTGGCCGCGCTGGTGACACGCCACCGGCGAGCGCCAGAAGCACGGCCGGCGCCGACACCGCCCTGCGCGGAGCCACATCCCACGAGCCGCTCTGCGACGCCCTCCTGGCGGCCCCTCGATGACCGCGCCATTGTAGGATGCGCCATCGGGAGCGTCAAGCCGAACCATGCAGGCTGCGGCTGCTCAGCGAGAGGGTCCGCCCTAGTCACTCATCGGCGTTTGCGCGCTACACTGGCCCAGCAACGGGACCGCCACGTTAGGCGACAGGCATCGGCGTCTACAGCGTGTGTAGGGAAGGCCTGCGGGGCGTGCGGTCGCTCGGCCGCGTCGTGTGGCCGAGATCGGTTAGCGACACCTTAACGTCCTGATAACAGGGCGTTAACATACCGCTCACGTACCGCGGCTATGATGTGTGCCGAGGCGACGGGTGGGCGGCAACGCCAGGTAGTGCCTGTTCTGGCCGCCGATCCAGGCTCGCCACTCGGGCGTCGTGAACGCGAGCTTCGTGGACGGTCACGCCAGGGCGGTGAGGGCGCGTCCGTTCATCGCAGCAGACGGAAGCCGGGGCAGCGGGGCCGGTATGGACGGACAGGGCCATCGGGCGTGGGTCGTGGCCCAGCGTGGCCCCTATGAGGGACGGCAGGAGCTCTGGGGCCTCCCATTCCTCAGGGCCGACGGTACGTGGGGACGCCGCTGATGCACAGGCCCTGCGCTGCGGACAGGCCCGAGTAGTCGCGGCGCGGGTTCCTCGAGCGCGGACGCGAAGACGCCCCATCGCGGTGTGGGGTCTCCCGGCCATCGCGACCGCTGCCGTGTGAGAGTCGCGATGACGATCGTGGCGCCACCGCTGATCAGACGGCAGGCATCGGTGGCGCCGCGGGTTGGGCCACCTCCGGAGCACCCAGCATGGGGATCACCGCTGTGACGGTAGCTTGGCGCCCAGCGCGTCATGTCATATAGCGATATAGTTCTCATACTGCGGGTCCAGCTGGCCATGCCGTCAGTTGCAGGGCGCAGACCGCTGGGGGTCCGGCGTGTACCTGGGTCGGTACACCGCGATGGCGC
>DATIKM010000012.1:0-75264 GCA_035477595.1 Chthonomonadales bacterium
GGGGTCGAGCTCGTGGGGGTCGACGACACGCGCATCGAGGCGAACATCCTCAACCGCAACGTGGAGGCCAACCTGCGGCAGGACGACGCGCGCCAGACGGTCGCCCGCAACAACCTGGGCTCTGCGGGCGGCTACCTCTGATCGGTCTGCCGCGCGGATTCGGTCGGCCCTGCCCACGCGCAGCCCCCACCATGCCGATACCGCGGCCTGGGAGCTCAGGAAGACGGGTCAGGCTGAGGAAGGTCCGAGAGCGCTGCCCCTGACAACGCGCCTTCACTGAGCGTCGCGCCTCCGTCCGCGATCGACGGCGAGGCCGTGACCGCCCCCCCCGCAGGCCTGCCGCGCTGGGTCGGAACCGCGGAGGGGCGCTCGTTCAGCAGGGCGGCGCCCGTCAAGGGCTCTGTTGCGCGCGGCGGCCGAGCGCCCCCGTCGATCCGCACTACGCGCCCGTGCGACCGGGCACGCGGTGCAGTGAAGACCGTGGCGAGACCGGAGCGTCCTGGAACTTTCGCGCGCACTCAGGGGTCCCACCCGAGTGGGTCGCACGAAGTCGCCGTCCGGAGCACCAGCAGTCCGCGCTGGCCGCTAGAGCTCACGGCTCAGGCCGGCCCTCGAACGACCCAGAGGCGAGCCGGGCGGGACCAGCGGCGGGTGTCACCAACACAACATGCAGCGGTCTCTATCGTTGCATCCGCCATCCCCCGCTCGCGCGTGTCCGCACTGCTGGACCCGCCCTATCGGCGCAGAGGGACTCCAGAGCCGCGCCGCCCGGACCGAGCGGGCAGGGGGGGCCGCAACGTAAGGAGACGGAAATGCATCTGCCACGCCGCAGGTCAGCCTTCACCCTCATCGAGTTGCTGGTTGTTATCGCGATCATCGCGATACTGTCAGCAATTCTCTTCCCGGTGTTCGCCAGAGCACGCGAGCAGGCGCGCAAAACGAGCTGCCTCTCGAACCTCAAGCAGATCAGCCTGGGCTTCCTGATGTACGCACAGGACTACGATGAGCGCCTCCCAGGAGTGCGCTTCGGCAACGCCGCCGACCAGGGCTGGCCGTGGTCTGTGTGGCCCGGCTCCGTTGACTGGACGGGCGTCTTCACCCACGCCGTGGCGCCCTACATCCGGAACACGCAGATCTTCCAGTGCCCGAGCGGTACCCAGCATGACCGTTGGAGTGGAACCCGTGGCATCAGCTACGGATACAACGAGTACATGTACGACCTGGGACGCGGCTGGTCGCAGCTCGCAAGGGTAGGCGCGGCTCAGGCCGGCGTCTCCGCCGTGTCAATGCTGGCCGAGTGCTTCTCCAGCGGCATCTACCATGACTGGGAGGGAGACGGACCCCGCCTCCCCGACGGCACGATGGACGGCCTGAACCGCATTCGCTACCACACGTGGAACCCGTGGCAGCCGAACCACGAGGGCACGAACATCGCCTATGCCGACGGCCACGCCAAGTTCATGGCGAGGGACGCCATGCGCAGCTTCCGCATGCCGTCGAACTGGTCCGACAACCGCCAGAGGCCGATCGTGTTCCCGGACGCCGTCTGGCCGTAGGCACTGCCAAGCCTCCCGGAGGTCGCGGCGCTCGACACGCGCCGGCGGGCGCCGGGACCACCGGGAGGCGGCCGAGCAGCGGGAGACGCACGGGGGAGGGGGCGGAGCGGCAACGGTGGCCGAGCCACACCTACCCGTCGTCGCACATGAGCTCGCGATGCGCGCTGAGGCAGCCGCCGGTCTCCGTCACCTTGCCGCGGTCGATCAGAAACGCGATCAGGTCATCGATCCCCATGCCGGATGCACTGCAGGTGTGGAAACGCGCATCGCGTCCGAACTCCCGGTCGACGACGCCGCGCAGGTCGCCGCGCGACAGGGGACGCGATGCCGCGAGGAGCATCTCGAGAACGGCGTGACCGTGAACGCTGGCGGGCATCAGCCTGTGTCCTCCGTGTGCGTCGCATGCCGTCGCGGCCCGAACGACCCTCAGGCCATACGGGCTGCATACGTGGTGCCAGTGTCCACCGTTCCGGTCGGGCTGCGCTCGGAGCTGGCGCACACCGGGTTCGACGCGCCACGGGCCGTTGCCGCCGCTGCCCTCGCCGGCCGATCCGTGTAATCCGGACCTTGCGAAAGCGGCTACCGTCTGGTACGCTGTGAACGAGGCATCCGCTGCGGCATACTCGTTGGCAGTCGCCACGGTGCCTGCTATCCCGACGCCGCCGGGCCCGGCGCACCGGTGGGTAAGGTTTCCATCGCTCCGCTCACACACGATGGGCGAAGTGATCCGCAAGCAAGGAGACAGAATTGCCAGTCCCACGTCGCAGGTCGGCTTTCACGCTAATCGAGTTGCTGGTTGTCATCGCCATCATCGCGATACTGGCAGCAATTCTCTTCCCCGTGTTCGCTCGAGCACGCGAGCAGGCGCGCAGAACGAGCTGCCTCTCGAACCTCAAGCAGATCAGTCTGGGCTTCCTGATGTACGCGCAGGACTACGATGAGCGCCTCCCAGGAGTGCGCTTCGGCAACGCCGCCGACCAGGGCTGGCCGTGGTCTGTGTGGGCCGGCTCCGTGGACTGGACGGGCGTCTTCACCCACGCCGTGGCGCCCTACATCCGGAACACGCAGATCTTCCAGTGCCCGAGCGGCACCGAGCATGACCGCTGGAGCGGCACCAACGGCATCAGCTACGGATACAACGAGTACATGTACGACCTGGGACGCGGCTGGTCGCAGCTCGCAAGGGTAGGCGCGGCTCAGGCCGGCGTCTCCGCCGTGTCCATGCTGGCCGAGTGCTTCTCCGCCGGCATCTACCATGACTGGGAGACCGACGGACCCCGCCTTCCCGACGGCACGATGGACGGCCTGAACCGCATTCGCTACCACACGTGGAACCCGTGGCAGCCGAACCACGACGGTACGAACATCGCCTATGCCGACGGCCACGCCAGGTTCATGGCGAGGGACGCCATGCGCAGCTTCCGCATGCCGTCAAACTGGTCCGACAACCGCCAGAGGCCGATCGTGTTCCCGGGCGCCGTCTGGCCGTAGGCACTGCCAAGCCTCCCGGAAGTCGCGGCGATCCTGGTGCGCCGACGGGCGCCTTGACCCCCGGGAGGCAGGCACAACGAGGGGGTACATCCATCAGATGCGCAAGCGGATTGCATCAGTTGCAGCAGCGCTCATGGCGGTCATATGCCTGGCCGGATGCACTGGCCGGACTGCCCTGACGGAGGAGGAGCGCACCGCGCCTCCGCCGCGCGGACCACGCGAGTATGTGCCGCCGCCTCCTGGCGCCGCGGGCGGTGGAGGTGGCATTCAGGCCCCCGCTCCGATCGAGCCGGCACCCACACAGGTTCCGCCGCCTCCTCCCTAGAACGGGACTCGCTCAATCGGCAGGCCCGGCGCGCGCTCTGCGCCGGGCCTGCCGATTCCCGACACAGGGAGGCGCCGGCTCGCCGGAGGGTCCGGCACAACGCGCAAGCCCTGTGCTCCGTGCCGGTCCACCCGCATCGCTGCCGGCGCCTGGGAGCGCTGTGCATGGACGCCCGAGGTTCCGCGGAGCGAGCGCCGGGGATCGAGCCATTCCTGGTGATGGAGGTCCTCGAGCGGGCGCGGGGGCGTTCTCCTGCTGGGCTCTCCCGCCAACCCCACCAGCGCCGTGCCCGACGCCCCACCTCTCCGCGCGCTGGCGCAGCTCGGCGTGCACATCGTCTCCGACTGGCTCTAGCGCGGGCTGGCGTACCGCGACCCCGCGCACTCAGTCCCGCAGTGCGCGCCGGACGCGTTCGTGGTGGACGGGATGCTCCAAGCACCACGCCACGACCGGCTGGCGGATCGGCTGGGCGATTGCGTCGGCGCGCTGGGTGCGCGATGCGGAAGCTGCAGTAGAGCCTCCGCATCTCGGCGAGCGCCGTGGCGCAGCGCGCGGCGGGTGCGGGCCATCCGGCCCTCCGAGCCGCACGCGGAGGTCATGCGCCTGGCGTTCGAGCGGCGCCGCGGCCTGGCGGTGGACCTCTTCCGCTCTGTGGGCTTCGGCATCTCCGCCGAGCCGGCCGGCCGCACTCCGTGTTTGTGCCGGCGTGTCGCGCTGGACGGACGGCTCCCTCGCCTTCGCCCTCGAGCCGCTGGAGCGCGCGGGCGTCGCGGTCGCACCCAGCATCGACTTGGGCGAGGCGGGACGCTGGTGCGCGCGGCTCTCCCACTGCGCGTCCGAGGAGGCCAGCGCGGCGCGTCGGCGACTACCCCGCGGGATCCGGGCGTAGACCGGCCGGCGCGCGTTCCGCATCGCCAACATAGATGAGGTGCGCCGGGCACCGGCAGTCGCTCGACCCGAACCCGGGCGCCACGATCCGCGCGCCCGGCAGGCCGAGGGTGACCTGGTTCCACGCACACTCCAGGCGCCGGCGCGTCACGCACGTGGCCACGCTCACCACGCGGCCGTGCGCCAGCAGCCAGTCGATGTGCCAGTGCGGTCGCACGTCCCGCCCAAGGTGCCTGCCGACCCGCGCGCGCAGGCCAGACAGCGCGCTGCCGGTGTAGACATACCACCCCGCCGGGAACTCGAAGTCTCCGAGCGCACCCACCTGAAGGCGCGTCGCGGCCTCCAGCCGCAGCGTCACCTGGTAGACCCCGGGCTGGCGGGGGAGGCGGGAGGCCGCGTCAGAGGACTGCACGGCCGCTCAGGCCGCGCGGGGCGCGCTCAGCACGCCGGCGGCAGTGCCCGCGGGAGTGCGCGAGAGGCGAACGGACCGAAGCGCTCTCGCGATGGCCCCCGACCTCAGCGCGCGGAAGCTCCGCCCCACGCACGGCGCGCCCACGCCTCCATCGCGTCGTACCGGTCCTCCCAGGTCGTGTACATCGCACCCACGATGCCGCGCACGCCCCTCGTGTTCTCCAACCACCGCGCGATGGCCGAGCCGTCCTCGTCGGAGTCGTAGTAGCCAGCCAGAATCTGGCGCAGGCCCAGTTCGGCGAAGAATGGGGCGTTCCGGCCCTCCAGCCCGCCGTGCCAGTTGACGATGCCGACGTCTCTGTCCAGGCCCTCCCACGAGCCGCGGAGCGAGCCGTTCACGGCGAAGTACCGATCGACTGCGTTGTGCATCGGGTCGAACATGTCGTTCCAGACCCAGATGCCCGCATCCGGTCTCTGCCGCCGTATGATGGCGGCCGCCTCGCGTATGTTCGCGGCGAGCAGTTGCCCGGGCGTCATGCCCCTGCTCCGGCAGAGCGCGCACTGGTTCATCACGCGCATCTCGTCGTGCGACATGAGGAACGCCGCCGGGCTCAGCAGCGCGTCGGCGCGGCGCACCTCCTCGCGCCACTCGTCGAAGACCTTGGGCTCGCTCACGCAGCTCGTCAGCCGGTCCTCGTACACGATGATGGGGTGGTAGTAGCTCACCCGCAGACGCGCCCCGTCGCTGATGCGAGTCTCGGGGGTGAGCCGGATCGGTATGGACTGCTGACGATAGGCGATCCAAGGATGCAACTGCGGGTCTACAATCCGCTGGAAGTCCCTGCCCTCCTCGTAGATCGTGCCGTCCTCTCCGCGCACGGCGACGGGGCAGCCCGCGCGGCGAAGCACGTTGACGAGCCCGATCTCCTCGATCTCAAGGTCATCCCACCAGAGCTTGCCTGCCCCTCCAGCCCAGGAGCCCACATAGAGCAGCCCCTCCTCGTGCGACAGGCTGTTGAACACGAGATCGACGCGCCTCCAGTCCTGCGTCCGCTCGACACGGAACGTCTGGAAGCTGATCGATGTCTGCGCATCCCTGGCAAGGAGCTTCACCTCCGCATCGGCCGGCTGGAGGCCCTCGGTGCGAACCCAGACGGTGATCCGGTACTGCCGGTACGGCTGCAGCCGTACCTCCTGCATGATGCGGGCGTGCCGGTGCTGGTTCCGGCCGACGTTCTCCATGCGAAGCGACATCCGCCCTCCCCGCGCGACCTCGCGGTCGGCGAAGGTTGTGACGCCGATGTCGTCCTGGAAGCGCCACCCAGCAAACCTGTCGCCCTGCGCCTCCTCGAACCCGCCGTTGACCACGCGCGTGGGGTGGTCCGGAACATGGGTCGCCGTCCCGCCGCGCACGACGAACAGGGCGTCCCTGACGGGCACGCCCTCCATATAGTTGCGATCGCGCGCGTTGCCCATCACGATGGCCACGATTTCCATGCCGTTCTGCCGCGCGGCCTCACGGAGCTCCGCGGCCTTGGCATCCGACATCGCGGTCGACACCGCCACGCCGTTGTAGCCGGCCGCGCGCGCCCTCGGCAGACGCGCGATGACGCGATCCACCTCCTCCGGGCGGCTGAGGTCGCGCCATACGAACAGCCACCGCTTCTCGAGCTGTGACGGGGCGGCGGCTGGCGTCTGAGCGGCGGCCACGGGCGTCTGAGCGGCGGCCACGGGCGTCTGCGCACCTGATGCGAGCGCCGCACTCAGCGCGGCGACAAGCCACTGCAACGCCAGACATCGGACCATCGGCCTCCTCCTCCGCGTGTCCGCGAACGGTGCGACGCGCCACCTTGGATTCGCCCCCGGACCGGGGCGCTCCTTCATCGGACCGGGCGAGGGGGCGGTGGGTATAATGGGCCGGTGGAGCGCCGAACCACTCGCAACAGCCGACCAGTGGGTCACACCGGCGAATAACGCTGTGGAGCGATGGCACCCATGAAGCCCGGAACCATTCGAGCGGAGACCGCAAGCGACATCCTGCGGCAGCGTGAACGCCCACTTGACGTCTTTTTCCGGCCATCGAACGTGGCCGTGATCGGCGCATCGGAGAGCCCCGGCAGCGTGGGGCGCACGCTCCTGTGGAACCTGATCAGCAACCCCTTCGGCGGCACGGTGTTCCCCGTCAACCCCAAGCGCCCCAGCGTCCTGGGGATCAAGGCCTACCCGTCGGTGAGCGCAGTTCCGGAAGCCGTCGATCTGGCGGTGGTCATCACACCCTCGCGCACGGTTCCCGCCATCATCGAGGAGTGCGGTCAGGCCGGCGTCCGAGGAGCGATTGTCATCTCAGCCGGCTTCAAGGAGATCGGCGCGGAGGGCATCGCGCTCGAGCAGGAGATGCTGGCGATCGCGCGCCGCCATCGCATGCGCATCATCGGTCCGAACTGCCTCGGTGCCATGTGCCCGCCGACTGGCGTGAACGCCACGTTCGCCTCCGCGATGGCACGCCCCGGGACCGTCGGGTTCCTCAGCCAGAGCGGTGCGCTCTGCACCTCCGTGCTCGACTGGAGCCTGAAGGAGCTCGTCGGGTTCAGCGCCTTCATCTCCATCGGCGCGATGGTGGACGTCGGTTGGGGCGACCTCATCGACTACCTGGGGGACGACCCGCACACGCGGAGCATTCTCATCTACATGGAGTCTGTCGGCAACGCCCGCGCCTTCCTGTCCGCGGCGCGCGAGGTGGCGCTCGCCAAGCCCATCATCGTCATCAAGGCAGGGCGCACTGAAGCGGCGGCGAAGGCCGCCGCTTCGCACACCGGGTCGATGACCGGCAGCGATGAGGTGCTCGACGCGGCGTTCCGGCGGTCCGGCGTGCTCCGCGTGAACGCGATCTCCGACCTCTTCTACATGGCGGAGATCCTTGCTCGGCAGCCGCGCCCGAAGGGACCACGCCTCACCATCCTGACGAACGCCGGAGGGCCAGGCGTTCTGGCCACGGACGCCCTGATCACCAACGGCGGCGAGCTCGCCCCGCTCGGACCGGAGACGATCGAAGAGCTGAACAAGATCCTGCCGCCGCAGTGGAGCCGCGCGAACCCGATCGACGTGCTCGGAGACGCCCCGCCGGAGCGCTACGCCAAGGCGGTCGAGATCGTGTCGAAGGATCCGAACAGCGACGGGTTGCTCGTCGTCCTTACCCCGCAGGCGATGACCGACCCCACCCAGACCGCCGAGCACCTTCGAGCGCACGCGCGGCTGCCCGGCAAGCCAATCCTCGCAAGCTGGATGGGCGGGGCCGACGTGCTGGCGGGCGAGCAGATTCTGAACCGCGCCGGCATACCCACGTTCCCCTACCCGGACAGCGCTGCCCGCGCGTTCCAGTACATGTGGTCCTACAGCTACAACCTGCGCGGCCTCTACGAGACCCCAAGCGTGCGCGCCGACATCGGGATCGACGGGCCCGATCGCGCGACGGCCGCAGCCATCATCGACCAGGTCGCAGCCACGGGACGCACCATCCTCACCGAGTGCGAATCGAAGCTGCTTCTCAAGGCCTACGGCATCCCGACGGTCGAGACCAAGGTTGCCAGCACTCCGGACGAGGCGGCCGCCTTCGCGGAGGCGTTCGGCTTCCCGGTGGTGCTGAAGCTCAACTCCGAGACCATCACCCACAAGACCGACGTGGGCGGCGTGCAGCTCAACCTCCGATCCACGGCCACCGTAAAGTCCGCCTTCGAGGCTATCGCGAGGTCCGTGGAGGAGAAGGCAGGCGCCGACCACTTCCACGGCTGTACGGTGCAGCCGATGATCAGGACCGAGGGCTACGAGATCATCCTGGGCTCGAGCATCGACCCGCAGTTCGGCCCGGTACTGCTCTTCGGGGCCGGTGGGCAGCTTGTCGAGGTGCTCCGCGATCGCTCCCTCGCACTGCCGCCGCTGAACTCCACGCTGGCCCGCCGCATGATGGAGCAGACACGGATACACGAGGCGCTGCTGGGCGTGCGCGGCCGCCGGCCGTGCGACATGGCGGCGCTCGAGCACCTCATGGTGGTCTTCAGCCTGCTGGTGGTCGAGCAGCGGCGCATCAAGGAAATCGACATCAACCCGCTGATGGCGTCCCCCGACGGTCACCTTGCCCTCGACGCCAGGGTGGTGCTCCACGATAGGGACGTCCGCGACGAGGACCTACCGCGGCTGGCCATCCGCCCGTACCCCATACAGCACGTCACGCCGTGGGTGCTCAAGGACGGCAGCGCCGTGACGGTCCGGCCCATCCGGCCCGAGGACGAGCCGCTTGTCGTGCGGTTCCACGAGACGCTCTCCGAGGAGAGCGTCTACATGCGGTACTTCCACGCGATGAAGCTCAGCCAGCGTGTGGCGCACGACCGGCTGGTGCGCATCTGCTTTATCGACTACGACCGCGAGATAGCCCTGGTGGCAGAGCGCGACAATCCGCAGACGGGCGATCCCGAGATCCTGGGAGTGGCGCGCTTCGGCAAGATTCACGGCACGAACGACGCTGAGTTCTCGATGCTCGTGGGCGACCGCTGGCAGGGGCTCGGTCTCGGCACGGAGCTACTGAGCAAGCTCATCGAGATTGGGCGGGACGAGAAGGTGGCCCGGATCATCGCCGACATCCTGCCCGAGAACTACGTGATGCAGCACGTGTGCGAGAAGCTGGGCTTCAAGCTGGAGCGGACGATGGGCGCCGACATGGTGAAGGCGGCGGTCGTCCTGTAGAGCCTGCGCAAGCGGCTGGCGAACACAACCCGCTGTGGCTGGCCTCCTCCGGGCGCGCCACGTGCGAAGCGCCTGCATGTGCGGTGACCAGGTGGACCGGGTGACTTCGACCACCTGCCGCTCGTTCGGCGAGGAGAAGACCCCGCCAACCGTCTCCGAATCTCTGCTTCGAGCGGCTGCCGGGGGAGCATGTCCACACGCGCTGGATCACGCAGGAGCGCAGACCTGTTCCGCTCGCGGCAGGCGCGTGCGGCGCCGATGCGTGCTCGCCGTGCGCGTCCAGATGCTGGAGGCTCATCGGCGTCCCGCCTTCGAGAGGCAGGAGATGCGCTCCCAGGGGGCGCCGCTCGCGTAGGCGGAGGAAACGGAGGGCTGATGGGCTGCCGGCGGAGCCTGCGCAGCTCCGCCGGCAGAGCGTAGGCAGCGCCTACCTGTAGCGGGCCAGCAGCCTCTCGAAGTTGCGCAGACACTTCTCCACGCACTCCAGCGGCGGGAACGCGTGGCTCTCCATCTCGATGATGTACCACTGCGTCCGGCCGGTCCGCCGCAGGAGCGGCAGCACCTCCGACCAGCGTACATCGCCCTCGCCGATCAGCGCCCTGGGGTTCGTGGCCGAGAACTCCTTGATGTGCACCGTCAGGGCGCGCCCGGGATACCTCCGCAGGAACGGCATCGCCTGGGCGCCCCCGGCGAGCGCGTTGCCGGTGTCAAACTGCATCACGACGCGCCGGGGCGTGTTGCTGAAGAACGTGTCCCAGGGCAACTCTCCGTCCAGCGGCCTGAACTCCTCGCTGTGGTTGTGGTAACCCACGTACATGCCGTGCGGCTCGAGCCTGCGGGAGATCTCCGTAAAGAGGCGCGCCGTCTCCAGCCACGCCTGCCGGGTGGCCGTCCGCTCGCGCGGGAGTCCCGGCACAATGAGGAAGCGGTTGCCAAGAGTCCTGTTGAACGCGATGGTGCCCTCGAGGTTGTCGCCGAGCAGCGACTCGAGGCTGACGTGCGATCCGCAGGCCACGAGGTTGTTCTCGTCCAGCAGCCTGCGGAGCTCCTCTGCGGACCGTCCGTGGTACCCGGCGAACTCGACGCCCTGGTACCCCATGCGGGCCACTGCGCGCAGGACACCCGGCAGGTCCCTGGCGCACTCGTCGCGAACGGAGTAGAGCTGCAGCCCGATCCGCGGGCGGTTGCGCGTCTCGCGCCCCTGCGCGGACGCCAACACGGGCGCCAGCACGGCGGCGGCGAGACCCGAGAGCAGGAGAAACCTCATCGCGAAGCGCATGGTGCGTTGCACCACCTTTCCGGCCGCCATGCACCCGTGTGGGCCAGGGGCCTGTGACGCGCGGGTAGTTCGAGACCGAAGGCCGCCGGACCTGCGCCAGATGCGAAGCGTCCACGCGCTTGGCAGAGCGGGAGCGATGGTCGATGCCTGAACAGCGCTACATCACGCTGTCTGAGCTTGCCCAGGCCATCCGGGGCGCCGTGCGCGAGCGGTTCGGCGAGGCCGTGTGGCTGCTCGCCGAAATCGCCTCCGTGCAGGTGTCGCGCGCCGGCCACGTGTATATCGACCTGGTTGAGAAGGACCGGGAGACCGTGCTCGCCGACATGAAGGCCGTTGTCTGGTCACGCTCGGCCAGAATCCTGGACGAGTTCGAGGCCGCCACGGGCAAGCCGCTCACGGCGGGAATGCAGGTGCTGATGGCAGCGCGCCCGGACTTCCACGAGCGCTACGGGCTGAAGCTGTTCATCGAGGCGATCAACGCGGAGTTCACGCTGGGCCAGATGGCGCTCAGCAGGCGCGAGGTGATCGAGCGACTTCGCGCGGAGGACCTCTGGGAAGCGAACAAGCGCCTCGAGATGCCGCGGGCTCCGCAGCGGCTCGCCGTGGTCTCGTCGGAGCACGCAGCCGGCCTGCAGGACTTCCTGCACCAGCTCGCCACCAACGACGAGGGGGTGACCTTCCGGCCAGAGCTGTTCGCCGCCGCGATGCAGGGCGACACGGCGGAGGCCTCCATCGTCGAAGCCTTCGCGCGGATCGCCCGCGTGGCCAGGCGCTACGACGTCGCCGTGCTCCTGCGCGGCGGCGGCTCCCAGGTGGACCTGAGCTGCTTCGACACGTACGGAGTCGCGGCCGCCGTGGCGCGCTGCCCGATCCCCGTGATCACCGGGATCGGACACGAGCGAGACGAGTCGGTCGCCGATATGGTGGCGCACACGCGCATGAAGACGCCCACCGCCGCCGCCGAGTACCTGATCGGGCGCGTGGGCGCGTTCGCCGACGCGATCGAGGACCTGTGGCGGAGAGCCGTCGGCGGTGCGTCCGACACCCTGGGGTCGGCACGGCAGGGCCTGGACAGCGCGTGCGAGCGGCTGGCGAGCGCGGCGCGGGGGCATACGGGCGTGGCCTCGCGCGGCCTGGAGGATGCGGCACGCCGGCTGGCTGGATCGGCGCGGGACGCGCTCCGGGACCGGAGCGGCGCACTCCGAGAGGCCGCGCACGGGCTCCGCTACGGTGCGCTGCGGCGCACGGTGGTCTGGGAAGGGCGTGTGGATCATCTTGCGGCGCGCCTTCGTTTGGCGGCGTTGAGGGGGCTCGCCCTCACCGCCGAACGCCTCGAGGCAGCGGGGCGCCGGGTGGGCGACCTGGACCCGGCGGCGGTGCTGCGGCGCGGGTACACCATCACACGCATCGGAGGACGCGCCGTCACGCGCGCGGGGGACGTGCGCCCCGGCGACGAGATCGAGACGGTGCTGCACGAGGGCCGGCTCCGCAGCACGGTAACCGGCACGGAAGGAGCGGGCGATGCGCGGTGAGTTGACCTACAGCCAGGCCTTCGCGCGGCTGGAGGAGATCGTGGCGGAGATCGAGGCCGGCGAGGTCGACGTCGACCGCCTCGCGGCGCGCGTGAAGGAGGCATCCGAACTGATCCGCAAGTGCCGCGCGCGGCTGGCCGGCGCCGAGGAAGAGGTGGGCAAGGTGCTCGCCGCGATGGAAGAGATCGCGGAGACGCCGGCAGGCGCGACCGCAGCCGCCCCTCCCGCGCCAGCGACCGCCCGGCGGTCCCGATCGCCCCGGAACGCCGAGCCCGCCGAGCCGGCCCCGGCGGCGGCGCCGGCGGCGGCAGGGCCCCAGCCCTCGCTCCTTGAGGACGACGACTTCGACCCGTTTGCGGATCGGTAGATCGGCACATGGGGAGACGACGCGCCGTTGACCTGCAGGCCATCCGGGTTGAGCTGCGATGCATCCTGCGCGCCGGCGCGGCCGACGCGGGCTCTCCCTCCTCGCGCGAACGGCGCCTGAAGCGGTTCCGCGAGTCATTCGAGGAAGCGATCGCCGGCGCCGGCGCGGCGCTCACCCATCCTGTCGCGCGCGGCCTGTTGGCGACATTCCCCGACCCGATCGCGGCGGCGCACTGCGTGACCGGGGCCCGCACTGCCCTGGCGGACGACGAGGCCTGCGGAGCGCTCGACGTGTCGGCGGCGCTCCACATCGGCACCGTCGGCATTGCGCCCGATGGCACGCTCGTTGGGGCCGATGCAGGGCTCGCCGACCGGCTGCTGCAGGCCGCCGAGCTCGGTCAGACCCTCGTGTCGGAGGCTTACGCGGCGCAGGTTCGCCCGCTCCTGCCCGAGGGGATGGCGCTCGCGGACGCCGGCGAGCGCACGCTCGCAGGGCTGGAGCGGCCGCTACGCGTCTACCGCCTCACCGCGCCAGGCCTGCGACACACCGCGGACGCCCGCCACGAGGGCGAGCCGGCTCCGGAGCGGATTCGCGTGATGGTGGCCGACGACGAGGCGCTCTTCCGCGGCGCCCTCGCTCGCCTGCTCCAGCTTGAGCCGGACATTGTGCTCGTGGGCACGGCGCCTAACGGGCAGATCGCGGTCGAGCTCGCCACCGCCGAGAGACCCGACGTCGTCCTGATGGACCTCGACATGCCGCGCCTCGACGGCATCGAGGCGACCCGGCGCATCCGCGAAGCGATGCCGGCCACGCAGGTTGTCATCCTCACAAAGTTCGGCGACGACGAGAACGTCTTCCGCGCGCTCAAGGTTGGCGCCGCTGGCTACGTGCTGAAGGACGCCGACCTCGATCAGCTCTGCGAATCGGTGCGCGCGGCGCACCGCGGTGAGGGCTACCTCAGCCCCGCGCTCGTGACACGCGTGGTTCGCGAGTTCGCCAGCATGGCCCGCATCGGCCAGCAGAGCCGCGCCCTCCTCGCCGAGCTGAGTAAGCGCGAGCTGGAGGTTCTCGAGCTCGTCGGACGGGGGTTGCGCAACCGCGAGATCGCCGCCAAGCTCTACGTGGCCGAGAGGACGGTCAAGAACCACGTCTCCAACATCCTTGCGAAGCTCCAGGTGAACGACCGCACGGCAGCGGCCATCGTCGCGCAGCGGCACGGCCTCGCCCGCTGAGCCGCGCTACGGCGGCCGCGGCCATGCGGCCGACCAGAGGCACAGTCGCCGGGGCTGGCGCCCCGCACACCAGCATCGGTTCGCGTGCATCGCGGGAAGCGCGATGCGGATCGGGAAGAAGGCCGGCATCGCCAGCATCCACCGCATGATTCCACCTCCCCCGCCCGACAGCGCGCCGCGCCTCGTGCTGGCCTCCGCCTCCCCGCGGCGTCACGAGCTGCTTGGCATGCTGGGCCTCCCCTTCACCGTGGAGACGAGCGCGGTCGACGAGGACGACGCAGATGACGGCGATCCCGCCGCGCTGGCCATCGCGTTGGCCGAGCGCAAGGCCGCCGACGTGGCGGCCCGCCTTGCGGACGGCCGCGTGGTCGCGCTCGGCGCCGACACGGTCGTGGTGCACGACCCCTGGGGCGCTCCGCAGGCGCTCGCCAAGCCCGCCGGCGCAGCGGACGCGCGGCGCATGCTGCGGCTGCTCTCCGGCGCGGTCCACGTCGTCTGCACGGGCGCCGCCGTGGCGTGGCTGACGGCAGGCCACCCCTACGTGCGCCTGCGTTCCGCGCTCTCCGTGACGGAGGTCGCCTTCCGCTCCCTCTCCGACGAGGAGATCGCCGCCTACGCCGCGACGGGCGAGCCGGCCGACAAGGCAGGCGCCTACGCCATCCAGGGCGGCGCAGCGGCGTTCGTCACGGGCATCCGGGGCGACTACTGGAACGTCATCGGGCTGGGGCTCGCGGATGCGCGCCGGCTGCTGCTGCCATGGTTTCCCGCCGTGGGCGCTCCGCCGGCCCTTCCGCCGCTGCCTTTCGCCGTGAGCTCAGGGCCCGCGCGGCCTCCTCGCTCCCTCCGCGATCCGCGCGGAACGTGAGCCCGGGACGGCGCTCGCCAGCAGGCGCACCCGCGCGTTGCCGGGCTGCTGCGGGGTCAGGTATACTTCTCCGGCCATTGTGCCAGAACGCACCGGCGTGGAGGCGAGGCCGGGTCTTCGCGGTAAGCGAAGTGGCCCGCCGGGGAAGCGCCGGGAGGAACAACCAGGAGGACGTAACCATGGCATCCCTCTCGATGAAGGAGCTCCTCGAAGCAGGAGTTCACTTCGGTCATCAGACCCGCCGCTGGAACCCCAAGATGAAGCGATACATCTACGGGGCGCGCAACGGCATCTACATCATTGACCTCCACCAGACCCTCAAGCTCTTCGACGAGGCGCAGCGGTTCATCCAGCAGACCATAACCGACGGCGGCAACGTGCTCTTCGTCGGCACCAAGAAGCAGGCGCAGGACGCCGTCCAGGAGAACGCCCGCCGCTGCCGGCAGTTCTTCGTGAACCAGCGCTGGCTGGGCGGCATGCTGACGAACCACCGCACCATCCAGACCCGCGTTCAGCGCCTCGCCCGCCTGCGGACCATGGAGGCCGACGGCACCCTCGACAAGCTCACCAAGAAGGAAGCGAAGGGGCTGCTGGAGGAGGCCGCCAAGCTCGAGCGCTACCTGGGCGGAATCAAGGAGCTGCCGCGCCTGCCCGAAGCCATCGTCGTGGTGGACGTCCGCAGGGAGCACATCGCGGTCGCCGAGGCGCGCAAGCTGGAGATCCCAGTCGTTGCCATCGTAGACACGAACTGCGACCCTGACCTCGTGGACTACGTGATCCCCGGCAACGACGACGCCATCCGCGCCATCAAGCTGATCACTGGCAAGATCGCGGACGCGATCATCGATGTGAAGCAGGAGGAGTGGGATCGTGCGGAAGCTGCCGCACTGGCCAGGGCGGAGGGCGTAGAGGAAGTAAGCGAGGAGGCCGTCGCCGCCCCCGTGGAGCCGTCCGACACCGTGTACCTGGGCGACGAAGAGGACGAGTACGCTCAGATGTACCAGCGCATCAGCGGCGATGAGGGCGCGCCCAGTCCGCCCGGCGCTGTCGCCGACGAAGTCTAGACGGTCCCCGGCGCACGACCGCTTCCGCGGCCGTGCGCGGTCACCCAACCGCCGCCCGCACCCGACTCCGCAGAGAACGGATGCGGGCGCGGTCCTGACAGGAGCAACCCATGCAGATCACCGCCCAGATGGTCAGCCACCTGCGCGAGCAGACGGGCGCCGGCATGATGGAGTGCAAGAAAGCCCTCACGGAGGCTGGCGGCGACGCTGAGCGCGCGCGCGACATCCTCCGCAGCAAGGGGAAGGCTGGCGCGGAGAAGCGCGCCGGGCGAACGGCAGCCGAGGGCGTGGTCGCACTCGCCTCAACGGACGCCGCCACGGCGCTCGTCGAGCTGAACTCGGAGACCGACTTCGTGGCGCGCAACGAGGGCTTCCGCGCGCTTGCGGCAGCGCTCGCCGAGGCTGCAGCCAGCGCGGACGCCGACACGCCCGACGCGCTCCTCGCAGCTCGACCGGATCTGCGCATCCGCCTGGATGACACGCTCGCCAAGCTGCGCGAGAACATCGTGTTCCGCCGCATGAAGCGCATCGCCGCCTCGCCAGACACGGCCGTGGGCGCCTACGTGCACACGCTGACCAGCAAGACGGCCGCGCTCGTCGAGCTGGGCGGCGTATCGGGACCCGAGGCGATCGATCTGGCGCGGCAGATCGCGATGCACGTGGCGGCGGCGAAGCCCCGCTACGCCGTGCGCCAGGAGGTGCCCGCCGACGTGCTGGAACGCGAGCGCCAGGTTCTGGCGGAGCTCACCCGCAATGAGGGGAAGCCCGAGGCTGCGATCCCCAAGATCGTGGAGGGAAGGCTGAACAAGTTCTACGCAACGGTGTGCCTCGCGGACCAGCCCTACGTGCGCGACCCCGCGATGAAGGTCGCCGACCTACTGAAGGCGACCGGCGCCACGCTCCGCGGCTTCACGCTCTACGTGGTCGGGCAGGAGTAGTGGCACAGGTCCGCTGGCCGCGCGTCATGTTGAAGCTGTCCGGCGAGGCGATGGCCGGAGGGCGCGGGCTTGGCTTCGATGTCGCCGCAATAGACGCTATCGCTCGCGAGGTGGGTGAGGCGAAGGCGACGGGGGCCGAGATCGCGATCATGGTCGGCGGCGGCAACATCATGCGGGGAGCGAGAACGGCCGAGGCGGATCGCGACCGGAGCGCCGCCGACTCGATCGGCATGCTGGCAACCGTTCAGAATGGCCTGGCGCTCCAGGAGGCCCTCGAGCGTCAGGGCCATGACACACGCCTGCAGAGCGCCATCACGATGAGTGCCGTGGCAGAGCCCTTCATCCGCCGCCGCGCGATCCGGCACCTCGAGAAGGGCCGCATCGTGATCCTGAGCGCCGGCACCGGCAACCCGTACTTCTCCACGGACACAGCCGCCGCGCTCAGGGCCCTCGAGGTGCGAGCTCAGGCCGTGCTCAAGGCCACGAACGTGGATGGGATATACGACCGCGATCCGCACAAGCATCCAGATGCGCGGCGCTACCGCCGGCTGACCTACGACCAGTGCATCGAGCAGAGGCTGGGGGTGATGGACCTGACCGCCTTCACGCTCTGCGCAGAAAACGACCTGCCCGTCGTCGTATTCGATTTGGGAGCACCGGGGAACGTGCGACGCGCGGTCCTCGGCGAAGATGTGGGCACCGTGGTGGGGAGGGAGCCATGACCATCGACGAGCTGCTTCGCGAAACCGAGTCGAAGATGAAGAAGAGCGTGGAGGCAACGCGCCACGAGTTCACGCTCATCAGGACGGGTCGCGCCAACCCGGCCATGCTCGAGCCCATCGTTGTGACTGCCTATGGCGCCGAGATGGGGCTTGCGCAACTGGCATCGATCACTGTGCCCGATCCGCGCCAGCTTCTCATCACGCCCTTCGACAAGAACACGCTGAGCGCCATCGAGAAGGCCATCCAGAAGTCCGACCTGAACCTCACGCCGAACAGCGACGGCATCGCTATCCGCTTGAACATTCCGCCGCTGAACGAGGAGCGCCGCAAGGAGCTGACCAAGCAGCTTCACAAGAAGGCCGAGCACGGCCTCGCCGCGATCCGCAACGTGCGGCACGACTGCAACAACCACCTGCGAAACCTCACCAAGAACCGTGAGATCGGCGAGGATGACGAGAAGCGCGCGCTCGACAAGGTCCAGAAGATGACCGACCGGCACAGCGCGGAGATCGACGCCGCCGCCAAGGCGAAGGAGCGGGAGCTCCTCGAGGTCTAGCCGTCTGCGGGCCGGCGGACCGCTCCGCCGGCCCGCTCAGTTCGCCGGCACCCCACACCACCGTGGACACCTCCTCTTGCCCCGCCCACCCCAATCTGCCGGCCGGGATCGACCCGCAGCGCGTCCCCGCGCACGTCGCCATCATCATGGATGGCAACGGGCGGTGGGCGCAGGAGCGGGGCGAGGACCGGCTCATGGGCCACTGGCAGGGCTACCGCACCCTCAAGCAGACGGTCTACGCCGCCGCCGATCTGGGAATCCGCTATCTGACCGTCTACGGCTTCTCCTCGGAGAACTGGCGCCGGCCGGCCTCCGAAGTCGACGGCCTCATGCAGCTCATGCTCGCGGCCATCCGCAACGAGATCGACGAGCTGGCGGAGCGTCGCGTGCGCCTCCGGGTGATCGGGCGGATGCGCGAGCTGCCCGCCGACCTCCAGCGCGAGTTCCAGGAAGCGATGGACCGCACCGCGGGGAACTCCGGCCTGACCTTCTCCCTGGCGATCAACTACGGCGGGCGCGCTGAGATCGTGGACGCTGTGCGGGCCCTGGCCGCGGAGGCGGTGACTGGCAGCCTCGATCCATGCTCCATCGACGAATCGGAGATCGCCAAGCGGCTCTACGCCCCCGATACGCCTGATCCCGACTTGCTCATTCGCACCGCCGGCGAGATGCGTCTCTCCAACTTCCTACTGTGGGAGACCGCCTACGCCGAGATCTGGGTCACGCCCGCCTTCTGGCCGGAGTTCAGCCGCGACATGCTCTGCCAGGCCGTGGCGGACTTCCAGAAGCGCGTGCGCAAGTTCGGCGCCGTCGCCCTGCAGCCCGACCCGTCCGCCTGACGAAGGAACCGCCCGCCCTCACGGCGAAGCGGCCCCCCGCACGGCTTGTGTCCGCTGCATCCCACACCCGCCGCCCGCCGTCCGCGCTGCCGAGGGCGTCAGGTCCCTCCCACGGGAGCCCACGATGCACTACCCGTTCTGGTATGTTCCTGGCCTCACCGCGCCGATGCTGATCGCCATAGTCGCCGTGGCCCACATTCTGGTGGCGTCCTATGCGGTGGGTGGCGGCTTCTTCCTCGCGATAGAGGTCCGTCACGCCTACCGCACCGGGAACCACGCGTACCTCGAGTACCTGCGCGGGCACGCGTGGTTCTTCATCCTGCTCACGGAGGTCCTGGGCGCCATCACCGGGGTGGGCATCTGGTGGGCGATCGGGCTGGCCTCTCCGCTGCCCACCTCCTACCTGATCAACACCTTCGTCTTCGGCTGGGGGATGGAGTACGTCACCTTCATCGTCGAGATCGTGTCGGCGTTCCTCTTCTTCTACCTGTGGGGCAAGGTGCCGGCGCTGGTTCACCAGCGCATCGGCTTCATCTACGCCTGGTCGGCGTGGCTGAGCCTCGTGATCATCACGGGGATCACCAGCTTCATGCTCCAGCCAGGCGCCTGGCAGGGCAACTTCTGGCTTGCCATGGCGAACCCGCAGGCGCTGCCGCAGATCATGGCGCGCACGGGCGCCTCTCTCCTGCTGGCGACACTCTACGTCTACCTCCACGCCTCGTTCCGGGCCAAGCCGGCCGGCATGCGGGAGATGATCGCGAAGCGTGCGGGGCGCCCCGCAATGCTGGGCGCAGCCCTTATCACGGTCGGTGGCCTCCTCTGGCTGGCCCTCCTGCCGCCGAGCGCGCTGATGGCGATCGAGGGAGCCGCCACGCTAAACATTCTGGTGGCGCTCATCTTCGTGATCAGCGGCACCCTGTTCGCGATGTTCTACTTCGGCGCGTACCGGAACCCGAGCTGGCTCAGCCCCGGGTTCGCGATCGTGCTGTTGGCGATGGGCTTCATGGTGACCGGCGCCGGCGAGTTCGTGCGCGAGGCCGTACGGAAGCCGTTCGTCATCTACGGCGAGGTCTACAGCCACAATCTGATGACGGCGCAGGTGAAGCCCGCCCAGACCGAGGGGTTCCTGCAGACCGGCGTCTGGACCCGGCACCACGTGACGCGCGAGTTCCCGTCCGTGATGGACGAGAGTGGCCGGGTGGTCTCAGCCAGACTCCTTGAGCTATCGCTGCCGGACAAGGTGCGCGTCGGCGAGACGCTGTATCACCACCACTGCGGGTCATGCCACGCATTGAGCGGCTACAGCGGGCTGCGCGGACTGCTGCGCGGCCGGGACCGCGAGATGCTGCGCGGCCTGATCGCCAACATGGATCGCTACCACTTCCTCATGCCGCCCTGGTCGGGCACGGCAGAAGAGGCCGAGGTGCTCAAGGAGTACCTCGCGACGATCGCGCTGCCGCATCCGTTCCGCAACGGTGGCACGGTTCGGCGGCCGTCTGGCCCGGCTCGAGTCGACGCCGGCGACCGCTCGCACACAGGAGGGTAGAGCGATGGACGAGTTTCCACTCGCACCGCCGAGCGCGGGGGGCAACCCGGCGCCGCTCTGGTTCCTGGTCTTCTTCAAGACGCTGGGTTTTGCGCTGCACATGGGCCCGATGCACGTCTGGTTCGCCGGCCTTGCCCTCGCGGCGGTGCTGAGCATGGCCGGGTACGGTCATGCCAGGAGACTTGCCCGCCGTCTCGTTAGCGCGATGCCCGTCTTCATCGCGCTGGGCGTCAACTTCGGCATCGTGCCGCTGCTCTTCGTGCAGGTGGCCTACTACCCGGTCATCTACCCGGCCAACATCCTCATGGGCTGGTTCTGGTTCTCCGTGATACCGCTCCTCATGCTCGCCTATTACGGGGTCTACTACTACGCCGTCAGCATCCGGCGCGATCGCGTCGGGCCGCTTGCCATCGTGGCGGGGGTCGTCAGTGCGGCCTGCTTCCTAGCCATCGGGTTCATCTTCACCAACAACTTCGCGCTGATGACGAACCACGAACAGATGCTCGCGATCTACGACCGCACGAGCGTCGCTGGCGCCGTGACCGGCCTCGCGCTGAACGCCGACGATCCCACGGTGCTTCCTCGCTGGCTGATGGTCCTCGGCCTGGCGATGACCACCACCGCAGTGTTCGTGATGGCGGACGCCGCGCTCATCGCAAAGCGGGAGACCGCCGACTACCGGGCGTGGGCGCGTCGGTTCTCCCTCGTCTTGCAGCTTGTGGGGTCGGCGTGGTTCGCGGCGTTCGGCTCGTGGTACCTCTTCGGGACGCTCGCGCCTGCCACCCTGGCCGCAGCGCGCGCCGACCTCGCCATCACAGTCCTGATGGCGCTCACCGCCGTGGGACCGGCGCTCACGTTCGCGGCGCTGTGGATGGCATCGCGGTCCGGCGAGGCTCGCTGGGTCTGGGCGGCGGTGGCGGCTCAGTTCGTCGTTCTTGCGCTCAACGCCGTGAGCCGTCAGTGGGTGCAGAACGTCGAGCTGGCACGGTTCTTCGATCCGGCGCGCCTGCCGGTCGACACACAGATGAGCCCGCTGATCGCATTCCTCGTGACGTTCACCGTCGGGATCGCGATCATCGTCTGGATGGTGCGGCAGGCGGTTGTGGCACTCCGCGCGCAGAAGGCCTGACCGCTCGGGAGAGACCGCCATCACGGCAGCCGGGCGCATCGTCCGTCCCGGGACGCCGCGAGCGTCTGTGTCCCTATCCCTCGCCCGCCAGTCTGCGATACAGCAGATACGAGTGGACGCAGGGCCAGAGCGTCGCGCCGACCACGGCGACGAAGCAGAGCCATGGCGGGACGCCGACGAGCGCCCCGAGCCCCGCCGCCAGCCCGGTGCCCACCATCAGCCTCCCTGCCAGCCGGTGCGTCTGCCGCCAGACGAGGTCGTTCGCGAGCGTCCACGGCGTGCGGATCCCGACCACGCTGTTGCGCCGCGTGCGGCCCATCAGGTTGCCCATGGCAGCCATCAGCAGGCAGAAGCCGGCGATGAGCGCCCGGCTCACATCCAGCCTCTCGTTGAGGCCGGCGTGGATCGTGATCGCGTGAATGAAGACGGCGAACCCCTGGAGCAGCGCCATGATGGTGTTGAAGGCGCCGTGGAGCGGTTGCCTGCCGAGCTGCTCGCGTGAGAGGAGCGGTAGGAGCACGAGCATCAGGAGGAACACGATGCTCAGTCCGGGCGCCATCGCCACGGCGACGCTCTTGTGCGACCAGCCGTCCGGCTGGCCGTGGATGTTCCAGTGCGTGGGCACCCGGTCCGGAAGCGCGGGATACACCCATGCTGCGTAGGCCGCCATCGCGGCGATGGCGAGCAGGCTGATGAGAACCGCCCTGCCGCGTGTCATCGGTGTTCCCCTTCCTCGTCCGCACTCACGCCGAAGATGTCCATGAGGTTGGCGACAATGTCCTGGAAGACGGTGGTGTTCAGCGAGTAGACGATCTGCTGCCCCTCGCGGCGCGCGACGACGAGGTCGGCCTGCTTCAGCACGCTGTAGTGGTGCGACATCGAGGGCGCCGTGATGGGAAAGCGCTCGGCCAGCTCTCCGGCGGTCATGTCGCGCTCGTTGAGCAGGCGGATGATGCTCCGCCGCGTGGGGTCCGCGAGCGCCTTGAAGACCGCGTCGATGGTCATGGTTTCGATCCCTGTACACTTGGCTAACGATCGAAGGCTTTTGCGGGTTTCGCGATGTTTCGGTCCGGCGGAACCCCTCAGCGAGGTAGCGCACGGGAGCGTACTCCCACTGGCCCCCCTACGACCGCGCAGCGCAGCCTTCGCTCAGGCCGCGCCTCCCTCGATGTCCGGCAGGTCGAACACGCGGAGCATCCCGGGCAGGAGCGCCGACTTGATATCGCGCGAGTCGTAGTAGCGCTCGCCCACCCAGTCCGCCATGGCGCGCCACCCGGAGGCCGCCTCCACGCCGCGGATGCGCTCGTCAAGCGCCGCTGCCAGGCGGCCGTAGAGGCCGTGCACCCCGGCGACCCGAAGTCGCAGGTCTCCCACATCCGCCCCGGGCCATTCCGCCAGCACGTCGAGGCAGCGGAGCACATCCCAGACGCGCAGCGCGCACAGGCTGTCGTCCAGCCAGTGCAGATCGTCCGCGAGCTTGTGGATAACACCGTAGAACCGGTCCGGCGCGTAGAAGGCGTGCAGCGGGTTTGGCAGCAGGGCGCCGGCGCCGCTCACGTCGAGCACAAGGACGGCGCGACCATCCGCGCAGGTCTGGCGCAGCCACGTCCCGTGTGGCTCGAGGCAGGAAGTTCCCCCGTCCCACAACGCGATGGTGACGCGCAGGCTCAGTCCGCGCCTGTCGATGTCGCGGAAGAGGACGCCGTGGCCCAGGAGGTCGGGCTGCGACCACCAGACCGCCGCGGTCGCCTCCAGCCGGTCCACACGCCACTGGGCGAAGAAGCGTGGGTTGAGGTCGCAGCGCTCCCGATGCGCCTCGACTCTGGCGCGCAGCCAGGCGACGGCCAGTGCGCGGCGCTCGGAGGCGGGGACGCGCGCGCGCTCCGCCTCAGCCTCCCGGAGCCGCTCGCGGCTGGCGTCGAAGACCCACCGCGACTCCGCCGACTCCTCGCGCACCTGGCCGGCCCGCGTGCACCAGAGCGCCTCCGCTGGGCGCGGCGCCACCCGGCTCTCATCCACCTCCGCCTCGCGTCCGAGCAGATGCCGCGAGAGGAACCGCGTGGCGGCGCGCGCCAGGTGCGGCGTGTAGGCGTGGCCCGCACAGTCCACCACCAGCTCCAGCGCCTCGGGTTGTCCGAACAGTCCCCACACGCGACGGCAGCGCTCCACCGTCCGCCGCGTGCCCTCGATGGGGAAGAAGTCGCCGGTCACCGCGAGTACGCATACGGGCTTCGGCGCCATCGCGAGCAGGATGTCCTCGTGGTCGTAGCCCCGGGCGGTGAACCCGGGCCAGATCTGCTCGGCGTCCTGCGCGCCGCCGCTGAGCATGTAGGTCTGGCGGTTCATGATGAAGGTGCCCGGCGCTGCCGCCGCCACGCGCGGGTCCGCCAGCATCAGGAGCGAGCACTGCGTGCCGCCGCCCGAGTTCCCCGTGATGCCGATCCGCGCGGGGTCGACCTCGGGCCGGGCGGCGAGGTAGTCCAGGCTGCGCAGCGCATCGTGGAGCATGTAGCGGGCCTGGCTGTCTCCCAGTGGCACGCACTGCGCGCCCGAGTGGTCGTGGTCAGGGCAGCACTCGGCGATTGCGGGAGCGGCGATGGCCGGCTCCCAGTAGCTGAACCGCTCGCCCTGCCCGATCGGGTCCTGCGCCAGCACCACGAGGCCCGCAAGCGCGAGGCGCTGGCAGACCGCCTGGTACTCGGGGTAGGCCTTCGCCTGGGAAGCGTGGCCACAGAGGAAGAGCACCGCACCCGTCGGACCGTCGAGCCTATCGGGCACGTAGAGGTTCGTCGTTACGAAGGTCCGCGGCCGCGACTCGAGGATGAGCTTCTCAATGCGGTAGCCATCGCCCTCGAGGACGCCCGTCGTGCTGCACGGTGGAATGCAGGCAGTCTCCGGCAGGCCCCCGAGCGAGGCGATGAAGGTCTCCCGCAGCCGGCGCTGGTATGCCGCCACCGCGTCCGGGTCGAGCAGCGCATCGCGCGCCCTGTCTCCCGCAGCGAACGCCCGGTCCGAGCGGCGGTACACGTGGCGTTTGAGCTGGTCGCGGACGTCGTAGAACCCGTCGCCAGGCGAGGCGGCTTCGATCTCGCGCAGGGTCATCGGACCTCTCCCAGGGCCGCGGCGCATGCGCGCGCGCCGCTCCAGCGGAGGCGCCGGCGCGCCGAGCGAGCGAACCTGCGCCCCTGCCGTCGCGCGAGCGCCACACAGCGCGTCTGCGGCGGCCGCCGCCATCGCGCGACCCGCGGCCTCCCGCTGTACGGACGATCGTTCAACTCGCTCCGTTGCCTGCCCGCGCGCCGCAACCCCACGCGCCGCTCCCTCCCGTGCGCGCGATGGGGAGGAGCCGGCCTAGCTTCCCACGAATGGGAGAGCACGATTGCAGGAGGCGCACGCGATGCTCGACGCTCGATGGTGCCTGATGGCGGCAGCGCTGGCGATGGTCCTCGGCGCACTGCCCGCCGCCGGCCGTCCCGCGGCCTGGCGTATCCGCGACGGCAGGTTCTACGACAGAGGGCAACCGGTCTTCCTCAAGATCGCCAAGCCACTCCGCAACTTCGCGCTGGAGGGAGACTGCAACCGCCTCATCGCGGACCTCCCCATCCTTCGCGCCAAGCACTACAACACTATTGAGATCAACTGCTACTGGCACCACTTCGACCGTGACGGCGACGGCGAGCCAGATGTCTCGCTCGCGCCGCTCAGGCGGCTTGTTGACGCGATCCACGCCGCCGGCATGTACCCGTGCCTCTCCGTGGAGACCTACGGCGTCGGTGGGGGCGCGCTGCCCGAAGGGTTCTGGAGGCGGCATCCGGACGCCGTCGCCGTGAACGCCCAGGGACGCAGGGTGACCGACACCGAGTACGGCTTCGGCTCCATCGTCCCGTCCCTGCACCACGTCGCCTACCGTGAGACCGTCCACCGCTTCATCCGCGCCATGACGCGGGGCATCGACCACCGCAAGATCCTGTGGTTCGAGACCACGGTCGAGCCGCAGTACATCGGCAACCAGCCGATCGACTACAGCGAGAGCGCCAGGCGCGCCTACTCGGCGTGGCTCGCGCGCAGAGGCCTGCGCGGGCCGGCGTTCCCCGACCGGTTGCCCGCGCCCGACAGCTTCGTGCGCGACGCCACCTGGAACCGGTTCCGCGCGGAGGCGCTCGCCGAGTGGGTGAACGGCGATGCCGCAGCCTTCCGCTCCGTGGCGGGGAGGGACGCCTACATCGCGGTGGACTACCTCGAGACCGCCGGACCCGAGATGGTGTTCCGAAACGGCGACTCCCTCGTGTTCCTGGAGAACCTCACGAGCGCGACGGTAATCCAGGTGAACTGGCACTGGCATCTGGGGACGCGCTCGCCCAACGAGCTGGCCTACCGCAACCTGCGCGAGGTGATGGCGCGCACCCGCAGGAGGTGGGCCATCAGCGAGCATATGACGCTGAACGGGTCCGACTTCCAGCCGCAGGAAGTGCCGGCGCTCCTGCGCGCAACGCTGGAGCGCGGCTCCCTGCTCGGGTGGGAGTTCGTCAGCGTGGGGCCCAACACTGCGGACCCCTTCTCGCTCTACCGGGACGACTGGTCCCCCAAGCCGCTCATCGCCGAGGTGGACGACCGCTGGGACTCGTGGATGCAGGAGGTGCGCGCCGCGTGGCGACGGCGTTCACCGTGACCCGCGCGACAGGCGGCCTCGCCCTCTCGATGACGAGCAGGCCCCAGAGCCCGAGCTCCGGTACGCGCGCGCGACCACCCTCGATGCGCAACGGGACCTCCGCCGAGCCGGGCGCCACCCAGCGCGCCGAGGTCGCTCCGGCAACGCCCAGCGCGCGCATGTCGAGGTTCACCTCGACGCCCTGCTGAGCCCGGAAATCGTCCGTCCTGGCGTCGTAATCCCAGTTCACCAGGTGCACCACCGCCGCACCCCGCTTGACGCGAGGGAACGCGCGCACCGGGCCGGGCGCCGTCACACGAACGGCAGGCCTGACGGCCGCCAGCGCCTCCGCGACGGTGGCGACGACGCCGGGCCGCCTTGCGCGTGCGGCGAGACGGGCGCGATCCGCGGGCTCGAACGCGTCGCGATCCGGCGCGAGCACGACGCGAGCGGCCCGCAGGCCTGCCACCGGGAGCGCCAGGTCCACGATGTCGTCGCCGCCGAGCAGCACCGAGTAGGACAGGCCTTGCGACGTCAGCTCGGCCCCGAGCCGCTTCCACCGCTCAGGGTCCCGCCGGAACCCGCGGTACGGAAGGGCCACCGCAACGTCGGCGTGGGTGGTGAAGTCGTCGAACAGCGCCGCGTTCGCGCGCACGAACTGGTAGAGCGGCGCGAAGCGCTCCGCTGGCCCGTCATACCAGTGGGTGCCCAGCTCCGGCGTGTGGCACCACTGGCGGTGCGGCGCCATCAGCATCTGCCCCGCCGCGTACGAGAGAGCGATCCAGCCCCGCACCAGCCCGTGGCATCCGCGCGCCTTCACGAACGCCCAGTCGCCCCCGCTGGCGGTGGCCGCGTAGGGCTTGCCCACAGCCTCAGCCTTCCGGTACGCGAGGATGGGCTCCTCGGGCATCCGGAGCCTGGCCGCGTGGTGGTAGGTCTCCGCTGAGAAAAGGTCGATCGCGCGGTGGTTCGAGAGATGGCCGGCCCACAGCAGTCCGGCGTTCGCTCCCACGGGCACGGGCCGCCCCGCCACCTCCGCCGCGAGGGTCCGCAGCTCGAGCATGAACGCGGCGGCCGCGCGGTACTGATACGCCGTGAACGCCCCCCACAGCGGATGCCCGGTCGCCCTCCTGTCGGCGCCCTCGCCGATCCAGGCCCGGACTGCCGCCCGGAAGTCGAAAGTCGCCGGGTCGGGCACTCCCAGCGCTGCCCGCTCGGCCGCGGGCATGGCCGCGAGATGCCCCCGGAACCCTTCGTTGCACCGGTCGCAGAAGCAGATGCCGAGCCAGAGGCCTCCCGCAGTCCCAAGATGGTCGTCGATGTGCAGGCCGGCGGCGCCAGCCCTCATGGTCTCGATGACGCGCTCGCGGATGAACTGGCGGAACTGCGGCTGGTTGGTGCAGCACCACCAGAAGGGGATGCCTCGGTGGGAGTGGTCGGTGAGCCAGGGAACCTTCACCGGCTGCCCGTTCACGTCGCGGCACAGCGCAGCCTGGTACGTTTCCGGGAAGCGGTCGTGGTAGCGGGCGAACTCCGTCACCATGCCCACGCTGCCGAAGAAGCGGACGCCCGGCGCGTCCGCCAGCGTCTGCGGGGTCGGCGTGCCTCCCCACCCGAGCACGGTGGCGCCGTACTGGCGGTAGACCTCCGGCGCTGCCTGGTACATGAACACCACGTCGGAGCGCTTCAGCGGGGAGTGCCTTACTGGAGCTGCGCCAGCGACGGGCATGCAACCGATCGCGATGCCGAAGGCCATGGTCGCGCTCCTCGCCTGATTCCGGTTCACAGCACGATCCTTTCGATCCTAGCGCCGTCGTCCCGCTGCACCGTCCGATGGTAGCGCACGGCGGGCGGGCCGAACAGCATGCCGTAGTAGAGGTGCTCCGGCGGGAGCCCGAGCATGGGCTTCAGGTGCGGAAGCGCCTCGAGCGCCAGCGACAGGAGGCCCCACCAGACCGTGCCCAGGCCGGCGCTCTGCGCCATCAACTCGAAGTAGGCGAGCGCGAGCGCCACGTCCTCGCGCGGGCAGGGAGCATCCGGCGGGGCCGACACGATCAGCGCGTGAGGCGCCGTGCGGAACAGGATGTCGCGCCTCTCGGTGGCGTAGAGCATCGCGATCCGGCGCAGGTAGGCGCCCTGCTCGGGCAGGCGACCGGCCTCGTCGGCCGCCTCGATCTCGCCGAGCACGGTGTTCCGGACGCGGTCCATCGTCTGCACATCGTCGATGACCCGAAACGTCAGCGCGCGCGCGTTGACGCCGGTCGGCGCGTTCGCCAGCGCCGCGAGCATTCGGTCCAGCAGGGCGCGGTCCACATTGGCGCGCTCGTAGCGGCGGACGCTGCGCCGCCCGCGCACCCAGCGAATCGCCTGGTCCAGCGTGGGGAGGGCGCCATCCTCGAGGGGCAGGCTGTCCTCCGGGCGCCGGCCCGCGATCGAGAGCGCGCCGGTGGGGCAGATCGCGAGGCAGTGCTGACAGTGCATGCAGTCCGCCTCGTTCTCCGGGCGGATGAAGGGGACGCCCTCGCCCGCGCGCTCAATGATCCGGACCGGGCAATCCAGCACGCACTCGTCGCAGCGCGTGCACTTCGGGTCGTCGACCAACAGGCTGACCATGTCGGCAGAGGTCCTTTCGCGGCGGGCCGTCGGCCGGCCCTGCCGTAGTCGTTCGACCTCGGATGGCCCGGAACCTGCCTCCGACCGCGGGGCAGGAAACCCCCGCCCGGTCCCCGAAACGGCGGGCGCCCTCGCCCTGGCGGAGCAGCGAGGCAAACAGGAGGTCCACGCCCATGACGGTCACCGGAGCGATCCTGGCATCCCTCGCCATCGCCGCCGTGCTCGCGGCCGGTCTACCCGGACAGGGCGCCACCGTGCGCAAGCCCCTGCCACGGAAGGACTGCTTCTTCGGCGTCCACTTCGACCTGCACCCGTCGAGTGGAGACACGGTGCTCGGCGCCGACATCACCGAGGAGAACATCGCAGAGCTCCTGCGCCGCGTGAGGCCCGACATGGTGCAGTACGACTGCAAGGGCCACGCAGGCTACACGGGGTACCCCACGAAGGTCGGCTGGCCGTCGCCCGGCATCGTCAAGGACTCCCTGGCGATCTGGCGCAAGGTGACCCGCGAGCACGGTGTGGGGCTCTACATCCACTACTCCGGCGTGTGGGACATGGTCGCCATCGCGCACAACCCGGACTGGGCGCGCATCGGCCCCGACGGCCAGCGCGACCCGAACCACACCAGCGTGTTCGGCCCCTACGTCGACCGCCTCATGATCCCCCAGCTCCGCGAGGTCTTCACCGCCTACGATCTCGACGGCGCGTGGGTAGACGGCGAGTGCTGGGCCGCGCAGCTCGACTGGTCGCCGGCGGCGCTGGCGGAGTGGACGCGCGAGACCGGCCTGAGCGAGGCGCCCCGGCGGCGCGGCGACCCCCACTGGCAGGAGTGGAAGGCGTTCCACCGGCGCGCGTTCGAGCGCTACCTCGCGAGATGGGTCGGCGCCCTTCGCGCCAGCCACCCGCGCGCGCAGATCACCAGCAACTGGGCCTACACCACCTTCATGCCGAAGGCGCCCGAGGTGAAGCTCGACTTCCTGTCCGGCGACTTCTCGCCCACAGTGTCGGTCGACCGCGCGCGCGTCGAGGCGCGATACCTTGCCAGCACGGGCATGCCGTGGGACCTCCTTGCGTGGGGGTTCAACTGGTCGGGCGCGCTGGGCCATTCGCTGAAGACGGCGGAGCACCTTCAGCAGGAGGCCGCGGTCGTCATCATGCAGGGCGGCGCGTTCCAGGTCTACTACCAGCCCACGCGGGCGGGCCACATCGTGCCGGAGATCATCGGCACGCTGGAGGAGGTTGGCAGGTTCGCGCGAGCGCGCCAAAGGGTGAGCCACCGCAGCGTCTCGGTGCCGCAGGTGGCGCTCCTGCTCTCGTCGGAGACGCAGTTCGACCGTTCCGACGCCGTCTTCACGCCGTACGGGACCATGGATGAGCTCGAGGGAGCCCTCCATGCGCTCATCGAGAGCCACTACTCGGTGGACATTCTGGCCGAGCACCAGCTCGAGCCCCGCATGGCGGAGTTCCCCCTCGTGGTGGTGCCGGACTCCTACAAGCTCGCCGACAGGTTCCGCGCGGCGCTGCTGCGGTACGTCCGCGACGGAGGCAGCCTGCTGCTGCTCGGAGAGAAGTGCGCGCGTCTGTTCGCGAGCGACCTCGGCGTCCGTCTCGAGGGCGAGCCACACCAGGTCGGCGCGGAGCTGTCCACCCCTCTCGGTGTCGTGAACCACAACGGAGTCTGGCAGCGCGTGACGCTGGCGGGTGCGGAGGCGCTCGCCCACCGGCACCCGACCCGCGACACCCGCACCGGCGGCGAGGTCGCCGCCACTCTGGCGAGCGTGGGCCGAGGACGCATCGCCGCCGTGTGGGGCCCGCTCGCGCTCAACCACTTCCGCGGGCATCACCCCGGCACGCGCAAGCTCGTGGCCGCGATCGCCGAGCGGCTCTTCCCAGACCCCGCGTTTCGGCTCGAGGGCCCCGCCAGCGTCGAGGCATCCCTGCGGCGCACGCCGCAGGGCAAGCTCAGTCTGCACCTGCTGAACTGCACCGGGATGCAGGTGGCGGACCGCTACCTCTACACGAACGACATTCCGCCCGTTGGCCCCCTCACCGTGAAGCTGCGCGTCGCCGAACGGCCGAAGGCGGTGCGCTGGGTGCCCGACGGCGGACGGCTGCGCTGGCGCTGGGCGTCGGGCGAGCTCACGGTGACCGTGCCCCGGCTGGCGATCCACGGCGTGCTCGTCGTGGAGTGACGGTGTGGACCCCCGCGACGGCCCCCGGCCGACCACCGTCATAGAGTCCTCGCGCCTCAACGCTCGGCTCGGTGAGAGGGTGGTGCTGGTGAGCGAGACGTTCCAGTGGACCGGGAGCTTCAAGTACCGGGCTGCCTACCACCTGGCGTCGCGAGTGCCCAACCCGCGCATCCTCACGGCGTCGAGCGGCAACTTCGGCCAGGCGCTCGCGATGGCGTGCCGGTTGCGGGATAAGGGGTGCACCGTCGTGATGCCCGACCTCTCGTCGCGGGTGAAGATCGACGCCGTCCGCGAGCAGGGCGCCACCGTCGACCTCATCGACACGCGCGCGGTGTCTCGTGCCGAGCGGGTCGGCCATCTCTCCGCGGCTGACCCGGAGGCCTACGTCGCGAGCCCCTACGACGACCCCCTGGTGATCGAGGGCAACGCCACCCTCGGCGCCGAGATCGCCGCGCTGCCGTGGAACTTCGACGAAGTGCTCGTCCCCGTTGGCGGGGGTGGTCTGGCCGCGGGCATCGTGACCGGGCTGGAGGCGGCGGGGCGCGCCGTGCCCGTGGTCGGCGTGGAGCCCGCTCTGGCCAACGACGCCGCGAGGTCGCTTCGCGCCGGGCGCATCGTCGCGAACGAGACGGAGCCAGCGACCGTGGCCGACGGTGCGCGCACTCTCAGCCTGGGGCGGCACAACTGGGACATCCTGAGCACGCGGCTCGACGGCATCGTCGAGGTGTCGGAACAAGCCATCGAGCACGCGGTCGCGCTCCTGTTTCAACTGGCGAACCTCAAGGCCGAGCCCACGGGCGCGCTGGCCCTCGCCGCCATCGTTGCCGACCCCGGGGCGTTCCGGCGCCAGTGCGTCTGCTGCGTCGTGAGTGGCGGCAACGTCGATGCGGCGCTCTACGCTCGGCTGGTGACCGCCGCATGATCGGCCGAACCTACACCCACCCGGCCGGATTCTGCCCGCGCGGCAATGCGGGCCCGCCGTCCGGCGCCGCCTGCAGGCCCCTGGAGACCGCGGCGTGACCGAGGCCGCTGCCCCGTCATGCGTGAGCGTGGTTATAGTCAGCTACAACACGCGGGAGCAGCTCCGGCGCTGCCTGGCGAGCATCGAGCCGGAGCACGAGGTGGTGGTGGTGGACAACGCCTCGAGCGACGGCTCCGCCGAGATGGTCGAGCGCGACTTCCCTTGCTCCAGACTGCTGAGGAACGCATCGAACCGCGGGTTCGGTGCGGCGAACAACCAGGGCCTTGCGGTCTGTACCCGACCACTCGCGCTGCTGCTCAACAGCGATGCATGGGCCACGCCGGGCGCCATCGGGCGGCTGGCGGGCGTGTTCGGCGCCTGGCCCCACGCGCCGGTGGCCGCGGCCGGAGGCCGGCTCCTGCACCCCGACGGCCGCCTGCAGCTTTCGTCGGCGAACGCGCTCACGCTCTGGGCCGTGGTGTGCGAGCAGCTCCTGGTGGAGCGCGCCTTCCCGCGCTCGCGCTGGCTCGCCCCCTACTGGAACTCTCACCGCATAGAGGGCGTCGCCGCCGTTGAACAGGTGATGGGGGCGTGCCTGATGCTCCGGCCAGACGCACGGTTCGATGAGCGCTTCTTCCTCTACTGCGAGGACACCGAGCTCTGCCACCGCCTGCGCGCGGAAGGCGACATCCTCTACGTGCCGGATGCCGTCTTCTACCACGAGCTGGGAGCCAGCAGCGCGGCTGACCGCTGGAGGTCGGTGGCGCACTACAACCGCAGCAAGGAGCTCTACTTCCGCATCCATCGCGGGCCGGCCGCGGAGGTCGCATGCCGGGCGCTCGACCGGCTCGGCGCACTTGCGCGTCTCGTGGGGTGGGCTGCGCTCGCCTGGCGCGGCGCCGGCGCCCGCGCGCAGGTCGCGCTCTTCTGGCGCGTGCTGACCGCTCCGGCAGCCGGGCCCCCTCCGCCCTCCAGCTAGCCGCCGGGCCAGGTGTCGGTCGCCGAGCGACCGCATCCTCCGCGCCGCGCGCCGCGTGACCTCTGCTCGCCTCCAGCGCCCCGTCAACCGGTGCCGGTCAGACGATGGCTGGGCGCCTTAGCCTACGGTCCCTCTGGCTCCATCGGGTGCACTCCCTGATGCTCCAGGTTGCCTCGACGGAGTATCGCCTCCGCCTTCACCTCGTCGGCGCGGTCGATGCGGACGCAGATGCCGCAGTCCGAGCTGAGGTGCCTCGGCACAGGGACGCACTTCAGGGGCAGGCCTTCCGCCATCAGCAGCCTTTCGGCGCGGAGCGCCCCGCTGATCGAGTGGAACAGCACCACGCTGAAAGGCCCGCCCTGCCCGGTCCTGCCATGCTCACGCTGCAATCTGGCCCTATCCCGATCGAGCAATCTGCCACACGGCTCTCACCACGACATCCACCTCCTCCCCGGTGGTGAAGTAACCCGGGCTCACGCGCACCGTCCCCACGGGGAATGTGCCAACGGTCCTGTGCGCAATGGGCGCACACTGCAGTCCCGGCCGGCACTGGATGTCGTACTGCTCGTCAAGCCGGAGAGCCACCTCGGACGGGGCGATGCCGGCAATGTTGAACGACAGCACCGCCACCTGGTCCCGCGCATTGGACCTGCCGTAGAGGGTGACACCGGGGATCGCCCTGAGCCCCTCGATGAGGCGGACCATCAGTTCCTCTTCGTGGGCCCGTATGGCCTCGACGCCACGGGACAGCACGAACTGCACCCCTGCCCCCAGGCCTGCCAGACCCACTGCGTTGGGCGTGCCGCTCTCGTACCTGTCCGGCAGCCAATCAGGCTGGTGCTCGGAGTCGGACCGACTACCGGTGCCGCCACGGATCAGGGGTTCGACCACCTTTTCCACGCCCGGGCCAACAGCGAGCCCCCCGGTTCCCTGAGGTCCGAAGAGCGACTTGTGTCCCGTGAACGCCAGGAGATCGACACACGCGGACGGCACGCAGAGCGGATACGCGCCGGCTGTCTGGGCCGCATCGACACAGAACAGCACCCCGTGCCGGCGGGCGATGGCGCCGACTTCGCTCACTGGAAAGAGCGTGCCGACCACGTTGGAGGCATGGGTCATGACGATGAGCCGCGTGTTCCGCCTGATGGCCTCTTCGAAGTCGCGAGGATCGACGCACCCGTCCACCGAGCAGCGCACCACGGTGAGCTCCACGCCCTGCTCCTCCAGGCCGCGGAGCGGGCGCATCACCGAGTTGTGCTCCATGCTGCTGGTGATGA
Organism: Chthonomonadales bacterium; assembly: GCA_035477595.1. Taxonomy (GTDB): domain Bacteria; phylum Armatimonadota; class Chthonomonadetes; order Chthonomonadales; family CAJBBX01; genus DATIKM01. Next base: position 34,149 of record DATIKM010000012.1, read on the forward strand.
CGTGGTCGCCAGGCCGCAGGAGACCCCTCACGACCAGGTTCAGGGCCTCGGTGGCGTTGCTCGCAAACACGATGCGCAGCGGATCATCGACGCCGAAGAGCCGGGCGAGAGACTCCCTGGTCTCAAAGATAACGCGCGCAGCCTGGATGGACAGCCGGTGACCGGAACGGCCCGGATTCGCGCCGACATGGCGCATGAAGCCATCCATCGCGCGATAGACCGGCTCTGGTTTGGGCCAGGAGGTAGCGGCGTTGTCGAGGTAGATCAATCGAGGCCCCCTGCTACCTCGTGCGGGGAGCTGAGATCGAAGCCGTGGCAGAGGACCGGCTGGAGCCGCTGCCGGCGTCGCGGTGCCTCCAGCTTCATTCCCGGTCGCGCATCGTCCAGCCGAAACACAAGGCGACAACCAGCCCCAGGACCACCGCCAGTTGCCCGGAGGTAGTCGCTCCATCCGGCGATGAGGCCAGCAGGAAGTTGTGGGCGAACGCAGCCCCGATGAGCATCCCCAGAACGGTGATCCCGGCGTCGGTGTCCCCCTCTCCGGCCACAACGGTCTGGCGCAGCGGACAGCCGCCAAGAAGCGCCGAGCACAGCCCAACCAGGGCCATGCCGAGGAAGTTCCACACGTGGTCGGAGTGCGCGACCGGCTGCCCGGCGAACCCCCAGGTCACGTGCCCCAACATCAGGTTGACCACGAACGCTCCGGCGAAGATGCCGGCGATGCCGCCGAACAGGTGGGCGTCTCTCAGGAGAAAGAGGTCGCGCCAGCCGCCGACCATGCACAGGCGCGTTCGCTGTACCAGAATGCCCACAACAAGCCCGGCGACCAGCGCCACGCCGAGCGGGACGCGCATCGACCCGGGCCCCTGCTCACTGGCGAAGATGAACCCCGGGGTGAGGACCGCAAGCAGCAGCAGCCCGAGCATTGCCGCCGGGAGCGCCCATCCGTTCGCCGTCTTCATCGCCGTGGACTGGCCGAGGCCGAAGCCTCGCCTGTGGAAAGTGGTGCCCACGACCGCCCCGAGAACGAGGCCGGCGATGGCGGTGATCGCGTTGAGGTCGCCCCCGGCAAGGCGGAGGATGGCGCGGACGGGGCACCCGAGAAAGACCAGCGCACCGATCATCATGAAGGCGCCGAGGATGAACCGCACTATCGGCGAGGAGCCGCCGCGCGCCCGGAACTCACCGAATGCGTACGCGGAGATGAGCGCCCCGATGACAAGGCCGATGACCTCCGGACGGAGGTACTGAACCGCACTGGCACGGTGCAGGCCGAGCGCCCCGGCGATATCGCGGAGGAAACAGGCAGCGCAGATGCCCATGTTCCTCGGGTTGCCCCACTCGACCAGCAGCGCTCCCAGCACCCCCACGATGACGCCGGCCAGCACGATCATCGGCCGTGACGCCAGGACCTTGGCGACTCTGGTGCGGTTCATCGCGCGACCTCCTGCTCCCCTCTGGCCGCGCGGGTGCCCGGCAGCCTGCCATGCGTCGGCATCGCTATTGTGGATGGCGGCATCTGGCGGGGCGATCTCCCGTCCCCAGGCAGCCCGAGCTCAAGCCCGTCCCGGCCATCCCCGTGCCAGCCTCGCAGAGCGTCGTGCACCCGCTTCACCGCGCGGACGCCTCAGGGCGCGGCCGCACCGTGAGCGTGAAGTCCCCCAGAATGCTCCAGAAGTAGGCGCGCTTCCGATCGATCGGTACGCGCGCCAGCTCGGCGTCTGCCGCCTCAATGTCGAAGTAGCGGCGCCAGGCGTCGCCGACGGTGCCGCCGCCGCCCAGCGTCTTCCAGAACTCGCGCGGCTCGTCGTAGAAGACCTTGCCGCGCGCCACCAGCGCCACGCCGTCACCGTAATGCAGGAGCGCCTCGCCGAGCTGCCAGAGACCATGCTGCGGCGACGTGTAAGGCTCGGTCTCGGCCTGCCCCGGGCGAACCACCTCGCAGCCGATGTGCATGTAGATGGCCCCTGCACCCTCGCCCGACCGGTTCTCCCAGAGCGTGCGGAGCAGGCCGAAGTGCACGTGGCCGCCGATCCCCCGCAGGGAGGGCACGAGCCTGGCGCCATCGCGGGTCCAGTACCACACGCCGCGCGGGAAGCTTCGGTCGAGGGCGGCGGGGTCCGGCGCGGGCGCGAACTCCGACAGGGTGGGCCCGCTGTGGGCCTTCACGGAGCGGGCCGTCGCAGGAATGCGCATCCAGCTCACGAAGTCGGCGACACTCGTCTTGATGCCGGCGTGCTCCAGCCCGTGCACCGGCGCGGTGCGCCAGGCGGGAACGCCCGCGCGCATGTCCGGCACCGCGCTGCCCCACTCGGTCGAGATGCTCGCGGGCCGCGCGGCCGAGTCGAAACCCCCGGTCCGGTAGCGATGGTTGCGGTCGAGGTACGCGAGGAGGAGGCGCCGCTCCTGCGCCTCGCACGGTCTCCAGAGCGCGGTGTTCGGCGGCGCCGGGCCGGCCAGCTCGACCATCTGCGGGCGGCCGCTCGAGTCGAGCAGCCCTTCGCCCCGGACCCCGCGGATCGACGGGTCGGGCACGAGCCCGGCGCGCCGCGCGTTCAGGCGGCTCACCGCGATCTCCGGGCGCGCCAGCACGTTGGCCAGCCCGCGGTCCGCGGCGGCGCACTCGTCGTTCGGCTCGCCCCGGAACCGGAAGCGCCGCTTGCCGTCCGGCAAGGGCTCCTCTTCCCATGTGCCGTCGCCGACGAAGAAGAAGTCCTCGAACCGCGCAACGCTGTGCTCCCAGACCGTGGCGACCTCGCCCGCCGGGTCGTCCGGGAACGCCGCGGTGAAGCCCCCGAGGACCGTCGGGGGCTGGCGATAGAGCTGGTCCCATGCGCCGTCAAGGTCTGCAAGCACGATGTCGGCCGGCGAGACGAGCGGCTCCGCGATGCTGTTGACCCACGGAACGTTGTCGAACCGCACCGGGGGCCTCCCCGCGGGGTTCAGCGCGATGGCGCCGCCAGGGCGCCGCCAATAGCACTGCCTCGACAGGTAGGGGTACGGGAAGTTGCCGACCAGGATCGCGCCGGCGAGGCCCGGGTCGCGCTCCCGCACCGCACGGAGCATATCACGCAGCGCCAGCACGATGAGCCCGTCCTGATGCCGCGGGCCCGCATACATCGATACCGACAGCGCGAACGCGTGCCACCCGTCGCGCCCGATATCTTGCACCAGCCGCCCCAGCGCCGGCCTCAGGTCGGGCCCGCCCTCGGGGTTCGCGGGCGGCAGCCAGACACGCTCCTCGACCACCACGAGCACGGTGCCCCGTCCGGCGCCGCGCGCCTCCAGGGCGCTTCCCCGCACCCCGCGACACCGCCGCAGCGACACGATCTCGGCGTGGCCGTCCCGATCGCGATCGTAGGCGGTGTAGAAGCGGCACGCGGCGTCCACAGCATCCCGCGCCCGAACGAAGGGCGTGCTGGGTGCGCCAAGCGATGGAATGCCCCACGCGAGCAGGGCAAGCGCCGCGAGCCACGGGGCTCGGCACAACCGTCTCATTCGGCTCCCTCCCGCAGGAAGCGGCCTATCGCGGCGGCGCACGCCTCATCGCACGCACGCTCGGCGGCCGGCCCGGCCGTGTTGGTGGCCGCGACGACCGCGAACCGCCGCGCCGGAGCGACCCATGCTACCGCGTAGTGGTACGTGTTGCTCCCGGCGTGGGTCAGCACCGTGCCGCCTCCCCACGCACGCGTGGTCACCACCCAGCCCGCCGCATACTCGCCTCCCTCGGGGGGCGCCTGGAGGCGCCGCAGGGCGGACTCCTGCAGGAGGCGTCGTCCGCCCGCCATGCCGTCGCCAGCGTGGAACGCCGCGAAGAGTGCCCAATCCGCGATTGACAGATGTACGCGCCCAGCCGGCGTGATGGCAGGAGGGTTGTCCGCCAGCGGCCCCGGCGGGAGAGCAACCCGCTTGCCCCCGCGCTCCGCGTGTCCCCACGGTTGGTCCGGCTCATCGCCAAGCCGGCCAGCGGGCCCGAAGCCAGCACTCCGGATGCCGATGGGCGCCAAGACCTCACGCACGAGCAGGCTCTCGTAGCTCGCGCCGCCCGCCTGGGCCAGCATCTCACCGGCGACCGAGTACCCGGCGTTGGAGTAGACGTACCGCGAGCCGGGCTCGTAGGCGGGCGCGGCGGCCAGGTGGCGGCCCACGAAACTGCGGCGCTGTACCTGCGGATCCCGCGAGAGCATGAAGACGCCCAGACCGTCGAGGCCCGCGGGCCACGTGGCGTTGGGAAGCCCTCCGCGGTTCTGCAGCAGCATCTCGAGGGTCGCCGTGCTCCAGCCGGCGTGCATCGCCTCCGGGAGATGCGGCAGGCCCTCGGCAACAGTCGTGTCCCAGCGGATCCGGCCCCGCTCCACGAGCACCGCTGCCAACGTCGCCGTCATGGCCTTCGTGCAGGAACCTATGTGGAACCGGTCCTCCCGTGTCACCCTGACATCGTGGCCCAAGGCGCGCAGGCCCGTCGCGCCCACGGCGACTATCCTGCCATCGCGCGCGACCGCCGCCGCCAACGCCGGCACGTCCCGCGCCGCACGGATCGGCTCGAGCAGGGGCTCGAGCGCCTCGGGCGCAATCCGGCCGGGCGCGAGCAGCGCGGCAAGGACGATCAGAGCCAGCAGACACCTCCCCGGGGCGCCTTCCAGCGAGCAGCCGGCCCCGGCGCGTGGTTCGACGTCGCATCGGGCTGGTTCCTGCATGGGCGCGACCCGGCAAGGCTGCCGGTGCGGCGCACGCTGATCGCAGCCGATATAAGAGGGACGGTACGCGCCGCGCCCCCACACGGAGGAGGAGCGCTGCATCGCGGCGTCGAAAGGAGTTGCATGTCCGTACTCGACAGTCTGCCAATCCAGGGCGCCGGCAAGCTCACTGGAGTCTTTGGCCGCTGGCCTGACTTCCGGGGCGCCCGCGTTCTCTACGTCCGCGTGGACCGGACGGGACCGACCGTCACGGTCGCCTTCGAGCTGACCGAATGGGCGGAAGCCCATCCTGGCCAGAGGATCAATGCCTCTCTGCGCTGGATCGAGGCGACGGACCTCTCGCTCTCTGGCCTCGACCCCGAAAACGTGATCGCCGGTATGGCGCTGCGGGCCGCCGGCGACGAGGTCGAAGCGGTCATCGAGCCCGGTTCGGGGTTGCACGGACGCATCAAGGCCCGGCAACTGCGGGTGCTCGACGTCGCCATCATCGAGCCCTGACGCGGAGCGACCCGGACCCGGCGGGTCGATTCCGGACGTCGAGGACCACGTGGAGTTCAGCTCGCAGACCAACCGCGACGCCCTGCGGCAGATCGCGCGCCGCATCCGCGCCACGAATCTCGGCGTGCTGTTCGCGGCCGCGGTCCCCTACCGGCACGAGGGCGCCCACCCGCACGCTCAGCCCTGCCGCGTCCGCTACAGCGCCAGTCCAACCTCATGCCACTGGGCTGAGATCATGCTCGGACGCTTCACGGGGCACATGAGCCAAACAGAGGCCCAGGCGCTCGCAAGGCACTGCAGGCGCACGGGACATGCCTTCGTGCTGACCCGCCGGACGTACCCCGACTGGGACGTGGCGCCGGACGCACCCGCGTCTGCGCAGTCCAGCGCGCGGAACGCGCCTTCGGCCTGGTCGCCGCGATGGTCGCCCGATACCGCGAGCTGACCCAGCGGCAGTCGCCTCTACGCAGCCCGCCCATACTGCACGGAGGGCATCGCGATGGCCCCGTTCCTGGTCGACACCGCACTCGTCGCAACGGTCTGCGCGCTGCCCGGCGCGCCGGCGCCGATGCTCGCCCTCGACACGCCCGCCCCCTGCGCCATCAGGCTCGGCGGCGAGCTGGGCCGGCGCCTGGAGGCCAACGTCGTGAGTTGGCTCCTGCCCGCGCCGGATGCGAACCCCGGCCTGCTGGCGATGATGCGCGTCCGCGACCGGGAGCCAGCGCCGCAGATCATGCCGTGGGCGGGCGAGTTCGTCGGCAAGTACCTGCTGGCGGCGATCGGCGCCCTCCGTACCACGGACGACCCCAGGTTACGCGCGACCGTCCGGCGGGTCGTGCACGACCTCCTCGCGACGCAGGCGGAGGACGGTTACCTCGGGCCCTTCCCGCGTGCTCAGCGCCTGCGGGGCAACTGGGACCTCTGGGGCCACTACCACTGCATGCTCGCCCTGATGGACTGGTACGAGGCGACGGGCGATCGCGGCGCGCTCCGCGCCTGCCGGCGGGCGGCGGCCCTCATGCGGCGGACCTTCGACGGCAAGCCTCTGCGCGTCTACGACGCCGGCTCGCACGAGATGAACATGGCAGTGCACCATGCGCTGGCCCGCCTGCACCGTCTGACCGGCGACCGCGACGCGCTCGCCCTGGCCCGCGACGTCGAGGCGGACTGGGAGCGCGCCGGCGACTACCTCCGAACGGGCATCGCCGCTATGCCGTTCTACCGCACCCCGCGTCCGCGCTGGGAGAGCCTGCCCAACCTTCAGGGGCTGCTCGAGATGCACCGCATCACGGGCGGCCCGGCCTACCGCACGGCGCTGCTGAACCACTGGCGCAGCATCCTCCGCTACGACGTGCACAACACAGGAGGCTTCTCGACCAATGAGCAGGCCTCCGGCAACCCGTACGCTCAGGGCGCCATCGAGACATGCTGCGTCATCGCGTGGATGGCGCTCTCGGTGGATGCGCTCCGGCTCACCGGCGACCCGCTCGTGGCGGACGAGCTGGAGCGAACAACCCTCAACGCCGCGCTGGGCGCCCAGCACCCGTCGGGCCGTTGGTGGACCTACAACACGCCGATGGACGGCGTGCGCGAGGCATCTGCCCACTCGATAGTGTTCCAGGCGAGGCCAGGCACGCCGGAGCTGAACTGCTGTTCCGTCAACGCGCCGCGCGCCCTCGGGATGCTCGCCGACTGGGCCGTGATGTCCTCGCGGCGCGGTCTGGCGGTGATGTGGCTGGGTCCGGGCCGCTGGAGAGGGCGCGCTCCGGACGGCACGCCGGTGGAGTTGGTCTGGCGGACCAGCTACCCGCTCCGGGGCGACGTTCGCATCGAGGTCCGGCCCCGCCGGCCCGTATCCTTCGAACTGGCGGTGCGCGTGCCGGCGTGGGCCGCCGGCGCCACAGGAGCAGGTGTGGGCGGCCAGGCCCGGCCCCTCGTCGCGGGCTCGATGTGGACCACGCGGCGCATCTGGCGTTCGGGCGACGCGCTGACGCTGCGTCTGCCGATGCGCGTGCGAGCGGTCGCGGGCGACCGCGAGGCGGCCGGGCGCGTCTCGCTCTTCCGCGGGCCGCTCCTGCTGGCCTGGGACCAGGCGCACTCGTCGGTTGACGAGGAGCGCCTGCCGGCGATCGACGTGGCGAAGCTGTCCCGCGCGCGCGTAGTGCCTTCCGCGCCCGCACTGGGCCTGCGGGCGACCGGTCCGCGCCCGTGGCTTCTCGTGGAGCTCGCCACTGTGGAGGGCGGCGTGCTGCGCCTTTGCGACTTCGCATCGGCGGGCGCCGCCGGCACACGCTACCGGTCATGGCTGCCCGCTGCCTCCGCACCCCCGCCGCCGCCCATGCCTCTCCGCCCGTGGGATGGCGCGAAGGCGCCGCCCGGCCCGGCGGTGCTGCAGTGGCGTTCCGGAAGCGCGAGCGCCGAGCCGGAGGCGCGCTTCGTGGTCGAGGTCGCCGCCACGCCGCGTTTTGCCTCGCCGATCTACCGCGCGGAGGCGATCGCCGAGCGCCGCCACGTTCTTGCCGGCGCGTGGCTCGCGGCGCAGCGACCCGGCCGAACCTACTGGTGGCGCGTGGGCGCCATGGCGCCGTCGGGTCGGGTCGTGTGGAACGAGGGGCCGCCGATGCGGTTCACGGTGGACGCCTCTCTGCCACCGCTGACCGCTGAGGAGCTGGCGCCCAGGGCGCGCCCGGATGCCGCTCTCGTCACCGACGCGCTGCGGGGGCGCCCGGCGCCGGAACGCGGGCGCCTCCAGAGCGCCGCCGGGTGGGCGCCCGATGGCCCCGACGCCGTGCGGACCAACGGCACGGACGGCCTACTGGTCTATGAGGTGCCCGGCGACTTCCCCGATGAGGAACACACGGTTCGCATTCGCGTGCGGGTCGAGTCGATGCCCGGCGCGCGGACGGCTCAGATAGTCAGCGCGTGGTGCGCACCCATGGACGACCCGGTGCGCGTGTGCATCGACAACGGCAGGCTCTACGCGCGGATCGAGGCGGGCGCCGGGTACAGCACGCCGGGGGTCGACATCGAGGCCGGGCGCTGGTACGCACTGGCACTGGTGAAGTCCGGCGCCGAGATGACCCTCTACGTGGACGGCCGCGCGGCCAGCCGAAGCCCGGCGCCCACGAGCCTCTTCTCGTCGTCGCGGGCCATCGCGGTAGGTGGCAACCCGCTCTACCGGGGCACGACCGAGTTCCTCCATGCGTCCTTCGCTGACTTCGCGCTGCTTGGGCGGGCGATGAGCGCGGAGGAGGTGGCCGCCTGGGCGGGCGCCCGGTGAAACGCACCGCGCAGCGGCTATATCAGTGGCACGGCTCGGTCACCCCCGGCCTCGCTATCCCCACGGACCCTATGGAGCAGATGCGATGATGATTGCTGCGCTGGCGCTTCTTGCCCCCTCGCCGCCGCCGATCTACGCCGACTATGCTGGACGGCCGTTTGTGACGCAGCGCGCGCCCGTACTGCGGTTCCAGCGGCGCCGAGCCCCGCTGCCGTACGGCATCGACTACCCGTTCCCCGAACAGACCGCGCGCGGCGTCGCACTGCTCCGGCGGTTCCCTCCCTTCAGCCTGAGCGACCGGCGCATCTTCGTCGGCGGGCCCTGGTACTCCACGCCCGAGGCCAACCTGCACTTCAGCCGCGGCATCACCGCCATCGATGCCTTCCCGAACTTCCGGCTCGACGGCAGCCTGACGGACGTGCGCGACCTGCCACGTGAGCGCAAGCTGCAGATGGTGTACGACCCGCTTGCGTGGGAGACCGCCAACCGCCTCGCGAACGAACTCGAGGCCGCCGACCCGCGCGACGAGCGCATTGCACCACTGCGGACGTTCGGCACGGAGCACCGCTTTACGCCCCACGAAGCTGCGTTCCGGGCGCTTGGCAGGCGCCTCTGGGAGCTTGAGCGACACCCGACCGACCGCCGGGGGCAGGGAGTTGCCTATGTCTGCCTCAACATCGAGTATACGGGCGGCTGGGAGCACCAGCGAGCCTGCTTCGGCTGGATCTACCAGGGCATGGCTAAGGCCGCCGCGGCGCATGGGCTACGCATCGTGCCGATCATCTACGGGCAGTGGACCTTCTGCGTGGGACTCGTCCATCAGTCGGTGCGCGACCCCCGCACCGGGCTGCCGGAGTACCTGCTGCCCGAGCGCGACTACCTGGCTGCACCCGACCCGACGCTCGAGGCCGTTCAGGCGCACGACGGCGTCGTGTCGATGGACGGCTACCTGCGGGCGATCTGGGGACGCGAGCCGTTCTACCAGCGCGATGCCAACGGCGCCCTTCTGCTGCGCGACGGCCGGCCGGTGCCCAGCGAGATCAGCGCCACAACCGCCTACGGCCAGCGCATACCCCTGGAGCCAGGCGAGGCGGAGCGCTGCCTGCAGGACCTCTACCGCCAGGCAGGGCGCCTGCTCGAGCTGCACTTCCGACTGGCTGGCGGGTACGCCGAGTCGAGTGCCGTGCGCAAGCCGTTCCTGAGCCGCGCGCGCGTCGGCGCGTGGACACGTATCACGAACGAAGGGCTGGAGGGCATCCAGGCCAACGATCGGCCGCTGCCGCCGTGGCTCCTCGAGACTCTCATGCTCCTCTACCTCTTCACCGCCGACGACATCGTCGTCTGGTCGTCCGACTTCAACCATCCTCCGCAGCCGCTGGGCGCCGACAACTCCCGCACGTGGCGGTACAACGCGCACGGCGTGCTCGAGCATGTCGTCAAAGCGGCGCATCGCTACAGCGCCCTGGACCCCATCCGCCGCGGCGCGTTCCGGTGGTGCTGGTTCCGCCTGCCGATGGTGGACCGCAATGAGGTCGAGGGCGAGCGGTACGTGGAGAAGCCACTGGCCATCGCGAAGCTGCGCACCTATCGCGGCAGGCCGTGGATCGAGATGTTCGCCGCATGGCCCGCGCTCGACGATCAGGCTGCCACGCTCCACCTCTGGGTCGAGCGCGGAGGGCGCCGCTCGCCGACCTACGCCATCAGGCTCCGCGACGGCCGCACCAGCTTCCTGGACGCGTGGGAGCTGCCCGCCGCGTTCGACGGAGCAGGGGCCGCCGACGTGCGGCTGCGCTTCACGGACCTTCTGGGGCGCGAGCGGACCTGGAGCGGCGACTGGCGCGACCCCGCCGTCGTGCGGCCCGGCCGTCAGAAGTAGAAGCTGTAGACGTTGGTACCCAGCGCCCAGCCCACCAGCGTCCACGCGCAGCCAATGGTGAAGTCGCCCAGGAGCAGGCCGAGGAAGAAGGGCATGGCGGCACGGTAGCTCCGCAGTCCGCCGTACCGCAGCACGGCGATCTTGCACACCCACGCGATGAGCATCGTCATCCACAGCGTGCTCATCGTGAAGCTGCCCGAGATCGCGAGCCCGAGCGGGTGGAATGGCCACCATGAGAGGTGCATCCGCGCGAAGTGGAGGACGTACGTGCTGACGGCGCCCGCTCCCACCGCCATCATCGCCGGCAGGTCGCGGTCGCGCGGGCTCGCGACCCACGCGTTGAGCCGGTTGTAGGCCTCCCATCCGAAGTGCGGAAAGTGGGTGGCCATGCGCGTCTCCGCGCCTTCGCGGTACGCCAGCGTATAGATCGCCAGGAAGCCGCAGAGCGTTCCGATGACAGCGGCAACGACGAGCGCGATCGTCATGCCGCGCAGCGAAACCCGTTTGCGTTCCGCGATCTTGAACGCTTCGAGCTGGCAGGGCATGGCCAGGCTGCGGTAGGCTCGGTTGAACCAGTAGAACCAGGTCAGCGCGGTGAGCGTCTGCGGCGTGAATGTGCGGGTGCCGCAGACCGCCGTCAGAATGTAGTCGGGCCCTCCGTTGTGGAGGTCGTGTGCCGGGGCGCCCAGCTCGGCGCGCATCCGCGTGCAGGCGAGCGCGATGGCGAAGTAGATGAGGAAGGCCGTGACCGCCATCCAGAGCGGCAGGCGCGCCATCCAGAAGAACGCGCAGAGCGCCGCAAACCCCAGGAACACCCCGGCGAATGCGAGGCGCGGGTCCATCGGCTCGTCCGGCTGGGGCACGCGTCCACGTCGCCAGGCATCGCGCCACACAGACGCGACGTGTCTCCGCAACCCCCACCCGGCCAGCAGCGCCACCGCCATGTAAGCCCCGAACGACTGCTCGTTCACGTAGGGGAACTGCGGGCTGTAGTCCGACCAGCCGAAGTAGCTGCTCGCAACGCGCAGGAAGCGCCAGAACAGCGCAAAGAACCAGCACGAGAAGAGCATGTCGGTGGGCAGCAGGAAGCCGAGGCCGATGGAGAACGGGTAGAAGGCCACCGGAGTCCAACCCATCGCGTTCCAGGGCTGCGACGGGAAGTGGGGCGAGATGTCGACAGCCTTGATCGGGAGCGACGGCAGGGCGGGGTAGAACACGGCGAGCCCGTTGAGCACGCTCACCCCGCCCGCCACCGCGAACCCGGCCCAGAGCAGCTTCTGCCGGTACAGCGCGCCGTCCGGCTCCGTCATGTCCATCGGGAGCTGTATGATTGGATAGCTCAGCTTCTCGTGCCGGGTCCACTGCTCCCGCAGGATGACGTTCATGCAGAGCATAACGCCCAGGAGCACGAGGATGAACCCGGTCCACGCGGCCACAGGCACGGCCCACGCGCGGAGATAGCGCGGGTCGAACGGGTTCGCACCGCCGACGTAGAACGCCTCGATCGCTTTGGGGTCGGTCACGTGGAACCAGGACGGGATGTACTGCCCGAAGAGCTCGTCCCAGTTGTTGGAGGGCGTCGCGTAGCGCGTAACGTGGCCCATCATGGGAATCAGCACGTCGAGGAAGTCGATGCTCTGCACGCACGTCCCGATGGTGAGCATCACGTAGACGACGAGCATCTCGGCTTGCTCGAGAGCCCACCGCGGCCGCACGCGGCGAACGAGCGCGTTTACTGCCACCATCGCCAGCACAAAGCACACGACGTTAGCGAACAGCGAGAGCGTGGAGGGATAGGGACCGGTGAACTGGGTCGTGCGCGCGGCGCCGCTGGTGCCGACCTCCATCTGGGCCAGCCAGATGGCGTTCAGCGGCATGAGCAGGGCGCCCACGGCGATGCCGCGCCAGGGGATGGCCGGGCGGCTGGCCGGAGCGGCGCCGATCGGCTGGGCCAGCCTGTCCGAGGGGTCAGTCATCCGGGGCGCGCCTCCACTGCGCCGCTTATGTTCGCTGCGTCGGCCGCGAGCACCTGTCATCGGTGCCGCGGGCCGGAGCGCGGCGCAGGAATCCTGAGGCACCGCGCGATGGGGCGCCGGAGGGCGCCGTCACCCGGCGCCGTCTGGCGCCAAACATGGTGAGCCCGCTCATAGTGGCCCCCGCGCTCGTCCCCGCCAACGGGGTCCTCGCGGGGGCACCGCTCAGCGTCCCGGGCGTCGGCATCCACCCGGCATGCCCTGGCTGGGGCCGGATGATCGCCGACGGGCTCCCGCCTCTTCGCTCGGAGCCGATGCTGGTCCGCTGGCCGGTCGTCTTGCTCGGAGCCGGTGTTTTGGCCTTCACCTTCCTCGGGGAGGCGCTCCGCGACGCGCTCGACCCGAGACTTAGGCCGTAGTCGGCCGGCGGGCAGCGGCCCGCCAGCCCCATCCAAGGCACGGGCGCGCAGCACGCGGCCCGGGGAGGAAGCCATGTCGAAGGTCCGGATCGGCTTCGTGGGCGTGGGCGGCATGGGCCAGTGCGCCCACCTGCGCAACTACGCATCGCTGCCCGAGTGCGAGGTCGTCGCCATCGCCGAGCTGCGCACAGGCCTCGCCGCGCGCGTGGCGCAGCGCTATGGTGTGCCCAGGGTCTACGCGTCGCACGAGGAGATGCTCGCCGCCGAGACGCTGGACGGCATCGTCGCCTCGCAGCCGTTCAGCCGGCACGGGATGCTCGTGCCCGAGCTCCTGAAGGCAGGCGTGCCGGTCCTCACCGAGAAGCCCATCGCCGCCAGCATCGAGCAGGGCGAGAAGGTGGTTGCGGCGGTCGCTGCGAGTGGCGCCTGGCATATGGTCGGATACCACAAGCGCAGCGACCCCGCCACCATGTACGCCAAGGCCGAGATCGACCGACTGAGACAGACCGGCAGGTTGGGGCGACTGAAGTACGTGCGCGTGACGATGCCCGCCGGCGACTGGGTGGCGAACGGCTTCGTCGACCTGCTCGGGAGCGACGAGCCCTACCCCGCGCTCGTGTGGGACCCGCCCGCTGCCGACATGAGCGAGCCAGTTCGCCAGAAGTACGAGGGTTTCGTCAACTACTACATCCATCAGGTGAACCTGATGCGCCACCTGCTGGGCGAGCCCTACGAGGCCACCTACGCCGAGCCGAGCGAGACCCTCCTCGCCGTGCGGAGCGCCTCGGGAGTGCCAGGCGTCATCGAGATGACGCCCTACCAGACGACCCTCGACTGGCAGGAGCAGGCGCTTGTCGCCTTCGAGCACGGCTACGTGAAGCTCGACCTGCCCGCGCCGATGGCCAGCAACCGGCCCGGGCGCGTTGAGATGCTGGACGACCCAGGCGAGGGAGTCACGCCGACCACCGTGGTGCCCACGCTGCCCTGGGTCCACGCCATGCGCCAGCAGGCGATGAACTTCGTTGCGGCCATCCGCGGCGAGCGCGCGCCGCTCTGTGAAGCGGCCGAGGCGCTCGAGGACCTGCGCGTTGCGCGCCAGTACATCCGCCTCCTCACCGGCGAGTAGCCGGCGGGAGGCTGGGAGGAACCGATGCTCTCACGCGAGCGAGTACGAGTGGTCATCGAGCATGGCAAGCCTGACCGCGTGCCCATCTACGGGTGGGTGCGGGCCAACCTGGACGCCATCCTGGTGGAGGGATGGGGCTCTGCCGACGCGTTCGAGGACTACTACGAGTTCGACCTGGCCCATCTGTTCGGTGGGCCAAACCCGTACCCGGAGGCGGCACTGCAGAACGCCGCGGCCGATGGACCCGTCACGCCGGAGGTTGCGCGCGATCTGCCGATGTCGGACCCGGACGACCGAGCCGCCTACGCCGACATCGTGGCCGGCATCGAGCACCACCAGCGCAGGCGCGGCAGGTTCGCTTACGTACAGACGCCCGGTATCTTCGAGTGCCTCAACGGCGTCTTCGGCATTGAGAACCACCTGCTCTACCTGGGGCTCTACCAGGAGGACCTCCGCGCGGTGTACGCGCGCCAGGCGGAGTGGAACAGGCGCTTCGCCATGAACTGCCTGGACCTCGGCGTCGACATGGTGCACGTCTCCGACGACTGGGGCGGGCAGACCGGCCTGCTGTTCTCGCCTCGCACCTGGTGGTCCATGATGGAGCCCTTCCATCGCGTGACCACCGATGCCGTGCGCGCACGGGGCGCCTTCGTGAGCCTGCACACGGACGGCAACGTGAGCCCTGTGATCGACGGTGTCGTCGGGCTCGGCTACCACGTCGTCCACCCCTGGCAGGAGTCGGCGGGCATGGACCTCGCGGGTCAGATGGCCCTCTACGGCGGCAAGTTCGTCGTCATGGGCGGACTCGACGTCCAGACGACGATCGGGTTCGGGAAGCTCGACTTACTGAAGGCCGAGATCGAGCGCGTGCTGCGCCTCGGGGCGAACGGCGGCCTGCTCTTCTGCACGTCGCACTTCGTCCAGGACCACTGCACCCTCGAGGAGTTGCGCTTCGCCTTCGGCCTCGTCCACGAGCTGAGCCGCAAGGTCTGCGCCGCCTAGCCGCGCTATCGCCACAGACTGGTCGGTAAGGGGCCGACGCTGAAGCGGTCATGGCCGCCGTCGTGCGTGAGGTGGGGAGACGGGCATCGCCCGTCGCCCGCTCGTGCCTCAGGCCGCGTGTTGCCGCGCCGCTGCCACGCGCCGTCGCGGCAGCGGAGTTGCTGGCGCGTCGTGCGATGAGGACACGGATCGTGGCGCGCGAGCGCAGGGGCCGCGTCTTAGAGCGGCATGGCAACGGGCGAACGCCGCGCATCCCTCCACGCCTGGAGGAACCAGAGCAGCCAGAGGTCCTCCCCGGTCGAGCGCGAGCCGTGCGCGCCTTGTGCATCCTCTCCCCGCTCGACCGCCCGCACGAACTCCGGGCGGATCCAGCCGTCGGCCCGCAACCGGCGCGGGTTCAGCCGTCGGCGCACGTCGGACCGCAGCACGCCGCGGCACCACTCCGTCACCGGAGCGCCCATGCCGCGATGCTCGCGCCAGACGACCTCGTGGGGCAGCCACGGGTCTACGGCGCGCCTCAAGAGCAGCTTCTCGCAGGCGCCCCCAACGATCCACGCGCCGGGCAGGTCGAACGACCAGCGCGCCAGCGCGCGGTCGAGGAACGGGCACCGCGCCGTGAGCCCGTGCGCTTCTGCGAGCATCCGGACGCGGGGCGCGACGCCCTGCGCGCATTGGGCCGCCAGGCTCGCGGCGCGCAACCGATGGAGCTGCGACTCGTAGCCGCTCCCGGTGAGCAGCGGGCGCAGCCACGCCGCGGCATCCCAGCCGGCAAGGCGCTCGCGAGCTGCGGCCGTCAGCATTTCGTCCAGCCGCCCTTGGAGCCCGGCGAGCTCGGCGAGGACACCCTCGTCGCGGCCACGGTCCCCGCCGACGCGCGCATCGGCCGCCGCCAGCAGTCTGCACGCCGAGGCGCCGAAGATCTGATCGCCCCCATCGCCAGTGAACACGTCCGTCGCTCCGAGCCGCGCAGCCGCCTCACAGAGCACCCAGAGCGGAACCGTGGCCGGGTCGCCGAACGGGGCCTCCACGGCGCGCGCTGCGGACTCCACGGCCCGCCGCACGTCCACCGCGCGGCAGGGCACGACGTGCAGCGCGAGGCCGAGACGGTCCGCGACCATCCATGCGAACGACAGCTCGGTATGGTGCGGAGGCCCGAAGTCGAGGGTAAGAAGCAGCGGCTGTGCGCCCTCCTGCGCCAGGAGGGTAGCGACGGTGCTGCTGTCGAGTCCGCCGCTCAGGAACACCGCCGGCCTGGCGTCCGGGAGCAGGCGGCGGCGCACGGCGGCTCGGAGAAGGTCGCGCAGCTCCTCGGTCGCGCGCGCCTGGTCACCCACCGGAGGTGCCTCCTCCCACTGCCAGGGGCGCTCACACGCGACGCATCCGCCGTCCAGGGTCAGGCAGCTTCCGGCAGGCACGCGCCGGACTCCGCCGTGCCCTGTGAGCGGCGCAGGTACGCAGGACGAGCACAGATAGGAGGCGACGGCCTCGGGTTCCAGGCAGGCCGGCAGGCCTGCAATGGCCGCCACGCGCGCCGTATGGGAGCCAGCCGCGATCCCCCCGTCGCTCGCGGCCCAGCAGGCGGCGTGCAGCCCGAACGGGTCGCTCTGCAGGGCGGCGCGCCCGTCCGGCATCAGTTCGCAGCGGCTGCCCGCTTCCGCATCGCCGACCCAGGCGCTGGCAAGCCCGCCGGCCGCACCAGGCGTCGCAATGCCGGCGTCGCGCCCCCAAGCGGCCGCAGTCCAGCCGTCAGCCTGGACCATGAGCGCGTCGCGCGGGACCTCGTCGCGCACGCAGGGCGAGAGAGCCCCGTAGGCCGCACACCAGCCTGGCGCCATGGCGTTACCCGAAGTTGCCCTTCGCCGGTCACGGGTTCACCGCGCGCGGCCGCGTCGTTGGTTGGCCGTGCGTCGCGCGCCATGGGGATCTCTCGCGCGCCGCGCCCGGCCCATCGACCGGCCCCATTCTACCGTACACCGATCCGGACCTCCGAGCGCCCCGTACGCACAGGGAAAGGGGCCCTGTGGGGCGAAATGGCGTGCCGGCTGTAGGCCGCTCGCCGCGGCGCATCCGCGACCTTTGGGAGGACGGACCATGAGGCAACTAGCGCGAGCGTTCGTGCCGGCGCTCTGCGCCGCCATGCTGCTGGCGCTCATTCCCGCGCAGGCCGACATCCGCTTGCACAGCCTGTTCACCGACGGCGCCGTGCTGCAGCGGAACCAGCCCATCAGGGTGTGGGGGACGGCGCGCGAAGGCGAGCGCGTCACTGTGCGGTTCGCAGGCCAGTCCGCGTCGACCGTGGCGGTGGGCGGGCGCTGGATGGTGCAGCTCCGGCCGATGCCTGCGGGCGGCCCCTACGTTCTCACGGCGACAGGCGACAACATAGTCGACATCCACAACGTGATGCTGGGCGACGTTTGGGTCTGCAGTGGCCAGTCGAACATGCAGTGGCCCCTGAGCCAGACCGAGAACGCCGAAGCAGCGATCGCCGCGTCGTCCGACCCCGGCCTGCGCCTCTACACCGTCCCCCTGGCCGCCGCGCCGGAGCCCGTAGCGGACGTAAACCGCTCCTGGCAGGTCTGCACACCGGCGACAGTGCGCGACTTCTCGGCCGTGGCCTACTACTTTGGGCGCGAGCTGCGGCGCCAGCTCAACGTGCCGATCGGCCTGATCAACACGAGCTACGGCGGAACGCCGGCCGAGGCGTGGACGCGGCTCGCGGTGCTCGAGCGGGACCCATCGCTGCGCTACCTGGTGGAGAACCACCGCAAAGCGGTCGCGGCCTTCCCGGACACGCTGGTGGCCCACACACAGACGTTGCGCCAGCACAGCGCAGCCGTGGACGCGGCGCGGCGCGAGGGCAGGGAGCCGCCGACCCCGCCACAGCGGCCCGGCAATCCTGAGGTTAGCCCCTGGAGCCCGGGCGGGCTCTACAACGCCATGATCGCGCCGCTCCTGCCCTTCCCGATCAAGGGCGTCATCTGGTACCAGGGCGAGTCCAACGCCGGCCGCGCATGGGAGTACCGCCGCCTCTTCCCTACGATGATCCGCAACTGGCGGCAGGACTGGAGCATCGGCGACTTCCCGTTCCTCTTCGTACAGCTTGCGCCGTTCATGGCGATCACCCCTGAGCCAACGGAGAGCGCGTGGGCCGAGTTGCGCGAGGCGCAGCTCAACACGATGCTGACCGTGCCGAAGACCGGCATGGCGGTCATCACCGATCTGGGCGACGAGAAGGACATCCACCCGCGCAGGAAGGAAGGCGTCGGGAAGCGCCTCGCGTATGCGGCGCTGCGCGTGGCCTACGAGCGCGACATCGTGGGATTCGGCCCGATCTACCGGTCGATGCGCGTGCGAGGCAACCGGGCCGTGCTACGGTTCGACCACGTGGGCGGAGGCCTGGTTGCTCAGGGGGGGTCGCTGACGGGTTTCACCGTCGCGGGCGCGGACCGCAGGTGGCACAACGCAACCGCCGAGATCGAGGGCAACACGGTAGTGGTCACCAGTCCGAGAGTGCCCAGGCCCGTCGCTGTCCGCTTCGGGTGGGCCAACTTCCCGGTGGTTAACCTCTACAACCGGGCCGGCCTGCCCGCGACCCCGTTCCGTACCGACGACTGGCCGCTCACCACGCAACCCAGGGCGGCGCGTTGATCGGGGCGGCAGCGGGCCCCGGCCTGTGCATCTCACCCGCATGTCGCGGAGGCGGGGCCGTACGCAGGAGGAGAGAGAGCGTGACCGTCTGGATGCGAGCCGCCACCCTGGTGGCAGTGCCGGTAATGGTCGGGTGCTGCGACGGAGTCGCCCTGGCGCGGCCGCACCCCATCACGGTCCGCTGGGAGGACGCGACGCAGCGCGACGTCTTCTGGGTGGAGGGCGCCCACTACCGGTGCCGGGTGGCTACGCAACCGGCCCGCATCCTCTCCGTCGAGGTGGACGGTCGCCCTGTGCCCGCGCTTGCGGGGGCCAGCCTCGTGTTCGTCGACGCAACCGGTGGCCGCTGGCGGCCTGCGCCTCCGGATGTGACGCCGGAGTGGCTCACGTATCAGTTCCAGAGCTACCAGCCGGCGAGGGATAGCCGCGCCCGGATGAACGTGTGGACCGCGGGCCCGTACTACTGGGATGCCCACCTGATGGACATCCCGCTGATGCGCGAGGAGGACGTCGCGGCCGCCCGCCGCGTCGCGAGTGCGCCGCCTGCCGTGACGTGGTCGTTCCGCGGATCGGCGGCCGGCTGGGAGGCGCTTCAGAGCGCGCGGCTGGAGCCCTCGCCCGAGTCGCTGAGGGTTGCGATCACAGGCGCCGACCCGTTCGTGACGTCGCCGCCAACGTCGGTGCAGGGGCCGGTGGATGTGGTGCTGCGCGTCCGCACGCGCAACGGCGGAGGCGCCGCCCTCTACTGGCACACCACGGGCGAGCCGGGGTTTCACGGCGGCAAGGTGGCCCCCTTCGCGATCCCGAGCGACGGCGAGTGGCACGACGTCCGTGTGCGCCTGCCGGAGCGCGGGGTTCTGAGTCGCCTGCGTTTCGACCCGCCGGGCGAGACGGGCCAGGTTGAGATCGCGGAGGTCCGGCTACATCCCGTGACCGGCGGCTCGCCGGCGCCTGCCCGCGGTGAGCTGGTGTTCCACGCCCACCGCGACCACCTGCGCATCGAGGCGCGCGTGGATCCGCGCGAGGGCGCGCCCGCTATGCGCACCGTCGCGATCGAGGGGCCGGGTCTGAGCGGCGCGCGCGCGGAGAGGATCGGCACGCGCACCGTGGTCCGCTCCGATGGCGCGGGCCTGCTCCTGCCGCAGGGCGCGTCCGTGGCGCCGGACGGCTCGCTGTACTCGCCCGCCGAGGGCGTACGACCTGGCGCCGTGTGGGTCTTGCGCCCTCTGCCCGCCGACCAGCAGGCGCGCGGCGCGTTTGCTGCGGACCTCGAACCGCTCGCACCGGGCGCCGTGACCGTGCGGGGCGGCCACTGGCTCGGGTTCGACTACGCCTCCGGGCTCTACCTGATGCGCACCACGGGAGAGCTCTCGGCGTTCGCGTTCGAGCCGGCGTTCAAGAACCCGACGCGCCGACTGGAGACGCCGATCGAGCTGAGGGGCGACGCGCGCCCGCGGACGCTGCTTGTGCGGTGCGAGACCGGCGTCGGGAACCTGCAGGCGGCCGTGCTGGCCACGCCCGGGGGCTTCCCGCTGCCGGTGCCGATCCAGGTCGGCAAGAACTTTGCGGGGGAACGCGAGGAGCCGGACGACTCCGGGTTCGGCCACAGCACGTTCCCCGTCGATCTGCCATCCGGCGCAACGCGCCAGCTCCTCCTGATCCACCTCACCCAGAACTGGGGCATCCACCCCCTTAAGCAGGTCTCGTCGATTCGGTTCTTTCACATCTACTGGCACCTCTCGACAGGCGGTACCGAGACCACCTGCTTCACGATGAACTGGATGCGCACCGGCGGCGGCTCGGTGTACCACATCCCGGACTTCCGCCCGTTCAGCGGGCTGATGTGGGTCGAGCAGCCGCAGCGCGGCATCGGGCAGTTCCCGGGCTTCCTGCAGTACGGGGACGTCATGCTCCTCTATGAGCGGACCGAGTTCGAGTCCGTCAGCCCGTGCCTCACGCGCTTCACGATGCACTTCCGCACGTCGGACAACGCGGCGACCGCGCGCGTGAGCGTGATGGAGGCGCCCCAGCGCGACGAGATGCGCACCTTCCTGCGCCTGCGCTACGACTGGACGCAGCCGGTCCAGATCCCGGGTGATGCGCGGCTGACGTTCCGCTGGCTGAACATGAACGAGCGCTGGCCCACGCTGCTGCTGCTGTGGACGGGCCCGGACGGCGCGCTCCGGCAGGCGCCCATCCGGACGGACGGAGCGCCGATGCTCACCGGCGAACCGCTGCCGGCGGCCTACCCCCTGGTAGGCACCCACGGACGCATCGGCCTCCCCGGCGCGAACGACGAGGCTTACCACTCGCTGGCGCTCATCCGGTCCTTCCGGGCCCGGCTCGGAGGCAGGGAGGTGACGCGGCCCGCTGCCTCCGCCGTCTTCGCGCAGAGAGAGGGCGACTACTGGCTCACCACGGAGGAGCGCGACCTGCGGCTCCAGCCCGGCGACTACCTCGAGGCCGAGGTAATGCTCATGCCGCACGGAGAGCCGGCGCCGCCCAATCTGAAGCCGGACCGCGAGCGCCGGAGGTTCGGGGCGGCCGGACCGCGCATCCAGGCCAGCATCGGACGCGTGGAGTCGACCTTCCCGGCCACCGTCAGGCTGGACGGAGGGATCGCGCAGGTCGTCATGGAGGGCGGCATGGACCTGATGCCGCTGGTGGTCACCGGCGCGCGCGCCGACCGCGTGCCGCTCGTGTGGCGCGACGGCGTGTGGCAGGACCACCAGGCGCACGGGGGCGATGGCTACCAGGCTGAACCGGACGGCGATGGCGGAACCCGGTGGGTGGTGCTCGTGCCCACGCGGGACGGACAGAAGCACAACCTGCTGGTGACATCGGTGGGCGCCACCGGCGGTATAGCGAGCATCCGCGACGAGAATGGGCGGCCGGTCATCGTGGCGCAGCGGCCGGGG
This sequence comes from Chthonomonadales bacterium, assembly GCA_035477595.1. GTDB lineage: Bacteria > Armatimonadota > Chthonomonadetes > Chthonomonadales > CAJBBX01 > DATIKM01. Next base: position 55,586 of record DATIKM010000012.1, read on the forward strand.
CGGTTCGAGCTACAGGCGCCGGTGCTCTTCGGGCCCGGCCGCAACCGCATCGTCGCCGGACGGCCCGCGGTCTCCTTCGATGGCGCCGGCCGGGTGATGCGCGCCGTGCCGATCAGCGCAGAGGTGCAGAGCGGGACGGCGACCGTCGAGGTGCTCCGCTTCGGCACCGAGGGCGCCCAGGCGCGCGTCGCTGGCGGTCCGGTGCGCCTGACTTTCGCCGACCTCGCGCACGGGGCGGCCTACCGGGTCCGGGTGAACGGGCACGTCCGCACCGAGCGCGCGACCGATGGGCGCATCGTCGTCGACGTTCCGGCGAACGGCGGCAGCGTGCAGGTGACGCCCGTCCGGTGAGCCGGACGACCGCGCTTCGACGCGGAGCAGCGATCAGTCGCCGAGCTGCGTGGGTCTGGCCGGCGCGGGCGGCGGACGCCGATGGCTCAAGCCGTTCGACGAGGGCCGTTGCCGCTGCAGAAGGCGGAGGAGGCCGGCCCGCACCAGTTCGAGATCCGCGGCCAGCCCGAAGAGATGGCTTCCCCCTTGCGTCTGGGGGAGGGTTATGTACACTGTGGCTACAGGTGAACCCGCGATGGAGCCGCCTGAGCATTTACCTCGCTGCTATTCACACGGACCGACTGATGAGCGGAGGTCGCGCATGAATGACATGAAGGACACCACCACTCGACTGACGTCACGACGAGACTTCATCAAGCAGACCGGTACGCTTGCGGCGGCTTCGGCCTTGGCGGGCGTATCTCTGCCGCATGTTCATGCCGCTCAGGACAACACCATCCGACTGGCGATCATTGGCTGCGGCGGACGCGGCACCGGCGCGGTGGCCAACGCCTTCCATGCTCCGGGTGGCCCCGTCAGACTCGTTGCGATGGCCGATCTCTTCGACCACCGGCTCGCCAGTTCTCATGCGGCCCTGACCAGTGAGTACGGCGACAAGATGGACGTGCCACCGGACCGGCGGTTCCTCGGGTTCGATGCCTACCGCAAGGCGATTGACTGCTTGCGTCCGGGTGACGTTGCGCTCTGCACCACCCACGCTGCCTTTCGGCCCCGACACGTCGAGTACGCTGTGGAAAAGGGCGTGCATGTCTTCATGGAGAAGACATTCGCGCCGGATCCGCACGGCGTGAAGCGCATCCTGCGGGCGGGCGAAGCGGCAGCGCAGAAGAACCTCAAGATCGCCGCCGGCGTCATGTGCCGCCACTCTTCGGCGCGACAAGCGCTGATCGAGAGAATCCGCGAAGGCGCGATGGGCGACATCCAGTTCATGCGGGCCTATCGCATGGACGACGGTTACCGGATGGGACCGTTTGGGCGCAACGAGAACGAACTGCTCTGGCAGATCGCCCGGTCCCATCAGTTCTTCTGGGCCTCCTCGGGCATCTTCATCGAGTTGATGATTCATCAGATCGACGAGTGTTGCTGGATCAAGGGCGCCTGGCCGGTGGCGGCGCACGGGGTTGGCGGTCGCAGCCCGGACAGCACGGACGCAGCGCAGAACCTCGATACCTACTCCATCGAATACACCTTTGCTGACGGCGCAAAGGCGCTTGTCACGGGTCGCTACATCCCGAACTGCCATACGGACTTCGCGACCTTCGTCCACGGCACGAAGTGCGCCGCTCAGTTCTCCGGCCATGTGCACGCGGCCACGGTGCAGATGCACACGGACCAGCGCATTGCCGCCGACAACATCGCGTGGCGACCCGAGCCGGAACGGGTGAGCCCGTGGCAGGCGCAATGGAACGTGTTCCTGGACGCCATCCGCAGAGATCGTCCCTTCAATGAAGCCGAATTCGCTGCCCATTCGAACCTCGCCTCGATCATGGGCCGTGCCGCCGTTCACTCCGGCAGGATCATTACCTGGCAGCAAGCCATGGCTTCGAACTTCCAGTTCTACCCCGCTGTCGACAGTCTGACGGAACAGAGTCCCGCCCCGGTGCGGGCGGACGCGAATGGCAGGTACGCCGCACCCGTCCCTGGAGCGTGGACGGAGATCTGAGCGACGGCGACGATCGTCAGCGTGCCAACAGGAGTTGCTGGGCTTTCCCAAACTGGACCCGGTTGATTGCCGGGCCGTTCGTCGCCGCGCGAGGCGCGTTGCGCGACCACTCGTCCCGGCGCAAGCCCGCCTGCAAGATCGCCAGCAGTTGACGGCCACGCAGAGGGCGGCCACGCAGAGGGCGGCGCACCCGATTGCTCTCGTCGCACATCCATTCGCCCCCCGGACCAATCCCGACTGCGAGACCGGGACTGTGATCGCGCGCGCAGGCGGGGCATCTACCGGCCCTGGCCGCATCCGCACGCCCCTCCCGCACCGACCGATGCCCGTGCGGGAGGGCGTCCTGCGCTATCCCGATCGGAGGCGCCGCCGCGGGGCGTCAGCATCTGTCCGCAGACGCTGTCACCCGTGGGACACCAGGCGCCGCCCGGGCGTCGAGATGGAGGCTGCCGTGCGGACCGACCTCGACCACCTCCAGCTCGTTGGGTCGATTCGGTCCGCACACCCATGTTCGACCGCGAGACGAGCGACGCCGCCGGCAACCTCAGGTAGCAGGCAGGGAGGCAGAACCCGCTTAAGTGCCAGCGCGCACTAGGGCTCCGCAGAGGGAACAACACAGCAGGTCCAGGCGCGCGCGTCGCAGGGGCGACCACGGCGCGTCTGACCCCGGCGGAGCCATCAGCATGGAGCAGAATCTGGCCCTCAGGCGCACACGACGCCGGCGCGGCGTCGTGCTCGTATCGACGCTGCTTATGACCGCGATCGCGGCGTCGCTGGTAGCATGCGTCGCGTCCTACGCGGTCACGCATCTGTCGCGTGCTACCGAGGAGTCGCGGTTCGAGGCCGCGCTCGCGGCCGCCGAGGCAGGGATCAACTACCAGCTTCGCGCCCTTCGCAACGGCGGCGGCGCAGGCACGGCCTCCAACCCCCTCACGGGCGCGCTCGGATCCGGTCCTTGGCGGGGGTCGTTCCGTGTGACATGCACGAGGCCTGACGGACAGCCGCTCGACGACCCATCGCAACCACCATCGCGGATCCTGATCACCGCCGTCGGGACTGTCGGCGCCATCTCACGGGCCCTGCGCGTCGAGGCGATGAAGGGGGGCGGTGCGTACGACTACGGCGTGTTCAGCAGGGTGACCGGCACCATCAACGGAAACCAGACGATCGAGGGGAGCGTCGGTACGGCCGGCACGGTTACGGTGAACGGCTCCAACACCATCACCGACCGCACCATCGGCCTTCACGGCAGTACCGCCAGCGCAACCATCAACCCTCCTGGCTCGTTCACCACGGAGCGCAGGGCCGAGATCGACTGGCCGACCGTGGCGGAGGTCGCGCAGGGCCTGGTTCCTGGCGGGCTCACCGTTCTCTCGAGCGTCAACGATAACGCGCTCGCGTCCGCCTTCGTGAACAGCGGCATCCTGAACGGATCGATCCACAACAACCGCGCGGTCCAGCCCGCCATCGTGAACCGGTCAATCAGCGCGAACGGGACGGGAACCCTCACCTTCCGTGGCAAGCCGGGCGGAGCGCATTACGTCCTGAATGCCATGACGTTCAACGGCAACTGGAACGTCGTGTTCGACAACTCGAGCGGCCCCATCAGCATCTGGTGCGTGGCGCCGGGCTCCGGCACCGCCTCCTTCACGCTGAACGGCGGCAACTCCAGCGTCCGCATGTCCGAGGACCCCAGCAAGGCGGTGCGGGTGTACGTGTCGGACCGGTGCAACCTCACCCTGAACGGTAACGGAGTCGGGCGGTTCGGCGTCTACGCGATCAACGACAGCACGAACGGCGGGCGCGTCACGCTGAACGGCAACAACGACCTCCACGGGTCGGTGATCTGCAACACATACACCTTCAACGGGAGGAACGCCATCCGGTACACCGCCGGCTACTTCGACAGCGGCGGTGGGGACTGGTCGCTCGTCGGCGGCTGGGTGGAGGCGCATCCGCGCTAGCTGCGATGCACACGCAGGTTGGGTGTTGGCGCCATCCGCCGAGCGCCCACAGGATGGGTCCGCCGGCAACACGTCGGGGACACCCACGCTCTGCCGTGCACAGGAACGCAGATCTGAGCCTCGCAAAGCAGCGTGAGACGGTCGCGCTAACCGGGTGAGGCTCTGCGCTCAAGGCGGCAGGAATCACCTTCGGCGCGGGCATGAGCACGGTCCGCCGCGCCTACAGGTTCGGGGCGCGTGTGTCCGTCTCGCCGATGAGGAAGATCATCAGCCCTCCAGTGACGATGTCCAGCAGCGCGGTCAGCATGACGAGAAGGCCCCACGCTCCGGCGATGATGAACGCCATGAACCCCGTCAGGAGACTGAAGAGGCCGCTGAGAATCATCAGGAAGCTGAGTACGTTGGCCACCCCGCGCGCCACTTCGATGTGCAGCAGGAGGCCCAGCCCCACGAGCGCCGCGAGCGCCCCCACGCCCAGATCGAACGCGTTGCCCGGCGATTCGGCGCCACCTGCGCCAAGCGCCTGCGCGACCCCCAGAGCTCCCGCTCCGATCCAGTAGACGCAGACGGCGCGATAGGCTGGCCAGACCCATCGCATGCGGGGAGACCCGGCGGGCCGCACGGGCGCTGACGCGCCGCGGCGAGGCGGGATCCGGACCGGCGGGGGCAGTCCGCGCGGTGCGCTGCACGATGGGCACTCGCCCGAAGCGGGCAGCAGGGCGCGCTGGCAACGCGGACAAACGGACATCGGGTCCACCTCCGCTCGCCCAACACCGGGCGTTACCCCACAGACGCGCGTGCCGCCGACCTGGTTTCGCGGGGCAGGACAACGGCGTGCGCGGGCCGAACCCAAATGGCGCATTGCGCGCATCGTGATGCCGTAGAGACCGCGTCTGGAGGCCCTGCCATGCCTTCGCGACCAATCGAGCTCGAGGACCTCCTGCGCTTCCGCATCGTCGGCGACACGCGCATCGCGCCCGACGGCGCGCGCGTCGCCTTCACGGTGCGCAGCGTGGACACGCGCAAGAACCGCAGCGTCACCTCCATCTGGATGGCGCGGGTGGATGCCGCCGGATGCTCGGCCTTCACCGGGGGCGATGCCTCCGATAGCCAGCCTCGCTGGTCGCCGGACGGCGAGCGTCTTGCCTTCGTGAGCGACCGGCGCAAGCCGGGCTCCCAGCTCTACCTCATCCCGGCCGGCGGCGGCGAAGCGCAGCCCCTCACGGAGATGCCAGACGGAGCCATCGACGAGCCCGCCTGGTCGCCGGACGGCACGCGGATCGCCTTCCGCTACCGCCGCACCCCCGAGGAGCACACCGAGAAGGCGCGCAAGGCGCGTGAGGAGAGCGGCGCTAGCCAGCCCGTGCGCACACACACCAGGCTCTTCTACCGGCTCGACGGATCCGGGTACACCGACGGGTCGTGGTGGCAGGTCTGGGTCGTGGACGTCGCCACGCGCGAGGCGCGGCCCCTCACCGAGGGACCGTGGCACCACGGCGCTCCTGCCTGGTCGCCGGACGGCGAGCGCATCGCCTTCGTGGCGAACCGGCGGGAGGACGCCGATCTGGAGCTTCTCCGCGACACCATCTACACGGTTCCCGCGTCCGGTGGTGAGATGGCGCCCCTGCAGGCGCCCGAGGGACCCAAGGGATCCCTGGCGTGGTCGCCCGACGGGCGCTGGATCGCCATGATCGGGCACACGGACCCCGACGACGCGTGGGGCTGCCGCAACGACCGCGTGCTGGTGATCCCGGCGGGCGGCGCGGCAGAGGCGGTGGACGTCACCGGCGCAACCGACAAGGCCGTGGGCTACCTGACTCTGTCCGACATGCAGGACGGTGGCGGCGGCACGCCGCTGGCCTGGTCCCCCGACAGCCGTGTGCTCTACTTCGCGGTGAGCGAGCTGGGCGACACGCGCCTCTACCGGGCTGGCGCGGATGGCTCCGCTCTCGCGCCGCTCACGCCTGCCGGCAAGTCCATCGCTGCCTTCAGCGTCACGCCGGACGAGCGCGCCATCGCGGTGGCGATGGGCGACGCGACGACGCCGCACGAGGTCTGGGCAGGCTCGCTCGGGGGCGCCGAGCTGCGCTTGGAGCGCGTGAGCCGGGTGAACGACGACCTGCTCGCCGAAGCGATGCTGCAGGCGCCGGCGACCCTCCCCGTTACGAACCCCGAGGGCGGGCGGGTGCACACCTGGGAGCTGCGACCGCCGGGCTTCCGTCCGGAGGAGACCTACCCGTGCGTGCTCTACGTGCACGGCGGGCCCGCGCTCCAGTACGGCGGCGTTTCGACCCCGTTCCACGAGCTGCAGTGGCTCGCCGCCAACGGCTACGTGGTGGTCTTCGGCAACCCGCGCGGCAGCAAAGGGTATGGCGAAGCGCACACATCCTCGATCCGCGGCGACTGGGGCAGCGCGGACTGGGTGGACATCGAGGCCATCGCGGACCACGCGGCTTCCTTGCCCTACGTGGACGCAGAGCGCATGGCCATCATGGGCGGGTCCTACGGCGGGTTCATGACCGCCTGGGCGATCGGCCACACGAACCGGTTCCGGTGCGCCATCGCGGACCGCCTCGTCGCCAACCTGCACAGCATGTCCGGCACGTGCGACTTCCCGTGGGCGCCCGACAAGGCCTTCGGCGGCAACGCCTGGGATGATCCCTCCCGGATGTGGCGCTCCTCGCCCCTGCACTACGCCGGCGCCATCGAGACGCCGCTCCTGCTGATCCACTCGGACGGCGACCTGCGCTGCCCCGTCGGGCAGGCGGAGGAGCTCTTCGCCGCGCTGCGGTGGCAGCGCCGAACGGTGGAGCTGGCCCGCTACCCCGCGGAGACCAGCCACGGCCTCTCGCGCAACGGTCCGCCCGACATGCGGCTCGACCGCCTGCGCCGCAACCTCGACTGGCTCGACCGCTGGCTCAAGCCCGCCGCAGAGGAGACGACCGGCACTGGGTAGCCCGACAGGCGCTCCAGCGCCATCGGCCCTGCGCTCGAGGCAGTCAGAGATCCGCCAGCCGGACCCGCAGGACCTCCACGCCCTCCTTCTGGCGCGAGACGATCACCTGCAGCCAGCCATCGTGGACGACCGAGTGCGGGTAGCCGTACTCGCCGCCCTTCGCCCGGCCCGGCCGCGCCATCGAGTAAGGCTCCTCGCCCAGAATGGAGTGCCGGTTGAAGAGCGCGCCATCCTCCGAGAGCGAGACCACCAGCGGCGTGCGGTTCCCGGCGATCGGGTTGCCCACGTAGTAATATCGGCCGTCCGGCAGGGGCCCGAGGTGGAACTTGGCGTCGCAATCCGAGACGCTGGTGAGCGCCGGCGCCGACCAGGTCTCACCGTCGTCCCGGCTCTCCGTCACCCAGAGCCGGTAGGCGAAGCCAGGCCCTGTAGCCCGCAACAGCATCCGCAGCGTGCCGTCCGGCAACTGGATGAACGACCCCTCGCAGAGCGCCGAGGGCCAACCCCGATCTTTGGCCACATCCCAGAAGGACCGGGGGTCGTCCTTCAGGCCTGCCATGCCCGGCCGGTAGAGCCCGGCCATCTTCCAGCCCGTGAGGCCCGCGCGGTCATCCGTGTAGGGGAATGCGATGTTCCCGCTCACGATGAGGCGGCCGGATGCCGTGCGCTGGGGCCCGTGGTTCGGGTTAACGGGTACGCCCAGGTCGATCGGGTCCGACCAGCGCTCGAGATCGCGCGTGGTGACGGCCCAGAGGCGGGTGCCCTGCTTCTCCGGCCCGTAGTCGCCGTAGTAGGCGACGAGGACACCGGCATGCTGGTGGAACCCCGCCGCCGTCAGCACGCGCTCCCGCCCGTCGGCGTCGCGGGCCGGCGCCGCGAGCGCCTCCGGCTCGCTCCACAGCCGGAAATCGCCCGACGTGGAGATCAGCACCCGCTGGCCGGGCGCGTCCTCGTCCTTCCGGCCGTTGGACCAGATCGCCACCCAGCGCCCCTCGTAGAAGGCAAGGTGCGCGTGGTGGGAGAAGGTCCACTCCGCGGACGGGCTGTAGAGGAGCGCTCGCTCGACCGGGGGACGGCGCACATCTGGCCAGAGCGCGGGCTTGCCGTCGATCCATACAGGGCAGTTAGTGATCATGGACTCCCTCCGACCGCTCTCTACGGTGCGCCGGGCGCCGATCCCTGCCAGCAGCGCGGGTAACATGGTGCGGGCATCCGTCTTGTCGTGGCCAGCACCGGCCCCCGGAAGGAGCTTGTCCCCATGCCAGACGCGTTCGCAGGGATCGAGATCGTCCGTCCCGCCGCGCCCAGGGGCCGCGTGCGGTTTGCCCTCTTCGACTTCGACGGCACGCTCTCGCTCATCCGTGAGGGCTGGCAGGGCGTGATGATCCCCTACTTCGTCGAGGAGATGCTCGCCTGCCCGCGAGCTGAGGCGCGCGAGGAGGTCGAGCGGGTGGTGCGCGACTTCGTGGAGCGCCTCACCGGCAAGCAGACGGTCTACCAGTGCATCCAACTCGCCGAGGAGGTTTCGGCGCGCGGCGGACCGCCCCGCGAGCCGCTGGAGTACAAGCACGAGTACCTGCGGAGGCTCTGGGAGCGCATCGCGCACCGGGTCGAGGGCCTCAAGTCTGGCGCCATCGACCCGGAGACGATGCTGGTGCGCGGGTCCCGCGCCCTGCTGGACGCGCTGGCCGAGCGCGACGCGACCATGTACGTCGCGAGCGGGACCGACCATCCCTACGTGGTGGACGAGGCCGCCGCCCTCCGTATCGACGGGTACTTCGGTCCCCGCATCTACGGCGCGCTCGACGACTACCGCAGCATCTCCAAGCAGATCATCATCGAGCGGATTCTGCGAGAGCACGACCTCCACGGAGCCAACCTGGCGGTGATCGGCGACGGCTACGTGGAGATCGAGAACGCGAAGAGTGTGGGCGGGTTGGCGATCGGTGTCGCGTCGGACGAGGCGAACCCGGGCGGCCTCGACGAGTGGAAGCGCCGACGGCTCATCGCAGCCGGCGCCGACGCGATTGTGCGCGACTACGCGGAACTGCCCTCGCTGCTACGCTACCTGTTCGGCTCCGGCGCCTGACCCCCGCTCAGAACACCGTCTGCCGGATGCCGAGCGATGCCGCGATGCTGCGGATCTCCTCCGCCGAGAGCCCGTCCGCCAGCCCGTGGTTCGTGAGGTCCAGGTACTCGTACTTCGCCCCGGTCTCGGCGTACTCAATCCGGTCCACACAGCGCTTCACCGAGGTGTCGGACTTCGCCATCACGCCGTGTTTGGCCCACAGCACGACGCGGTGCTCCCGCATTTTCCTGAGCGTCGCCTCCATCAGTTCTGGCGAGCCCGGCAGCAGGAAGGGCACATACCCCACGCCCTCCGGCAGATTGACGATGGACTCGGGCTGCCAGCGCAGGATGTGCCGGTTCAGGTAGAACTGGTCCTGGTAGCGGCCGATGTGGCTCAAGTAGGTGAGGTACATCGGCTGGGCGTGGATCAGCGCGTGGAAGTTGTAGCGGTTGCCAGCGATCTGGTCGCGGTGCACCGCGAGGTGCGAGTTGAACTCGCTCGTGAGCCGCTCGAATAGTCGGCGCGACGACGTGAACAGCGTCGCCGCCGCGCCCCCCTCTCCCACGACCACCAGACCAAGGTTCGCCGCAGGGTCTGCCGCGATCTCGCGCAGCCTGCGGCCGGAGCCCGTTATAAGGAGTCGCATGCCAGAGAGCTCGGGAACCGGCACTGGGAGCTCCAGCGGGCTCTCCAGCGGGAACTCGCGCCGGTGGTCGGCCTCCCACGCGAAGCATACCGAGATGTTGCCCGCGGCGCCCTCGCTGGCCTCTATCTCGGCGAGCCGGCGGCCGGCCTCGCCGACCAGGGTCATCAGCTCCTCGACATCGGGATACGGGGGCGCCACGGGCATGGGCTCGGCTCTCCTTGTGCGCCTCCGCTCAGAACTCAGTGCCGCTGGTGAAGGCGAAGCTCTCGACCTTCATGGGAGGTACGCAGGCGCCGTAGTAGTCGCCGCACACCTCTGGCCGCCCGAGCGCGACCACGCGGTTCAGGGCGCGGAGCGGGCTCTCGTTGAAGCGCATGTTCTTGAGCCCGCCGCAGATGCGCCCATCGCGGATGCGGAACAGGCCGTCGCGCGTCATGCCGGTGAGCAGCAGCTTCATCGGGTCCACGAACCGGATGTACCAGAAGCGGGTCACCAGGATGCCGTCCCCGGTCGAGGCGACGAGGTCTTCCAGCGACGCGTCCCCGCCCGGTATGAGCAGGTTCACTGGCGTGCCTGTGTAGGGTCGGCCCGTCTTCGCTGCCCAGAACCGCGTGTGCGCCAGGTTCTCCAGGACGCCGTTCCGCACCCAGGCGACGTCGGGGGTCGGCATGCCATCGGATGCGAACGGCAGGCCCGGACGCTCGGCGTGCGCGGCGCGGCTCTCGATTGTGATGTTCTCGCCTACGATCCGCTGGCCCAGTCTGCCGGAGAAGGCGCTGCGGCCCTCGTCCGCAGCCTTGGCGTCCAGGCTCCACAGCATGAACGCGAGGAACTCCGCGACCGCCGCGGGCTCCAGGATCACAGTGTAGTTGCCGGGCTCGATGGCCTCTGGCGCGCGCGCGGCAGCGGCCTTGGCGGCAGCCCGCTCCGCCGCCGCCTTCGGGTCGATCCCCGAGCGCTTCCACGAGGTGTGCTCCGCCCAGCCGCTGCTATCCGGGCCGATCGCGGTGCAGACCAGCCTCGCACTCGTGCCCTCGTGCCATGCCCGGTGCCCCCGCGAGTTGGCGAAGGCGACCCAGCCGCAGTCCGTGGCATAGCTGCCTGCGGCCGTCAGGTCCGCCGACGCGACGCGCTCGATGGCGGCCCGAACCACGTCCGCCCGGTCGTCGGGCGAGGCGGACGCCACGGCGGCATCGCTGGCGGTCACGTGCGGCATCGCGCAGGGCTCTATGGGCGGCATGCGCTCACCGTCTGGCTCGGCCACGCGCGCGATGCCCTCCGCCTTGCGGACCGCCGCCTCCACTGCCTCGGGCTCGAGCCGGTTCACGCGGACGGAGCCGACGCGCTGCCCGAACGCCGACCGGACGGTCAGAACCGCATCGGTTCGCGCGATGTTCTGCGTGATGGCGCTGTTGGCGTAGCGCGTGGTACCCTCGGCGGTACCCGCAAGCATGAGCTCCGTGTGATCGGCGGTTGCGTGCCCAAGCGCCCTCTCAAGCAGCCCGTGCGCCTCGTTCTCGGTCATGCGCTCTCCCCTGTCGGTCTGGACGCGCTACGTGGTGCGTCTCCTCCGTTGCGGCCCTCCTCGATGTCGGCTGCCCCCCCGACCCGTATGCGGGAGCGGCACTCCCCATAGACCGGAGCGATGTGGGCCGAGTCCGGGCGGTACCGGTCGTCACTGACGAACTGGAACGCGCCCGTCAGGCGACTGAACCGCCGCAGCTCCGACACCTCCTGCGGTGCCTTCGGCACGATGCTCAGCACCACCGCTGTCCGGCGGCCGGCGTTGCCAAGGACGGCGGACTCGCCCGTCCGCATCCCCTCGAAGTGCGGCCTCACGCCATCGCCTCCGGCCCGCGCAGCATGTCGGTGTAGATGCCAGGCTCGCTCCCCGCGATCGGCTCGGCGCCGACCGCCCGCGCGTAGAACGCGGTCGGTCCCGCGCCGCCGATGATCCCGTACACGTAGCCGAGATCGCGGAGGCCCCACAGGCACGCCAGAAGCAGGACGCCGCCGATGCCCCGCCCCCGCTCCTCCTCGGCGACCCCCGTCGGGCCAAAGAACGCCCGCCGCGTGCACTCGTAGGCGCCGAACCCCACGATCCGCCCATCTCGCAGCGCGAGATACACGCTCACCGGCTTGTTGGCCAGACCCACGCTCACCTCGTCGGCCCAGCTTGGGCCGAACCGCTTGTGGACCCATGCGCGCACCGGGGTTAGCTCGAAGGGATTGGCGCGGCGAATCACCACGCCGTGCTCCGCCATGGATGCCAGCGCGCCATCGACCGGCGGGAGCTTCAGCAGGTGCACCAGCATGTCGGGCAAGGGCAGGCTCCGTTGCAGCCGAGATCACGGCTTCTTACGGCAGGCGCGTCGCCGATCCCTGCGGCGCGGTCGTCCGTTCCCGCGCACTCGGCCTCCAGCGGCCCGGCCGCTCCCGGTTCAAGGCCGGAGAGGCGCGCCCGCCGCCGGCGCATTCCCCTCGCGGCCTGCCCACTCAGGCGGCGCCATCCTCGGTCCAGCGCACCGTCACGACTCGGCGCGTCGGCGCGCCCGCCACCCGGCCGCCCGGAGCGGCCTCCAGCACCGTCTCGTCGAGCCGCGCAGCGTCGCAGCGCTCCAAGCCCAGTGCGTTGCCGAACGCGGCGTCGACCGCGTCGCTCCCGAGGTTCACCGCGCGCATCACCAGCGCCTCGCCGTCCTCCGAGCGCTTGACCGCCGTCGGCATCATGCACTCCGGCGCCACGGAGAGGAAGCTCACCGGCGCGCTGAGCGTGCCTGCGTGCATGTCCGTGGTCACGGCTCGCAGCGGGCTTGCGAACGCATGGGCCTCGCGCCACGCCTCCGACGCCAGCCAGTCGCCCTCGTGAGGCATCACTGCCAGATCAAACCGCCACTCGCCCTGCATCTGGCCCTGCTGCTGGCCGTCGGGAGCGCCCACGCCGTTCCCCGTGGCACGCAGCAGCGTGACCGCCACCGTCCTTGCCGAGTCGTCCACCACTTCGACCTCGGGCAGGCCCCGGTTCATCACGCAGAGCCCGCGCGAGCCGTCGCTCACGTCGGCGAACGCCTTCTGCGGGGCCGTCGCGGGCTGAGGCTCGCGCCACCCGACGCACTCCGGCACCTTGATGGGGCGCGTCACCACATCGTACGCCTGCTCAGCCTGATACGCGATCGCCCCGCCGCACCCACTCGGGAAGAGTACGCGCAGGCGGTGGTCGCGCGCCGTGTTGTGCACCTCGATCTCGAACTCCACACGTCGCGCCTCGCGCGCGAGCCGGATCGTGGCGTCCACCAGCAGTGCGGCTGTCTCGACGCTCCGGCCGTCGCCTTCCCGGCGCGCGGGCACCCGCCAGCGCATCGCAACCCGCAGCACCGCGCTCGGCCCGGCGATGTCGGCGGACACCTCGGACTCCTCGGCGCCGGTGGAGAGCAGCACGCGGTCGTTCTGGGGCCGGACGTAGTTGTAGCCGTCGCCGAAGTCGCCGCCGTTCTCGAACACCATACAGCCCTCGTAGCGACGCCCGGTAGCCAGCTCTTCGATGGTGAGCGCGCCGTCCGGCGCCGCCTCGACGCGAAGGTGCTGGTTGCGCACCCAGTTCGGGCCACAGGCAAGCCCGTCGCCTGCCACCCGCTGGCCTCCCGGGATGACGGAGTAGGTCGCGCAGCCGAACGCCGGCGCCTCCGCCACGAACCGGACCCGCCACCGCCGCCTGTGCTGGCCCACCGGGATGTCGTGGGGCGCCTGCGTGAGCGTGTGGTAGTCCGGAAGCGGCTCGATCTCGGAAGGAATGGGCGCGCCGTCGCCTCCCGCGATGGCGATGGAGACCGGAGCGCCCACCGCCGGCAGGTCTACCACCGCGTCTAGGGGGTCGCGGCGCGCCCATCCAAGCGGGTTGAACACCACGAGGGAGGCCACGGCGCCTTCCGCCGCACCCGCCGACGTATCGATCCGCGCGGCGACGTGGGCCATCGCGTCCGCCGCGAGCACCTCGCCGATCTGCGCGCACTGCTCGAAGCGAGGCTCCATCTCGCGGTGCACCTGATCGATGGAGCACCCGCAGATGGAGTCGTGTGGCTGATTCAGCATCAGCAGCTTCCAGGCCTGGCGCAGGAAGTGGTCGGGGTACGGCCGGCCCAGGCGCCACGCGACAGCGCTCCACGGCTCCGCCCAGCGCTCGAGGAGGTCCTCGCAGCGCGCATTCCACTGCTTCAGGTGGATGCGCGACGATGCCACGTGGGTCAGGAGCGCCTGGAGGTTCCAGGCCCGGTTGCTGATGCGCAGCTCGCCCGTCACCGTCTCCAGATCCGGTGCGGCGGCCCGCATCGCATCGAGGAACATCGGCAGGGCGGCGTGGCGGGCCGCGACGCGGTCGCCCAGCCGCCGGTTCACCACCTCGATGATGCGGGGCGTGCGGGGCTGCGCGTAGATGTGGTCGACCCCATCCATCCACAGCAGGTTGCTGGTTGTGGGCCGCTCGGCGATGCAGTCCTCCAGAAGCTCCGTCGCCTCGCGGACGACGCGCTCCTCGTCGAGAGGTATGCCGCGGTCCTCATCGGCGAGCGTCTCTCGCAGGCGGTAGAAGAAGTTGCTGTAGGCCCGGTGGTCGGGCATCTTTACGCAGAGCACCGACGTGCCATCGGGCGCCGCCCACCGGAACTCCGAGGCCACCTGATCGGTGGTGATGCCACGGAACAGGACCGCGTTGTCGATGCCGAACCCCTGCAGAATCTGCGGCAACTGACTGATGTGCCCGAACGCGTCAGGCGCATAGCCGACGCTTGCTCCGGTGCCCCACTCCTCGCACATCCGGCGTCCGGCGAAGAGGTTGCGCACGAACGACTCCCCGCTCACGAGGAACTCGTCCGGCTGGATGAACCACGGGCCGGTGACGAGGGCGCCGGACCTGAAGTGCCGGCGCAGCCGGTCGGCGTTCTCCGGCCGCACTTCGAGATAGTCCTCGATGACCACCGTCTGCCCATCCCAGTAGAAGTGCCGGTACCCCGGATCCGTCTCCAGCAGCTCGAGCAGCGCGTCCGTCAGGTCAACGAGACGCATGCGGAAGACCTGGAAGGTGCGGTACCACTCACGGTCCCAGTGCGTGTGCGAGACGACATAGGCAATGTAGGGCTCGGCTGGCATGACGGCCTCCGGGAGGGGATTGGGGCGCGCCGGGGTTCGCCCGCCCGGTGCGCGAATCCTGCCGAGTGCGCGGAGGGCGCCCCGGAGCCGCGCCCTCCCCGGTCGCCGGCGCGTACGGGAACGAGGCGCGCAGAGGAACCAGGCGGATGGAGGTCTGTCCCGCGGCAACCGCGCGAACAGCCGGGAGTGGCAGTCGGACGCGCTCCTGCCCCGTTGAGCGACGCCCGAGAGGCCCGAGACGCAGCCGCGGGGCGGCCACCCACACGTCGGGCGGCCGCCCCGCGGCTACTTGACTCTGCGCACAGACTCGAGGCCCTTGATCTCCCGCGACGCCCTATGGCAGACCGCTACACCGCCTTGGCGTACGCGGCCATCTGCTGCAGCGTGCCCGCGGCAGCCCGGCTGATCGAGCGGAGCGGAGCGCGGGCGGCCGCGTCGGTCTCGCCGAAATCCAGCACGTAGTCGTTACGACCGGCGAGACTCAGGAGCGCCTGTCCGACGTGCTCGAGATCGACCCGCTGCGCGTCGCGCAGGAAGGCCTCCTTCATTGCAGCCTCGGCGACCACCACGAAGTCTCGCGGCACGCCGTTGCTGTGCTCGTAGACGGCGCGCACGGCCCTCGATGAGTAGATCTTGAAGGGGTCGTACGCGCCCGCCATCTCCAACCGGTGCAGCAGCATCGCGTCGCACTCGTCGTAGCTGAGCGGGTGCAACGTGGACGCCGAAGCGATCCGGCTACGGAGCGCCGGGAAGTTGCGGAGCCTGCGGTCCACGTTGGTCTGCCCCACCATCACGATCTGCATCAGTATCCGATCGCGCGTCTGTAGGTTGATGACGTCTCGGATGACGGGGAACGCCCGGGACGCAATGGACTGCGCCTCGTCAATGAACAGCACCACATTGTGGCTGCGATCGATCACCGTCCAAAGGAGCCAGTTCTCCAGTTGGGTGACCATCTTGCGGGTGCTGGCCTCAGGCCTGATGCCGAACGCGCTGAGCACCTCGCCGATCAGGGCGCGGGGGCCGCCGATGCTGCCGGTGTTCTGCAGCTTGGCGCAGTGCCAGCCGAACTGCTTCGGCCACACAGTCATCAGGTACTCGATGAGCGACGACTTGCCCATTCCCACGTCGGCCCGCCACAAAACGAGGCCCGCGTGCTCCTCGATCGCCCACCGGGTCTTAAGGATCGTCTCTTTATGTTGAGCCGACAGATACAGCCACCGCGGGTTCTGGCACCGCGCGAAAGGCGTCTCGGTCAGGCCGAAGTGCTTCGCGTACTCGCTAGGCATCGCGTACTCCTCCAGGGCTTCTCCACCCGTTCCTTCTAGTTCCACCATGCCCGGAAGGGTACTGACGGTACTCGTGCGGGGATTCCCGACCGCCTCCCACGCCCCGCGGTGCGGCGCCTACCGGTCGCCGAGGGCGTCGCGCAGCCTCTCGATGGCATCGGCGACGAGCACCCGAGCGTAGAAGACGGCATCGGGGTCCGGCATGATCTCCGTCGAGCGGAGACCACCCGCGTTCGGGATGCGAACGAGGGAGAGAGCCCCCTCCAGCGCTCGCTGGGCCTCGCGCGCGTCGAGTCCGCGCTCGCGGGCGCGCCCGATCAGGCGCTGCAGGGCCGCGAGGTACTCGTAGTCCTCCGCACCGTCGCGCACCGCCTCCAGCCGGATGCTCGGAACGGGCTCTTCGCTTCCAGGCAGCGGCGGGTACGCGAGATAGCCGTCACCGTTCGGGTAACGGACCGAGTAGAAGGTCGCGCCATCATCGGTCTGGCGGATGAACCGGTGCCAGCCGCGCTCCCACGGGTTGTGGGTCCACCACGAGACGCCCCAGAACTCGTAGCCCGTGACGCCATACTTCAGGCAGTAATACGGTAGCAGCCGCTCTGTCGCCAGATAGGGCGTGTCAAGCGCCTGCTGCCCATCCGTGGTGAACCACACCCGGTCGCCCGCCTGCAGGCGGGCCGCGATCAGGTCCGGAGGGAAGCCGCCGTACTGACCCACGCCCCACTTCGTGATGTGGCCCTCCAGGCCGGCCGCAGGGCGCCACGTGCTCGCGAAGATGGGCACGTCAGGCGCCACCGCGCGCGCTAACCCGGCGACATAGCGCAGGTCCTCCACCACGGCCGGCACGGGGAAGTGCGGCTCATCGGACAGGTAGAGCGTCAGGCGATCACGCCAACCGCGCGCCGTCACGTGGTCCACAAACAGCCGGTACGCCTCGCGCCAGGCGGCCTCATAGGCCGGGGTGCGCGGCGCCAGACCGAAGATCGGCTGCGGCGAATGGGCCCAGCCCAGAGCGTAGAACAGCCACGGCGTGTAGAGGTGCGCCATTCCCAGCTCGTCGAGGGTGAAGCGCGCCATGGCGTCGAAGGCCGTCGTGTCCATCGTCACCCGCCCGTCGGCATGGGCGAAGACCGGCGCGGGGTGCACCGTGTCGGAGCTCACGCGGTGGTCCGCCAGAAGGCGGTACCAACGCCGGAGCATCGCCTCGCCGGCGCCCTCCACGATCCAGCCAGGGCCGGAGCGCAGGTCGTAGACGATCCGGAGCGAAGGCCGGTCCGGGAGCGTGAACCCAAGCACGCGCACGGCAACCGGCAAGCGCGCCAGGCGCGTGCCGCTGGCTGCGACCTCGACCCACCCTCGGTACACCCCGGGACGCGCTTCCCTGGGCGCCCGGACCTCGAACCTCACCGCTTCGGTGCGCCGGGCCGGAAGGTCGAACGGCTCCAGCGGCACCAGCGGGTCCGGCCACTCACCGGCCCATCCGTCCGTCACGCCGGCTCCCACGGGCGTGTGCCGGCGCCACGAGGGCGCCCGGGACACGTAGTAGGCGCTCGGCCGGTCCACCGGGACGGTGACGATGCGACGGGCGTCTGCCGCTGGGAGCACGGCGCCTCCTGGCCCGCGCAGAGCCGTGAGTCGCACCACCACGCGCTGCAGCGCGCGCCCGGAACGGATCCCCACGACCAGGGGCTCGCGCTCGTTACGGGCCGCTATGAGCGAGGCAGTCGTCCGCGTGCGCGGCGGGTCGTCCGGGAAGAGCTTCACGAGCGGGTTCTCGAACCACGCCGTCAGACCCGCCGGCTCCGGACGCGAAGACGCGACCGCCGCCACCACCGCACTCCGGACGCGCAGCAAGACCACGTTGTCGTGCTTCACCGTTCCGCGCGCCCGGACCGTCAGGTGCAGCTCGACGGCGGCGCAGTCGCCCGGCGCCACGAACCACGTGCTCAGGAGCGTCCACGGCGTGTCACCTGTCCGGCCGGCGCCCGCGGACAGGTAGGGGCTCTCGGACACGAGGTCGCCGGCCGGCGTCCTCAAGTGCGCGTGGAGCGCCGCCGAGCCTTCCCGGAGGCCCCGCGTGGAGATCTGCCCCGCGTAGAGGTAGAGGGCGCCGGGCTGGATGCCGCGCACGAGCTGTCGCCGGCCAACCCACGCCAGCGGAGCGTCGGGCCCCACCGTGAGCCGCGCGCATCGCCCGCCGCCCGGCCCGCCCGGCTCAATCGCGGTCTCTACGGCGCCGGCAGAGCCGCCCTCGACGGCGAACGGCCACGCCGCGTCAGCGCCGGCGCCCTCGAAGGTCCCATCGCGTGCCAGGTTCGCCGGGCTCGCCGCGAGGCGCGCCAGGGCGAGCGACGCCTCCTCCGCGCTCGAGGGTCCGCCAGGGCTCAGGTAGACCCAGAAGCGGCGCTCGGTCCAGGGCGGCTGGGCAACCTCGAAGCAGGCATGGTCACCCACCAGCGCACACGCCACAGCACGGCCCGTTACCGCGTCGACCGCGCGCACGCGGGGCTTATGGGGCTGCGGCCCCGCGACGCGCCGCAGGAGGTGGAGCGCGCGCCGAATGTCAACCGCTGCCATACCCGTCGCGCTGCCACCTTCGTCCATCCTGCGCACGCGCGCATCGATGCGGACGGGCCACGCGCCCGGCGCGCCCGGCCTCCATGCCGTGAGACCCGGCTGCAGCACGAGCGCGCGACGCTCCGCCCGCCCGACCTCCACCCGAGGGGCGTCGCCCGTCGGGTCGAGCCGCTCCAGCGAGACATCGTCGTACCAGGCACGGCCGGTCCCGTACAGGACAGTCCCCACCGTGATGGTCTCGCCGCCCTCCGGGATGTCGAACTCTGCCGTTACCTCGCGCCAGGGGTAGCTGCCTGACCCGGCGTCGAGGACGCGGTTCACCAGTTGCGGGCGAGCGCCGTTCACGTGGACGTAGAACCCCGCGATGCCCGCCACGCCCTCGGCGCGCACCCAGCCCCGCAGCCTCCAGCGCTCGCCCGGCGCGGCGCGGAGACCCGACTGCGACCACTGAACCCACGTCGCAGGCGCTCCGTCCCGCACTCGATGAGCAACGCAGGCCGAGCCCTCGCGCCCGCCTGCCGGATCGTACAGGGCCTCGTGGTCGGCGTCGGTGAGGCTTGCCGCCCATCCGACAGGGCCCGTTGCACCTTCCTCGAACGAACCGTTCACCAGCGCGGCCCCCAGCCAGTCGCCAGGCTCCAGCGCGGAGGGGTTCCCCCCGTAGATGTAGTAACGGGCGCGGCCTCCTGCAGGGGCGTCGACGCAGAAGCTGAGCACGTCGCCCTCGCGGAGGCGCTGGTCTCCTCGGCGCGCGGGCTCCACATCGAAGAGGTACTCAGCGCCGTCCGCGCGGCACACGCGAAGGGTTCGGGCCGCGAGCCCGGCGAGGTCGACGCCGCCGGGCTGGCGCCCAACTCGGACGGACACCATGCGCCCGGACAGCGCCGTGCCGGGCGGCGCCTGCACGACCACGGGAACGCGTACGGGCCACCAGCCTCCGCCGGAGAACGAGAGGTCCGTGTGCCAGGGGTCGGCGCCAGCGACGGGCCTCAGGAGGGCAAGCATGCAGAGCAGGCTCGG
>DATIKM010000013.1:0-44863 GCA_035477595.1 Chthonomonadales bacterium
AGGGTGGTGAGGGCGCGTCCGTTCATCGCAGCGGACGGAAGTCGGGGCAGCGGCGCCGGTCTGGACGGGACAGGGCCATCGGGCGTGGGTCGTGGCCGAGCGTGGCCCCTATGAGGGACGGCAGGAGCTTTGGGGCCTCGCCGTGCGCAACGCGGACGGCACGTGGGGACGCCGCTAGCGCCCAGATAGATGGTGCCCGCTTCCCGATGGGCCTGAGCTGAGAGCCGCCGCCATGGGTGGCGGGGCCCCTCGGGGGAGCCATTCGGGGGGCGGGCACGTTCCCGTACGCCGTGGTGTTCGTTGCAGGCGTGGCGACGGCTGCAGGCGTGACGAGAGCGGTCGGTGTATGCTGCCGGTCGCTGCCGCCCATGTCGCTGCCGCCTCAGAAGGCGGCCGGCGGCGGTGAGCGATTGCCCTTCCCGTGGGCTGCCGCGAGGAGGGTGGGGTTGTCCTCCTGTCGCGGGGGTGCTGACCGCGCCCCCGCGACAGGGGTGCTATCTACGGGCCACCCAGCAGGCCCCTGAGACGATCGCGCTCCGAGATCTGCCGATCGCCCTGTGATCGCACGGCGTCGACCTCGTCCATGGTTACCACCAAGGTGCTGGCGCCCTCGATGTCCAGGCCCTTGATGTCCAGAACCAGGTAACCGTTCTCGCTCCGCTTGCCGTCGAGCGATCTGGTGAACCTCAGGCGCTGAGTCGGGATCCGCATGGTTTGCACCTCCCCGTGATGCGAACCCAGGCGCACCGGACGCGCGTGGGTGCTGGAAGGATAGAGCCTTGCTCGGCACTTCGTCAACCAGACGGCGGCTGGTTGTGAGGCACGCTTGGGGCGTGATATAATCGGCTCTGACCCTCGACCCTGGGCGGTGTCGCATGAGAGAAGAAGGCGCCGAGCCGGACACGCTCTCGCTCCGTGCGCTCCGCGCGGTGGCTGCGGCGGTCGTGGCGGCTCCGTCGGCCGAACAGGTTGCGTGCCAGGCGCTGGCGGCGCTCACCGAGAGCGGCGTTGCGTCGGCGGCTGCGCTCCTCGTGCGAGGCATGCGGCCGGTGCGGCACATAGCCGGCTCGCCGGACGTCCTCGCGAGGTACGGCGGGCTTCTCGATGCCCTGGCTGATGGAGCACCGTGCTGCCAACCCCACGCCGATACCAGCGTGTGCTCCGTACCGACCATGCATGCCCCGGCCTCGGTGGTCTGCCTGCTGGGTCTGGCCGATGGCAGCGGCGCGGTGGGTGCATGCGTCGCCACGATCCTCGCCACCGCCCTGGACCGCTGCTACCTACAGGCGCGCACAGAGCAGCTCGGAACCGAGGCGGAGCGCCGCTTTCACGAGGTCGAGACGATCCACGAGATCAGCTCCCTGGCGGACAAGGCCGAACCGGAGCGTCTGCTCGCCCTCATCACGGAAAAGGCTGCGCGTGCCATGTCGGCCCAGGCGTGCTCCCTGATGCGGCTGGATCCCGAGACGCAGACCCTCACGATCGCGGCCGCCCATGGCCTCTCGGAGGACGTCGTCCATGTCGCCGAGCGCGCCCTTGGGGAGGGCATCGCCGGAGGCGTGGCGATGACTGGGGAGCCGTTGCTCATCTCGGAGGCAGCGGACGACCCGCGCCTCTCCCAGCTATCGCTACGGCCGGACATTGGCTCCGCGATGGTGGTGCCGATGCGCGACGGCGCCGGCTCCATCACGGGCGTCATGTCTATACGCCGGCGCCGCCCTGGCCCGGAGTTCGATGAGGAGGACCTGCGGCTCTTTTCCGTGATCGCAAGCCAGGCAGCGCTGGTCATCAGCAACAACCAGCTCACCACCGATCTGCGACGCCGCGTTCACCAGCTTCAGACGCTCTACGACCTCACCCAGGTGGTGATCTCAACGCTTGACGTGGAGGGTCTGCTCCGGAGCGCAGCATCCAACATCGTCGATGTAGTGAAGTTCGACCGTTGCTGCATCTACCTTCTCGACCGGCACACGCGTCGCTACGTGCCCCGCGCAGTCCGCGGTTACCGTCCGGAGGTTGTGGGCGCGGCGCCTGTCCGTTACGGCGACGGCGTGATCGGGCTCGTTGCGAAGAAGCAGATGCCGATCGTGGAGATGGACGCCCGAAACGCCATCCAGCCGCTGCGCGGGTTCGGCCGCGCCCTCGGGACCAGTTCGTTCGTGGTGATGCCGATCGTCGCCAAGGGCCAGACTATCGGGGTCGTCCTCGCGGACAACAAGCGCACCCGGCGCGCCATCACGGAGGAGAGCATCGACCTGCTCAGCACGTTCGCCAACCAGGTTGGCCTCGCGGTTGAGAATGCCCAGCTCTACGAAGATCGCGAGCTCCGCTTCCAGGAGATGCACCGGCTCGCGACCCAGACCGACAACATCGTGCGTTCGATCGCCGCATCTGTGGTTGTGCTAGACACAGCGGGGTGCGTGACGCGCTGGAACAAGGGCAGCGAGGAGATGTGGGGCATCGCAGAACGCGACGCCATCGGCCGGCCGTTCGGCGAGCTCCTGCGGGCCGCCGGGCTTCCTGTCGGCGAAGCCGCCGCGCTCGAGGCCCTGCGAGCACAGGTCATGTCGAGCGGCCGGCCGCACCAGGCCTACAGGCAGCGGCTGCACTCGCGCAACGGCGCTGAGATGTCCGTGAACCTGCTGGTCTCGCCGGTGACCAACCGCGTCGGCGAGCGGCTCGGCATAGTGCAGATCATGGAGGACGCCACGCGTGAGACCCGCATGGAGTCCGAGATGGCCCGCATCCGCAGACTCGCGGACATCGGCCAGCTTGCGGCGAAGATGGCGCACGAGGTCCGGAATCCGCTGAGCTCTATCAAGGGGGCGGCCCAGCTGATGCGGCAGGAGGCCGGGGACAACCCGGCGGTCCAGGAGTTCATTGGCATCATCATCGACGAAGTCAACGCGCTCAGCGGCCTGACGACCGACCTCCTGGACTTCGCCCGCCCCATGCGGCTTGACGTTCGAGCGACCGACCTGCGCGACCTCATCCGCTCAACGTGCGGCTTGATGCAGAACGGGCTGAGCGGCTCCGGCGTGGATTTCGAGCTCCGCGTGTCCGATGGACTGCCGGAAGTGCTGGTCGACCCGAAGCAGATCCAGCAGATCCTCCGCAATCTGCTGCTGAACGCCGTGCAGGCGATGCCCGACGGCGGTGTGGTGACTATCGGCGCCGAGTACGATGCCAAGCATGGCTCGGTGGCCATCGACGTCACCGACCGGGGCGTGGGCATCCCGGAAGACCGTCTACCGCACATCTTCCAGCCGCTCTACACAACCAAGACCAAGGGCACGGGCCTGGGATTGTCCATCGTTAACAAGATCGTGGAGAACCACGGTGGGACGATCCAGGTCAGCAGCCGGCCACAGCTCGGATCGACGTTCACCGTCCGGCTACCCATCGAGGCAAGGCCGCCTGCCTTCGTCCCTCTCGGTCTACCCGAGGAGAGCAGCAGGCTCGGATCTGCGCTGCCGGATGCATAGCTGGTGGAGCGAGCCGCGATGCCCATGAAGCACACCTACACGATCCTGGTCGCCGATGACGAGCCGAACATTCGGCGCGTTCTTGAGGCGCTCTTCACGAGCAACGGTTTCGATGTGGTCACCGCGGGCGCAGGGCGCAAGGCCCTGGAGATTGCCCGAGGCCGCACGATCGACGCACTGGTGTCCGACCTGATCATGCCAGACATGAACGGTGTGGACCTCCTCCGCGAGGTGAAGGTGCTGCACCCGGTCTGCGCCGCCATCATCGTCACCGCCTACGGCACCATCAGGACAGCCGTCGACGCGATGCGTCTGGGCGCCTACGACTACATCACCAAACCGTTCGATGTCGACGAGGTCCTCCAATGCGTCCGACGCGCGCTTGATGACGTCGCGGCGCCCGCCTCCGCGCGGGCCGCTCCCAAGGCTGCCACACCGGTCCCCCCGGGCTACGAGGTGCTGGGCGCAAGCTCTGCGATGCGCGACCTGATGGCAATGGTAGAGCGCGTGGCGGACAGCCGCGCGACCGTGCTCCTTGCCGGCGAGAGTGGGACAGGCAAGGAGCTGATCGCTCGGGCGCTCCACTTCCGGTCGTGCCGCGCCGACAAACCGTTCGTTCCAGTGTCGTGTGCTGCCCTCTCCGAGACCTTGTTGGAGAGCGAGCTCTTCGGTCACGAGAAGAACGCCTTCACCGGCGCGGCTGCGCTGCGGCATGGGCGCTTTGAGGCCGCCAACAGCGGCACGCTGTTCCTCGACGAGGTGGCTGAGATACCGCCTCCCCTCCAGGTGAAGCTGTTGCGGGTGCTGCAGGAGCGCGAGTTTGAGCGTGTGGGCGGCAACAAGACCATCCGGGTCGAGGTGCGGCTGGTGTCCGCCACCAACAAGGACCTCGAGGGCCTCGTGGCCAATCGCGAGTTTCGCGACGACCTGTTTTACCGGCTCCAGGTGATCCAGCTTCGCATACCTCCCCTGCGCGAGCGGCCCGAGGACGTGGCCGAACTGGTCCCCTTCTTCCTGGCCAAGTACAGCAGCGAGAACCGGCGCAGCATGGTCGAAGTCGCCAGCGACGCGCTCGACGCCCTGATCTCTTATCGGTACCCGGGCAACGTACGCGAGCTGGAGAACATCATTCAGCGCGCCGTTGTTATCGGCGACCCATCGGCGCGGACCCTTACGCTCGACCTGCTCCCTGACGCGGTCCGCAGGCAGGCCCCTGCCGTCTAGAGCTGCTGGGGAAGCATCGGGCCTCCGTCCGCGACCATCGCCCGCATCGCGCTGGATGGCACGCAGATTGCAGAGGTGTGCCGGTAGGAGCGACGCCCTGTCGCGCCTGCGTGCCTGGACTTCATCTTGGGGGGGCGACCTGGTGCCGCACTCCCCGGCAGAGGCGCCGATGGCGAGGAAGCTCGCCGCCGCACCTGAGGAACACGGATGAGGTCACAGCCTGCCGTGCTGATCGTCGACGACGAGCCGAACTTCCGGGCAGTGCTGCAAGCCAAGCTCGCCCGAACGGGGTTCGAAGTCGTCGCCGCATCCGACGCGGCTTCGGCGCTCGAACGGCTTGCCGAGCGCAGTGTGGACGTAATCCTCCTGGACATCCGGCTTCCGGACATGAACGGGCTCGCGGCGCTGCCGAGGCTCCGAGCCCTCTGTCCTGCCGCTCCGGCGATCGCCATGACGGCGTATGAGGAGGAGAGCCTGCGCCAGCGGGCGCTGCTGGCGGGCGCCGATTCGATCCTCTACAAGCCCTTTGACCTGGAGGCTCTGGCGGACCGGCTGCGTCTGCTCACCGGCGAGTGCACTCGCTACGGCGTGGTGCAGGCCGGTCAGGGCATCTCCATTCGCAGCCACAGGTCGCGCGAGCTCGCCGCGGCCAAGGTTCTGCGCTCCTGGCAGGACACCTTCACGGTCGCCGCATCCGCGCCCCTTGACGTGATCGCTGGCGACTCGGTCGAGGCGCTCATCGCCGGCGCGGATGCGCTCTACCGGCTGGACGTGGCCGTGGTCGACGCGTCTCACGCGGGCAGGTACGTTCTCACGATGCCAGTCGCCATCGAGCGGCTCCAGCGCCGCGCCGCGCCCCGTGCGCCACTGCACGTGCCTTGCTCGTTACGCGCCGATGCGTCGGGCGCTCCAGCGACCGAGGGGCGGACGGGTTCCACCACCGACATCAGCACGCGGGGTGTGGCGCTGGTAGCGGAGGGAGAGCTGAGCGTCGGGGCGCGCGCGTCGCTCGCCTTCTCCATACCCTCGCGGGCCGGAGGGCTCACGCGGCTGCTGGTTGACGCCGTCGTGGTCCGGTCGGCGCTCATCGACGAGGAGCGTCCGATGATCAGTCGCGCCGGGCTGCGCTTCGCGAGTCCGGAGGACGAGGTGGTGTCCGCGATTGACGCCTACGTCGCCGGTGCCGCAGCGGTTTGACATCGCCCTGTCACCGGTGGTATATACCGGCTGAGCGTCCGCCCTTCGGTTCGTCTCGCTCTGTTCCGGTTTTCGTGCGTGGGGCGGGCGGCTCCAGGTGTGAGCCGCCATGAAGTGTCCGCGTTGTGCCACAGAAGCGCCCTCGGGAGCCCGCTTCTGCATGGGATGCGGTTCCGCGCTGTCGGTGCATGGTGGCCCGTCCCCGGTGTCCTCGGCCGCCCCCAAGGCGCGTTACCGCCTCATGGTCGCTTCCGCCGTGGCCGTCGTCCTGGCACTGGGTGTTGGCACCCTCGGATGGCGCGAGTTCACCCGGCGCGCAGCGGCAGCGCCAGAGGCGAGCCGCGTAACCGAGGCGCTCGGCCGGCCTGCCCAGACCGGACCGGTGACAGATCGCCCGGCGCGTGTGGCCGACACCGGGCCCATCACGGACCGGGCGGCCGTGCCAGCGCCGCCCCAACCGACGGACGTGATCGATTACCTCGAGTTCCTGCGCGATATCGAGAGTCGCCGCGTACAGCTTGCCCGAAGCCAGTTGGGGGAAGCCACCGCCCTGAACGTAACTCTTGCCGCTCGCAACCTGTCGGCTCACCTCGCGGAGACCGAGGCAGACATCGCTCAGCAACTGGATGCGAGCTACGGCGAGTTCCAGCGCAAGCTTTCGGAGTGGCCGAGAGAGTGGGACGAGCTGTCGCAGGCCTTCCTGTCGCGCCCTGCGCCCACCGCGTGTGTTCGCCTGCGTGACCTCTACTACGACGTGCTGGGCAGGACGGCGGGGAGCATCGTGGGCGTAGGCCTCGAGATGAGCCGCGCGATGGCCGGCATCGCGTCCGGACACAGCGACCGTGCACTGGAGGCAGTCGCTGCGCTTAAGGCGCGCGGGGGCGGTGGTATGGGCTCGTGGTCGCAGGAGATAAGCGATGCGTGCCGCCGTGCGGACGAGGAGCTGGACGCCGTCTGCCGCCGTTTCGGCATTCGGAAGACTTTCGACATCGTGCCCGACGGCGGGGGTGCGAGCCTGTTCGGCAGATAGTGCGCCGGTCGGCGAACGGAACCGGCCCCCGTCGACCGGCGTCTGTGTTCAGTGACCCGGCGCCGCTCGCGCACCGGGTACCCCACCAGACATCCCGTGGCGTGCGCTTTGCATGCCGTGAGGAGAGCCTATGCGTTGCTTGCTGCTAGCGCTCGTCATCGCCTGTTCGGGCGTCGCTTCGGCGGCAAGCCAGGGCCAGGCCACCGGCCAAGCCACCCGCATCACCTGCTATACAGCGCACGACCCTGACTTCTTCTATATCGCTGCCGTCGTCGAGAAGCCAGAGCTGCAGGCGACCGTTGCCGCCCACTTCGCGGACCCCGGCGTCGACGACAGCATCAGCCTGTTCCTACAGGCACTCGACGGACCTGTGGGATCCACCCGATCCGCGCGCTCGATCCAGATGACGGTGAGCGCGGCAGGCGGTGCGCAGCTCTACCGCGGGGCTGCGGCGACGCCGCTGACAGGACCTCAGGACTTCCTCCAGAGCGACGGTATCCCCAAGCCGTTCAGGCTGGGGGTCAGCCGCCAACCGCCCACCGGTGGAGGTGGCGCGCGGTTCGTAGTCGAGCTGGCGGTGCCCTGGCTCGAGCTGGGTGGTCCGCCGCAGACGTCCCAGCGCATGCGGTTCAACGTCGTGCTCCGGAGCGCCGCCGCCGGATCGCCTCCTATCGTCAGCCTGTCCCCCGGCGTGACCACGCTTGCGGACCTGCAGAACCCGTCCCTCTGGACCGAGATCGTGTTCGCGGACACGGCGGTTCGCGCTGTACCAGGCGCACCCGATGCTCGCGTCTGCGCCCGCGTGTTCACCGCCAGGCCGGTGATGGATGGGGTGATCGGCGACGCGGAGTGGAACCGTGTCACGGGCTTCGTCTTCGAGGCGACCCCGGCAGGAATCGTCACTGGCGGCGCGTCGGTACCTCTGGCGGCGGCCCGGACCCGTCCCACGACTGAGCACAGGCCTGCATTGCCCGCCATAGAGCCGCCGTCTGCGAGCCCGGCGCCCGTAGCCCCCCTGGAGCTTCCGGACCTTCCCAGAACCGTCTTCGCGCTATACCGGATGGATTTCCAGATGGACCCGCGGAAGGCGCTGGACGTAAGCAGCCTCTGGCCCGCCAGTCAGCCGCCGGGGCTGCGTCGTGTGCCCGAGGAGGGCGCAGGGCCGTGGATCACGTTCGACCGAGTGGATTGGCACTGGCGACACCTGGAGCGCGCCCGACAGGCCGGTATTGACGTTCTGGTGCCGCTCGTGAACGTCAGCGGCGGGCAGAAGCCACGGTCGGCGGTGCGCGCCCTAGCGTCGCTGGTCCAGGCGCGCCGGCTGATGGAGGCTGCCGGCGTGCCTGCGCCCCAGATCGCCCCCTGCCTGGACGGTGACCCGGGCGTGAGCGTACAGGGCGACCCAGTAGCCCACCTGTATGCAGTCGTAAGGTCGACGTTCCTGCGCATCCCCCCTTCCCTGCGTGCTCGTGTGCCCGTACGGACCGGCGACCGCTACGAGCACGCCTCGGTGCTGTGGCTTCGGAGTCCGTCGCTGCTCGCAGGCATCGAGCCATCTGGCGTCGATGAGATCCGGTCGCGGTTTCGGGCCGAGTTCTCCGAGGACCTCGTGCTCGTCGCGCCCGATCCGGCAGGCGATGCCGCGCGCACGCCGGGACGGTGGACTCCCGTCGACGGACGCGGCGTCAGCGTGAACCCCAATGGCCTGGTCCGCATCGCTGTTGTGGGGCCCGGCGTGACGCGGGAGTCTGCGGGCCCGGTGATACCGGGCGCTCCGGCCGCGCGCCGCGATGGGGCCGCGTACCGCGATGCGTGGCGGCAAGCCATCGCGGGTGGAGCGCAGTGGGTGGTCGTGGACTCCTGGAACGACTACGCCCAAGGGTCGGAGATCGCCCCCACGGACCAGGACGGCATGCGCTACGCAGACATGACCAGGGTTCTGTCGCGCGCCTTCGTCCGCCCGGCGGCACTCGCGGCACGGGCTCTGGCGGACACAGTGCCTTCGGCTCTGCGGGCGGGGTCGGCGGGCCGCGCATCGCTCTCGCTTCACAACGCTGGCACGGCTGCCTGGCAACCGGTCACCCACGTGGTCGCGCTGAGCTGGCGCCCATCGGGCGGCGGCTCGGCCACCAACGCGGTAGCACCACTTGCCTCCGCAGTGGCTCCAGACGCTGCAACGACCTTGTCTCTGACGCTGACGGCTCCCCCGACCGCGGGACGCTACACGCTCTTCGTCGATGTCGTGGCGCTGGATCGTCGTGGCCAGCCGTCACCGATCTCGAACGGACCGAACGCGCTGAGGAGGACCATCGAGGTCCGCGCTTCGGACGCGCCGGGTCCGGCCTATGCCGCTATGTGTCTGGCGAGTGATCTGCCGACCGCTTTGGAGAACGGCGGTGTCTACAGCGCATCGGTCGCCCTGAGGAACGACGGGTCGAGGCACTGGTCCCGGGGCTCGCGCGTGACCGCGCGACTTGCATGGATGGGCGAAGGGACTGATGCAGCTATCGCGTCCTCCGGTCTGAGCGCCGAGCTGCCGAACGACGTTGGTCCAGGCGAGGAGGTCTCCCTGACGGTTCCAGTGGCGGTCTGCGGGCCAGATGGCGCACCGCTCACTCCGCCTGATGGCCGTACGCGAGATGCCGTGTTGCGCTGGGAGGTCCATGCTGGCGAGGGGCCGGGCACCGGCGCCGTGGCGCATGGCCACGTGGTGGAGCTGCTGGAAGCCGACATAGGGGTCCGGTTCACGATGGAGCGCGTTCCCACCACAATGCCGGGCGAGCGCCGGATCCCCGTGCCTATCGGCGTGCGGAACACGGGGCCGCAGACCTGGCGGAAAGAGACGACCCGGATCGGTTACCACTGGTACTACCAGGACGGGACCCTGGCAGTGTGGGAGGACGAGACCACGCCGATCCTGCGCGACCTCGCGCCCGGCGAGGAGCTGCCCGATCTGCCGGCTCACGTCGTGGCCCCGCCCAACGATGGTGTGTACTGGCTGGTCTGGGACGTGAAGATCGGCGACACCTGGGCGTCGACACTGCCTTCCGTGCGGGCCCGCGAAACCGTCGTCCGGCAGGTGCGGGTCGTCCGTGGGCGCCTGACGTTCGCCGACCTTCGCACCGCCTTCAACACCGACGTCGTCTCGTCCGAGGCGCGGCCGGCGGACGGAGACTTCGACGGTCAGGGCCGCTCGCTGCCCGCGGAGGTTGTGCCGCCCTCGGTGTCGGCAGACGTAACAGCATCGGGCCTCTTCAGCGATCCGAGTGAGGGCCTGGAGTCGGGGCGGCGCATAGCCTTCCAGTGGGGACCGAAGACGGACGGCGAGCGGAACGCAATTCGCGCTACGGGGCAGAGGGTGCGCATCGCCCCGGACGCGCGTTCAGCAGTCCGCGTTCGCGCGGTCCACCTGCTGGCCGCCTCCACACAGCCGCAGACGCTCGCCTCGTTCACGCTGGGGTTCGCGGACGGGTCGGAGCAGTACAGCTCGATGCCGATCGCGTCATGGACGGGCTCGGAGTCGCCGGGCGGGTCAGTCGCCGCCGACATCCCCTTCACCCGCGAGCGCAGCGGTGCACTGGCCGGCCCCGTGCGGCTCCTCCGCTACACTATTCGCGTGACCGAGGCGAAGCCGCTGCTCAGCATCACCCTGCCCAACAGCCCGGACGTGCGTATCCTCGCCATCACGCTGGAGCGCTGACGCCCGACCCCGCCTCATCAGGCGCCCAGCGGAAGCGCACCTGCACATCGACCTCCGGGCTGATGCTCTCAAGCACCGGACAGGCGTGCGCGGCAGCTTCGAGCACCGCGCGGTCCTCCGAGCTCACCGGGCCCGGCACGTCGATGCCCACGGTAAGCCGGCTGATGCGGCGCCGTCCGCTGGAAGCCATCTCCTTCCTCACGATTGCGTCGGCCGCACCCAGGTCGATGCCACGCCGGCGCGCAACAATGCCCATGATAGTAAGCATGCACGACCCAAGCGCGGTTGCGACCAGGTCGGTGGGAGAGAATGAGGCGCCGAGCCCTTCGTTGTCGACAGGCGCGTCGGTAGTAAGCATCACCCCGGACGGGACGTGCGTCGCAACGCAGCGCAGGTCGCCCTCGTAGGCGACTCGGATTTCAGTCATCGCGCTCAGCCTCCTGGCGCCGCTGCCAGTTACCCAGGGCGCCGCTATCCTACATCCTGCAGGTTCTGCCGCGCGCGGACCGCGCGCTCGAGACTGCGCCGCGTGCTGTCGCGGGCGCGCTCCTCGGCGACAGCTCGCCACGTGGTGTCGCGCATCGAGCGCAGCACCATGTCGCTCACCTCCTCCGGGGTATCGCAAGTCATCAGCAGATCGAGGTCGTCGCCCGAGATCATGCCGCCCCCGAGCATGTGCTGCTTGAGCCAGTCGAGTAGGCCGCCCCAGTAGGAGGTGTCGTAAAGCACCACCGGGAAGTTGCGAATCTTGCCTGTCTGAATGAGCGTCAGGGACTCGAACAGCTCGTCCATTGTCCCGAAACCGCCCGGCATGATGACGAAGGCCTGGGCGTACTTGGTAAACATGGTCTTGCGCACGAAGAAGTAGCGGAACTCGACCGTGATATCGGCGTAGGGGTTCAGGTGCTGCTCGAACGGGAGCTCGATGTTGAGACCTATGGACAGGGCGCCCGCTGCGCGCGCTCCCTTGTTACCTGCCTCCATGATGCCGGGCCCGCCACCCGTGATGATCGTGAGTCCGGCGGACCCGAGGCGGCGAGCAATCTCGACTGCCGCCTCGCAGTGCGGGTGGCTGGCCGGCGTCCGGGCACTGCCGAAGATCGCCACAGCGGGGCCCACGCCGCTCAGTGCGTCGAATCCCTGCACGAACTCGCTCACGATGCGCAGCACGCGCCATGGGTCTCCCTGTGCCGCTGCATCCGGAGCGGTCTCGGGGCACCGGAGCAGCAGCTCATCCTCGGTGCATCCGCCCGCGCGGCCTGCTCTGTCCACGGAACGGGCACGCGACGCCGACCCCACTGAGCTCTCGTCGATCATCGTGGTTGGTTTCCCCTCTCGCCGCGCCGCGGCCATGGGCTGGAGGCAGGGAGCCGCCGCTACGGCGTGTTGATTCGTAGGCACACGGCCAGTGTGGGAAGCATCCCTGCCTCGCGCTCCTGAAGGACCCCCGCGGTCAGCCCGCAGTTCCCGATCTGGGGCTTCATTTCGGCGCCCGTGGCGGGCATCCTCCCGACCTCAGAAGCAAGCAGGGGCGGATCGCTCCGCCCCCTGCCCCAGTAGCTCCCTTGCGCCGCGCCTGCGCCCGGCCCTACGCCCCCAGATCGGCCTGCGCAGCCGCGGTGGCGGCATCAAGCTGCCCGGCCGAGCCCAGCAGCACGTTCCGGCTCGCGATGAACGTCGCATACTCCGCCATAAAGACCTTGCCCGGGTCGCGAAGGTCGAACTTCGCCGGCTGGTCGCGGAAGAACTCGCGGTGCACGCGGCACCACACCAGCCGACCGTCGGTGTCGATGTTAATCTTGCAGACGCCCCGCCTGGCAGAAGGCAGATACTCGTTCTCGTCGACTCCCCTGGCGCCCTTCAGATCGCCACCCGCGCTGTTGATGCGGGCGACCTCGCTCTGCGGAACCGAGGACGAGCCATGCATGACGAGCGGGAAACCTGGCAGCCGCCTCGCGATCTCGTCGATCACGTTGAAGTGGATGCCCTGGGTGCCGCTGAACTTGAAAGCGCCGTGGCTGGTGCCAATGGCGCAGGCCAGGCTATCGCACTCCGTGCGCTTAACGAACTCCTCCGCCTCGGCAGGGTCTGTGAGTCGGGCGTCCTTCTCGTCGACGCTGATGTGCTCCTCGACGCCGCCGAGCTTGCCCAGCTCCGCCTCCACGCTGACACCGCGGGCGTGGGCCGCATCCACCACGCGCCTGGTGACCGCTATGTTCTCCTCGAAGGGGAGGTGCGAGCCGTCAATCATCACGGACGAGTAGAAGCCGCTCTCAATGCAGTCGTAACAGGTCTTCTCGTCGCCATGGTCGAGGTGCACGGCGAAGAGCGCGTCAGGCCAGATCGAGTCTGCCGTGCGGATGATCGCCTCGAGCATGCGCTTGTCGGTGTACCCGCGCGCGCCCTTGCTGATCTGGATGATGAACGGCGCGGCCGACTCCATGTTGCCGCGGAACAGACCCATGGCCTGCTCGAGGTTGTTGATGTTGTACGCGCCCAGCGCGTATTTCCCGTAGGCGTGCTTGAACAGAACACGGGTCGGCACGATCACGGCGCTTCTCCTCCAATACCTGGCGGCGGGCCCTCGGTGCCCTGCCCGCCTTCTGTGAGCTGCACCGGTATGTTACCCCACAGGACCGGACACCGCGCGCGCTAAGGCGCCTCGATCAGGGTCATCTCCCCTCGCCCCCGCTGGTCGCCACGCAGCACCTCAAAGGACACGCGCTGGCCGATCCTAGATCGCTCGATCGCGCGCCTCAGGTCGTCGTCGTTCCTTACCCGTCTTCCGTCGAACTCCACGATGATATCGCCACGAGACAGGCCTGCGCGATCCGCCGGTCCTCCCGGCATGACGCCCTCCACGATCACGCCCTCCGAGGTCGGCAAGCCGAAGTACGCCTGGATGTCCCGAGTGACCGGCGCGAAGTAGAGCCCTGCCCACGGGCGTTTGACCTTCCCGTGCTCGCGAAGCTCCGTCACGATCCGCATCGCCGTATCCACCGGGATGGCGAACCCGATGCCGCTCCCCTCCGCTACCAGGGTGTTGATGCCAATCAGCGCTCCATGACGGTCCACGAGGGCGCCACCGGAGTTGCCCGGGTTGATGGCGCAGTCGGTCTGAATGAGGTTCTCGAAGACCCTGTCTCGCATCTTGATCGGTCGACCGAGGGCACTCACGATGCCCTGCGTCACCGTGAAGCGCAGCCCGAGCGGATTGCCGATCGCGATCGCCAGTTGCCCCGGAATGAGCGTGCGCGAGGTTCCCACCTTGATGGCAGGAAGGTTGGTGGCATTCACCTTCACGAGCGCCACATCGGTGCTGCGGTCGCGCCCGACCACTCGCCCCTCGAACTGCCGGCCGTCCTGCAGCGTAACAACGATCCTCTCGGCGCCAGCGACCACGTGCTCGTTCGTCACGATGTCGCCATCCGCGGTCAGGATCACACCGGAGCCGGTTCCTGGCACACGCTGGATCGCCTCCTCGAAGAAGAAGCTGCGAACCCGGCGAACGCGCACCGTGTCAATGTTCACCACGGAGGGTCCAGCGATGGCCGCCGCGCGCGCATACACCTCCTCAGGGCTGATCCTGCTCAACCGCGCGCTCGTTGTCTCCGCCACGGCCTCGCTCTTGCGCAAGGTCACCTGCACCCTCGGGGCCAGAAGGCCCACCACGCCAGCCGCTGCGAGTGCGGCAACGCTCAGCCCCAGCCCGATTCGCGTCATCGTCGGCATCCTCCCAGTAGCGCCCAGGTGCCGTCGCCAATCGGCAGCACCATAGGGCGCCCCTTCAATCGCTCCAGTTGAGTGGCGGCAAAGAGCCGTCCGCTCAAACCGGTTGTCCTGCACAATGCCATCATCGCCGTACTTGCCACTTCCGCATGATCTCGTACGCATCCTTGAGTTGGCCACCGCAACGGCTCAGCCATGCAGGGGGTGCCGCCGCGTCAAAGGATAGCCAGAAGGTGTCTGTGCCGCCCTTGCCCGTGTGCTGCGGAGTATGGCCGATGACATGCTGCCGGAGGTCGCTCTTCGAGATGACCCAGCAGTGTGCGTCAAACGGAGAGATGCCAAGGCAGACGGCAAACTCGTAGTGCTGATCTCGAAGTTGCTGGAACTTGTAGACACCGCTTTCCCACAGCGTCGATAGCTTGATCTCAACCCGCCGCCCAGCGATGATCCGGTCGGCCTCCGAGTCGCCGCTCGATGTAACATCGAGGCCCTTTGCGGCGCACCAGCCTGCCACGAGTTGCTCTCCAATCTTCCCGGCTTGCCGAGAGGGGCGGGTGCGGATCCAAGCGAATGGACTTACCGCCCAGGGGTCGTCGGCTCCCTCGCGGATGTAGTCGCACTTGAGGGCGCTCGCGATTGTTGCGAGCATTTCCATCTCGGGTTCCGTGATCCGGTTGCGCGTCCGATCACCCTTCATGCGCCGCTGGCCCTGAGAACAGGCTGCTCTGCTTCTCACGCTTCTGGTGCGGCGTCGGGTCGAACCCGACCCACTCGATGCCATCAGTGCCGTCGAATCGCCGTGCCATGACCTCAAGCGCCTCCGGGTTGTTATCCACCAGAATGAAGCGCCGGCCAAGCCCAAGCGCTGCGGCACCCGTTGTCCCGCTGCCTGCGAAGAAATCGAGGACGACTGCCCCTGGACGGGACGATGCCTGAACGATGCGCCGAAGGATGCCAAGTGGCTTCTGCGTCGGGTACCCGGTCTTCTCGGAGCCGTTGGTGGGCACGATAGTGTGCCACCAAGTGTCGGTCGGGAGTTTACCACGCGCCGCCTTCTCCGGGCCGACGAGGCCGGGCGCCATGTACGGGATGCGCTCTATTGCGTCTACGTTGAACACGTAGTTGGACGAGCTCCTTGCGTAGAGCAGGATGTTGTCGTGTTTTGGAGGCCACCTGTCCTTCGGCCGGCCACCGTAGTCGTACGCCCAGATGATCTCGTTCAGGAACGACTCGCGGCCGAATATAGTGTCGAGGAGCAGCTTGCAGTAGTGCACCTCTCGGTAGTCCACGTGGAAGTAGAGACACCCATGG
Organism: Chthonomonadales bacterium; assembly: GCA_035477595.1. Classification (GTDB taxonomy): domain Bacteria; phylum Armatimonadota; class Chthonomonadetes; order Chthonomonadales; family CAJBBX01; genus DATIKM01. The sequence goes on from DATIKM010000013.1 coordinate 15,677, forward strand.
GGCGCCAGGACGCGATGGGCCTCGATCAGGCGAGGCTCCAGGAAGGCCAGATAGTCGTCAAAGAGGTCGCTGAAGCGCTTCCTCCCCAGAACAATGCTCTCGTAGCGGCGGCCCTGGAAGCCCACGCGGTCGCCCTCTGCTGAACGAACCGTCCTGAGCTGCGTGCGTTGCTGAACCTTCCCCGTGTTGAACGGAGGATCGATGTAGATGAGGTCCACGGCCGCCGATGGCAGCGCCCGAAGAACGTCAAGGTTGTCTGCAAGGTGGATGCTGCCGGTCACCTCGTCCTCCATCAGGGTCCTGGTCACGGTTCCCCATGGCGCCTGACACCGAGTATAATGGGTGGCTACCGTCCTTCGCACGAGGGCCGCGCACGGTATCGGCAGCCCCCCACATGCCAACAGCCTACCTGAGCCTGGGCTCCAACGTCGGCGATAGGATGGCGCATCTTCGCACGGCCATCCGCCGCCTGTGCACGCCCGACACGGACATCGACAGAGTCTCGTCCGTCTACGAGAGCCAGCACGTGGGCGACGGAGGGCCGGACGTCCCCTGCTACCTCAACTGCGTGGTAGCCCTCGAGACCACCCTGGAGCCAATACGCCTCCTGGATCACGCACTCCGTGTGGAGGCGCTGGGCGGCCGGCAGAGGCTGCACGCGCATAGCCCCCGCACCATCGACATCGACCTGCTGGCCTATGACCAGATAACCATGCAGACGGAGCGACTGGTTCTGCCGCATCCGCGGCTCTGGGACCGCGCATTCGTTCTCCTACCGCTCTCGGAGCTCGAGCCGTCACTGGCTCTGCCCGATGGGCGCTCCATTGCCGCTCGCGCGAGCTCCGCGGAGATCACCGCTCAGCGCATCACCCTCTGGTCTGGCGGTATCACGGCCGACGGTGCGCCGGCAGCACCCGACGCGGGCCGAGAGCGGTAGCCGGGAGGCGGCCGTGGCGCTCTACCGGTACGAGGCCGTCGACAGCAAGGGTAAGACGGTTCATGGTGTCATGGACGACGCGAATGAGGCGGCGGTGGTAGACCGCCTGACGCGGCTGGGATACCGGTGCGCCATCGTGCGTGGCCCTTCTGGGGCAAGACCCTCGGTCGGCTCTTCCCTCCCGAAGGCAGCGCGGCCGGTCGGATCCCGTCCCTCCGCGCAGCACATGGCCGTCACGTTCCGCCAACTGGCCTCTTTGGTCCGCGCCGGCATACCGCTGCACGAAGCCTGCCAATCGCTTGTCCAGCATGGCGCACACCCGACGGTACGCGTTGCGGCGCAGGCCATGGCGACGCGCGCCAGCGCGGGCGGGCGCGTCTCGGATGCCATGGAGGAATGGCCCTGGCTATTCCCACCGCACATCGTGGGGGGCGTTCGCGCAGGCGAGATGGGCGGCTTTGCGGACGCCATGCTGGACGAGATCGCCCAAGGCTACGAGGACGAAGTCGCGCTGTTCCGTGGTGCCCTCCTCACGCGCGTCGTGCTCTGGCAGGGAGCCATCGGTCTGGCAATGGTCCAACCCGTGTTCCCCGCCCTGATGCCGGACGCCGACCTGCGCGCCTACCTGCTGGCGGCATTCGGGCGAAACCTGCCGATCCTGCTCGGAGTGTGGTTGGCGTGGCGCTGGTGGTTTCGGCGCGGTCAGATGGGGCGAGGCCGGGCACTGATCGACCGCTGGCAGCTCCGGGTTCCCCTGCTCGGCGGTCTGACCGTACGGCGTTCGCTGTCCGTATTCGTGCGCACCGTACGCCGTCTCTACGCGGCGGGCTTGGACGCCGAGACGGTGTGGACGGGGGCACTCGCCGTGGTGCCGAACGCCGCGGTCCGCAGGTCCCTGGGAGGCGCCAACGCGCTCGCGGCGCGTCACGCGCCCCTGCACGAGGTGTTCGCGGCCACCGGGCTGTTCAGCCCGGAGGTCATCGGACTGGTAGCCTCCGGGCACCAGGCAGGGGCGTTGCCCGAGATGCTCGACCGTGTGTCGGCACTCCAGCAGGGAGAGGTCGAGGCTGCGTTCTCCGCCGCGAGGTACTGGATGCTCCGCACAGCAATTGCGGGCGGCCTTCTCCTTAGCGGCCTGGCTGTCGCGTTCCTGATTAGGGGCTACTTCGACGCCGTGTTCCGCTTCACAGAGGGCTGGGTTCCCTGACGGAGCCCGGCGCTGCGGGGCGTCCCTGCCCTGGAGGGCCTTTATGCCGGTCTACGCCTACATCGCCAGGGATCGAGAGGGCCGCACCCAGACGGGCACCGTGGAGGCGGCCAACTCGGCGCTCGCCGCCGGTAAGGTGCGCGCTCGGGGCCTTCAGGTGGAGCGCGTCCGAGCCGTCGACGAACCGCCACGCAGACCCGTGCACGCAGCGGAGACGCCAGCGTCCGCGTCCCGGGGCGTGGCGGAAGTCCTCATCTTTCCGGTCGCGTCGGGAGTGCCGCTGAAGGCGCTGTCGGTCTTCTACCGGCAGCTCGCGACCCTGGTCAACGCCGGGCTTCCCATATACCAGGCTCTGGAGAGCCTGGGGCGCCAGACGTCCAACGCGCGCCTCCAGTCAATCCTCAAGGAGTGCCAGCAACACACGCTGGAAGGAGGGCCGATCAGCGACGTGATGCGCCGTCACACGAGCGTCTTCGGGGAGCTGCAGATAGAGATGATCCGTGCGGCAGAACAAGGAGGCATGCTCGACACGATGCTGCATCGGGTCGCCGACTATCTCGAACAGGAGCTGGCGCTGAGACGCCTGGTCAGCCGGCTGACACTCTATCCGAAGCTCGTGGCGCTGGTCGCAGTGCTTCTCCTTGGGCGCTCCTTCTTTGGCGACTTCACGCCTGCGATATCGAAACTGGTGATCGGATCGATGGGACGCGGCGGGTACAGCGTCATGCAGTACCTGCTCGACACCGTGGGCTTTCTTGCTTTGCTCGCTGCCGCTGTGTTCGCGGTCGTGGCAGTGTGTCGGGTGACCCTCTTCCAGTCGTTGGAGGCGAGAGCCGGCTACGAGCGCCTGAAGATCGCGATACCGGGTGTCGGCGGCGTGGTGCGCAGCTTTGCGCTGGCCAGGTTCGGGCGTGCCTTTGGCGCGCTCTATGGCGCGGGCCTGCCGCTCAACGCATCGATCCGCACTGCCGGCAGGGCCAGCGCGAGCGTGCACCTCGCGCTGGCCGCCGAGCACGCGGTCCTCGCCACGGAACGAGGGGCCACGATCTCGGAGGCGTTTCGCGGAACCGGTGCGCTCCCGCCTCTGGTGCTTGACATGCTGCGTACCGGTGAGCAGACCGGCAACATCGACGCAATGATGAACAAGGTCTCTGAGTACCTGGAGGGCGAGGCGAGTTCGAGGGCCCATCTCTACGCCCACGTGTTCTCAGTGGCCCTTTACCTGCTCGTGGCTCTGATGGTCGGGGCGGCCGTGGTGAGCTTCTACACGGGTGTCGGCAGCTCGCCCCTCGGCGAGGGAATGTAGCCGTGGCCATGCGCCTACTCGCGCCCTCGCCAGAAGCGCCACGGTTGCCGGTGGACACATGATGGCAGGCGACGCCAACCACTACGAGGTGCTGGGACTCGCTAGCGACGCGAGCGCCGACACGGTGAAGGCCCGCTTCCGCGAGCTCGCGCGGCGCTATCACCCCGATGTGGCCACGGTGCAGGACGCCGAAGACCGGTTCCGAGCGGTGAACGCAGCCTACCAGGTGCTCGGCGACCCGCGGCGGCGCGCCGCCTACGACGCCGAGCTGCAGCTTGCGGCCGCTCGGGCGCGGCGGGCGGCGGAGAACCGGGGCAGGAAAGGCGGTCACTCCACGCCGCATGCCGGCCACCGGGAGCGCGGGAGCCCGGCTCCGGCCCAGCCCACCCCGTCAGGGCGCCGGCGCCCTTCCGAGGCCGGCCGACTGGTCGAGCAAGCGCGGACGGCACACCGGCTCCTCCAGTTCCGCGCGGCGGAGCAGCTCTGCAGGCAAGCGCTTCAGATCGACAGACGCCAGGCAGGCGCATATGAGGTGCTTGGCGACGTCCACCGATCGCGCGGGCATCAGGACGAGGCGCTCGCGATGTACAGCTTCGCGCTGCAGCTCGACCGGGGAAACCAGGCTCTGCAGGCCAAGCTCGACCGCCTGGTCGGACGACCGCCGCGGGCTTCCGCACGGTCGGAGCCGCGCAGGTCTCCCACGCCCGCCGGTCGCGTGGAGCTCCCCTCCAGCACACGCATGGTCGTCACAGGCGTCGGTCTCGCGCTCTACGTGTTCTCGCTCTGCGTTGCCGCGATGACGCCTGCGCCGCCAGCGGCCAGCATCCTCTTCCTGGACTGGAACCCTGAGCTGTTGCTGGGACTGGCGTCGGCAGGGGCGGTCACGGGCCTCCTGATGGCAGTGAACGACATCGCGCGGCCGGCTCGCGCGGAGCTGGCGCTGAACGGAGGCCGGTCGGGCGGCGCGGTGTTACCGCTGGGGTTCGCGCTGCTGGGGTTTGCGATCGTCTGGTTCTACGCGGCATTCGCCCTCTACGTGGCGCTTGCCATACGACGGGACAGGGTATCCAAGTCCATCGCATGCGCGTTCGCCGCCACGTTCCTTACGGTGGCGCTATATGCGCTCGTGCGCTGGGACAGCGCGCAGTACATCGTAGCGACCGGCGGCAACCTGGTGTTCGTGGCGCTGGTGATCGGGTGGGCCACCGGGGATGCGGTGCTACGCCGGGAGCAGGGCGCGGCCGGAGATGATGCAGCATGACTCGCGCGTCGGATTGCAGCAGCGCTTCTCCACGGCTCTGCGTCAGTGAGCCACCGCCTGGACGTTGGCCGCCTGCGGTCCCTTCGCGCCCTGCACTACATCGAACGTAACCTGCTGGCCCTCCGTGAGCGTCTTGTAGCCCTCCATCGTGATGGCCGAGTAGTGCACGAAGACGTCCTTGCCCTCAGCCGTCTCGATGAAACCGTATCCCTTGGCGTCGTTGAACCACTTCACCTTACCCAGCGCCATCTCTCCCCCGACCTCCTTGCCCTGGCTGCGCCGACCCGCGGCGCAAGCCGGGTCAGTATATCAACGGGGTCGTTGCCTGTCAACCGTTGCGGGAAACCATAACCATGCGCGCGATGGGCGGCGGCGTCACTCGGCCGCCGGACAGCCCAGCAGGTGCGCAAGCATACCGGGGTGGTCGCAGAGCGCATCGGGCGCTTCCGCCGCGAGACTGTCGCGCGTCGCAGCGCCCCACGTCACCGCACAGACCCGCACGCCCGCGCCCCGCCCCGCGCGCAGATCGTGGAGTGTGTCGCCCACGAAGACGGACTCCGACGCGGGAACGCCCAGGCGGTCCAGCGCCAGCAGGACCCCCTCGGGGTCGGGCTTGGGGCAACGCACGTCCTCCGCAGTGACCACGACGTCCACACTGGAGGCGATACCGAGCCGGGGAAGCGTGTTGGCGATCTCCTGGCGGTTCTTCGAGGTAACCACCGCGGTAGGCAGCCCGAGGCGCCGGAGCCTCACCAGGGCATCGATGGCGGGCGCAATCAGCCGTTCGTCGTGCCTCCGCTCTTCGTAGTACGAAATGAAGGCCGCTTCCATATCGGCGGCGTTCGCACCGCGCATCGCGGGGTCACCGAACCATCGGACTTGGCGGAAGAGCGGAATGCCGATCAGTGCGCGCAGTTCGTCGCGAGGGGCAGAGCGACCGAGGAAGGTCAGGTAGATGTGGTCGAGCGCCGCCACGATCAGGTCGGTGGTGTCGATCAGCGTGCCGTCGATGTCCCACAGAAGGGCGCGCGGCGGAGGCTCCAGGCGCGGCGCCAGCGGGGCGGCCACGTCGCTTCGGGCCCTGCCGCCGCTCACAGGATGTCGACCTCGTGGACCCCCCGGTAGACCTCGCCGATGAGGCTCGGAGTCTCGCCGGCCACCTGGAGAGCAGCCATCACCTCGGCAGCGCCGGAGCGCTCCACGATCAGCACCATGCCGATACCCATGTTGAACGCGCGGTGCATTTCGGGGTCTGGCACGTTGCCCATATCCTGGATCAGGGCGAAGATGCCGGGAACTGTCCAGGTCCGGCGATCGAGGGTTACGCTGCAATCCGCCGGGAGCGTTCGCGGCACGTTGTCATAGAACCCGCCCCCGGTAATGTGCGCCATCCCTTTGACGCGCCGCTCGGAGACCAGCGGGAGCACGGCTGGTGCATAGCATCGGTGCGGCGCCAGTAGGGCCTCCCCGAGCGTCAGGCCTCCCAGGGCTGCAGGGGTCTCGTCCAGCGACAGCCCGCCCTCCTCCAGAAGGACGTGCCGCGCCAAGGAGTAGCCGTTCGTATGCAGCCCGGAGGACGCAAGCCCGACCACGGCGTCCCCAGGCTCGATGCCGGATCCGTCGACCAGGTTGGCCCTATCGGCGATTCCCACGATGCAGCCTGCCACGTCGAACTCGTCGGGCGCGTAGACGCCCGGCATCTCCGCGGTCTCGCCGCCCAACAGGGCGCAGCCATTAGCGCGACACGCCTCCGCGAGCCCCGAAATGACTGCGACGGCCACATCCGGGTCCAGCCGGGCGGTCGCGAAGTAGTCCATGAAGAACAGCGGCGCGGCGCCTTGGACGAGGATGTCGTTGACGCAGTGGTTGACCAGGTCGGCGCCGATGGTGTCGTACCGGCGCGCCATCGCCGCAACCTTGACCTTGGTGCCCACTCCATCGATGCTTGAGACCAGCACCGGATCGTCATAGGCTGAGAAGTCTGGCCTGAAGACGCCGCCGAACGAACCAAGGTCGGTGAGTACGCCAGCGGTGAAGGTGGTCCGAACCGACTCCCGCATGCGCTGAACCGCAAGGTTCATCGCACCGATGTCCACGCCGGCGTCGCGGTAGGTCGTCGGCAGGTCCGGCATGGCGCTCTCCCTCCGAAGGGTCGACCACACGACCGGAGCTACGGTCCGGCGCCCGGTTGGCGGAATGTAATCCCATCCATCAACGAGCCCTCGAACCGGCCGACGATGTCGGGACCGCGCGTGATGGTCCCGCTCACTTCTCCGTTCGGCTCGATCTTCAGGCGTCCCACGTTGTCACGGTTGTCAGACAGGTGAGCCGACCCGTGGATGCTCGTCGGCGAGCCCACCACTTTGAGCAGCGCCGCCGTAAACTCGAGGTCGGACTCGATCCGGGCGCCGTACCCGTTCGTGAAGCGCATCGAGACGGTGTCGGGCGTCCGCATGTGCACCCTGGAGCCCGTGAAGCGTGACGAGGTCAGCCGGCGACTACCGGAGACTCGTACCACGCCCGGCACCTCTAGCTCGAACTGCCAGCGCGACTCCGGCTCGTGGGCCGTGGTGATGATGGTCGCCACGGAGCCGCCGCGCTCTCCGCTCACCTTTCGCTCGAAACCGACGGGATCGAGGGCGGGCGTCCCCGCGATGCCCGCGGCTGCGCGGTGCGCCACATCGAGCAGATAGGCGGTGCACGCCGCCAGCGCCGCCTCGCTCTCCGCTGTGGTGTAGCGCGACGCTTCCTCGAGCCGGCTGGTCTCAAGCAGGGCCTTGCCAAGGCGCTCCGCAGCGTTAATCCGCTTGCTGGCGGCGTACCGCGCACCAGCAGCGGCGGCTGCCGCCCCACCCGCGATGACGGCTGCGCCGATCACCCGGCGCAGGATCAAATTCAGCATCGGTTGCGTCCCTCCCCGGCGTGGGTCGCGGGCAACTGCGGTCGCCCGCGCCATATAACCGACGGGACAGGCACTCGGGAGGTTTCGACGGCTGCGCCCGGGCGCCACACCCGGCCGGGCTTACCTCAGCAGGGCGCGCGCCCTCTCCGCCACATTCTGCGGGGTGAACCCGAACTCCGCGAGGAGCCGCTCCGCCGGCGCCGACGCGCCAAACCGGTCCAGCCCGATCACGTCCCCCTTGTCGCCCACGTAGCGATGCCAGCCGATGGTGGCGCCAGCCTCCACGGCAAGCTTCGGCGTGCCGGGCGGCAGGACGCTCTCGCGGTAGCCGACGGGCTGCGCGTCGAAGAGCTCCCAGGAGGGCAGGCTGACGACGCGCGGTCGCACGCCCTGCTCCTTCAGGAGCTTCGCCGCCTCCACGCAGAGCCAGACCTCCGAGCCCGTGCCGATGAGCACCACCTGCGGCGTGCCGCCCTCCGCTTCCTGCAGCGTGTAGGCGCCACGGCGCAGACCCTCCGAGTACTCCGCTCCATCAGCGCCCAGCACGGAGACCTTCTGGCGGGTGAGGACGAGAGCGGTCGGGCCCGTCGTGGTCTCCACGGCGACCTTCCAGGCGACGGCGGTCTCGTTCGCGTCTGCAGGGCGCAGTACCGCGATGCCCGGCGTGGCGCGCAGCGAGGCGAGCTGCTCGATCGGCTGGTGTGTTGGCCCGTCCTCGCCGAGCGCGATGCTGTCGTGCGTGAAGACGTAGATCACCGGCTGATGCATCAACGCCGAGAGCCGCAGTGCCGGCTTCAGGTAGTCGACGAAGTTGAAGAAGGTGGCAACGTAGGGCCTGAGGCCGCCGTGCTGCGCCATCCCGTTCGCGGCCGCCGCCATCGCGTGCTCCCGCACGCCGTAGTGGTGGTTGCGTCCGGCGTAGCTCCACCCGCCGCCGACGGCCCCTTCCGCATCGCCGCACCCGACCGACGGGCTCTCGAAGTCGCCCATCCCTTTGAGTGCCGTGTTGGTGGAGGGATTGAGGTCGGCCGAGCCTCCGACCAGGGAGGGGACGTTGCGGGCGATCGCGTTGAGCACCTGGCCTGACGTCGCGCGCGTGGCCGCAGCGTCCGCGGGTCCGAACGCGGGCACGTCACGATCCCACCCAGACGGAAGGGCGTTTGCGAGGCCATCGACCCACTCCCTCGCGAGGTGCGGGTTGGCCGTGGCCCACTCGTCCCACCGCGCCTGCCATGCGCCCTGGGCGGCTGCGCCGCGTACCAGGGCTTGGCGGAAGTGCGTCGACGCCTCGTCAGGCACGTGGAACGCGGGCGCCTCCGGCCAGCCGAGCGCCCTCTTGGTGGCAAGCACTTCGTCCTTGCCCAGCGGCGAGCCGTGCGAATCGGCGGAGCCAGCCTTTTTCGGCGACCCGAAGCCGATCACCGTGTTCACCACGACAAGCGATGGACGATCCAATGCTGCCTTGGCGAGCGCGATGGCCGAGTCGACCGCATCGACGTCGTTCCCGTCCGCCACCGTCACCACATGCCATCCATAGGCTTCGAAGCGCTTGCCGACGTCCTCCGTAAAGCTGAGGGTCGAAGACCCCGCCAGCGTTATACCGTTGCAGTCGTAGAGGACTACGAGCTTGCCGAGCCGTAAGTGGCCGGCGAGTGAGGCGGCCTCGCAGCAGACCCCCTCCATCATGTCGCCGTCCGAGGCGAGTACGTAGGTGTAGTGATCGACCACCGTGTGCGCACCCGTGTTGAAGCGCGCGGCCAGATGAGCCTCCGCCATCGCCATGCCGACCGCCGTCGCAAACCCCTGGCCGAGCGGGCCCGTTGTGGTCTCCACGCCAGGCGCCTCGCCATATTCGGGATGGCCGGGCGTCTTGCTGCCCCACTGACGGAAGCTCCGCACATCGTCGAGCGACAGGTCGTACCCGCTCAGGTGGAGAAGGCTGTAGAGCAGCATGGAACCATGCCCGCCCGAAAGGACGAACCGGTCCCGATCCGGCCACTTCGGGTCTGCCGGGTTGTGCTTCAGGTGCCGGTCCCAGAGCGCGTAGGACATCGCAGCAGCGCCCATAGGGAGCCCGGGATGACCGGAGTTCGCGTTCTGCACAGCGTCGATCGAGAGAGTGCGGATCGTGTTCACGCAGAGCTGGTCTACGGACATGAGGGACCTCAATAGTGGGTTTTTCGTGCCCGTTGCTGCAGGCGCGCCGTCCCTATGTTACCCTCCAGCCACCACGAGACCTGCCACACGCCCGCCTCACCAGCATGTGCGCGCCGTACAGTTCGGCCCTCTGGACCACGGCTGCGACCCGCCCTTAGCCCTGCATTCGCGGTACAACTGAGACCGGGAGGGACGCGATTCCATGCTCTACGACCTGCTGTTGCGGCCACTGGCATTCGTGGTGCTATCCATCGTGTTCCGCCTTCTGGGCGGCTATCGTGTCGAGGGCCGGGGCAACGTCCCGAAGCGCGGCGCAGTGATCATCGCGCCCAATCACCTGAGCCACGCAGACCCGCCCCTCGTGGGGATCGCGGCGCCTCGTGGCGTCTGGTTCATGGCCACGACCGAGTTGTTCGGCGTTCGCGTCTTCGGAGCGCTCGCGCGCATCTACCGTGCCATCCCAATCCGCCAGGACTCGCCCGACCGAGCGGCCCTCCGGCGCGTCGAGCGCCTGCTAGGGGGAGGCGCCGCAGTGGTCATCTTCCCGGAAGGCCATGAGAGCCTAGACGGCCGTCTCCTGCCGCTGCAGGGCGGCACTGCCCTTCTGGCGATACGCACTGGCACTCCCATCCTGCCGGTCGGGATCGTGGGCACGCCCGCCATGCTGCCGGCGCGTTCGACCCGCCCACGGCGCGCGCCGGCCCCGGCGGTTGTGCGGTTCGGGCGCCCGATCGATGCGGTGGAGCTTGCAGGCGGACGCAAGGGCCGGGGCGCCGTGGAACACGCAACGCGTCTCCTCGCCTCCGCGCTCCGCGATCTGACGCCGGAGCTCAACGGGCCGGAAGCGGTCCATGCCGTCACCTCGAGGGGCGAAGGAATCGGCCCACATCCTGGCGAAGCGTGAGAAACTCACCTCCATGAGGAGCAGGCGATGGCCCACGTGATTACGGAGCCCTGCATCGGGGTTAAGGACAAGGCGTGCGTCGCTGTCTGTCCGGTGGACTGCATCCATGAGGGAAGCGAGCCGTACGACATGCTCTACATCAACCCCGACGAGTGCATCGACTGCGGGCTGTGCGAGCCCGAGTGCCCCGTGGCGGCCATCTTCGCTGATAGCGATGTGCCCAGGGAGCAGGAGCGGTTCATAAAGATCAACGCCGACTTCTTCCGCGATAAGTAGCCGAGGCTTCCCCGGCCAACGGGTCGACCGGGAAGCCCGCTCTCGGCCACCCCTCGACAGGGAACACCTGGATCCGCTCGCAGGGCCCTGATGGCGTGGGGGCGGCGGTACGCCTGCCATGCCAGAACGCATATACACGCGGACCGGGGACGACGGCAGCACAGGGCTCATCGGCGGGAGACGCGTGGGGAAGGATTCGCCCCGCGTCGAGGCGTGCGGCGCAGTCGATGAGCTCAACGCCCACGTGGGGCGTGCGCTCGCGTGCCATGGGTCTCCTGCCCTTGCGGCCATGCTCCGGGCGGCTCAGGACGCGCTCTTCAGGATCGGCGCGGAGCTGGCCACGCCGCCGGACGCTGCAGGGATTCCGGGCACCCGGACGGCGTCCGTGACGGCCGGACACGTGGCGGCGCTGGAGCGGGCGATCGACGCCGTTGCCGCGGGCCTGCCCGCCCTACGCACCTTCATTCTGCCAGGCGGGTCACCCCTTGCAGCGGACCTTCACGTGGCGCGGGCGGTGTGCCGCCGCGCGGAGCGCCGGTGTGCGGCGCTCCATGCACGGGAGCTCGTGGGCGAGCATGTGTTACCTTATCTGAACCGGTTGTCGGACCTCCTCTTTGTGCTGGCAAGGCAGATGAACCGCGACGCTGGCGTAGAGGACACTCCCTGGTTCGCCTGACGGCCGACTGGCTCCTCACGCGGGCGTGTCGGCGGCCGGTGCCGATGATCACAGGGGCTGCCCCTTCCATCCCGTCGGGTACGCGTCTGCCGCTTCGTGCGCGCTGGTACACCTGCGGGCGCCATTCCTCCCGACCCGGACGCCGAAGCCGCTGATCGCCCGCCACGAGGGGCTCAAAGCTGATCGCCGTGCGATGCCGTTCCTCCTGTGGTTTCCCATCGGCGGCTTCGCGACCGTGATCTCCTGGGGGGCGGTAACGTCGCGGGTCGGGCTCAAGGGCGCATCCGTCGCGCCTGCTCAGTCGCTGGTGGCGTGGGGCAGCGACGGCTATCTGCGCTGCTGGCGTGCGACGCCCGTATGGTGATCGGGGTTAGGGCGCCGCATCGACGACGAGCACCCAGTCGTCCCCATCGCTCGGAGAACGGTAGACGGGCCCGTCCTCTGGCGCCTCGCAGGGCAGCGTCGCGCCAGTGCGCGGGTCGAACCACTGCGCGCGCAGGTTCGCGGATGACATCCGAGAGCGGTCCAGCGCAACTTCCCCTCCCAGCGGCAGGTAGACGAACGCGTAGCGTCCCTCCGCGTCGCGTGTCGCCGCCACGTGCTCCGGGCCGTCCCCTGGCGGAGTGGTGACCAGCAACTGGTCGGGCACACGGGTGAGAAACGGACGCGACTCCATGAGCGCCCGCACGTGCCTCATCTGATCGGCCCCGGGAAGGTGGAGCGCCTCGCGCCATGGTATGCGGGCCGCAGTGATCGGCTCCCTGCCTGGCTCCCACATCTGCCAGACCGAGTGACACCCGTAGGTGTGACCGTGGGCGCCCGCAAAGAGTGCCCAGTAGGCGAACTTACGAGCCTGCGCCGCGTCCAGATAGCCATTGGCCGGCTCGAAGCCCGACGGATGATCCTCGTAGCCGGGCTCACCGTCCATGCAGGGCTTCACAGGGCATCGCGCATAGTCGTCCGCCACGCTGCGCCAGTTGTCGCGGTCGAACGTGTGGCCGGACTGCAGCATGTTGAAGTCAAGCCAAGGCTCGTCGTGAAGCCACTGCGCCGAGGTGTGCTGGCCGCACGGATGGAAGGTCATCAGGTGGACCCCGCCGTCGCCTTCGCGCAGGCCTGCGGCCATCGCGCGCACGATCTCGAGATGCGCGGGCGTCTCGATCGGCCGGTCGCCTCCAAGAACCCAGATGAGTGGGGCCTCGCAGTACCGAGTGCCCAGCCAACGCCCGTAGGCGTGCGCGTTGTCCGGCGTGAAGATCTCCGGGCCGCCGCCCCACTTGCGGTTCCACTTATCGCCCCAGGTCGGCAGCAGCGCGACGGTGAGCCCGAGGTCCGCAGCGCGCGCCACAACCCAGTCGACATGCTGGAAGTACCGGTCGTTCGGCTGAGCCGGATCGTTGTGGAGCAGGGGCAGATCACCGTACGGGTTGGGTTGATCGAACTGCTGCTCCGCCAGCGCCACGGCCTGAACCACCGTGAAGCGCTGACGGGCGCGGACGCTCAGATAGTGCCCCGCCTCATCGCGGCTCAGCCGATGGAACAGCTCCCAGGCCGTGTCGCCGAGGTAGAAGAACGGCGAACCGCACTCGTACTGCAGGAACCGGCCGTTGTCGCTGACCCTGATGCGTGTCACGGACCACGCCCTCCTGTGCACGGCGTGCAAGGCACGTGGTAGTCGCCGCGCACAGCGGGGCGACTACAGAAGTCCCAGCCGGACGGCGGGCAGACCTCGCTACAGGTGCTCCCTGAACGTTCCACCTCCGCCGCCAGAGCTGCGGAGCACTTCCATTTCGGCCTGCATCCGCTCCATCTTCTCCAGCAGATCGAGGATCACCTCGACGCCTGCCAGGTTCACCCCCATCTCCTGCGTGAAACGCCGGATCTGCAGCAGCCGCTCTACGTCGGTATCCGAGTAGAGACGATTGCGGTTCGCGGCGCGGCGAGGCTGGACCAGCCCAAGCCTCTCGTAGAGCCGGACGGTCTGCGGGTGCAGCCCTGTGAGGCGCGCCGCGATGCTGATCATGTAGACCGGCTCATTCGGATCGCGGTGTGCCACGTCTTACCAGACCTCCTGCGGAGGGGCCGCACTGCGTCAGGCGTTCGCCTGCTCTCCGCGCAGTCGCGACAGCTCCGCCAGCAGCGAGCGCTCACGGGGTGACAGATCGCGCGGAACCGTGATGCGGACCCGCGCGTAAAGATCGCCCCGTTTCCCGCTCGCGGACCCTATGCCCTGGCCAGCCACTCGGATGCGCTGGCCGCTCTGCACGCCCGCTGGAATCGGGAGCGTGCGGACACCCATGAGGGTCTTCACCTCCACCTCGCCGCCGAGAGCCGCCACGGTGTACGGAATCGACACATCCGTGTACAGGTCATTGCCTTGAGCCTCGAAGTCGGCGTGTGGACGCACGCGCACTACCAGGAAGAGGTCGCCGCGGTCACCCCCGGCGCCGGCCGCGCCCTGTGCCGCCAGCCGAATGCGCTGACCCTCGACCACTCCGGTGGGTATCTTCACCTCGACACGCCGCGGCTGCAGCACGCGGCCGTGCCCGCGGCACTCCGAGCACGCGGCACCGATGTCGAAACCGCCCCGGCTTGTCCGCGCTCCGCCGGTGCCGCCGCATCGGGGACAGGCGTCCTGGATCTTGAGCTCCAGCGACTTCGTGGCGCCGTGGGCTGCCTCCTCGAGCGTGAGGTCGATTCCGAACTCCACGTCCTCTCCGCGCGCAGCGGTGCGAGCCGTGCGTTGGCGCCGACCACCACCCCCGAAGAGGCCCTCGAAGAGCTCGCCCAGGTCACTCAGGCCGCCGCCCTGGAACTCGAATCCCCCAGCAGTCGCAGGCCAGCCGCCCTGTGACGACCGCCTCCACTGCTCGCCGAAGCTGTCGTACTGCGTGCGCTTGTGCTGGTCGCTCAGAATGTCGTGCGCCTCGCTGATCTCCTTGAACCGCTCCTCCGCGGCGCGGTCGCCAGGGTTCACGTCGGGGTGGTACTTGCGGGCGAGACGGCGGAACGCTGCCCTGATGTCCTTCGCGCTGGCGTCGCGAGGGACTCCAAGGATCTTGTAGTAGTCCTTGTACTGGGGACCGTTCACCGCGCAGGGCCTCACTCTCGGTCCAGCAGGGCGCGGCTCGCCTGCTCCGCCATGCGAGCCACACCCATGGGCTACTGGGCCTTGAACTCCGCGTCAATCACGTCATCCTGGTTGCTCGGCGCCCCGCTGGCCCCATCCGCCGCGGACTGACCGTAAGGGGTGTCCCGAGGCTGCTGTCCGCCCGCGTCGCCGGCGGCCTGCTGGTAGACCAGCTTGCTGAGCTCAAAGAACGCCTCCTGAAGCTCCTCGGTCCGCCGTCGGATCTCCGGCCCGTCATCGCCCTTGGCGACACTGCGCAGGGCCTCGGCGGCGTTCTCAACCCGCATCCGGATGTCGCTGGGGACCTTGTCGCCGAGCTCCTTGAGTTGCCGATCCGACTCGTAGAGCAGCTTGTCCGCCTCGTTCCTGGCGTCCGCGAGGTCGCGCAGCTTGCGGTCCTCCTCAGCGTGCGCCGCCGCCTGCTGGACCATTCGCTCGATGTCGTCCTTCGCCAGATTGCTCGACCCGGTGACCGTGATTCGCTGCTCCTTGCCCGTAGCGCGGTCTTTGGCCGAGACGTTTAGGATGCCGTTCGCATCGATGTCGAAGGTCACCTCGATCTGCGGCACCCCACGGCGCGCCGGGGGCAGGCCAGACAGCACAAAGTCGCCCAGTAGCTTGTTATGGACGGCGATCTCGCGCTCGCCCTGAAGCACCTTCACGTGCACCGTCGTCTGCCCGTCGTCTGCAGTGGAGAACATCTCCGACTTGCGCGTCGGGATCGTCGTGTTGCGCTCGATCAGCTTCGTGAACACGCCCCCGAGCGTCTCGATCCCAAGCGAGAGCGGCGTCACATCTAGAAGGACGACGTCCTTAACCTCGCCTGACAGCACGCCTGCCTGGATCGCAGCGCCGATTGCCACGACTTCGTCGGGGTTGACGCCCTTGCACGGGTCCTTGCCGCCTGAAAGCCGGCGCACCAGCTCCTGCACCATCGGCATGCGCGTGGAGCCGCCCACGAGCACGACCTCGTCAAGGGAGCTCGCCGGAATCTTCGCATCCGCGATCGCCTGGTTGAACGGCTTCGTGCACCGCTCAAGAAGGTCTCGCGTCATCTCCTCGAACTGAGCGCGAGAGAGGCTGACGTCGAGGTGCACGGGGCCATCCGAGGTGGCGCTGATGTACGGCAGGTTGATGTTCGTCTGGACGACCGTAGACAGCTCGACCTTAGCCTTCTCCGCAGCCTCGCGAAGGCGCTGCATGGCCTGGCGATCCTTGGACAGATCGATGCCCTGGCTCTTGCGGAACTCGCCTGCCACGTGCTCGACAATGCGCTGGTCCCAGTCGTCGCCGCCGAGCTGCGTATCACCCGCAGTCGACTTCACCTCGAAGACTCCGTCCCCAACCTCCAGCACGGACACATCGAACGTGCCGCCTCCGAGGTCGAACACGAGGATCGTCTCGTTCTTCTTGCGGTCCAGCCCGTACGCCAGGGCCGCAGCCGTGGGCTCATTGATGATCCGCAGGACCTTGAGACCCGCTATCTCGCCCGCGTTCTTGGTTGCCGTGCGCTGCGCGTCATTGAAGTAGGCGGGGACGGTGATGACCGCAGAGTCGACCTTGTCGCCAAGGTAGGCCTCCGCGTCGGCCTTCATCTTCTGAAGGATCATGGCGGAGATCTCTTCCGGCGTGTACTTGCGGTCATCGATCGTGATGCGCTCTGTGGTGCCCACTCTCCGCTTGATCGACATCACGGTGCGCTCCGGGTTCACCACGGCCTGGCGCTTTGCGCTGGAGCCGACCAGACGCTCACCGTTCTTGTTGATGCCCACGACGGACGGCGTGAGCCGACTGCCCTCGGCGTTAGCTATAACGGTCGGCTCGCCCGCCTCCATAGCGGCAACGACCGAGTTGGTCGTGCCCAGATCGATCCCGACTGTCTTCGGCATACACGAACCTCCGTAGTGCTTCAGATGCGTTCTGAGCCATCTTCGCGCGCGCCCGCACATCCAGTTGCTGCGCGCCCCCCTGCCTCCCGGCACCCGCGCGCTGCCACCATAATAAGTCCCACGCCATTATGCCACTTGAGTGTATCGTTGTCAAACAACGTATACGTGAGATCGGGCGATGGGGTTGCGTCGGGATGAGGAAAGCCAAGGGGATGTGACGGGGATGGCGGAGGGGGTGGGATTCGAACCCACGAGGCTTTTGGCCTACCCGCTTTCGAGGCGGGCGCACTCGACCACTATGCGACCCCTCCACGCCTCCGACGGCGCCTGTCGCAAGCCGCTTCGCGCATTATACCTTTCCTCCACGCCGCGCAGATGAGCGCCGCGCTTGCCCGCCGTCGCACGCACTGATATACTGGCGCACCGATCGCTCCGCCGAATTCCGGGAGCCTCAGCGTGGCCTCGCTATCCACCGGCATGCCCGCCCGCGTCACCGCTGCCTTGCGCCCATGGCTGATGCTGGCGGTGGTATGCGCGGCGTTCTCGCTGGACCCGACCTTCCGCTCCACGTTCTGGACCGCCTCCTACCTGCCCAACATCCTGCAGCAGGCGGCAACCAACATCATCCTCGCGGTCGGCATGACCTTTGTCATCCTGACGGGTGGCATCGACCTGTCGGTCGGCTCCGTGCTCGCTCTGTGCGGCGTCGCGATGGGCCTGGCAATGCACGGGGACCTGCCCCTATTCCTGTCCTACGCCCTCGTCCTGCCGGTCGTTGTAGCGGCCGTGGTGGTTGCGTTGAGGCTCCATGGCCCGTCGCGCGCCTGCGCGCTGGCGGCCGTTGTGGTGTGTGGGGCGGTGGCGGGACCCCTTGTGGAGCGTGGCCTCTCGGGCGGTGTGCTGCTGGAGGGTGCGCTGGTCATTGCGCTTGCCGTGGGCGTCGCCTGTGGCCTGACGAACGGCCTCCTCGTCACCGCGGGGCGCGTGCCCCCCTTTGTTGTGACCCTCGGGATGCTCACGGCTGCGCGCGGCCTGACCGTCTACGCCACCGACGGCAACAGCGTGTCGGGGCTGTCGACGCGACTGGGCATGCTCGGACAGGGCGCGCCTGTCGTGCTGATCGCGCTCTCTGCGGTTGTCGCTGGCGTCGTGCTGCTGCACCGTACCCGCGTGGGCCGCTACATCCTGGCAATAGGCGGCAGCGAGGAGGCCGCACGTCTCTCGGGAGTACCGGTCACCGCGATGAAGACGCTGGCCTACGTGCTATGCGGCGCCTGTGCTGCCTGCGCGGCCGTCGTCCTGACGGCCAAGTTCGGCCTCGCCGATACCGGAGCCGGCGCGAACGCGGAGCTGAACGCGATCGCTGCCGTGGTGATCGGCGGGACCAGTCTGTCCGGCGGACGGGGCAGCATCACCGGCAGCCTGGTTGGCGCGCTCACGATCGCGGTGCTGAACGCCGGCCTCGTGCTCATCGGCCTTCGCGACACGCTCCAGGGCGTGGTGATTGGCGCCGTCATTGTGGCGGCGGTGATGCTGGACCGGTACCGGCGCTGGAGCGCCGCGTGAGAAGGCGGGTACCGCGGGAGGGCTCGCAATGACCGACGTTACTGCAGGAGGGGGCGCCATGACAGACGCATCCGCCGCACCGTGCCAACGTACCATGTCGTTCTCCGCGCCACAAGGGGAGCTCATCTTCCGCCCACAGGCTCTCCACAACCATGGGAGTTGTGTCGTCGAGCTGGAAGACGGCCAGCTACTGGCCTGCTGGTACCGTGGCTCGGGTGAGCGGACGGCGGACGACGTGGCCGTAATGGGGGCGCGGCTCCGATCCGGTTCCCAGCGGTGGTCGCGTCCGTTCGTGCTTGCGGACACGGCGGGCTTCCCGGATGTCAATCCCTGCATGGCCATCGATCGTGCCAGCCGGCTGTGGCTCTTCTGGATTACAGTGCTGGACAACCGGTGGGAGAGCTCCTTGCTCAAGTACCGCGTCTCGAACCGTCCCGCAAGGCGCGCAGGATGTCCGCACTGGAATGCCGGCGACGTGCTCCACTTGAGGCCATCCCCCGAGTTCGCGGACGTCGTGCGCCGCGACCTGCCCCGTCAGTGGGAGCCCTACCTCGCGCGAGCCTCCGAGAGCGAGCGCACCTTGCTGGAGCGTTACATTGATGATCGGATCGCGGCTGCGGGAGACAAGCTTCGCGTGCGTCTGGGCTGGATGACCAGACCGCACCCCATCCAGCTACCCAGCGGACGTTTCCTCCTCCCGCTCTACTCCGACGGGTTCGACTTCTCGTTGATGGCCTACACGGACGACCTGGGTGCCTCTTGGGCCGTCTCCGAGCCGATCGTGGGGCCGGGCAACGTGCAGCCCAGCGTCGTGCGGCGCGCCGACGGCACGCTGGTTGCGCTCTTCCGGGACAACGGTCCCCCGCCGCAGCGAGTATTGGTGAGCGAGTCGCGCGACGAGGGCGCCACGTGGACGCTGGCGCGCGACACGGACCTGCCCGACCCCGGCGCCGGCCTCGAGGTGATCGCGCTGAGCAGCGGGCTCTGGGTCCTGATCAACAACGACACCGAGGAGGGTCGCCACCGGCTGGCGCTGACGGTGTCGCTGGACGAGGGCCGCACCTGGCGACTAGCTCGCCGGCTGGAGGACGATCAGCCGGGCGCCGACGCAGGATCCTATGCCTACCCATCGATCGTGCAGGCGCATGACGGCTTGATCCACGCGACCTACACCTACCGACCCAACCGCCAGGCCGCGCAGCGGTTTGGACCAGGCGAGACGATCAAGCACGTGCGCTTCGGCGAGGACTGGCTGAGAGAGGGCGCGGGCGCGTAGCCTGCGCCTCCTGCGCCCAAGGGCTCGCCGCCGGCGTCCCCGGCCATCTGGTACAATCAGCGGCGAGACGTGATCCCCTCCGGCTCGGACGCCCCCGGCATGGCCACTCGACGCGCACCCACCCGACGCTCCCGTCCGCGCACCGCCACGGCGCCAAGTTGGCTGCCCGATCTCTTCGGTCTGCCGCTATTCTTCGCCGGCGCAGCGGTGCTGCTCTGGCTCGCCTGGCCGCAGCGCGCGCCTCTGCCTGGCGCCGTCGTGGAAGTCCTTGGCAGCGTGGTGGGCGATGCTTCGTGGGCGGTCGCTGTCGCGCTTCTTGCGGCAGGCTCGCTCCTCCTGGTCGGCTATCGGGGCGCGCCCCTGCGTCACGCCGTTGCCGGCATGACGCTTCTTGTGGTCAGCGCGGCGTCATGGCACGAGCTCGCCGGCTCCGTCCCGGACCGAATCGCTGCGGCCGGTGGCTGGCTCGGCGACGCGGTGGTCGGGACCCTGCTCGCGTGGTGCGGCATCCTCACCACCCATCTGGCGCTCGCTCTGATCGCGTGCGTGGGGGTCGCCCTGCTGGTGGATCGACCCCTCGTCGGGCTGGTGACGGCGAGGCGTTGCCGGCGCACGTCGGACGAGACCGGCAGCACGGAGGCCAGCGCACGTCCTACGCGCGTGGCTGCTTCCCGGGTGCGTGATCGATCTGTCGGATCCGCTAGCGCGCGGGAGCGCACGCGAGCGGTGGCCGAAGCCCGCAACGACACAACCAGGCCGGAGGCCCCCGCCGAGTCGCCCCCTCGAAGGGCGGCGCTGCCGCCCGAGATCGGCCTGCCCGACGAGGGCGGAGAGGCTCCGCGCGCCGAGACGAGCGTGCCCCCACGGCGTCGCTCCGGACGCACTGCCAACCCGGAGCAGCCGCCGCTGCCTGCCCTGGCTGTCGAGGCACGCGGCGGGGACGGCTCGTACCGGTTGCCCCCCGTTGAGCTTCTGTCCGAGCCCCGGGCTGGCAGTGCGCGCAGCTCCGAGCACGAGATGGCCCGCAAGATCGAGGTACTGGAGCGCACCCTCGAGGAGTTTGGCATCGAGGCGAACGTCGTGGAGATCGCGCGCGGCCCCACTGTGACACGCTACGAGGTTCGGCTGGCACCGGGAATCAAGGTGAGCAAGATCGTGTCGCTGGCGGATAACCTCGCCATGGCCCTCGCCGCGATCGACGTGCGCCTTGAGGCGCCCATCCCCGGCAAGTCCGCCATCGGCGTCGAGGTGCCCAACGCCGCGGCGGCCACGGTCACCCTTCGCGAGTGCCTTGACTCCCCCGAGTTCTGGAACGCGCCGGGCAAGCTGACAGTGGTCCTCGGGAAAGACGTGGCAAACCGCAACCGCTACGCCGACCTGGCTCGCATGCCGCACCTGCTCATCGGGGGCTCCACCAACTCGGGCAAGTCGGTCTGCCTGAACGCAATCATCGCCTCCATCACGTACCGAGCCACCCCCGCCGAGGTCAAGCTCCTGCTGATCGACCCAAAACGCGTGGAGTTAGCGCTCTGGGACGGTATCCCCCACATGATGTGCCCTGTGGTGAAGGACATCCGGCAGGCCGCCGGCATCTTCCGGGCGGCTCTACGGGAGATGGACCGCCGCTACGACCTCTTCTCGCGCATGGGCACGCGCAACATCGATGGCTACAACACGCGCGTGCCGCTGGAGGACCGTCTTCCCTATGTCGTGATAATCGTCGACGAGCTGGCGGACCTGATGATGCAGGCCGGCGCGGAGGTCGAGACCTCGATCTGCCGGCTAGCGCAGCTCGCTCGGGCGACGGGCATCCACATGGTGATAGCGACGCAGCGGCCCTCCGTCGACGTCATCACCGGCCTCATCAAGGCCAATATTCCCTCACGCGTCGCCTTCGCCGTGTCGTCCCAGGTCGACAGCCGCACGATCCTGGACACCGGCGGCGCGGAGCGCCTCATCGGGCGGGGCGACATGCTCTACAAGCCGATCGATGTGCCCAAGCCGATCCGCGTCCAGGGGTGCTACCTGTCGGAGGCGGAGACCAACGCGCTCGTGAGATACCTGAGGGAACAGGAGAAGCCCGAGTACTCCCTCACGCCAGTGGACCTGAGCACCTTCGAGGGAGGCCTCGCGGGCGGCGAGGACGCAGGCGGCGAGGACGACCTGTGGGAGAACGCGGTGCGACTGGTGGTCAGCAACGGGAATGCATCGACGTCCATGTTGCAGCGGCGCTTCAGGATCGGTTACACGCGCGCCGCCCGACTCCTCGACATGATGGAGGACCGGGGCATCGTCGGACCGCTCGATGGCGCGAAGCCGCGGGAGCTGCTGATCACGCGCGATGAGGCTGACCGCATGTTCGCGCGCGGCGGAGACTGAGGTGCGCGCTGCGGCGGCGAAGGGCCGATGGCGGAGCGATGCGGGGCCTGGCTCGGCGGCCCGTGCTTGCCGCCGGCGTCCGGCACATGGTCTCCGGACCGCAACCCCGCCGACCTCGACGAGACCGAACGCAGCGTCACAGTCCGCACGCGCCAAGCTGACGGTGCCATGCTCCTCTGTATAGTGCGCCAGGCGCTTGCCCTCAGACGCCCCCACCGTGCGGCGCCCAAGCGGCGTCGACGCTCGGCGCTCCCCCCTCGCGACCCGATCCCAGAACGATGCGTCCATCGAGGAGCAGAAGGCGGCCAGCAGGCTGCGCATCCTCGCGGCCTTCTGCGCGACCACGGGGTCCCTGCGCGCCCGCTCCCGCACGTGCGCTGGCTCGACCATCAGGTTGGCAAACACCTCCGCCTTGTCTTCCTCGACGCCGGTGGTCGAGTAGTGGTTGAGGAAGCCAGGGAACTCATCCGAGAGTAGCGACGTGTGTGGAAGGTGCTGTGCAGAGCGCCCGCCGTCACCGTACCGGAAGCCCGGAGGATTGACAGCCGCCCATGCAGCGTCCTCGTAGAGCTTGCCATCGTCTTGCCAGTCAACGATGTGGAAGAAGTCGTGGTGAATCACCTTGCGCTGGTACAGGGGACTGTGCGCCCCACTGCCCACGTCGAGGTAGAGCGTGTCGCGAGCGAAGTCGGGTACCGCGCCCCGGATCTGTCCGGCGAACGATAGCCCTGAGCACAGCACTACCCGCTTCAGGTCGGCGCGCCGCACGAACTCAGGCGGGAACTGCCGGAACTCCTCCACGAACAGCGGCGCGTAGGCGCTGAACGCCTGTGGCTCCGCGTGCCGACCCTCGATGGGGCCATGCGCGGTCCACACCGACAGGCCTGCGTCCTCCCACACGACCTGGATGGCGTACTCGCACTCGACGGCGCGCAGTTGGGAATGCGCGCACGGAGCAGCGGTGCTTGGCGCTGCGCTCAGGGCGCCCACGGCCAGCATCAGGCCGATCACAGCATGGAGCGCGACGCCAGCGATCGGCCTGCTCGCCGGGCGCGGGCGACGCGCCGGTGACCGTCGCGGCGGCCTGTCGTTGGCGGGAGCGCACAGCCCCGCGCTCTCCGTCACCGCACAAACCGTAGGACGCCGAAGCGCTCGGGCACGTGGAAGTCAGCCGGTGAGCGCAGCGTGGGAGACCATGCCGTGTACTCACCGGGAGCGCTCCGGTCGATCCGGTAGAAGTTGGCGCGACAGACGTCCCCTGCTCTCGGCGGGTGTGCTTCCGGGAACGCCGCGAAGGGAACAGCGATCTCTGCAGACCACCAGTGCGCACGCCTGGACCTGTGGTTGAGCTGGCCCCGGATCCGGACCCCCGTCTGCAACCCGGGACAATCCCACAGCACGTTCACCGTCATTGTGTCGCGACGGAGGTCGGGGCTGTCGACTCTGGCGTCGAAGACCACGTTGCGGGGGCTTAGCTCGAGCTCGTAGTAGCGCCGCACGTCCCCCGTCGGTGACAGGAACGCCTCCACCACCTCTTCGTTGTAGACAGGGTCATCCCGGCGGGTCAGCCGTCCCCAGATGCATCGGTCCAGCGCCCGGAAACCGAGGAGGAGATGGGTGGCCGTCCAGCAGGCCCGCACACAGGTCGGCTGGTACGGCATGTGGCGTGCATCGAGCGGCTTAGCGTCCGGGTCGCCCTCCGCGAACAGGAGGCCTTCCCCGACCTCCTCCCAGAACGCATCCGTCGCGCGCCCATCGGCGGGAACGAGCCACACGGGCTGCACATCGTCCCACGGCGGCTTGGTGAGATCGCCGTCGATTGCTGGCATCGTGTCAACGTGATGGCAGTTGTAGACGGGCACGCCGCGGTCCTCAGCCACCAATGCACCCTCCACGTGCCCTCGTCCTGTCGCAGCGGAGCGCGCGTTCACCGCGAGCAAGCGGCATAGGAAGGTCGCAGCGCGGTGACGCACATCGGACCCGAGAGCCTGCGCTCGGATTGTACGGCGGCTGCTGCGGCGAGTCAATGCGCCGCCCGGAGACCAGGGCGGAAGGGAACCGGGCGCAGCGACACTGAAGGCAGGTTGACTTGCCCGCGCAGGCGTGATAGGATGAACGGGTCAGGGCGCCGTACCCAAGTGGCTAAGGGAGAGGTCTGCAAAACCTCGATTCAGCGGTTCGATTCCGCTCGGCGCCTCCAACTGCATCCGCTCCTCCCGCGGACGCCTCGTGTTCCGGCTTCGGCGCCTCTCAGGCCGCCCCCCTCGGCCGTGCGTCGCGCAAGTCCGGCCCGCCTTCTCAGGGGATCGGCCCGTGAACCACTGGGAATGTCGCGAATGCGACCATGGCGTCCATGCCGACACCGCGCCGGAGGCCTGCCCCTGCTGCGGTGAGCGGGGATGGGCCCTCAGCCACGTCGCGCGAGTCGATCTCGATGGCATAGACCGGCGTCTGCTCTCTGCGCTCGCGCAAGCCTGTCTCCTCACGTTGCGCCCCTACCGGGTGCTTGCAGCCGCTGCCGGCATCGCCGAGGAGGACGCCATCGCGCGTATCCGGCGGCTGCAGGCGGGCCCTGTCCGCCAGATCGGCGGCGTCTTCGATCCGTGCTTGCTCGGCTACCGCTCGGCCGCGCTGTTGATGGAGTGTGCGCCTTCGGGGGCAGCCGAGTTCGCCGAGGCATCGAGCCGGCACCCGTGGGTCGTCCGCACGTCGCTGTGCGACCCGAGCGGGACCGTCTGGTTGTGGCTCGCGCTCCCCGACAATGCGGACTTGCAGTGGGAAGCGGAGCGCCTCGCTGGCCTGCAGCCCGTGCGCTCCATGGTGGTGATGCCGATCGCCGCTGTCTACCGGGCTCCGGTGGAGCGGCGCGGCGCTCCGCCCGCCCAGTGGCGTGAGATCGAGCCCCACGGGCAGGTTGAGTCTCTGCCAACCGAGTTCGAGCGGCGCGCGATCCGCGTGCTTCAGCGCGACCTGCCGCTCTCGGAGTGGGCATTCGACGACCTTGCGGCCCGCGTGGGCTGTGGCTTGACAGCGCGCGGCCTGGTTCGTGTTGGCCGTGAGTTCATGGCACGTGGGTGGCTCCGGCGGTACGGCGCCGTGATGCGGCTGCCTCGTCGTGGCGAAGAGGTCTCCGCGATTGGCGCATGGCGGGTGCCCGACACGGGCGCTTCGAGCGTGGCCGCACGCATCGCGCGCGTGCCCGGCGTTGTCGAGGCCGCAGTCCTGGAGGGATGTTCCTGCTGGTGGCCGTACAACATCGTCGCAGAGGTCGACGGGCACAACACGGCGGAGTGTGGTTCCATTCTGAAGGCCGCTAGCGCCGTGGCGCCGGACTGCCCGCGGACGTCCGTCGCGGAAGTGCAGGACCTCAAGCGCGCCCGACCGCGCTTCTACTTCCGCGAGCCGACTGCCGCGTGAGTACGGCGACGGTCGCCTCGCCACAGGTTGGCCGATGACGGCGCCGGACCTCGGCGTGATTCTGGCGATCTCCCTCGTCGCTGGCGCCATCGGCGCGATGCTGGGGCTCGGCGGAGGCATCATCTTGGTGCCCGCCCTCATCTTTCTCCAGGATGTGCCACGGACCGAAGCGGTCGCCGCCAGCGTTGTCAGCGTGATCGCCACCTCCAGTGCGGCCGCCATCGCCTATGTGCGAGACCACCACGCCGACATTCGTCTGGGACTTGTTCTGGAGACGACCACAGCTGTCGGGGCCGTCACCGGCGCCATCGTCGCCGGTTACCTGTCCGATCGCTTCGTTGCAGCCCTATTCGCGGCGATGCTGGTGCTGGCGTCACTCTCGCTCGTCCGCAGGCCAGCCGATACCTCGACACCAGCGACCGCAGCCGGTGCGGCGTTCCTGGAGGGCAGCTGCGCCGCCGAGCATGGCGGCGGCAGGGCGCGGTACGGGGTCGTTCGGCTTCGCGAAGGCCTGGCGGGCGGGCTGCTGGCCGGCATCATCTCCGCCATCCTCGGCGTCGGAGGGGGCTTGGTGATGGTCCCCATCATGGTAGTGCGCATGGGTGTGCCAATGCGGGTTGCCATCGCTACGAGCGCGCTGATGATAGGTGTGACTGCGGTAGCGACGGCGATCCCCTACTACGCAGCCGGCCACGTGAACCCGCACCTGGCCGCGCCCTGCGCGCTGGGTGTCCTCGTGGGCGCTCGCGCCGGAGCCCGGCTCGCGCAGCGCACGAGGTCGCTGGTCCTTCGTCGCGCCTTTGCTTGCGTGCTTCTCTACACGGCCTACACGATGGCGCGTCGGGCTGCGGGCCTTTGATGGCGCCTGCGGCGCAGGGCAGCCACTGCGGACCTCCGTCCGCTCGTGCCGACCTGCACGCGGCGGTATCGCTGGCTCTCGGCATCGGCGTCGGCGCGAGCTTCGTGCTGCTGACCATCGCCGTGGCCGCAGCGCTCATCACGTCCGGTGCTCCGACGGACCGGTGGCCGGCCTTGGTCGATCCGGTTACGGGCGCTGTCCACTGGCCCGTAGCCTTCTCACTCGGCGGCCTACTGGTCCTGATGGCGACGCCGATCGTCCGGCTCTTGGTGGTCTTCGTGTGGTACTGGCGCTCGCGCGAGCGCCTCTACGCGTGGATTGCGGCAGGTGTGCTGGCCGTCGTGTTGGCCAGCGTGTGGGTGGGCTTGCGGGCGATGCCTCGGCGGGAGGAGCGCCTCCAGACTGGAGCGGTGCATGTCTCGGCGACCATGGTCAGGAGTCGATGATGCAGAGCAGCCGGTTGCAGTTCTCGCAGACCTCGACGCGGTCAGACTCGATGACCGAGCGCACGACCTCGAGGGGCAGGGTCGTGCGGCAAGCAACGCATCGGCCGTCCTCGATGATCGTGATGCCGACTCCATGCTTGCCGGCGCGGATGCTCTCGTAGCGGCGGAGCAGCGGCGGTGGCACGGCAGATGCCTGACGCACGCGCTCCGCGCCCAGTCGCTCGATCTCGTGACGAAGCTTGGCGGATGCCGTTGCGTACGCCGCCTCGACCCTGGCAAGACGGTCGTCCGCCGACGCCATCGCTGCGGCCGCCTCGGCGGCCTCGGACCGGAGCGTCTCCACGGTGTCCATCAGCGTCAGAATGCGCTCATCTAGCGCGGCGCGCTGATGGGAGAGCGCCTCGATCTCCATCTGCATCGCCTCCAGCTCCTTGAAGGCGCGAACCTGACCGCCGTAGAGCTTGAGCTCGCAGTTCTTGCGCTTCTCTTCGACAGCCTGCAGCCTGAGCTCCGCGTCCCTGAGCTCCGCATGGTGCGCGCGGTGCTCGGCGTCGACTCGGTCGTGCCTCTCTCGAGCATCCACTGCGGCCGCGCGCTCCCGGGAACCGGGGTCGAGCTGGTCGAGCCGGCGCTGGGCCGCAGCGATGGCGGAGTCGGTCTGCTGGAGTTCATACAGATCGCGCAGGGCCTGGTTCATACGGCGGTCCTCGGTAACGAGCGATGAGTGTCTGGCGGGGCAGAGACGAAATGCCGTGTGCAGTTCCCCGACCGGGCAGGTTCTACCTCCATGCGGGCCGTAACTGCACCCGCAAGCCCGCGAACTCAAGCCATCCATGCGACTGACACGCGTCACCATCCCATCCGCCACGGCTTCGCTGTCGGCGCTGCTGTACGAGCCGGTGGCGCCGCGGGTCCGAGCCTGCGTGACGCTGGCCCATGGCTATACCGCCTCCAAGGAGTCGCTCGACCTGCTGGCCGCCTACCTGTGCCGCAAGGGTTTCGGATGCCTGACCTTCGACTTCCGCGGCCACAAACTGGGTGGGAGCGGGGCGATGATGGAGTCGCCGGCTGACGCGTGCGACGACCTCCAAGCTGCCGCTACCCACACCATGGCGCACTTCGGCCAGAGATCGCTCCTGCTGGTGGGCCACTCGCTGGGAGCGTTGGCCTCGCTGGCCGTAGCGGAACAGCTTGGTGCCGTAGCAGGGGTGGCGGCCATCGCTGCCGGCATGCGGCCATCGAGCGGCTTCGACAGCAAGGCAGGACGCGCCCTGCACGAGCAGCGCTCGGACTACGTGGCGGGAGCACCGACTGAGCAGTTCCTGGCTGTCCTGGACGGGCTCGCGGCCAGCGTCCGGCGTCCGCAGGGCCTTCCTGCGCTCTTCGTGGCGGCTCGCCGTGACGCGTTCGTCCACCCGGCGTCCGTCCGCGAGTTGGCTGAGCGCACTGGCGGCCTCCACCGCTACGCCGAAATCGACGCCGGCCATGCAGATGCGCCCACCAAGGCAGGCGGCGTCGTGGCGCGATGGGCGCTCTCGGTGGCTCGCTGAACCGGTGTCTGCACCCACCCTCAAGATCCGGCGATCTCGCACCGATAATGGAGTCGATTCGAGTTCACCTTCCTTCCTTCGGGCGGCCGGCATTGCTCTCCCACAGCGGCCGCTCGCTTTTCGTCTCCAAGACCGCGCCGCTGCTCCCTCGCGGTTGACGCCCGACCCCACCCACGCTTATAATCGTCGAGCGTCCAGAACCGGAGGAGCCCTATGGTCAAGGTAGAGGCAGTGATACGTCCGCAGCTCCTCGATCAGGTGAAGTCCGCTCTAGAGGCGCTGGGCGTTCGTGGGATCACCGTGACCGATGTGCGCGGCGCCGGCAAGCAGAAGGGGTTCACCCAGCAGTACCGGGGCGCCGAGTACACCGTAAACCTCCTGCAGAAGATCAAGGTCGAGGTCGTTGTTCCTGACGGCCAGACGCAGGCGGTCGTCGAGACGATCAGCCGCGTAGCCCGCACAGGCGAGATCGGCGATGGCAAGATCTTTGTGATCCCGGTCTCCGACGCCATCCGCATCCGCACCGGCGAGGACGGCGACTCCGCGCTGATCTGAGATCTCAGGCTCCAGTCGTCGCCCGCCTGCCTCCCGTGACCATCTCCAGCCAGGACGTGCTGATGCCACGCATCGAGGGCCTCGCGCTGTACCAGATCGTCGGCGAGCATGCCGACATAGTGGCGCCCAACGCACGGTTCGGCATCCTGCCCATCCACGTCCGCGAGCTTGTGCTCGTCCTCATGGCGGACGACGGCACGCAGGGCATATCGGTCTTGCC
Organism: Chthonomonadales bacterium; assembly: GCA_035477595.1. Classification (GTDB taxonomy): domain Bacteria; phylum Armatimonadota; class Chthonomonadetes; order Chthonomonadales; family CAJBBX01; genus DATIKM01. The sequence goes on from DATIKM010000013.1 coordinate 44,590, forward strand.
ACCGTCCGTCGATGCTGCGACCGAGGCGAGCCTGGGCTGGCTGATCAACACGGACCCGCGCGAGGTCTTCGTGTGGGAGGGAGGCCGCGTCACGGGCTGGGATGGCGAGTTCGCCGAACGGCTTGCCGTCTGTCCACCCGTCGACGTGGCGCTCCTGGACCTGTGCGCCAAGGGCGCGGGCTGCCCCCTCTGGGCTCTTCTGGGGGGCAGGTGCCGCCACGAGGTCCCGGTGTACGACTCATCGGTGCACTTCGAGGATCTCGTGGAGCCGGGC
>DATIKM010000014.1:0-5161 GCA_035477595.1 Chthonomonadales bacterium
CAGTTGAAGCGCTCGATCAAGGCCAACCGTGCGCGCCAGGCGTTAGCGTTCCGGATGTTGGGGTTCGTCGCGCTCTTGGTCGTGCTGCCGATCGCATGGCTCTTCGGCTACATCATCTGGCATGGCCTGCCGCAGGTGAGCTGGGGCTTCATCGTTGGCACCCCGGAGCCTGGGACCGCGCAGGGCGGTCTCTGGCCGGCCGTGGTTGGTACGTTCTACCTGGTGGCAGGTACCGTGACGCTGGCGCTTCCGCTCGGCATCGCGGGCGCCATATACCTCACGGAGTACGCGGGCAGATCTCGGCTCGTGCGTGTCGTCCGGCTGGCGATCGTGAACCTGGCGGGCGTACCGTCCATCGTGCACGGGCTGTTCGGTCTGGGCTTCTTCGTCTACATCGTTGGCGGGTTCATTGACAACTTCATCTTGGGCACGGCGCATCCCGTGTGGGGGAAGCCAAGCCTCCTGTGGGGCTTCTGCACCTTGGCCGTGGTGATACTGCCCATCATCATCACGTCGACAGAGGAGGCGTTGCTCGCGGTGCCTGCGTCGTTCCGCGAGGCGTCTCTCGGCCTCGGGGCGACGAAATGGGTTACGATCCGGCGCGTGGTGCTTCCCGCTGCACTGCCTGGCGTGCTCACCGGTTCGATCCTGGGTGTGGGGCGCGCTGCCGGTGAGACGGCGCCTGTGATGCTCACGTGCGCGGCTTCGTTCATGCCGCATCTGCCACAGTCGCTGTCCGACCAGGCGATGTTGTTACCGTACCACCTGTACTTCGTGGTTACCCAGATCCCCAATCCCCCACTCCAGCTGCAGGCGGGCATCGCGCTGGTCCTGGTGGCGGTGGTTACCTGCATTTGCGCCACGGCGGTGGTGATCCGTACCCGCGCCCGACGGGCCCGCAAGTGGTAGAATCACCGGGGCGGCCAGGGCAGGGGCAGTACGCAGCAACAGGCTAAGGAGGGGTACATGAACTTGGCAAGGCGACTGCTGGCCGGCGGTCTACTGGCGCTCCTGATCTCGGTTGGCGGGTGCGCCGGCCAGCAGCACAGCAGACCGGCCATGGCGCCCATGACGCAGGAGGAGCGCGCCGCGCTCAAGCCGCAGAAGGGCGACGAGGCGATCCTGGCTGCGGTTAAGGATGCGTTCGCGAAGGACCCCGAGATCAGCGCGGAGCAGATCGAAGTGACGGTGAAGGATGGTCGCGTCACGCTCTCGGGGACTGTCGCCAGTATGACCGTCAGGATGCGTGCCGAGACGATGGCTCGCGAGGTGCCGGAGGTCTTCGGGGTCGACGCTGACCGGTTGCTGGCGCGGTGACCGCACAGGAGAACGACGTGACACAGGCGGTACAGGACCCACCTCGCGACGTCGCGACGTCCGCGACTGCCGCGGGAGCCGTCGCCGAACAGGCATCCGAGGCCGAGATCAAGGTCACCGCCCGCGACGTCCAGTTCTACTACGACGCGTTCCAGGCGCTGAAGGACGTCTGCATCGATGTCCCGGCGCGCCAGGTCACCGCCCTCATAGGGCCGTCGGGTTGCGGCAAGTCGACCTTCTTGCGCTGCCTCAACCGCATGAACGACGAGATCGACGGGACCCGGTTCGAAGGCACGCTGGTTCTGGACGGCGAGGACATCTACGCGCCCTACGTCGACGTGGTGGAGCTTCGGAAGCGGGTGGGTATGGTCTTCCAGCGGCCGAATCCCTTCCCGATGTCGATCTACGACAACATCGCGTACGGTCCGCGCGTCCACGGAACCAGATCCCGAGCGGTTCTGGACCAGATCGTGGAGGAGAGCCTTCGGCGCGCGGTGCTTTGGGACGAGGTGAAGGACCAACTTCGCAAGTCGGCCTTCGATCTGTCGGGCGGCCAGCAGCAGCGGCTCTGCATCGCGCGCGTGCTGGCGGTAGAGCCTGAGGTCGTGCTGATGGACGAGCCCTGCTCGTCGCTCGACCCGAACGCCACCTACCGGATCGAAGAGCTGATGGAGGACATCAAGCGGAACTACACCATCGTCATCGTGACGCATAACATGCAGCAAGCGGCTCGTGTGTCGCAGACCACGGGTTTCTTCCTCCGCGGCGAGCTGGTCGAGGTGGGCGAGACCGAGAAGATGTTCACGCACCCCGACGACCGGCGCACCGAAGACTACATCCGAGGCCGGTTCGGCTGAAAAGCGAGGTTGGGCTATCCTGACCGCGACGGTATGCTGCTGCGGGCATACGGCTGGCAGTCGCCGGCCGCGGGCGAGCCTGATAGCTGTCCTCTGCGGCCCCCGACTGGCAGGGGCGGCGACGATTGCTTGCGATGGCGCTGCCCAGGCGCCTTGAGTCCGTCGCCGACCGAGTTGAGCCCGTCGCCTACCGCGTGGGCACCGTCGCCGAGAGGGTATACTGCGTCGAAACGGGGACCTTGGCGCAGTTGGCCGCAAGCCACTCCTCGGCTGCCGCTGCGAGCGGTTAGCGGCTGCCCTTGTTCTGGACCGGCCAGCTCGGACAACGCCCCGCGCCTCGGGCGACCCACACGGGTGACTGATGTCCTCCATCGCTGCAAACATCGCACATGTGCGCGAGCGCATCTCCCTCGCATGTCACCGCGCCGGACGATCGCCGGAGGCGGTGACCCTCGTCGGGGTCACCAAGGGCGTCGATTCGGATAGGATTGCGGAGGCCCGGCGCGCCGGCCTCGTCGACTTTGGCGAGAACTACTACCAGGAGGTGCGCGGCAAGATGGACCACATGCCAGCGCCCGTTCGCTGGCACTTCATCGGTCGCCTCCAGAGCAACAAGGCCAAGTACGTCGTCGGACGCTTCGCGCTTGTGCACAGCGTCGATAGCGCGCCGCTGGCGACGGAGCTGAGCCGCAGAGCGGTTGCCTCCGGCGTCGAGCAGCCGGTGCTGGTTGAGGTGAAGCTGGACACCGCTCATTCGAGGGCGGGCGCCGCACCCGACAAGGCCCTAGACCTTGCTGAGATGGTGGCGCAGATCCCCGGCTTGCGCCTCGACGGCCTCATGGGCATTACGGCGCTGGACGCGTCGCCTGATCAGGCGCGCGAGACGTTCGCTCTCCTCCGCCAGCTCTTCGCGCAGCTGCCGCCGGAGAACCGACGCTGCCTCTCGATGGGCATGACACAGGACTACGAGATTGCCATTGAGGAGGGCGCCACGATGGTGCGGATCGGCACCGCCATATTCGGTCCGCGCCCTGTGGAGGGCGCTGTCGCAGTGCCCGCCGGCTGACCCCGCGCCGCATTCCCGGCAGGCGGGGGAGTGGACGAGGAGGCGTTGCCATGCATCCCGACAACCTGAGGGAGAACGAGGAGCCGCGCGGCATTCTGGCCAGGTTACGTGATCGCATCTGGCCTTCGGACGACGCGTCGGAGTACGACGAAGAGCCGGTCCCTGAACCTCGTCGGCGCGCGGCGCTCCGGCTTGACACTGCCCGTGGGGTGCGAGTGTCCGTGCGCCTGAGCGCGGCTGTGTTCAACGATGCCCGCGTCGTGGCTGACGGGCTCAAGGTGGGCCAGCAGCAGGTGGTGAATCTTGATCGCGCGACCCCGGACATGGCGGAGCGCATCCTGGACTTCTTGAGCGGGGTCACATACGCGCTGGACGGCACCGTGGAGAAGGTGGGAGAGAAGGTCTACCTCTTCGCGCCTGCCAACGTGCACGTCGAGGTGGACAGCGGCGACGCTCGCTGACAGCGTCCTGGAGGGCGCGGGAGAGCACGCGATGTCACGCAGTCTCGACGGTAAACGAGTCGGCATCATCGGAGCGGGCGCGATGGGCAGTGCGCTGGCCCGAGGCCTCCTGCACTCCGGCGCGACGGTGCCGGAGAACCTCCTGATCAGCGACCGCCACGCCGCGCACCTGCAGCAGATGAGCGCGGCGCTCGGCATCGACTGCACGCAGAGCAACCGGTCGGTCGCCGACAGATCCGACATCGTGGTGCTCGCGGTGAAGCCCCAGACCGTCCACGAGGTCGCCGTGGAGATCGCGCCCGCACTCGATGCGCACCAACTGCTCATCTCCATCGCGGCCGGGGTGCGTATCGCCACCATCGAAACGGCCCTGCCACGCCAGGTGCCCGTGGTCCGGGCGATGCCGAACACCGCCGCACAGGTGAACTCAGCGGCGTGTGCCTTCAGCCCGGGCACGCACGCCACCGACGAGCACCTTGCGTGGGCACGCGAGATCTTCGAGTCGGTCGGCGCCGCCGTTCAGGTCGATGAGACGATGATGGACGCGGTCACGGCGCTCTCCGGCAGTGGGCCCGCCTACGTCTACCTGATGATCGAGGCGCTCGTGGACGGCGGCGTAAAGGTCGGCCTCCCGCGCGAGCTGGCGCACCGGCTGGCCTCCCAGACCGTGCTCGGGGCCGCTCGCATGGTCATCGAGACTGGCATGCACCCCGCGCAGCTCAAGGACATGGTGGCGACGCCGGCAGGAACGACCATCACGGCGCTGGCGGCCCTTGAGCAGTCGGGGCTGCGCGCGGCGTTGATCGACGCTGTCGAGCGCGCGGCTCGGCGTTCGTCGGAGCTCGGTCAGTAGGAGAGGGCCCGCCTGGTCCGGCGGGAGGAGAGAGGGGAGACCGTATGGGGCAGCTCGTCTACCTGAATGGGCGGCTGGTGGAGCGTGATGCAGCCAGGGTCGACATCTACGATCATGGCTTCCTCTACGGAGACGGCGTCTTCGAGGGGATCCGCGCCTACCAGCGCCGCATATTCCGCCTCGACGAGCATCTGGTGCGGCTCTATCGATCAGCTCGCACCCTCGCAATCGAGGTTGGCATCGACCTCGACGGGTTCCGCGATGCGGTGATCAGGACCGCACAGGCGAACGGCCTAGAGAGCGGCTACATCCGGATCACGGTTTCGCGTGGGCATGGCCTCGGACTGGACCCCAGCCACATACGGTGCGAGCCGACGGTCGTCATCTCTACGGAACAGCTCCGCCTCTACGCCCCGGAGATGTATGAGCGCGGCCTGGACGTGATTACAGCGTCGACGCGCGTCCCGCCAAGCTGCTGCATCGACCCTCAGATGAAGTCGCTCGGACGGTATATCAACAACATCAACGCGAAGATGGAGGCGAACCGGGTTGGCGCAGGCGAAGCGCTGATGCTGAACATGCAGGGCAACGTCGCGGAAGCGACAGG
>DATIKM010000015.1:0-23943 GCA_035477595.1 Chthonomonadales bacterium
CGCAAAGCGCGGCGGGCCCCAGCAGTAGGAGGGCGCAGGCCACGAAGGCTGCGGTTGCGTACTGGCGCCACCGGTGCATGGATGCGTTACCTCGCTGAGTGGCAGCCTTGCGGGCCGCCGGTTGCAGGCAGGTTGGACGCCTGGAGGTCGCCTTCCTCTACGGTGTTGCCGCAGGTCGGCTGCGGAGATGGCCGAGCCCTGGCTGAAGCGCCGTGGCGCCGACTGTGGATGTCGGCGGGCACTCCCATTCGCCGAGGGTGGACGTAACCGCAGTCCCTCAGGATGCCCGTGAGCCGCTCGTTGCGAGCGGCGCGATGCACGCCGGCGCATCCACGCGATGGTCACGCTGCTGGGATGCCTCCATTGATCACTTCGTCCCCGGTGACATGCACCCGTCGCAGGCCTGCGCAGGTGGTCGCCGCGATTCCAGCCTGCGGCAGCGGAGACTCAGTCCAGGTCCCTGGCATCGTGGATCCCCTCCCACTCCGACGCGCCGCGCGACACCCTCCAGACAACGACAAGCCAGCCAACGCTCAGCAGCGCCAGAGCGCCTCCGCCCCGGAGGTCGCGCGAGACCGGATACCCGTCATGGCTGCCCGCTACGGGAGTGTGGCGACAATCGGCGGGCGCCACGGGGATCGCCTGGGTCAGCGCGTATGCCCCGATGGCAGGGACCGCGAGGGCGGCGATGACGGACGACCAGCGCCGCCAGGGCGTGTGCAGCTCCGGCAGGTAGCGCGGGTCGCGTTGGGACATGGAGCGCTCACGCGCCGACGCCGCGGCGGCGACGAGCTGGCGTTGGAGCGCCGCTACCGAGGGATCGGAGGGAGCGGCGCGAACCCGTTCCCCAAGCGCCGCCTGCGCCTCCTCCCCCCGGTCCCGCTGGCATCAACAGGCGGTCTCGGTGGATGGCCAGGCCAAGGTCCGCCGGCACTCCGCCATGGGTCTTGGGAGCGTTGCCGATGGCCTTCGTCCTGTCCGAGACAAACCGTCGCGCATGCCCGTCCGCTCGCTGGTCCCTCGGCACTCCGACCTTACTGCTGCGGCGCCTTGCGTCGCGCCCCACAGTGAGGTCAGAGGTCGGCCGGGGGACGGGACGCGCCCGCTCCTACTGACCTCCGCGCCGCCGCTCGCGCCCCTCGCCCCTGGGCCGGTCCCGGGTTCGCTCGCCGCGCCGGTCCACCACGAGCACCAGGTCGCGCTGCGCCGGCGGCTCCAGAGTCGCCATGGCGCCGCCTCGCACCGCAGCCGTCCGCGCGACGGAGCCGTCCTCCGGAACGATCCAGCGGGCCACAAGGTCGCCCCTGACCCCGCTCAGGTCGAGCTGTACGACGGTGCCTGCTGGCGCGAACACAGCGGCAGCGCCCGCCGGGTCGGCAAGGCAGGGGAGACCGCCCGCGCGCTCAGGAGCCGGGCGCATCCGGTTGAGCGGGAGGGCCCGCATCACACGCGCCAGCACGGAGAGCGGGCCATACATGCGGCCACCAGGCTCCACCGCGGCGCCCATCTCGCTGAAGAACGGACCGGGGTCCGTGCTCCGCTGGAACTGCCGGCCCGGCAGGACCTCGTCGGCGTAGTTGATCTGGCCTCCCGAGAGCGCAATCGCCCACGCCGCCCGCGTGAGGTTGGTTACGTCGAGTCCCGCCTCGCGCTGGTGGAGGTTGCCCTCCCAGATGCACTCGTGCGCCAGGATGGGCTTCGGTGTCTGCCGAAACACCGATGCCAGCGCGGTGTAGCGGAGCGGGTTGCGGTCGACCAGCTTGTCCTGCACGGTGTGGAAGCCGAACCAGGGCGCCCGCTGGATCGGCAGGCTGTTCATGCCGAGTGAGTGCACGCTCACGAGGTGGCGACCGCCGTTCAGCTCGTGGATGCGCCGGCCGATGCGCTGGATGTCGCCTTCGGTCCAGCCCTCCTCCCACTCACTGACGGGCTGGTAGGTGACATTCCAGTGGCCGCCCCAGCGCGCCACCCAGTAGCGGAGGAAGAGGTCCACGTGGGCGAGCGTCGGCGGTTTCGGCAGCCGGTTCGTGCCGCCGAGCAGATTGAACGGGATGGTCACCATGCCTCGCTCGGCCATGGCGGCGATCGCGCGATCCATTGCCTGCCACCAGCCGACGTTCAGGCGGGTGAAGTCCGGCGCTCCGGGCGACCCTCCCCAGGGCGAGCGGTCTGGCGTGAGATGCGGCCCGACGATGGCGTTGAACCCCAGCTGCTGCAGTCTGTCGAGCGTGGCGATAAGGACCGGCTCTGGCAGTGCGTCGACGCGCCACAGGTGGAACGCCAGGAGGTAGACGGGTGTGCCGTCCGCGTGCTGGAACCAGAGCGGGTTCTCAGCGGAGACGCGGAGGGGGCCGCGCGCCGTGGGGCGGCGCCTTCTCTCGGCCGTAACGGTGAAGGCGCCCGCGAGCCCGGGTGCGCCGTCAGCGAAACTGGCCTCGTAGCGCCACTCGCCCGGCTCCGAGGCGAGGATGCGGATACGCCACGTGCGATCGCCGTCGTAGAAGCCCTCGATGCGCTGTGTCGCCCCGGATGGCGCCCGCACCGTGCCGGTGAGCAGGGCGTCCACGAACGGGTTCGCGAGATCCTCTGAGCGCACAACCGCCGCCTCGAAGCGGCCCCACAGTGGGACGCGCTCTTCCTGCGCCAGGACGGGGATGGCGAGGAGCGGGAGGGCGAGCAGATTGGCGAGGAGCATGATGCGAGGCATGACCGACCTCCTTGGCCACGACAGCTAGACGCCGGGCGCGCTGAGTCCTAAGACGGGCGCCGAGCGCCAGCGTTCGGGCGCGGGAGGAAGGGCGGGCGCGCAAGTGGAACCACAGGCCACCAGGAGGGGATGACGATGAGCGAGCCGCAGGCGGACCCGCGCGTGGTCCACATCGTGCTGTTCCGCTGGAAGCCAGATGCGGCCGGTCCGGCTATCGCGGCGGCGGTGGAGGGGATCAGGAGGCTCAGGGACCAAATACCGGGGATTGTCAGCCTGGAGATCGGTCCCGACTTCTCGGAGCGTTCTCAGGGCTATCAGCACGGCCTGGTGGTCACGTTCGAGAGCCGCGCGGCGCTGGAGACCTATGGACCGCACCCAGCGCACCGGCGCGTTGTGTCCGAGCTGATCCAGCCGATCAGCGACGGGGTACTCGCCCTCGACTTCGAGGCGCGTTAGCCGCCGCCTCTGCCGTCCTGCGTACCACAACGCCCGGAAGGAACACCCTCGATGCCGAAGATCGCCATGGTCGGCGCCGGAAGCACCGTCTTTGCCAAGACGCTGCTCGGCGACATCCTCAGCTTCCCGGAGCTGAAGCAGTCCCACATCGCGCTCATGGACATCGACGCCGAGCGCCTGCGTACGTCCGAGATCGTGGCGCGAAAGGTGGGCGCCGCGCTGGACGCGACGCCCGTGGTGACGGCGCACACCGACCGGCGCGAGGCGCTGGACGGCGCGGACTACGTGATCAACATGGTGCAGGTGGGCGGCTACGAGCCCTCCACGGTGATCGACTTCGAGATCCCGAGGAAGTACGGGCTGCGCCAGACCATCGCGGACACGCTCGGGATCGGCGGCATCATGCGGGCGCTCCGCACGATCCCCGTGTTGTTGAGCATCGCGCGCGACATGGAGGAGGTGTGCCCCAAGGCACTGCTGATCAACTACAGCAATCCGATGGCAATGCTCTGTTGGGCGCTCAACGAGGCGACGCGCGTGCGCTCCGTCGGCCTGTGCCACAGCGTTCAGGGCACCGCGTGGCAGCTCGCCCACGACCTGGATATTCCCCTCAGCGAAATAACCTACCTGTGCGCCGGCATCAACCACATGGCGTTCTACCTGCGGTTCGAGCGCCACGGCGAGGACCTCTACCCGCTCCTCCGCAAGGTCTACGAGGAGGGCCGGGCGCCCGACTGGAACCTCGTGCGTTACGAGATGATGAAGCGCCTCGGGTACTTCGTGACGGAGTCCAGCGAGCACTTCGCCGAGTACTGCCCGCACTTCATCCGCCGCGACGCGCCCGACCTCATCCAGCGGTTCAACGTGCCGCTCGACGAGTACATCCGGCGCTGCATCGACCAGATCGAGGGCTGGGCGAGGATGCGAAGCCGCTTCGAGGGCGACGAGCCCATCGAGGTGAGGCGGAGCCATGAGTACGGGTCCTACATCATCCACGCCATGGAGAGCGGGCAGCCCGTGGTGATCTACGGGAACGTGCGCAACAACGGCCTGATCACAAACCTGCCTGCGGAGTGCTGCGTGGAGGTGCCCTGCCTCGTGGACCGCGCGGGGGTGCAGCCGACACGCATCGGAGATCTGCCCAAACAGCTCGCCGCGATCATCCAGACCAACGTGAACGTGCAGTCGCTCACCGTGGAGGCTGCGCTTACCGGCAAGCGCGAGCACGTGTACCACGCCGCGATGCTGGACCCGCATACCGCCGCGGAACTGCCCCTCGATTCGATATGGGCGATGGTGGACGAGCTGATCGCGGCCCACGGCGACTACATCCCGCCGCTGCACTGAGGGACTGCCGGGCTACGCCGCCGAGGCGATCTCCTCAACGATGGCCTCGGCGGCGGCCGCTGGATCCGGCGCGGCGGTGACCGGGCGGCCGACCACGATGTGGGTGGCGCCAGCGCGGATCGCCTCCCCGGGCGTCGCCACGCGCCGCTGGTCGCCCCGATCGGCGCCATGGGGGCGCACGCCGGGCGTCACGATGAGGAAGCCCGGGCCGCAGGCGTCGCGCACGGCGCCGATCTCGAGGGGCGAGGCCACGACGCCGTCTGCGCCTGCGTCGCGGGAGAGAAGGGCCAGTTCGCGGACGTAGGCGATGGGGTCGAGCCCGACGCGCAGCTCGTCCGCGAGCTCCTCGGGCGCGATGCTGGTCAGCAGCGTGACGCCGAGCAGGAGGGGTCGTGGCCGGCCCGCGAGCGATGCCTGCGCAAGCGCCTCGGCCGCCGCTCGGACCATGCGCGAGCCGCCGCTGGCGTGCACGTTCATCATCCAGACTCCGCGCGCGGCGATCGCGCGGGTAGCGCCCGCCACCGTGTTCGGGATGTCGTGGAGCTTGCAGTCGTAGAAGACGCGTGGTGCGCCGCCATCGCGCAGTCGGTCGAGGATGTCGATGCCCGCCGCGTTCGCCAGCTCCAGGCCCACCTTGAGGGCGCCGACGCGGCCGCGAAGGCGGTGGGCCAGGCGCAGCGCCTCACCGGCGTCTGGCACGTCCACCGCAACGATCAGACGGTCGACGGCATCGACCATCGGGGCCTCCTCTCGGCGCGCTCCGAGCCAGGCGCCGGTCCGCCCAGCATGGTACCACGCGCGCGACGGCCGGATTGGCGCGGATTGCCAGCGTGGGACGGACTGGAAGGTACAATGGTCGGGGATTCGGGAGCAGCGCGGCCCATGTCGCGTATAACTACGTTGAGCTAAGCATCCTCGCGCGCGGCGGGCCGACGCACCGCGCGTTTGGTTGGAAGGAGATCCGCAGCCTCATGAGCGCGACAGCGACGGAGCAGGCGCAGGGCATTACCCTCTCGGAGCGGGCGGCCCAGGAGGTACTCACCATTCTCAAGGACCAGGGCCTGGAGGGCGCCGCGCTCCGCCTCTATGTCGCGGGCGGAGGCTGCTCCGGGCTCCAGTACGGCATGACCATCGCTGAGGAGGTCGAGGACGGCGACCAGGAGTTCCTGCAGCACGAGGTCCGCATCCTCATTGACCAGGCGAGCCTGCGCTACGTCAGCGGCTCTTCGATCGACTGGGTGGATGGGCCGGAGGGCGGCGGCTTCCGCATCGACAACCCGAACTCGGTGCGCGGCAGTGGATGCGGCCCATCGTCTGGGAGCGACGACTCTCCGGACGGCGCCGCTTACGGCTGCAGCGGCTGCCCGTCGCGCGGCTGAACCGGCCTCTCCAGGCGCGGCAAGATCGGGGCGGGGTGGACCACCACTCCGCCCCATTGCGTTGGCCAGGCCAGGGCTGTCGGCGGGGTCCGCGTCCAGCGTGCGGCGGTGTGCGGCTCGGCTTACTGGCCGTGCGGCTCGAGCGTCACGGCGTAGACGTCGGCATCCTCGTTCGATGCCTCGTCCACGCGCCGCAGGTAAGGGAGCGCGGCAAGCGTCCGTGCGTCGACGAGTCCTCCCGCGATGGCGGCGGCTTCCGGGCGCTTCTGCGAGAAGACCAGCCAGCGCACGCCGCTCTGCCGGAGCAGATCGCGGCGCCACTCGTCTGGCGTGTCCGGGCGGAGGAACCGCACCCAGAGGTTCATGGTGGGGCCGAAGCTGGGCGTTTCGCCCCAGTGGCCCGCATGGACGGGGCGCCCCGTGAGACCGGGCGCGAAAGAGGCCATCGTCGAGTCCACGAAGCCCACGGCGCCGCCGGGAGCGACGCCGATCCACGGGAGCGGCTGGATGGCGTCGCCGCGAGGTGTGTTCGCGCGCAACCACTCGAGCGCGGCCACCTCTCCCGAGTACATGAACGGGCGCTGGATGTTGGTCTGAGCGCGGTTCTGGAGCGCGTTCTGCGCGTCCCGGATGAGGAAGCGCGCATTCGTCGGGGCGAGCGCGAGCACGCACGCCGCGGCGGCCAGCGCCCATGCTCGGCCACGCAGCCGCGAGAGCGCGACTGCGAGAGCCACGCCGGCGAGGATGGACACGGGCAGGTGCGTGCCCATCAGCAGCTTGCGCTGGAAGGTGACGGGTAGGTAGGAGACCAGCGGGTTCATCACGGCCCACGCCACGAGGAAGAGACCGGCATACGCAGGCGCGAGCGACGCTCCCGTCGAGCGCGCCCGGCGCAGCAGCAGCCAGGCGCCGGCGATCGCGAGCGGAACCAGCAGGCCGTACCCCAGAAGCGGGAGGCCGTAGCGCAGCGCGGGCTCCTGCGGCCAGGTCGTCTCGACGGCAACGCGGAGGGCGAAGACCGTCTCGGTGCGGTACACCCAGTACATGTGGGCCGCCGAGACAGCAGTCATGGCGCCGACGGCGATGCCCCGCAGCCAGGCGTCGAGCCGAAGCCTTCGCTCCACCACCGACCGGGCTACGAGGTAGGCGCCCCAGACTGCCACCAGCGTGATGACCTCGTAGGTGTGCACGTTCCCCAGCGCCAGGCCGCACAGGCCCGCCCAGAGCACGGCGCGCCACTGCCGGGTGCGCTCCGCGACCCAGAGCCACCCGAGGACCCCGACCATGAGGAGTAGCGACACGAGGAAGAGCGGACTCAGGTAGAGGCACAGGAACGTGATCGCCTCCGGCTGCCACACGTCGATCGGCGAGTTGATGCCGCTCTGGCGCCAGAGGCCGGGCACCCAGCCGAGGCCGGCTGAAAACGCAACGCAGAGGTACGCCAGCCGCCGGGCGCGGTCCTGCGCCAGGGTCTGCTCGAGCAGCCACCAGACCGCGCGCAGGAGGGCGACGCCGAGCACGAGCCGCGCGATGTGATAGATGGCGAGCGGCGGGAGACCCGTGATCCCGCAGAGCCAGCCGAGCAGCACGAAGAAGAGGTTGAACTGCCGCCCGACCTGCGGCTCGGTGGTGAAGAGGTTGCGCTGGAAGAGGCTGCCGTCCGCGGTCTGGCGCATCCAGGCCAGGTAGACGCAGCTATCGTCCAGGTTGTAGCCGAGCCAGCCGTACCACCCCAGCGCCGGCCGCGCGCCCTGAAGCGACCAGGCGAACAGGTACGGGAGGGTGGTGAGCGCCACCGCCAGCGCCGCGATGCCGAGAGCCCACCGGCGCGATCGGGCCGGCGCGGCCGGGCCGGCCGGAGCGCCGTCCGCCGTCTCGGCGCCGCTCAACGCCGCCCGCCAGCCGGGGTCGCGCGCCGTGCGGCCACCGCTAGATGCCCAGCTTCTGGAACGTGTGGTCGAGATGGCGCAGATGGTGTCGCACGTCGAAGCAGGCGGCCACCTGCTCCTCGGTCAGCCTGCCGCGCACGTCGGGGTCGGAGGAGACGGCGTGCACGAAATCCTCGCCCTGCCACGCCCTCGCGGCGTTGCGCTGAACGATGCCATACGCCTCCTCGCGGCTCAGGCCGGCCGCGACGAGCGCCAGCAACACCTGCTCGGAGTAGACCAGCCCGCCCATCATGTCCAGGTTGGCCTTCATCCGCTCGGGGTAGACGATCAGCCGGTCGAGGATGTCGGTGAGCTTCCAGAGCATCCAGTCGGTTAGCGAGGTCGCGTCGGGCAGGATGACGCGCTCCACGGAGGAGTTCGAGAGGTCGCGCTCGTGCCATGTCGCCATGCTCTCCAGCATGGGCCCCACGTAGCCGCGCACGACGCGAGCCAGGCCGGACACCGTCTCGCAGTTCCAGGGGTTCCGCTTGTGCGGCATGGCGGAGGAGCCCTTCTGGCCCTGCGCGAAGTACTCCTGGACCTCCAGAATCTCGGTGCGCTGCAGGTTGCGGATCTCCGTGGCGAACCGCTCGAGCGACGCGGCCAGGATAGCGAGCGCGCAGATCACCTGCGCGTGACGGTCACGCGCCACGATCTGCGTGGAGTACGGGGCCACCGCCAGCCCGAGGCTGGCGCATACGTGCTCCTCGACGCGCGGCTCAATATTCGCGTGCGTGCCCACCGCGCCCGAGATCTTCCCCACGGCGATGATCTCGCGGGCCTGTCGCAGCCGGTCCAGATTGTGGTGCATCTCGTCCAGCCAGCCCGCCAGCTTGAAGCCGAAGGTGATTGGCTCTGCATGGATGCCGTGGGTGCGGCCGACCTCGAGCGTGTCGCGGTGCTCGCGCGCCCGCCGGTTGATGACCTCCGCCAGGTCGCGCGCCCGCCGCTCCACGATGTCCAGCGCGTCGCGCAGGGCAATGCAGAGGGCCGTGTCGACCACATCGTACGACGTGATGCCGTAGTGGAGGAACCGTCCCTCGGGACCCAGTCCCTCCTGCACGTTCCGGACGAACGCCATCACGTCGTGGCGCGTCTCCTGCTCGATCTCTGCCATCCGGTCGAGGTCGAAGCGAGCGCCCGCGCGGATGGCGCCGGTCGTGCCCTCGGGGATGTGGCCGTAGCGTTCCAGACCTTCGCACACCGCGATCTCGACGTCCAGCCAGCGCTGCGTGCGGGCGCGCAGGTGCCACAGCTCGCGCATCTCCGGCGTCGTGTAGCGGTCGATCATGGTGTTCCCCGCGGGATGGTGTGGGGTGGGTGCGCGGCACCCACCATTATACTCCGCGGCGTCCGCGGGCTGGAGACGAAGGCATACCGCCCGGCAAGGGGATGGGCACCCCCGCCGGGCGGTATCCTTTGTCCAACAGGGCCGCGGGCGGTGAGCCTGCCGCGCGTCCGGACCTATTGTGGCTTTCGCGTCTGGCTTCTGCAGACCCAGCCCGCCGCGATTCCGGCCAGCGCGATGCATGTGAGGAACAGGCCAACGCGGTAGGATGCGGGGTCGTACCAGACCCGCACGACGCTCCTTCCCGCAGGCACCGGGACCGCCCTCAGCACGTAGTCGGCGGACAGGACCGGAGCCGGCCGGCCATTCACCGTGGCGCGCCAGCCGGGCAGGCCGATCTGCGACTCCACGAGCAGCGAGCGGCCCGGAGCAGTCACCGCGTACTCCAGCCGGTGCGGCTGGAACATGAGCGCTTCGGCCGACCCGCCCGCGAGGCCATCGAGCGGCGGCGGCGTCTCCTCCAGCAGCGCCTCGCTCGCCGGGTCGAAGCGCCACGTGGCGAGTGCGTCGAGCGCCTCGCCTCCCGTGACGCGGCGGGCACGCCCGACAACCCGGGCTGGCCCCATGGCGCGCGGGTTGCGCCACACCTGCAGCTCGTAGTCGCCTGCCGGCACGAGGTCCGCGCGACGCGAGCGCCAGCCGGGGAAGGTCGTGACACGGCGCACGTCCAGAAGGTCGAAGACGGGATGGTCGATGTCAGGCACGCGGATCGTGTTCGTGTCGACGAAGGCGCGGTCGCGGCCCGGCTCCATCGCGAGCACCACACGCTCCATGAGCCGGTGGTAGCGCACCCAGTGCAGCGAGTCGGCCCCCTGTGCCTCGTGCAGGCCGACGACCGCGTTGTAGTTCGGCACGATCATAGACTTGAGGCCCAGGTCGGGCTTCTCCAGCGACACGACCCGCCCGCCCGGCTCCGCGAGCAGGGCGTCGGTGACCGCCGTGGGGTACCCGAGCATGGCGGGGTCGGTCGCCGGGTTGAACCTGCCGATGGCGGCGAACAGGTCCACCGCCACGACGCAGGGGATGAGCGACGCCATCCAGCGCGGGGTGTTGGGGGAGCGCGCGAGCACCGCCACGGCCGCCACGCCGGCCACGCAGAGGAGCGCGTGGCGCAGGCCGCCCAGGGCGTACGAGCGCCATGCCGGGTCCTCGAACTGCGGCCAGCGCGCGGCCATGCCGGGGTATGCAGTCAGGGCCGCGACCGCCGCCAATACGCTGCCGACCGCGAGCGCGATGCCAGCGCGCCGTCGCGAGGCCGTGTCCGGCGAGGCCAGAATGCGCTCGACCCCGAGCGCGGCCAGGCCAGAGATCCCGAAGGCGAACAGGCATAGCGCGCGCGCAGTCGCGTGGAACTGGCGGTAGCCGGGCACGCCGTAGTACAGCACCGCGCAGAGCGCCGTCCCGAGAGCGAGAAGGAGACCGACGGCCGCGATCGTCGCCATGCCCACGCGCACGCGCCGTCGGCCCGGAAGCGCGCCGGCGAGCCCGACGAACGCGAGCACGAGCGCCGCAATGCCCGTGTACCCGGTGTACTCGATGAACTCGTAGCGCCCGAAGTAGGGGAAGGCCGGGACTGGCCGGCCCGACGGGTCGATCGCCATGTGGTCCGGCGGATAGCCCAGCATCCGTGGGAGCGCCAGCAGTACAAGGTGGTCGGCCGGCAGACGCTTCGAGATCGCTTCCGCGTAGGTCAGGCCTCGCCCGCGGAAGTTGAGCTGGCCCATCTCCACCACGGGCAGCATCGTCACCGCGGAGAGCGCGCCGCCCAGCGCAACGCCGCCCATGAGCACGGCCAGAGGACGGGCGCGCACGAACGGCGGCCGGGACGAGGCCGCCGAGCGAATCGCCGCGTAGATGCAGATCGCGAGTAGCGTGTAGAAGGCGAAGTGAAGGTGGCCTGCGAGCAGCACCATCGCGACGACCGCCGCGAGCCAGCCTATGGTGCGCAGGGCATGCTCGTCACGCGCGAAGCGCTCCCAGGCCCAGAGCCCCGCTGGCAGCCACGTGAGGACGGCCGTAGGCGTCTGGAACTGCTGCCACACGACCATCGGGCCGCACAGCATCCACCCGAGGGCCCCTGTCATGGAGGCCGGGCGGCCGAGCCCTGCGGTGCGAAGGAATCCGAAGGCGAACAGCCCCGCAAGGAACGTGTGCAGGGCCGTCACCAGGTTAATGCCCGTGGCCAGGGGAAGCGCCCAGAGCAGCAGGTTCGGCGGGTAGAGCACCGCGGACTGGCTGTTGGCGAGCAGCACGTTGCCGCTCATGGCGTACGGGTTCCAGAGCGGAACCTCGCCCTGGCGCAGCCGCTCTCGCACCGCGTAGCGCCACGAGTAGTACTCGAAGATTGGGCCGATCATGGGGTTCTGAGCCGCGACCAGGTCGGGGAAGCGCTCTGGCGCGGAGACGGCCCACGGGCGCATGAGCGGTACGATGTCGGCGGGCAGCAGGACCCTGCCGCCGAACAGCGCGGGCGCGTGGATGGTCAGCGTGACGGCGAGGAGCGCCGCCGCACAGAGCAGGTCGCCGCGCCACGCGCGAAGGGCAGCCACCGGCTCAGACCGGCCCGCGAACCGTCCCGACGATGTCCGCGACGCGCCGCTCGCCTTGCTCGACAAGATAGGCCTCGATGCCGTCGAGGATCTCCATGGCGGCCATGGGGTTCACGAAGTTGGCGGTGCCGACTGCCACCGCGGAGGCGCCAGCGAGCAGGAACTCGAGGGCGTCGGACGCCGTGGCGATCCCGCCCATGCCGATGACCGGCGCCCGGACCGCCTGCGCCACGCGCCACACCATGTAGAGCGCCAGCGGCTTGATGCAGGGGCCCGACAGCCCGCCGCGGCCCCTCGCCAGGCGGAACGAGCGTGTCCGTGGATCGATGGCGGCGCCGACGAAGGTGTTCACCAGCGAGATGATGTCCGCGCCGCCGTCGACCGCGGCCCTCGCGATCTCGGTGATGTCCGTGACGTTGGGTGAGAGTTTGGCGATGACGGGCAGGCGCGTGCTCGCGCGAACCGAAGCGATGACCTGCTGCGTGAGGTCGGGCCGCGTTCCGAACTCGATGCCTCCGTGCGCCTGGTTGGGGCAGGAGATGTTAACCTCGAGGGCGGAGACGCCCGGCGCCTCGTCCAGCCGCTCGGCGAGCGTGCGGAAGTCCTCCTCGCGGTCGGCGGCGATGTTCACGATGACGGCACACGGGAATCGCCGGAGATACGGCAGCTTCTCTGCGATGAATGCGTGGAGCCCCGGGTTCTGAAGGCCGATCGAGTTCAGCATCCCCGACGCCGTCTCGGCGGTGCGCGGCATCGGGTTGCCCTGTCTGGGCTGCACGGTGACCGCCTTGACCATGATGGCGCCGAGGCGGCCGACGTCGTAGATGCCCTCCCATTCCGCGCCGAAGCCGAATGTGCCGGAGGCGGTCATCACCGGGTTGCGCAGCGACAACGGGCCCAACTGGACCGAGAGATCGGGGCGCTCCGCAGCCGGCATCGTCTACGAGCCCTCGCTCAGCCGGGCGTAGAGGTCCGGTCGGCGGTCGCCCACCGTATCCTGCTCCCACACGCCAGGCTCGATCACCACGCGCTTGCAGCGCGACTCGGCGGGGTCGATGCGGGCGAACAGCATCTCCTCCGCATCGGGCGGGGCGAGCGAGACGATGTTCCCCAGGGGATCCACGATCTGGCTGCGCCCGATGAAGCGCCTGCCACGCTCGACTCCCACGCGGTTCGCGGCCAGGATCCAGATGCGGTTCTCGCGGGCGCGGGCGCGCACCAGATACTCAGGCGAGCTCTCGGCGCCTTCCGGCCAGTTGGTGGGGACGGCGATCGCCTCAGCGCCGTTGAGCGCCAGAACGCGCGCAGGCTCCGGAAACCGGACGTCGTAGCAGATGAGCACGCCGAGCGGGAACCCGGGCGCGCCGCACGCGGTCAGCGCGTCGCCCGCGTCCACGTACCGGTCCACCCCGAGCGTCGGCAGATGCGTCTTGCGGTAGACCCAGGTGGACCCGTCCGCACCGGCGACCAGGGCGGCGTTATACAGGCGCTCCCCGTCTCTTTCGAGGAAGCCGAGGACCCCGCAGACGCCGAGCTCCGCGCACCGTCGGGCGAACGCCGCAGGTCTCGGTGCGCCGGCTGGCTCGGCGTACGGGAGCGCCTCCTCCCTCGAGTCGAAGCAGTAGCCCGACAGCGCGCACTCCGGGAAGATCACCAGTGCGGCGCCATGGCTGGCGGCTGCATCGAGCCAGCGCAGCACGGCGGCGAGGTTGTCGTCCGCGGCGCCGATCTGGATGTCCATCTGCACCACGGCGCCGACGAGAGGAGCGCTCAATCCCAGATCACCTCGCCGGCGTCGAACACCGGCCCCTCGTGGCAGGCGCGCACATAGGCAAACCCCTCGGGTGTCGATGGGTCGCGCCGCTTCACGACGCACCCCATGCACACGCCGAGGCCGCAGGGCATCACAGTCTCCACCGAGACGGTGCACGGCACGTCGTGCTCGCGGCAGATGCCGGCGACGGCGCGCATCATGTCAGTCGGCCCGCAGGTCGCGACGCGGCCCCTCGATCCGAGGACAGGGAGGAGGTCGCGCAGTGCGTGCGTCACGATGCCTTTCCGTCCCTCGGATCCGTCGTCAGTCGTGGTTGTCACGGGCACGCCCAGCGCGGCGAACTCGCGCCTGGCGACGATATGCTCCCGGCTTCGCGCGCCGTTGATCACCCGGATGGCATCCGGTGGCGTCCCGGTGGCGAGCATCTCGCGCGCGAGGAAGTACAGCGGCGGCGCGCCGACCCCGCCAGCAACGAGCACGTGGACCAGGTCCGGGCGGGGATCGGCGACCAAGCGATTGCCGAGAGGCCCCACGACGGAGAGCATCTGCCCCTCCGCGAGCCCCCGCATTCCTGCGGTAAACCCGCCCCGCACGAGGTAGGCGATGGTGAACTCGCCGCTCTCACGGTCGGTGTGGAAGATGCTAAAGGGCCGCCGGCAAAACGGGCTCGACAAGTCGCCGTAGCGCACCTGCACGAACTGCCCCGGCGCCGCCTCGCGCGCCACGGCGGGCGCGTGCAGGCGCATCTCGTACTCGAACTCGCCGACGCGGGCGTGCGAGCGTATCGGGGCGTCGATCTGGTAGGGCATGGCGTCAGAGGAATCGGCGGCGAGCCCGCCGGCGTTCTCGTGCATTGTACCACGGGCGCCTATGGCCTCGCGGGAGGCAGCTCAGGCCCGCCGGGGCAGCCCGTTGGTGGGGCGCGCTCTTACGCGAACGGCCGCGCCCGCCCTGGCGGTGAGCGCGGCCGTCCGTCGCGCTGCGCGCGTCAGGTGGCCGGATGCAGAGGTTACTGCCCCGAGTGCTGCCGGGGCGGCGCGGGTGGAAGAGCGACCGCGCGGTGCTCGGCGGCGAGCAGCGCGCCCAGCGCCCCTCCTCCGGGCGGGATCATCGCGATGCGCTTCGACCCCTCGAGGATGTTCTGCGTCTCTAGAATCTCGAAAAGCGCCTCCGCCACCTCGGGGTCGGCGGCGATCTCGTTTAGCGCCGCGCCCACGATCGTCGGGCGCATGGCGGCCGCCCGCGCGAACTCCACCGCCGCCTCGCGCTCCGCCGCGCTCGTGATGTAGCTCACCTGGTTGGCGCCGCTCTGCCGTATGGCGGAGGTCACCTGCCGCAGCCGGTTGACCACCTTCTCCTCTATCTGGCGGATCATCCCGGCGTCGCGGAAGTGCACCTTGCGGATGTAGATGGATCCAAGCAAGTAGCCCCACTCGGCTGACTTCGGCGAGACCTCGGCGCGCACGGTCCGGCTCATCTGGTGGCGCGTCTCGAGCATGTCGGCGAGCGGCATGTTGCTCAGGCAGCGAACCGTGGCGCTGCTGACGTTGGCGCGCAGCGAGCCGCGGGGGTCGGCGTTGCGGAACAGATACGCCACCGGGTCGCTGACGAACATCTCGTACCACACGCCGATGCCCATGGGTGCGCCCTCTTCCGAGTTCACGGGCGCGCTGCGCAGGTACTCCTGGTCCATCCGCATGTCGAGCACGTGGCGCTGTCCGAACCAGTTCACGATCAGCGCGCGCCATCCGAGGTCCTTCCAGAGGAAGTGAAGGCCCGGCTCCTCGAGCACGCCGATGACGCTCCCGAAGAGCACGTAGACATGGCGCGTCCCCTCGTGCACGATAGCGTAGAAGCCGAGGCTGCGGGCGAGGGCGCCAAGGATCGGCACAAGGATGAGGCAGGCGATGATGGTCATGATCGCCACCTGCAGCGTGATCATTGCCGTGCCTCCAGGTACACGTCTTGAGCCTTGGCGTACAGCTTGAGCCGGACGTTCCTCAGGTAGCTGCGCATCGCATTGGGACCGGCCTTGCGGAGCTCGGTGAGCTGCGCTGCGAGGGCGCGGAGCGGCTCGACCTCGGCCTGAGCGTTCAGCGTCTCGATCTCTACGGCGCGCCTCGACTGCACGATGCGCTGGTCGGCCGCTGCCTGCGCGAGGCTGATCTCAGACGACACCTGGTTGTGAGCCGTGTTGATGGCCGCCAGCGCGGACTCGACCTCCGCGGGAGGATCGATGCCGGTGATGAGCGACGCATCGAGCGCCACGCCGTAGCGGGCCTCCGCCGACCGGCACTCCGCCTCCATGCGGTCATTGATGTCCCGCAGGTTCTTGCGCAGGTCGTTGATCGAGACGCCCGCGGTGCCCACTGGCAGGCCCGCATCCAGGTCGTCACCCTTTGCGGGCGCCTCGTAGTTGGCGATGCGCTCGCGGAGCACCGAGACGAAGTAGCCCATCACGTGAACGATGGGGTTCTTCACTCCGAAGAGGTAGGCGTAGAGGTTGCGCTCCGACACACGGAACCGGATCTGCCCGCTGAGGCCAGTGTTGAGCTGGTCCTTGGTCACCGCCTCCAGGACGGTGCCGCCGGAGTTCGCCGAGGGGTCCTCGAGGTCGCGCGCCATGTTCATGGTCTGCACGGCGACGGAGACCTTGTGGATCCTCTCCCAGGGCCACCGCCAGTAGGGGCCTCCCGGCATGATCACGCGCACCTGCGGATAGTCGTAGCGCGGTCGTTCCTCGACGGCGAGCGCCTCACCGATGGGGTCCTCGAGCGTGCTCTTACCGGGAATGCGGTCGGCTCTGCCGAAGATGGTCTTGACGGCGCGCTCGTTCTGGTCGACCGTGTAGAGGCCTGCCAGGCCGTAGCGCACGAAGAACCAGACGATGAACCCGATGATGAAGCCAGTGATGGCTTCCACCCTGTCCTCCTTCCCGGCCAGTCGCCCGGGGCTGAGCGGAGACGCCCCGCATGGGCGCCACCAACATGCCTGACGATTGCCCGATGCGGGGCGTTTCGCGGCCGGGAGGCGCATCCCCTGCCTGCAGTGGTGGCCCGAGGAGACCGAATTGCGTTCCAGGCGACCCAGACCGCTGGCGGCATGAGCCGCCCGTTCGTTGACCGCGGGGACGGGCCGGGGCTATAATGTCGTTTGCGGCGGGCCCTCGTAGCTCAGAGGATAGAGCGCCGGCCTCCGGAGCCGGGTGCACAGGTTCAATTCCTGTCGAGGGCGCTTATCGCGCGAATGGCTGGCGTGGCCTTGTGTGAGGCCCGCCGGCCATTCGCGCTTTGCGGGAGACCGCGGCGGGCCGAAGGGGGTATGGGCTGACCGGCGCGCATCATCGAAGAGCGCCGCCCGGCACCTGCACGGGACGGCCCGATGCGCCGACAATTGTTCTGGCGGGCCGTGCTGCCCGCATCGGGGGAACGCACCGTGGACATCTGCGTCATCGGCACGGGCTACGTGGGCCTCGTGACGGGGTCGGTCTTCGCCGACCTCGGTAACGAGGTCATCTGCGCGGACAAAGACGCGGCCAAGATCGAGATGCTCGGCCGCGGCGTCATGCCGATCTACGAGCCAGGCCTCGAAGAGGTGGTGGCTCGCAACGTGGAGGACCGGCGTCTCTCCTTCACCACGGATGTGGTCGAGGCGGTGAGCCGGTCGGAAGTGGTGTTCATCTGCGTCGGCACGCCAACGGGCGCGGACGGTCAGCCGGATACCACGCAGGTGGAGCAGGCGGCGCAGACCATCGCGCGGGCGCTCAACCGCTACAAGGTCGTGGTTAACAAGAGCACGGTGCCCGTTGGCACCGGCGACCGCGTCCGCGAGATCATTGAGACCAACCGACGTCGCAACGTGGACTTCGACGTGGTGTCGAACCCGGAGTTTCTGCGCGAGGGCTCCGCAATCCACGATACGCTGCACCCCGACCGCATCGTGATCGGCGCGCCGAGCAAGCCGGTGGCCATGGTGATCCTGGAGCTCTACGCGCCGCTCGAGCGGCCCATGCTCATCACGGACGTGGCGAGCGCCGAGATCATCAAGTACGCGTCAAACGCATTCCTGGCCACCAAGATCTCCTTCATCAACGCCATCGCCAACATCTGCGAGGAAGCCGGCGCAGACGTGGTCCAGGTGGTTAAGGGCATGGGCTACGACCAGCGCATCGGCTCGGCGTTCCTGCAGGCGGGCCTCGGGTACGGGGGATCGTGCTTCCCCAAGGACACGAACGCACTCATCCACACGTCGGACCGCCTGGGCTACAGCTTCGACCTGCTCAAGGCGGTCACCGAGATCAACAGGTCGCAGACGCAGCGTTTCATGGACCGACTGGAGCGCGCACTCGGTGGGTTCGAGGGGAGGACGGTCGCCCTCCTCGGACTGACGTTCAAGCCGAACACGGACGATCTGCGCGACGCCAAGTCGCTGGAGATCATCGAACGGCTCCTCGCAGGGAAGGCGGAGGTGTGCGCGTACGATCCCATCGCGATGGACAAGGCGCGGGCCGTGGCGCCGTCGGTCCGCTACTGCGAGAGCGCTTACGAGGCGGCCAGCGGGGCCGACGCGATGGTGCTCGTAACCGAGTGGAACGAGTTCAAGTTCCTGAACCTCGCGCGCGTTCTGTCCGCCATGCGCGGCAAGCTGCTGTTCGATGGCCGCAATCTGTACGACCCCGTCCGCATGCAACGGCTCGGCTTCGATTACCACGGTATCGGCCGCTCCTGGGCGGCGCTGAACGGCAAATGAGCGCGGCCCGGCGTTGATCCGGGAGTCCCCCGGCGCGCCCGTGCACCGTGCGGGCGCGCCGGTGTCGGCGCCGCGCGCGAGAGAGGTGCCTCTATGTCCGTGCTTGGCAGGATGCTGGGCTTCGGTCGCAGCGAGCACTACGACCGGGCGATCCGCCTGTTCGATCAGGGCCTCTACGAGGACGCCATCGAGGCGTTTGCAGCGGCCCGTCAGCAGCCCCAACAAGATCCCCTCACCGACCGTCTGGCGCTCTTCTACACCGCCGAGGCGTACTCGAACCTCGGGCTCACCGCGATCAAGCGCGGGGCCTGGGAGCGCGCCGAGCAGCACTATCGTGCGGCCATCGACATCCATCCGCACTACGCGGACCTCCACTTCAACCTGGCGCTGGCGCTGCGACGACGCCTTGAGTACGGCCCCGCCCTGCTGGCGCTGGACGAAGCGCTCACCATCAACCCGCGATTCGCCAAGGCGCACTTCCACAAGGGGCTCGCGCTGTATGCGTCCGGCGACCGCGACGGCGGCATCAAGTCGGTCCAGCGAGCCGTGGAGCTGGAGGCCGGCTTCCAGACCGAGGCCCTGCGGCGCGGCATGGAAGCGCATGCGAGTGGGGACTACGCTGGAGCGCTGAATGCGTTCGAGATGGTGAGCGCCACCGATGTGGACGACATCCTGTTCCACTTCCGTCTGGGCGACGATCTCTACCGGCGCGGCATGCTCCGCGAGGCGATTGACGAGTACCACAAGGCGCTGGACCTGAACCCGAGTTACGCGGACATCCACAACCATCTGGGGATGGCGCTGAGCGCGGTGGGCGATGCGCAGGGGGCCGCCGAGGAGTTCGAGCGCGCTGTCGCCATCAACCCGCGCTTCGTCGAGGCGCTGCTGCACCTGGGGATCACGCTGCGCGAACTGGGCAGGCCCCAGGACGCCGCCGAGGCCCTGGGGAAGGTACTCGCCATCGACCCGCGGAATGTGCTGGCTCGTGAGAACCTCGACGAGCTGGAGCACTCACAGGCGGCGTAGCCCCGAGGGCATGTGAGCGGCGCCGGGTGACCATGCCAGCTCCCGGCGCCGCGCGGACGTCACGCGGAGCGCCGGCGCCGGAGGCCAGCCATCCTCTTCTCGGTTGTCGCCCGGTGCGACCGCACAGCCGCGCGCCTCGGTCGGCTGGAGCTTCCGCACGCTTGCCTGGAGACGCCAGTCTTCATGCCCGTCGGAACGCAGGCGACCGTGAAGGCCATGGCGCCGGGCGAGCTCGAGGAGATCGGGTACCGGCTGGTCCTCGCGAACACCTACCATCTCCACCTTCGTCCCGGCGAGGGCGTCGTGGCGCGCGCCGGCGGCCTTCACCGGTTCTCTGGCTGGAGCGGCGCGCTGCTCACGGACAGCGGCGGCTTCCAGGTCTTCTCGCTCGCGAAGCTGCGCCGGGTCACGGACGACGGAGTGCGGTTCCAGTCGCACGTCGACGGGTCCTCGCACCTCTTCACGCCGGAGGCGGCGATCGAGATCCAGCGCAAGCTGGGCGCCGACATCGCAATGGCGCTCGACGAGTGCGTGGCGAACCCGTGCGACGAGGGGACCGCCGAGGGCGCCCTATCCCGAACGCAGGCCTGGGCGGCGCGGTGCCTCGAGGCGCACACGGGCGCAGGCTCCGCGGCGGCGGGCGGCTGGCCACAGGCGCTCTTCGCCATCGTGCAGGGCTCTACCTATCGATCGCTGCGCGAGCGAGCGGCACGCGAACTGGCGTCAATGCCCTTTGACGGCTACGCGATCGGGGGCCTGGCGGTTGGCGAAGATGCTGCCACGCGGAACGACTGCGTCGAATGGAGCGCTGCGCTGCTCCCGCCGGAGCGGCCGCGGTACCTGATGGGCGTTGGTTACCCGCTCGACATCGTGGACTCGGTGGAGCGAGGGGTCGACATGTTCGACTGCGTGCTGCCGACGCGCGGTGGGCGCACGGCGCAGGCCTTCACCTCGCGCGGTACCGTGAACCTGCGGAACGCGCGGCACGCCGAGGACTTCGGTCCGCTCGACCCGGAGTGCGCCTGCGCGGTCTGCCGGCAGCACACGCGGGCCTACCTCCGTCACCTGTTCATGGCAGGCGAGATGCTCGGACCCCGCCTCACGACGTATCATAACTTGAGCTTCTACGCGGGCCTGATGCAGTCGCTGAGGTCCGCCATCGACGACGGTCGGTTCCCGGAAGAGGCGGCCCGCTGGCGCCGCTGTCTGTCGGCCGGCGCGGCCCACGCGGACGCTGCGCCAGCAGACGAGGAGTGAGCGCATGGCGGTAGTCGACGCAGAGATGCCCAGGCGTACGCGCCCGGTAGCGCTCCGCGATCTGCGGTCCAACCCCAAGGTCCGAGCCACCATCGAGAAGGCGAACGAGCAGATGATGGCGCTCGGGTACACCGAGCACGGCGCGCGCCACGCGGCGCTCGTGGCGGCCATGGCCCGCAGCGTGTGCCTGTCGCTCGCCACCGATCCGCGGACGGCCGAGCTGGCCGCCATCGCGGGGTATCTTCACGACATCGGCAACGTCGTCAGCCGGCACACGCACCCGCAGATCGGGGGCACTCTGGCCTTCATCCTGCTGAACGAGATGGGCATGGACCCGGATGAGATCGGCGTGGTGATCGGCGCGATCGGGAACCACGAGGAGCCCGAAGGCGTGCCCATCCATCCCGTGGCCGCGAGCGTCATCATCGCCGACAAATCCGACGTGCACCTCACGCGGGTCCAGAACCCGGCGCCGGAGGACTTCGACATCCACGACCGGGTGAACCATGCAGTTCAGAAGTCGCGCCTGGCGGCGTCCGCCGAGGAGCGCACGATCACCCTGGAGCTGGAAGTCGACACGACGAGTGCGTCCATCATGGAGTACTTCGAGATTTTCGTGGACCGCATGGTGATGTGCCGCAAGGCGGCCCGCGTGCTGGGCTGCACGTTCCGACTCTGCATCAACGGGGTGTTCGTGTGAATCGCCGGCGCGCCGGCGCTCCATTGGCGCTGGTATGCCTTCTGTGCGCGCACCGCGCCGGGCAGGCACAGGCCGCACCTGACCTGCGCATCGAGAGCTTCGGCCCGGCGCAGTCTGTGAGCGTCGGCCTCGATACCGTGACCCTGGTGGCAACCATCCGCAACGCCGGCGCAACCCCGCTCGCGCAGGGAGGCGCCACGGCGCGGCTCATGCCGCTGGCCGGCCTGGAGTACGTCGAGGGCGGCACGGTCTCGTCGCTCCCGGCTCTCGATCCGGCGGGCACGGTTACCTACCGTTGGCGGCTTCGTCCGACGGAGGCGTCCGGCCCGATGGTGGCCTCGGTGGCCGTGACCGTCCCGGGCGCGCGGCCGGTCGTGCGGGTGGTTGGGATACCGCGCTTCGCGGAGCGACCGCCGGGCGAGCCGGCCACCACCTCGCTCTTCCCGGTCGCTCGCACGTGGACGGGCGGCGGCTCCGTGGAGAACGGGCGGATGCGCGCGCGCATCTTCCTCACCCATGGCACGCTGCCGGTGGCGATCATTGCCGCGCGAGACGGGTCGGGCTGGCGTCGCGCGGCGACCGTGGTGAAACTGGCGGAGGTGATGAGCGCCGAGGGCGGGCAGGCGCCCTGGTGGGAGACCTTCCGAGCGGAGCGCATCCGGGCCGTGAACGGTCCGCGCGAGTCTTCTCTCATCTTGAGCGGCCACGTGGGCCTTCGCTGGAGGGCCACCGTGACCGTCGTGGCGCGGCTCGGGAGCAACGCTCTCGAGGTGCAGTTCGGCGGGGCGCCGCTTCGGCAGCTACAGCTCCACGGCCTCCGTGTGGCAGCTCTCGCGGCGGGTGACGGCGGCCTGGGCCCACAGACCTGCGATGAGCTGACCGACGACGAGAGCCAGGGGCGTACGGTGGCCGCGCTGCGCTGGGGCAATCTGACCCTGGCAACGGTCCGTCCGTCGGCGCCCCCGTTCGCGGGCTGGCGCATGGCGCGCATGCCCGAGCTCACGGGGGCAGGCTACCGGGTCCTGGGATGGGAGGCACTGCCTGTCGCCAGCGGCGCGGTGCTGGGTGCAGGCGCACTCGTCGAGAGCCGCGTTCGCGTGGTGGCCATCTGCCCGAGCTTCACCGCGGCCGACGCGCGCCGGCTGGGGATGAGCGACCCCGCGCCGCCGCCAGCGCTGCTGCGCGATGCCCTGAGGCGCGCCAGCGGGCAGGCGGAGGCGTCACGCGCGGCGTCCACGCGCGGTCAGGGGTCGGCAGGCGCCTCGAGCTCGCGCAGCAGCGCCCGGCGATCGCGTGCCCCGCGCGTCCGTCCCCGCGCGTCGCTCGACGGATCGGGGGGGCTCCCCGGCTCCTTCGGCGGCAGTGTGCTGCAGTGGGTTCAGGGCTAGCAGGACGCGGCGCACCGCTGGCCGCACTCGCGGGGTTGTTCCTGGCGGGTGTGGGCGCGTTGCGCCTGGGGCAGGCCGCTGCGCCGGCAGGCTCCTTCGGGATCGCGGCGACGGAGTACGCCACGCGGCGGGAGTCGGTCGCGCGCGCGGCCGGAGGCGCCCTGGTCCTCGTCCACGCCAGCGCGGCATCCGAGCACTACCGGATCGGGCGCCCGCGCGCCGATTCCGATCTCTTCTACCTCTCGGGAGTGGAGACGCCAGGCGCTGTGCTCGCCCTGCTTCCGCCGGGCGATCCCGCGGGCCGGCGGTCCGTCCTGTTCCTGCCGCATCCGGCGGAGGGCATGGAGCGGTGGGTGACGCCGTGGCCCGGCCCCGATGACGGCACGCGCGCGAGGGCCGGTGTGGACGCGGTCGCCGACGTGCAGACGCTGTGGAGCGAGCTGGCGCCCGCCGTTCGGCGCGCAACGGATGTGCGCGTTGTGGGTCCAGTCGATGCCGCGCGCAACGCCTTGATCGTCGGCAGGGTCCGCGCCCTGAACCCGGAGGCGCGCGTGCTGGGCGGCGCGGAGCGCTGGATCCATGCTCTGCGAGCGCGCAAGTCGGATGCGGAGGTGGCCAACATCCGGCTCGCCATCGAGGCAACGATCGCAGGCCATCGCGCGGCCGCCCGCGCGGTCCGTCCCGGCGTGACGGAGCTGGCCGTTGAGGGCGCGACCATCGCGGCGTTCCGCACGGCGGGTGCGGTGCGCGAGGGGTTCGCCGGCGTCGTCGGCAGTGGGCCATTCTCAACCGTCCTGCACCATCGGCCCACGGAGCGGGTCCTGAAGCGCGGCGATCTCGTCGTGGTGGACATCGGCGCCGAGCGCAACTATTACACCGCCGACCTCACCCGGACGTATCCGACGGGAGGGCGCTTCACGCCGCGGCAGCGCGCCATCTATGAGCTTGTCCTGGAGGCGCAGCGGGCCTGTGAGCAGATGGTGGAGCCCGGCAGGACTACGTACGACGACCTCACGCGACGCGCCCGCGAGGTGTTCCAGCGGAGCCCGCTGCGGGCGCGGGACGAGGACGGCGCGGAGGTGACGCTCGAGCGCTTCTTCCCGCACACCATCGGTCACCCGATCGGCCTCGACGTGCACGATGTCGGAGACCTGGGCGTCCTCCATCCCGGCACGGTGTTCTCGATCGAGCCTGGCCTCTACATCCCGTCCGAGAACCTGGGAGTGCGCATCGAGGACAACTACCTGGTCACCGCCACCGGCCTGGAGAAGCTCTCTCGCGCGTTGCCCTCAGAACCCGCCGCCATCGAGGCTCTGATGCGAGCGCGGTAGCGGT
>DATIKM010000016.1:0-5295 GCA_035477595.1 Chthonomonadales bacterium
CGCTTCTCCTGCTCCGTGCGCGGGCGC
Organism: Chthonomonadales bacterium; assembly: GCA_035477595.1. GTDB lineage: Bacteria > Armatimonadota > Chthonomonadetes > Chthonomonadales > CAJBBX01 > DATIKM01. The sequence continues at coordinate 28 of DATIKM010000016.1, forward strand.
TCGGCTGGCGACAGCCTGCGGTACTCCGCGAACACGTCGATGAAGGCAGACCACCCGAACGCCTCCTGGATCTGCTGGTAGTGGATCAGCGCGAGGAACGGGTCCGCCACCAGCCGCTGATAGTCGGCGCCCTGAGCAAGGTAGGCGCGCGTCTTGCGGTCGCGCTCCGCGCGCGTCGTCTCGCGCCGCTCATCGGACCCGATGCCACACACCTTGTCCAGCACATAGAGCGTGAAGAGGTTCACGGTCACCTCAGTCATGCCCTCGAACGTCCAGTCGCTCGACTGGTGGTTGTGGCCCATCTCGTGGAACAGGCCCCAGGTGGGCTCTCGGTTGGCCAGCATCGCCTCGCGGTCCACCATAAGGGGCGCGGCGTCGAGGTGGGTCATGATCGGGTAGCCGGCATGCATGTAGCCGGCTGAGATCTGCACACCGGCAACGTACCGCTCCAGCCTTTGCCGCTCCAGAGGCCACGCCGCGAGCGTGGCGCAGGCGTCCGCCACCTGGTCCCAGAAGCGCATGAGGGCCTCCGGGTCCTCCAGCGATCGTACCACGCTAGAAGGGACCGAGATGCCGACCTTGCTCGACACCAGCTCCGCCCACGGCGCCGGCAGGCCGCGTTGTCGGGACCTCCACTCGGCGAGCGATGTGCGCCCGAGCACGAAGAGCGGCGCTTCCACGGCGTTGGCCAACGTGACCACCACCTGCCCCTCAGGCGCCCCATCGCCCGCGGCCTCCAGGAAGATCGCGCCGCCGAAGGGTGACGCGACCGCCTGCTCGCCGGGACGGAGCGGCCACGCGCGACTGATCTCCGGGGCGCGACGCCAGGACTCGGCGTGCCAGAGCGTGTCCGTGTGAGCGCCGATGCGCAACGAGAGCCCGCGCGAGCCCGCGGGCGCAACTACCGCGATGCGCTCACCGGGCGCGGCGTAGAGGCCCGTGCTCTGCCAGCCGCGACGAGCCATCTCCACCGTCACCTCGCGCCTCACGCGCGGCGCGTCCGCGGGCACAGCGCCGGGGAACGCGGCGGCGGCCGGGTGCGCCCGCACGCGCTCGGGCGGCGCGTCGCGCAGGTCGTGCAACTCCGTCGCCAGCAGGAGCCGCTCGACGGGCTGCCTGGTGGTGAGAGGCGAGCGCTCGGTGGGCGCGATCGCGCCGGGGAACCGGCGGCGTAGCGCGGCGAGGCCCGGGCGCACGAAGCGGTCGCGGGGGGGGAGCGTGACGACCGCGCGCGTGAGTGTCACGGAGGCCTGCTGCAGATCCGCGTCCGCACCCGACGCATGCCCGGCCTGCAGGATGGCGAGCGCACGACCAGCGTGGCACGCCGGCGACGGCGCGGACGAGGCGTCGTACCCTCCCGGCGCGGTGCGCTCCAGGTAACCATCTGCCCACTGGATGCCCGCGCCCTCGAGCAGGCGGTTGCCCGGTATGTCCCGCAGCGTGCGGCCAGGGTTAAGCTGCAGCCATCCCCAGCCGAGCTCGGCGGCCACCAGCCCGCCACCCGCGCGCATCCAACGGCGCGCGGGCCCGAGCACGCGCTCGTCGGTCGTGTCTGGCCGCCAGCAGAGCACGCTCACACCGGCCAGCCGGTCGAGCCAGTCGCTTCCGTCCAGCGCCTGCGCGTCCAGCCCCGCCTCGCGCAGCGCCGCCAGGAGCGCGGGCGCCCCACGCACGCCAACGCGAGGCGCGCCCGGTCTGCCTCCAGCCGCCCACCGCGCCGCGTTCGCGAGCAGTCGCGCTGTGCCGGCGTCGGCCACGGCTTCCGCTCCGAAGTAGCCCGGGTGCCCGAACGCAACGACGCGCCCGCGGCCCAGCGTGCCCGCGGCCACCACCGGTTCGCGGTGGCGTCCCGATCCGCCGGTGACCACCACGACCGCGCCGGGCGCGGCCACGACGAGCGGGCCGGGGATGCCGGGCGCCGCGATCCGGCCCACGCCCTCCAGCAAGGCTTGCGCCTCGAGGGCGGCGCGGGCGGGCACGGCGACGGCCAGAAGGGCGAGCAGGAGCGCGGCGCGACCAGCCATGGGCGGGGTCTCCTTGCATGGACGTGCGGGCGGGGGCGAACCGCCACCATGGTACACCACGTTGCGCTCCCCTTGACGGGGCACTCCGTCAGGCGCTACGCTACGTGCGAGAGCGGCGAGAGCCGCAGGCACACCGGGAGGACATGCATGTTAGCGCAGGCCACACGCACATGGGCGATGTTGCTGCATCTGTCGCAGTTCGCCGGCTACGTGGTCCCGCTGGCGGGGTTCATCGCCCCCATCGTCATCTGGCAGGTGAAGAAGAATGAGATGCCTGAGCTGGACGCTCACGGCAAGAACGTGGCGAACTGGCTGATCTCGGCGATGATCTACACGATCGGGTGCGCGATCCTGACGCTCGTTCTGATCGGCATCCCGCTCCTGTTCGCCCTGGCGGCCTGTGCCATCGCGTTCCCGATCATCGGCGCCATAAAGGCGAACTCCGGCGAGACCTGGAAGTACCCCCTGACCATCCCGTTCTTCAGTTAGCGCCCTCGGCCGGCGGAGGCCATGCTCGATGGCATCCGTTGCTCCGCCGGCCGCTGCGCGTCGCCCACCGAACCCACCAAGGAGCGCGCGATGGCGGAGCCGATCTTCTGCACGGATCGTCGCATACGGCTTGGCATCTGGGGGCTGGGCCGGGGGCTGCACCTCACCGGGCCGTGCTCGCTCCTCAACATCGACGTCGTGGCCGGATGCGACACGAGCGCCTCGATGCGCCGCAACTTCGAGGCCAGGTACCCCGGCGTGTTCGTGACGGACGACGCCGGAGCGTTCCTCGAGCAGGACTTCGACGCGGTGCTCCTGGCGTCGTACTGCACGGAACACGGGCCCGATGCCGTGCGCTGCCTGCGCGCGGGCAAGCACGTGCTGTCCGAGGTCACCTCCTTCGCCACGATGGCCGAGGGGGCACGCCTGGTGGAGGCGGTGGAGGAGACGGGCCTCGTCTACCAGCTCGCCGAGAACTACCCGTTCACGCGCCCGAACCAGTGGCTCGCACGCAGGTGGGGCGAGGGGCTCTTTGGCGATCTCATGTACGGGGAGTACGAGTACGTCCACGAGGTGCTGGCGCTTTCGTATGTAGACATCAACGGCGTGCCCATCGAGCCTGGGAATCGGCCCCACGCCTGGCGGAGCTGGTTCAGCTACCACTACTACGACACGCACTCGCTGGGTCCCATCATGCTCATCACCGGCGAGCGGCCGGTGCGGGTGGTGTCGCTGCCCGGCGACCACGCCCTGCCGGGCTACCTGATGCGCGGGCGCTGGGGGCTGGGGGGCGCGGCGCCCTCGCTCATCCGCATGAGCGGCGGCGGCCTGGTGCGCAACCTGATGGCGGCCTCCACGAACGACTCCCACATCCAGCGGCTCTGGGGCACGCGCGGCTCGGCGGAGCAGGTGGACGGCCGGCTCCGGCTCCGGCTCGGCGGCCATGGCGGGTCTCCCAAGCTCGAAGTCGAGCCGAAGTGGGACTCCCTGGGCGAGATGGCCGAGTCGACGGGTCACGGCGGGGGCGACTTCTGGGTGCTCTACTACTTCGCCCGCGAGCTCCTCACCGGCGAGCCGGGCCCTTGGAACGTCTACGCCGCCGCCGACTGCACGATTCCCGGCATTCTGGCGTACCGCTCGCAGGCCGAGGGGGGCGTCGCCTACGACGTGCCGGACTTCCGCCGGCCGGCAGAACGGCACCGGTGGCGCGACGATGAGTTCCACTCCCCGCGCTTCGACGTGGAGAACGGGCTCTTCGGCGAGGGCGCCTCGGACCCGCGCACGCTGCGCTTCGCATCCACCATGCGCGACCTCATCGCGGGCATGAATGCGTGGTGCGCGTGGCGCGACTGGTCCGCTGTAGCGGCGGACCTGTCAGACCCGGCCGCGCTGCGAGGGGTCGCCGAGGGCATGCTGCGCGAGGCGCCGCGCCTTCGGGCGGCCTGCGCGTCGGCGCGCGAGCTGATCGAGGCGCACCCCGCGACGCCGGCCGCGCGCGTGCTGCGCGAACAGATTGAGCGCGCCGACCTGGGAGCGCTCGATGACCCGGCCTTCGAGGAGCGGATGCGACGCGAGACCCTCGCCTGAGCGACGCTCAGAAGCGGTCCGGCATGCTCATGTGGGGGTGGCGCTCGGGGAAGAGCGCTGCGAGCGCCTCGCGTACGGGCTCAGGTCCGCGCGCATCGGCCAGCAGGTACGCCGGGGCGAATGCTCCCAGCGCCAGTCGCGCGAGCATCGCCTGAGGAAGCTCGATGCGCAGTGTCGCGCCTTCCGGGTCGACCCGCAGCCGATCCACGCTCCAGGCGAGGCCGGCGCCGCCGATCTCCGTCTCGATGCGGAGGGTCCCCGCCCAGCGGACGCGCGCCTCACGCCCGCGCCGCTCCAGCTCAGGGAGGAGGGCGCGGAGGAGCCGCTCGACGTTCAGCACGCGTGCCATGGCGCCGCCACACCGCGCGTAGCTGATCGCCATCTCGGAGTCATCGAGCGAGGCCGCCGCGCATAGCGGGGCGCTCGGGGGCGTGGCGGTCTCCACGAGCCCCACCGATCGCCCGCGCTTTGTCGCCTCTTCGGCCGCCCACGCGTGACACACCGCGATCAGCGCCCGGCCGCTCTCCACCGAGTCCGCGACCACTTCGCCCAGGAGCAGCACGTCGGGCCACCCGGGCTGCTCCTCGGCGATGGGCCAGAAGCCCGCTCCGCGCCATGCGTAGCCGCGCACGGCGCCGGACGGGTCGCATACCACCCGGCACTCATCCGCCCGTTCGTCCTCCTCAGTTTCGCTCAGCGTCTCCCAGACGCCCTCGCCGGCGCGGCGGGTCGCGGCGCCAACGGCATCGGCCGTGTTGGCATCGTAGAGCGCCGCGAGGGCAGGCAGGTCCGCCGGGGAGCAGGTCCGTGCGGTCCATCCTTCCGGGAGCGTGCGCGGCTCGAGGGCCGCCGCCAAGCGAAGGCGATGCTCGGGCCCGGCCGTGACGTAGCCGAAGCGGGTGTAGAAATCCCGGATCCCGTAGAGCATCGAGAACGCGGCGTCGCCCTGCATCATGCGGCGGATGGACGCCTCGATCACGCGCCGCGAGTACCCGCGTTGCCGGCACTCCTCTTCGGTCTCCCCCCCGCCGATGCCGTCCATGCGCACCAACGCCTCCCCTATGCGGAGAGTTCGCGGGACGATCCAGAGCTTGCTGGCGCACCGCCCCTCGACATGCAGCTCGGCTCGGGTCGCGCCGTCCTCGGGCACGAACACAACAGCGGGGTC
>DATIKM010000017.1:0-6982 GCA_035477595.1 Chthonomonadales bacterium
TCGAGGAGCACCGCCTCTTCACCAGCGACCCCGACGTTCGTGCGCTGATCCGGGAGATGGGCATCATCACGATCAGCTACCGGCCGCTCCGCGACCTGCAACGCGGCACCTACCGCAGGCCGGCGGATCGTTGAGCGGGGAAGGGACGGCGATGCTGCGGCACTCCCACTGCGACCTCATCGCGAAGGTGCTGCGCAAGCGGCGTTTCGCGGTCGCTGGCGCCTCGCGCTCACCCGACGAATGCAGCCACCGGGTGGTCGTCGCTCTGCGGGACGCGGGCTACGAGGTCTACCCCGTGAACCCCAACGCCGATGAGATTGCGGGGCTAGCGGTGTACCCGAGCCTGGACTGTCTGCCAGTGACGCCGGACTGCGTGGTGTCCTGCACGCCGCCGCTGGTGACCGAGCGGCTCGCGAGGGACGCCGCCCGCGGCGGCATGGGAATCATGTGGATGCAGCCCGGGTCGGGGTCGACGGCTGCCCTGAACACCGCCCGGTCATGGGGTATCGAGGTCGTGCAGGGGGGACCATGCATCATGGTTGTGCTAGCCACACGGCGCCGCTGGGGCGTTCCCTGAAGCGCTGAGCGCCGGCGGGCCACGGCCCGCCGGCGCTCCTCGTGCCGGAGAAGGGATTCGAACCCCCATGCGGTCGCCCGCAAGTGATTTTGAGTCACCCGTGTATACCGTTCCACCACTCCGGCCGGACGCCCGCCATTATAGGTGCCCGAGCGCCCCCTAGTCAACCGCGCGCGGTCAGGCTGCCCGGCGTCTCAGGAGGTGCTCCGCGTACTGCTGGTCCGTTTCGCGGATGTGGTCGACAAGCCAGTCACGAAGGCGCGTCAGCACCTGCGTCGTGGAGACCCAGTTGCCCGCCTTGAGGTCGGCGAGCATCGCGTCGGCCTCGGCCGCAAAGCGCGCGTGGACTGCCCGGTGCGCCGCGTAGCCAGGGTGGCCCGTCGTCTCCAGAAGGTCCTCCTCATAGGCGAAATGCGTGCGCGCGTACTCCGTCACCTCCGTCAGCGTCTCGAGCATCAGCGCCCGCGCGTGACCGGCGGTGACCGCGCCCGCAAACGCGTTCAGAAGGTCGATGAACCGCTGGTGCTGCCGATCAATCGTCACGATGCCGACGCTCAGCTCGGGCGTCCAGTTTACAAAGGCCAAAGGGTCCTCCCCCTGGCGCCGCGATCGAGCGCGGCGCTGCCGGAATCATCGGCACCATGCGGGTCCTGGCTCAGGAGCCACGGAGGAGGATTGGACGCAGGTCGCGTGTAAGGGGTTTGGAGCGCGTAAGTCCGGCCTTGCGCAGAGCCCCAGCGAGCGGGGCGATGGCGGGCGTCCGGGGCAGGGAGCGCGCCACGCTGGCAGGAGGAGGGTCCTCGGGGACATGGCGAGCGTTACACTCAAGGAGCTCACCAAGGAGTTCAAGGAGGTCGTGGCCGTCGACAGGCTCGACCTCGAGATACGCGACAAGGAGTTCCTCGTTCTGGTGGGGCCGTCGGGTTGTGGCAAGACGACGGCGCTGCGGATGGTGGCGGGCCTGGAGGAGGCCACCAGCGGCGAGATCCTGATCGGCGACCGCCTAGTGAACGACGTGTCGCCGAAGGATCGAGACATCGCCATGGTGTTCCAAAACTATGCGCTCTACCCGCACATGAGCGTGTACGATAACATGAGCTTCGGGCTCCGGCTCAAGCGCACGCCCACCGGCGGCCCTTGGCCATTCAACTCGAAGCGAACTTTCTCCAAGACCGAGATAGACAGGCGAGTGAACGAGGCGGCGCGCCTGCTGGGCCTCGAGAACCTGCTTCAGCGCAAGCCCAAGCAGCTCTCCGGAGGGCAGCGGCAGCGCGTCGCCCTCGGCCGCGCCATCGTGCGCGAGCCGAAGGTGTTCCTGATGGATGAGCCGCTCTCCAACCTCGACGCCAAGCTCCGCGTCCAGACCCGGGCGGAGCTCATCAAGCTGCACCGGCGTCTGGGCATCACAACGATCTACGTCACGCACGACCAGGTCGAGGCGATGACCATGGGCGACCGGATCGCCGTGATGAATGCCGGCATCATGAAGCAGTGCGACACACCGCTCAACCTCTACAACCACCCTGCCAACCTGTTCGTCGCGGGCTTCATCGGATCGCCCGCCATGAACTTCCTGGACGCGAGCCTCGTGCGCCACGACGGCAAGCTGCTCGTCGACACCGGCGCCTTCCGCGTCGAGCTTCCTGCGCATCGCGCAGAGAAGGCAACGGCAGTCGAGGGCAAGCCACTCGTGTTCGGCATCCGGCCCGAGGACATCTACGACCGCAGTCTTGAGGGCATGGTCAAGCCGGCCCCCGGAAACACCATCTCCGTGGGCGTGGATGTCGTCGAACCGCTGGGGAACGACGTCGAGATGCACCTCACCGCCGGCGGCCACCAGATGATCGCCATGATCGACAGCAAGACGCAGGCGCGGTCCGGCGACACGATCCAGGTGATCCTGGACATGGACAAGAGCCACCTCTTCGACAAACAGAGCGAGGCGGCCGTCTACTGATCGGGCCGCTGGCCGGCTTGCCCGGGCCCACCGCCACGCCGAGCGGCCGGGCCCAGGCGCGCTGAGGCGCCCCGGGCGCGTATGGCCTCCTGGCGCCGGAGAGGACCCGCCCAACATGGGGAACAGGCGACCGGCGAACCGCCTCATAGACGAGACCAGCCCCTACCTGCTCCAGCATGCGCGCAACCCCGTCGACTGGCGCCCGTGGGGCCCGGACGCGTTCGAGCGCGCCCGCTCCGAGGAGAAGCCCATCCTGCTCTCCGTCGGGTACTCCGCCTGTCACTGGTGCCACGTGATGGAGCGCGAGAGCTTCGAGAACGAAGCCATCGCCGAGGCCATGAACCGCCACTTCGTGTGCGTGAAGGTCGATCGCGAGGAGCGGCCGGATATCGACGCCATCTACATGAGCGCGGTGCAGATTTTGGCCGGCCAGGGCGGCTGGCCGATGACCGTGTTCCTGACGCCCAAGGGCAAGCCTTTCTACGGAGGCTCCTACTATCCGCCGGACGACCGGTGGGGGCGCCCGGGGTTCCCCCGCGTGCTGGAGGCGGTGGCCGCTGCGTGGCGCGACCAGCGGGCCGAGGTCCTAGCGCAGGGCGAAACGATCGCCGCCCAGATTGCCGCGGCCGCGCGGATCAATCTGCCTGCCGCGCCGGTGACAACCGACGTGCTGGACCGCGCCTTCGACGCGCTGCGGCCGAACTATGACGCGCAGTACGGTGGGTTCGGCAGCGCGCCTAAGTTTCCCCAGCCGATGCTCCTCGACTTCCTGCTCCGGTATGCCCGCCGCACGGGGCGCGTGGAGCCGCTGGAGATGGCAGCGCACACGCTGGAGCGCATGGCGATGGGCGGCATCTTCGACCACCTGGGAGGGGGGTTCCACCGGTACAGCACGGACGCCCGATGGCTGGTGCCGCACTTCGAGAAGATGCTCTACGACAACGCCCAGATTGCTGTGTCGCTCGTCCATGCTTGGCGCGCGACGGGCGACGGTTGCCACCGCGAGGCCGCCGAACGCACCCTGGACTACCTGCGCCGCGAGATGCTCGCGGACGCCGGCGCCTTCTACGCAACGCAGGACGCCGACAGCGAGGGCGAGGAGGGCCGCTACTTCGTCTGGACGGCAGCGGAGGTCGAGTCGCTACTGGGCCCCGAGGATGGCCGGCTGTTCTCCCGCTGCTACGACGTGCGGCCTGAGGGGAACTGGGAGGGCAGCAGCGTCCTCAACCTGCCCGCGCCCTTGGACGCGGTGGCGCGCTCGGAAGGCCTCGCACCGGATGAACTCGCAGAGCGCCTGGCGGCGATGCGCGCGACTCTGCTCGCGGCGCGCGAGGAGCGCGTCGCGCCGCCGCGCGACGCGAAGGTGCTGGTCGCGTGGAATGGCCTCGCCATTGCCGCGTTCGCCGAGGCGGCGGTCGCCTTCGACCGGCCCGACTACCTGCAGGCAGCCGTGAACGCCGCTGGCTTCGCGCTGTCCGAGCTGCTATTGCCACCCGCCATCGGTGATGGCGCCGATCTGTCGGGCCGCCGGCTGACGCACTGCGCCACGGAGGTTGCCGTGGAGGACGAGCGGGCGCCCGGCGGCGTGGGGCGCCGCTGGCAGGCAAGCCCCATACGCGCGTTCCTCGATGACCATGCCTGCCTGGCGGACGGCCTGCTCCGCCTCCATGAGGCGACCGGTGAGAGCCGCTGGCTCGGGGCCGCTCGCTGGCTCGCTGACGAGATGCTGAACCGCTTCCGCGCCCCGGATGGCGGCTTCTACATCACTGCGCACGACGCGGAGGAGCTCATCGAGCGCCCCGGAAGCCCCTTCGACAACGCGGTCCCATCCGGTCAGTCGGTCGCGCTCGACGTGCTGCTGCAGCTCGCGGCGCTCACGGGAGAGCCCGCCTATGCAGAGGCCGCGGCGCCCCCGCTCCGCGCGATGGCCGAGGCGATGGCCCGGCACCCCACCGCGTTCGGCCGCCTGCTCTGCGCGGCGGACCGCTTCGTGGGACCCGCGGTCACGGTGACGGTTGTGGGCGCGCCCGACGACGCGCGCACAAAGGCGCTGCTCCGTGTGGCGCGCTCGGGCTGGCGCCCGAACACGCTGGTAGCACCGGTCCATGATGGCGCTCGCTCGGGCGGGCCGTGGAGCCAGGCGGCCGGCAGCGCGGCGCCGGCGAGACCGTACGCCATCGTCTGCCGCGACTCGGTGTGCGGTCTGCCGATGACGGAGCCCGCCGAGCTTGCGCGGCAGCTAGAGAGCTAGCCAGGCCGGGCGCCGCCCGCCATCGGTACGGAGCGACGCGCACGCCGGTCCCCGCGCGGCACGGCCGCTCCGGCGCCATGCCAGCCCCAATCCCCGCTTGCCAAGCGCGGGGCGGGGTGCTATCCTCCCCTCGGCCACCCCGAGGGCGGCCGGCGGAGGAGTTCAGACCATGCCCCGCGAGATCGTCACGACCGACGGACGGAGCTTCTCGTTCCGCGACGTCGAGCTGCCGCCCTTGGGTTCGCAGCAGCTCCGCGTGCGCGTACGCTTCGCCGCGCCCAAGCACGGTACCGAGATGCACCTCTACGGCGGAAGCTCCTTCGACCGGAAGCGATGGGACTCGCGCCTCCGCATGTTCCTGCCGCGCCCTGCCGACGAGGAGGCGCGCTCGAGGCCGGACGTGCGCTCGGTGGGGAACATGTACGTCGGCGAGGTCGTCGAGGCGGGCCCCGAGGCGCAACGCTTCGCCCTGGGGGAGATGGTCTTCGGCTACGGGCCGATCCGCGAGGTGAACCAGGCGAGCCAGGACGACCTCTGGCCACTTGGCACGCTCACGCCGGAGGACGCGGTGTGCGTTGACCCCGCGCACGTCGCCTTCGTCGCCGTGCGCGACGGGAACATCCGCATTGGGGACGACGTGGCCGTCTACGGTCTGGGCGCCATCGGCCTGATGACCGTGCGGATCGCCCGCGCGGCCGGCGCGCGCCGCGTGTTCGCCGTGGACCCGGCGGCGGTGCGGCGCGCCAGCGCTCTCAGGGGCGGCGCCGACGCGGCCTACGATCCCGCCGCCTGCGACGCAGCGCTGGAGATAAAGCGGGCGGCCGACGACTGCGGCGTCGACGTGGCGATCGAAACGTCCGGCAGCGCCGCGGCGCTTCACGACTCGATCCGCTGCATCCGTCAGTGCGGCGTCATCGTCCACGTTCCGTGGGGACCCAGGAGCTGCGCCGACCTGCATCTCGATGAGGAGTTTCATCTGAACCGGCCGACCATCGTCGCAAGCCAGGCGTGGGCCGGCTGGGGCAACCCGGATCGCTCCTACCCGCTCTGGACCCACGAACGCGCCTTCGAGGCAACGATAGAGCTGTTCCGCAGCGGCCTGGTCACCGCGCGCGACCTCATCGAACCGCACATCGCGTTCGAGGATGCGCCCGCGGAGATGGCGAGGCTGATGGCGAGTCCCGATCACGCCGTGAAGGTGGGCGTGGTCTTCCCAGGCTGAGGCCGACTGACCGGCTCAGCGTCTGCGCGGGAGGGTGCGCCGCAGCACGCCGTGGTCGCGGGAGGCGGCCGGGCCCAGGCGGCTGGTCCGGCTCGCGCAGACCCGGTTCGCGGGCGCCACGCCCTCAGATGATCCCCGTGCGTGGTGGCGAGGCCCTACCCCTTCTGATGGAAGGGCCGATGTCGCTCCGCTCCACGATGCTGCACCGGGTGCGTCCGCGCGTCCCCCTCGCGCATGTCGGCGATGGCGCCTCGGCGAGCATGCGCGGGTCGTTCGAGCCCATCGTCTAGTGCAGCCGGCGCCCGCCCTCCGGCTGGATCCAGAAGATAGAAGGGAAGAGGCATCGTCTTTCGCGTCTTGCCTCTCCCCTCTTTGCCCCTCCCCGGAGGCTCCGGAGAGAGGCTGCGCGCTGACGCTCTAGCTCAGGCGAGCAGGTCGAGCGATGGTCGGGCGGCGACCTGCTTTGGTTCCGTCAGTGACCCGTTGGCGATGCGAGCCGCGTGGCTGACGGCGGGTCCGACCTGGTCGCCGGCCATCCGCGCAGTCTCGCGCGCCTCGCGCACCGCTGCGGCGACCGACGGGCCGCGCGCGGCGGAGCTGATCTCCACCGAGACGGACGGATGGCCGGAGGCAGGCCCAGCGTTGCTGGGAGCGGTCGTCACGCGCGCCACGACGGCGCGCTCGACTACGAGCGCCCGCGCGTACACCCCGGCGATCGGACTGGTCATGCGGCATGCTCCACGGAGCGCCCATACGAGGGCGCCCAACTCCATTGTCGGCGGCAGACGGCCCGGACGGGAGGGGGGGCGCCGCCAGACCAGGCGGCACCGGCCGCCACGAAGGGGTAAAGACAGCACGGGCGCAACATGCCCTCCGGTATGCGTGGCGGTGTAGCAGGTGGCCTGGAGCTTGTGGGATGTGGCCGCGTGCTCCAGCCTACCACCCACATCGCCCGGTGGCTGAAGCCGCGAAGGA
>DATIKM010000018.1:0-2335 GCA_035477595.1 Chthonomonadales bacterium
CTCCTCGTCGGTTGCCTCCACGTCGATCATGCGCGCAGCGGCGCGGTACGCTCGCTCCATCCTCTCTTCCATGTCGATCCTCCCCCTCCGCGACCCCGACGCGGAGCGCGCAGGGCCTCGCCGTCCGGCGCGCCGGGCTCCCCGCAGGCGAACGGGCCGCCCTGCCCCTCGCGGGGTGCTCACCGGCTGCATCAGCCCCTAACCCTCAGGCTGCCTCAGTCGCCGCAGGCGCGCCCGCAGCGCCTCGGCCGCGGCGCGGATCAGCGCCTCGCGCTCCGGGTCACCGCCAGCCGTGAAGTGCAGCTCCACGCCCTCACCGATCTCCAGGCGGCGCCATACCGGCTCTTCCGGCCCACCTCGCTCACGCGCCGCCCGCCACTGCAGCGTCTCTTCGAGGCGGCGCCGCCCCGGCCGCTCGAGCAGGTAGGCCAGCAGCTCGCGCCCGCCCGGCGGGCGCTCGGCGGACGGCGTGGCGGGCCGGTCGTACTCCATCGTCGGCTCCTGTACATACATCGGCTCGGCAGCGCCCTGAGGACGCCGCGCGATCTGCTCCAGTGCCTCTTCGGTCGAGGACGCGAGCACCAGCGCGATCTTGCGCAGTGGCAGGTCCTCCGCCCGCATCGCGCGGATCGCCCGCACCAGCAGCAGGTGTCTGAGGGTGTAGACGGCCTGCCGCCCATAGTGCTCTGGAGCGGGAAGCAGCCCCTCCGCCACGTAGTAGCGCACCGTCCTCGGCGTCACTCCCGCATCCCGCGCCAGCTCGCCGATCGTCATCCACCGCTCTGCTTCCATGGATCTTTCGCTCCGTGATGGCGCGCCGCCCGGCATGGCCGGCGCAGAACAGTAGCGCGCACCATCGCGTCACAGTGTCAGTATAGCAGCATGACGTAATGGTGTCAATAGGTCGCGCAAGAGAAATGTGGCCCGGTTCGTCCCGAGGATCGGTGAGCTCCCGGCGAGCGGTCCGCGCGAGCCGAACGGGCGGCAAAGGTGCGCACCGCCCGCGCCGCGCCGGGACGCTCCTGGCAGTCGTTAGTCGCCTTGCCGCCCATGGTCGGATGATACCCTGCGCGGCGTGAGGCCGTAGCGGATGCTCGGCGCAGGCGGCCCCTCGCCCGAGCAGGGCCTCGGCGCGCAGGGCCTCGGCGCGCAGGGCCTCGCCGTCCGGCGCGCGCCTGCCACGCATCCGGCCGCGGCGGGAGGAGGGTAGCTCCTCTGCGGCGTACCTAGGAGCGCGCCCCGCCACGACAGGCCGCCGCATTGCGGATTGGGCGCGGCCAGACCCATCGGGAGCGGCAGTCCGCTCCACTTGCAGCATACGCGTCGAAGGACAAGGAGGACACCCGACTTGCGTGCTGATTTTCGACTGGTCGCCAGCGCGATCGCCGTGCTGGCCTCAACGGCTGGCTGTGGTGGGGGAGGAGGTGCGGGAGGAGATGGCGGAGGAGGCGGAGGTGTCGTCGGCTGGACCGTCGTAGACCTCCATCCCGCCGGGGCCACCCGTTCGGCGGCATTTGGCGCCGCGGGCGGGCAGCAGGTAGGGTGGGCCGATGTCGGAGGTCAGCGCCGCGCCTCCCTCTGGAGCGGAACGGCCGCCTCGTGGGTGGACCTCGCTCCCGCCGGGGCCGGCGAATCGGAGGCGACTGGCGTCTCGGGCGGGCAGCAGGTAGGGGTTGCGCGGGTCGGAGGTCAGCACCGCGCCTCTCTCTGGCGCGGAACGGCCGCCCCCTGGGTGGACCTGCATCCCGCCGGGGCCACCAGTTCGTGGGCAAGAGGCGTCTCGGGCGGGCAGCAGGTAGGGTATGCCATGGTCGGAGGTCACCGCCGCGCCTCCCTCTGGAGCGGAACGGCCGCCTCGTGGGTGGACCTCACTCCCGCCGGGACCGGCGGCGATTCGTATGCGACTGGCGTCTCGGGCGGGCAGCAGGTAGGGTATGCGGAGGTCGGAGGTCAGCGCCGCGCCTCGCTCTGGAGCGGAACGGCCGCCTCGTGGGTGGACCTCACTCCCGCCGGGGCCACCAGTTCGGAGGCATGGACCGTCGCTGGCGGGCAGCAGGTAGGGGGTGCCGATGTCGGAGGCCAGCGCCGCGCCTCCCTCTGGCGCGGAACGGCCGGCCCGTGGGTGGACCTCCATCCCGCCGGGGCCAGCGATTCGGATGCATTGGGCGTCTCGGACGGGCAGCAGGTAGGGTATGCGGAGGTCGCAGGTTCGCCCCGCGCCTCCCTCTGGCGCGGGACGGCCGCGTCCTGGGTGGACCTCCATGCCCATCTACCGGGCGAGTTCGTGGAGAGCGTAGCTAGCGGCGTCTGGACTGGCAACGGACGCACCTACGTC
>DATIKM010000019.1:0-4626 GCA_035477595.1 Chthonomonadales bacterium
GCGTGTCCTGGCACGGAGTCTGCACTCGCGCTCGTCGGAAGGCCGCGCCGCCACCGGCGCATCCGGACCGGGTGCGCCGGAGTACGGCCGCCCCCCGCGAGACACCCACGCGCCGTAGCGACCACGCGACGGCACTGCCACGCGGCGGAGATACATCGATGGACCGGCCCGCCATCGCTCCGTGAGCACGCAGGACGCGCCCACGCCCGGACCGAGCGCCTCTGACGGCGGTCTGGCGCGCCTGGCCGCACGCGGGATGGTGTGCGTGGGCATCGCCGCGGTCATTGCCCGCGTGGCCAGCCTGCTCAGCCAGGTCGCGCTCGGCTGGCTGCTCAGCGACGAGGACTACGGCCTGTTCGCGGCCGCGACGGCGCTGGCGGGTGTGGTGGCCCTCCTCCACGGCGGCGGCATTCCCCGGATTCTGGTCCAGGAGGGCGCCCGCTACGCGCAGATCGCGCGACCCTACTTCAGGATCGCGCTCGGCTTCAATCTGGCCTCGGCGTTCATCGTCCTGCTCCTTGGCCTCGGGGCGAGCTTCCTGAAGGCGTCTCCGTCGCTTGCCTGGATGATGGCCATCATCGCCATCGCGGCGCCCTTGGGGACGCCCGGCATCATCTACGGGTGCAAGCTGTCGATCGACCTGCGGTTCCGCGAGGCGGCGCTGGTGCAGTCGATCGTGGCTATCGCGCGGTTTGGATCGGCGCCGCTCTTCGCGCTGCTGGGCATGGGCGCCTACAGCCTTGCGCTGCCGCAGGTTGTGGCTGCCGCGGCCAACTGGTGGCTCGCGCGACGCGCGGTTGGAGAGCCGCTGCCGCCAGGGCTGCCTGCGAGCCGCGCCCTGTTGAGGGTGGCGTTCAGTCGATCGCGCTGGCTGATGACCGGCAACCTGGCCAACGTGCTGATCCTGCAGGGAGACTGCCTGGCTCTGAGCTGGATCATCACGCAGCGCGCGCTCGGGCTCTACTACTTCGGGTTCCACCTCACCCGCGCGGTCTTCATCCTGTTCGAGGCGGGCGTGCTCAGCGTGATGATGCCCGCTTACGCGACCGTGGCCAGCGACCCGCCGCGGCTTCGAGCCGCCTACCTGCGCGGCATCCGCCTCATGGCGCTGGCGGGCGCCCCGGTCTGCGTGGGCTTCGGGCTGGTGGCCGAACCCGCCGTGCGCCTCCTCTGGGCCGGCAAGTGGGACGCGTCGGTGCCCGTCACGCAGGTCTTCGCGTACTCGCTGCTGTCGATGGTCTTCTGGCCACTCGCGATGGCAGCGTGTGAGGCGATGGGCCGCTGGCGACTCCGCGCCGTCCTCAAGACGATTCATGGGGTCGGCGCCACAGCCGCGGCTGCCGTTGCCGCCGTGGTGAGCGGCGACCTGCTGACCATCGCCGTGTCGGTGGCGGTGGTCCATACGCTGGCGAGCGCGCTGCAGGTATGGTGGGTGGGCCGCCAGTTCGGCGCCACCGCAGTCGAGCTACTCCGCGCGGCACTGCCCTCGACGATGGCCTCGCTGGCGGCGGGCGCCGCCGCCCTTGCGATCGTCGAGGGGGCACTTGGCTGGCGCGAGCCCCTTGCGCAGGGCGCCGGCCTGGGCGTAGCGTTCACGCTGGCCTTCGCGGTGCTGACCGCCACTGCCCTGCGCGCCCCCGCCGCGGACCTGCTGCGCCTGGTGCTGCACGGGCGCGGACATGCGCGCGAGCGCCCGCCGCACGAAGAGCCCGGCGCCTGACCCAGATGTGCCCGCGCGCGGCGGGCCGCCGACCATGGCGGGTGAGCCAGTCGCGTCAGAACGAGAGCAGCACCTGCCACACGTACATGGCGCCCAGCGCGTCGACATCCTGCCACACGCGCCGGATGAGCGCCTCGTCACCCTCGATGGCGGGGAGCTCCGCGCGCTTCACTTCCCACGGCACGCACGCTCCCGGCGCGGGCCCGCGCACGGCGGCGAGCCCGCGAGCGCCCCTTACGCCGTACGACGGGGCGGTCGCCGGGTGTGCGTGCCCCTGCGAGTAGACGCCGAACTCCCGCGCGCAGTCGGTCATCGCGCGCAGGTTCTCCTCGCTCGTGTCGTCCTGCATGATGGCGCTGGCGTCGAGGATGTAGCCGCCGTCCCGGCCCACGGTGCCGATGATCTCCTTCACGCAGGCGCGCACTTCATCCGGGCTGCCGTAGGAGAGCAGCACGTTGGGCACGCCGCCGCTCAGGCAGAAGCGGTCGCCCAGAACGCGATGCGCCTCCTGGATGTCGGCCCGGTCCACGTGGTAGACGATGCTTCCCTCCGGCAGCTCGCGGAAGCTCTCCAGGTGGGCGTTCCAGTTCCCTTCGGCATAGAAGAGCGTCTGCCGGCCAGCGGCCCACAGCTCCTCAATGATCGGCTTAAGCGTTGGCCAGTAGTGCGACCGGTACTGCGACGGCGTTACGAACGGCACGCACCCGCGGTGCATCCAGAAGCCGACCGGGACGGCGCCGGTCGGGTCCGAGGACGTGACGGCCACATGGTAGAGGTGAGGCGCGAGGGCCTCGCAGGCCGCGAGGACCTTGTGCGGCCGCTCGACCATGTCCATCGTCAGGCCGACGTAGCCGCGGAGCTTGTCGGCAATGATGTCGAAGGGCGCCTTCAGGATGCCGGCAATGGCGGAGACCGTGCCGCTCTCGGAGCGCAGCAGGGAGTTCTGTGCGCCAAAGGCGTTGAAGTACTGCAGCATCGCCATGCCGCCCTTCACGCAGGAGAGCGTGTGGCGGTAGGTGGCGGGCTCGCCGGGCGCCACCACGTCGGCGGAGACCCGGGGCAGCCAGACGTTGTAGAGGAACCCGGTGGGGTCGTCGATCAGCGCGTCGTACTCGTCGGCGCGCATGAAGGCCGCGTCGGCGGGCGGCTCGCGGTACTGAAAACCGGTGGTCGCCGGAACGTCGATGCCGGGCACGCCATAGTAGGTCAGCCCGATGGCCTGGGTAAGCCCGGTCCACACGTACACCATGTTCCCCACGACGGCGTCCCAGTCGAAGCCTGCGGCGCACCGGCGTGCGGCGAGGAACGCCTTCTCGTAGTCGTGGGTCACCTCCTGGGCGGTGAAACCGGCGTACTTCGCGGTGAACTCGGCGACGAAGGGGCGGATGGGCACGCGGTCGGGAACGCCGTTCCGCAGAGCCGTGGTGTAGCGCGCCAGGCGCTCCTGGTAGAGGGCTTCCATGTTGCGGGCCATCTCGTGGGTCCTCCTTCGTGTGTGCGCGCCTGTCCGTGCGCCGCGCAGGTGAGGATTTCGACCGATGCGCGCCGCCCTCCTGCGCGGGGGGCCGGGGAGAAGCGTGGGCTTGGAGGAGGTCGCCGCCGCTGCGAACCCCAGTGCCGAGCGCTGGCTACGGGTCGGTAGCCTAAGGTACATTGCACACGTCGCAACAAGGCACACGACTTGCGACATCAGGCCCCCCGGCCAACGCCTCCCTGTGTTCAGCCCGTCTGCGCGGCAGTCACCGCTTGGCGTAAGGGTACGGGGGACCATGTGCGTCGACCACGCACGGGGAGCATGCAAGTGGCCAGGGTGAACCCGACGGACGAGTGGCTCTTCACGAAGCGATGCTTGGGAGAGTGGTTAGCGGCAAGGCGTAGCCAGCTCGAGGAGTGTGTGCGTGCCATGCCGGCACAGAGGATACTGGAGGGAGATACCTCGCGAGTAGCCGCTGCCCTCGCTCAGCGCTTCGCGGTCGTCACACCCAAACCACAGCTCGACCAGCAGCACCAACTCCCTCCGACACCAGTCGGGTTGACCGTCCCGCGGCACTTCCCCCATGAGCACGAGGAAGGGCCGGTTACTTGCGAGGGAACCCGCTTCACGGTGGCGATCCCGTTCACAGGCGATGCTGCCGTTCTTGCACTAGAACCCAGCAGTCTTCAGTTCACGCAGTGTCACGGTGCCGTCAGGGGCGCCGAGATCCATCTGCGTTACACGATGCTGGAACCCGATGGTGCGCTCATCAAGCAACGGCTAGCACGGGATCTGAGCGAGATCACGCGCGTGCTCGCGGCGTCGCAGGCGGAATGCGAGGCGTTCAACTCCTCCCTGGAGGTCGACGCTCACTCCCTTGTGGTTAAGCGGCATGCCAGGCTGAGTGCGAGCGTTCGCGCACGTGATGACCTGGGCTTACCGGTACGCCAGGATGCTGGGAGAGTGTCTCCTCACCCAGACCAAGCGAGCGACAGGAGCACCCGGGAGGAGGGACGCATGTGGGATGTGTTCATCTGCCACGCGAGCGAGGACAAGGACGAAGTGGCCCGCCCGCTGGCTCGGTTGCTGGAGAGCCGGGGATATCGAGTTTGGCTGGACGAGCAATCACTCAGACTTGGCGACTCGCTGCGACAGAAGATCGACGAGGGCCTTGCTCGATCACGATATGGCGTCGTTATCCTGAGTCCGGCCTTCCTTGAGAAGGAGTGGCCACAACGGGAGCTAGATGGCCTGTTCGCGCGCGAGCTGAACTCCGGCAAGGTCATCCTCCCTGTGTGGCACGAGCTCAACGCAGAGGAGGTCGCGGCTCGGGTGCCGACGATCGCGGGTCGCATCGCGGTGCGAACCTCGGAAGGGCTGGAGACTGTCGCTAGAAGGATCGCTGACGTGTTAGGGAACCCCGGGAAGCCTG
>DATIKM010000020.1:0-43919 GCA_035477595.1 Chthonomonadales bacterium
ACACGTCGCAGGCTGCCGAGAGAGGCCCCCACCGCGCCGGCCGGCTCACCTGCCGCCACCAGGGCCAGCCCGCATCCAACGCCACGGCGTCGCCGCATGGCCCGCCGCGAACCGAGCCACGCCGAACGCATCGTACAGCGCGCTCGACACCACAGCGCCGCCAGCACCCGTGATCACCCCCGCCGCGCCCAGCAGGTCGAAGTGGTGCACCTCAGCGTTCCGGCGCACAATTGAGAGCCCCTTCAGGATCTGCGCGCTCGTCGTCCACGCCCCGCCAGAGAGAGGGCTCGTCTGCTCCAGCAGCTCCCCCGCGCAGGAGGCAGCACCGCACGGATAACGGGTCCAGAGGTTATTCGTGTAGTCCTTCCGCCAGCGCCGCGCCCCGTCGTAGCCGTAGCCATACTCGAAGGACAACTGCACGTTGCCGCCGCCGAAGTCGCGACCAATGCGGACCAGCCGCCCCTCCTCGTCGTACTCGCACACCCGCGCGTACCCCGGACCGGGATAGCGCGCGAGCGTCGAATCGGCGTGCCAGACGTAGGTCTCCGTTGCGTTCGTCGCGGCGTCGAACACCTGCACCAGCCGGCCCGCGTCGTCGTAGCTGTAGACGCCGTCGTGCGTCGTGACCCCGCCCTCGCTTCGCACGGCCGTCGTGCGGTTGCCACGCGAGTCGTAGGCGTACTGGCTGGCGTAGGAGCGCTGGCCGGTGCGGTTCTCGCTCAGAATCCGGCCCGCCGCGTCGTAGTGGTAGGTCGTGATGTCGCCGCTCGGCTGCTCCACCACCTGGGCCAGCCTTCCGGCCGCGTCGTAGGTCGCGGCGTAGCCCACGATCACCGCGCCCGTCGCCACGATCCGGTGCACGATCTGGGTCGCGCGGCCCGCCGCGTCGTAGCTCACCTCTTTGCGTGTGCCGTTCGGGTAGATCTCCAGGGACACCTGCCCGTCGGCGGTCCAGCCGTAACTGGCGGCGGAGGTCGGATCGCTCACGCCGGTGAGCCGGCCCGCTGGGTCGTTCGCGTAGGCGATCGCGCGCCCGCTCACGTCCACCTGCCAGGTCAGCCTTCCGGCGGCGTCATAGGTGGCGGCGCCGCTCCCTGCCGGCGTGGTGCAACCCGTGCGCCGCCCCCAGTCGTCGTACGTGAACGCGCGTGTGCCGGTGCCGTCCACCGCCTGCGTCAGTCGCCCCTCGACGTCGTACGTCAGCGCGACGGGTGCGCTCCCTCCCGCCGGGTATATGGTGCCCGTCAACCGGCCCCACGCGTCGTAGGCGTACTGAGTCGTCCGGTTCCTGGGGTCGGTGCGGGAGACGAGCCGCGTATTGGCCCAGCTCTGGCTCTCGATGTTGCCGAGCGGGTCCGCCACGCTCGCGAGGTTGCCGTTCGCGTCGTACTGGTAGAGCGTCGCCTTCCCGGCGGGATCAATCGTCTGGGCGACGCTGCCGTCCGGGTAGTAGGCGTTGTGGGTCGCGTTTCCCAGCGGGTCCGTGGTGAGGGTAAGATTGCCCGCGGCGTCGTACGCGTACTGGGTCAGGTTGCCCAACGGGTCCAGAAGGGAGGTGAGCCTGTCGTTGGCGTAGCTCATGAGGACCGTCATGCCCAGCGGATCGGTCTCTGTCAGCCGGTTGCCACGCGCGTCGCAGGTGTAGTGCCAGTCGGCGCCGCTGGGCAGCCACTTCGCCGTGAGATTGTGGGCCGCATCGTAGACGAAGCAGGTCTGGAGGCCGTTCGCGTCCCGCAGAGCAGTCAGGCGCCCATCCGAGTCGAGGCCGTGCTGAGTCGCAGCGCCGGTCGGGTCTTGCACAGCCCCGATGGCCACCGTCCCGACCGGCCAGCCTCCGGGCGTCATCGGTGGCTCGGTAGGCTGCATGGTGTCCGTGGCGGCCTGCTCGCCCCCGCCAGGCATCGAGTAGGCGTAATACCACACCCTGCCCAGGGGGTCCGTCATAGACGCGAGCACGTTGTTCGCCGCGTAGCCGAACTGCCACGTCCTCCCCAGCCGGTTCGTCACGGAGGCGACGTTGTTGTTGCCGGCGTAGGCATACTGCGTCGCATGGACCTGACCGCCCAGCGCCGGCATCCGCACCTGCTGCACGCGACCCGACCCGTCGTAGGTCAGGGTCCAGATCCAGCCCTCCGCGTCCGTGACGCTGGTGAGCCGGCCGCTCGTGTAACCCAGAACGAGCAGCCTGCCCGCGGCGTCCGAGACCTGCGTCACGTTGTTGGCGGACCAGGTCACGCCGATGGTGTTGCCGTTCAGGTCCACGACGGCCTGCAGCCTGCCGTCGGACAGGAACCGGCGCTGCGTGCCGCCCTTGAGCGTGAGCGTCCACGTACCGTCCTGGTGGCGTACGAGGCCGTCATAGATGCCCGCCGGCGGGACGTACTGCCCGTTCAGCAGGGCGTAGGGGGTCTCCGTCCCGTCGCCAGCGACCACGATGGCCGGGCTCACGCCGGCGATGAACCAGTTGAACGCGTGGCTCCACTTCGCGCCCAGAGCCGTGCTGCGGGTGCTCTGGCTGTTGAAGTACAGGGAGAAGTCAAGGCCGCCGCCGCGCCCGCCCCACCCACACAGGCCGTGCTCGAGCTGCAAGTTGCCCGTGGAGAGGTTCAGGGTCCCGGAATGGACGGGTAGTCCGTCCATCCAGGGACGCGGGCTGCCCGGCGCCGGCGGGAGCGGGGGCGCAGTTGCCGTGGCCGCCTCCGCAGCCTGCTTGGAGAAGATGAGGGGCGCCGCGACGATCCCCGCGCTTGCCGCCGCCGCGTCCCTCAGAAACTGCCTGCGCGTGGACGGGCGCCTGCCGCGCTTGCCGCCCGTCCCCGAAGCTCCGGAGTCGCCTCCGCCACCCCCCCCCGACCGACCGTCGCGGGGGTCCCTCCTGCCGTCCATGCTCGGTCATGCGTGTCTCCTTCGAACTCCTCATCCGGACACGATGGCTCGGCGTGCTCCGCGTGCCATCGCGCAGGAGCCCGCGAACGACTGACAGGTGGTAGCGCTCGCATAGCGGATCGCGGCGCTCCTTCGCCAAGTATAGCGCCACCATGCGCGTGCGTCAAGAGGAGCCCATCGCCACGTAACCGCCTAGCAGAAACGCCCGGGTCAGTTGCTCAGGGACCTTGTCCGCATACTCCCTGCGCTTGCGCGTTGCGCGCAGGCAAGGCAGGTATGGGGACTACCACGCTGAACGTGAAGCAGCAGCGCCGGGCTGAGGAAATGGCGCGTCTGGAGGCGGGGGGTCTGAGCGTCATGGCGGCACGCGTATCCCGGTCCATCGCGACTGACGGCACGCGAAGCAGGGCGACGTGCGGAGCGCGGGAATGCATGATGGAGTGGAACGGGCCGCCCTCAGGCGGCGCGCGCGCATGCCACAAGCGTCGCGTCGGGGCCGCTGAGGGCAGCCCCGCGGTTCATCGCCGCTTTCTGAACCGGCGGAGCAATGCCATGCGCGCGTCAGACGGATGGGGACAAGCACCCCCGAAGGAGGCGCCCCCGCACGGGCTCGCCGTTCACCAGGAGGCGGGGTGCACCGTTGCGGCTCCCGACGCGCACGGTCAGCCCGGCAATGGCGGGCGCCGCGACGCCGAAGGCCACCGCCATCAGGGCGGGAGACAGAGCTTTCATCGAGTGTTTCCTTGTTACGTAGCCTCAGCCTGGCGCCAGCAGCAGCTCAGCCCGCGCGATCCGCAGCGGCTTCGCGGCCGCCACGACCCGCCCTCCACACGCAGATGCGGCAACGGCGCCGCCGCGGGCGCCAGCGGCCAGATCAGCGCCAGCGAAGCCATCAGTCCGGCCCCGGTCCGCCTCTCATCGGCCGGCGCAGCACCGTGATGGCGTCGGGGTGGGAGTCCGATGGCCAGGCGTACACCTTCATACGCCCGTCGCGCAGGGTCGTCCGCTGCTCCAGCACCTCGAGTCCGCTGCTCTCCGCGATCTCGCGCATCGCCCCAGTCGTCATGGCGCTCCGCCAGCCCTTCCGCATTTCACCCTCCGCAGAGTGGTGGATTGCGGCCGTGCCGCCGGGCGCCAGCACGCGCGGGAACTGGCCAACGTAGGCCGCGATCTCCGGCGGCGCGATGTGCACGAACGCGTCGAACGACCAGACCGCGTCCACCGACCCATCCGCCAGGAAGCTCAGGCTGGAGCCGTCGTTCACGTGGTACGCGATGCGACCGTCATCGCCGAAGCGCTCGCGGCAGATGGCGATGCACACGGGCGAGACGTCCACCAGCACCAGGGACGCGCACCGATCCAGAAGCCGGTGCGTCCACCTCCCCGCCCCCGGACCGATCTCGAGCGCGCGGCACCCAGCCGGGACGTAAGGGACCAGCACCTCATCCAGGATTGCCGCCATCCACTCGGGCGAGGGGGTCCACTCCTCGCCACCACGCGACCAGTCGTGGGCGTCCCAGACCTCGCGGTTTGCGTCCGGCGTGCGGGCGGGCTTGCGACGCGACAGCCGGAGCGCCGCCTTCCGCACCAACATGCCCGCCGCATCCTGCGCTCCGTAGACGCGCACCAACCGGGCCGCTGTAGCCAGCGCTCCACGCCACCCGGGCATGCCTCGCTCCTCAATTCCGAACCCGACGCGTGCAGCCGTCACCCCGCCCGCCCACAGCGCTTCCCGATCAGGCTGGCCGGCCCGGTCCTATGACGGAGGTCAGCTCGATGCCGAGGACCGTCACCCACGCCGCCACCCCTCGTCTGACCATACGCGTGACCATACGCGGCCGAACCCGAGCGAACGCGCCAGGCTGGATGACGCGTGCACCCCGGTAATGGGTGGCTGGCAGCCCAACCCCCGGCTTCCGATGACCACGCCCAGCCAGTGCGGCGACTCGGTCCGACGGCGACCGCATCCCATGGCGCGAGCCCTGCCGTAGCGCCATGTTGGAACAGCCGACCATGGCCCGGCGAGGCGGCCCTTCGGCGACCGGTCTTCGGGATCGGCACCGTCGATTGCGGCGCTATCCCTCCTCGACGACCTTCAGGTCCATCAGCCGCGCCAGGTGGCGGAGGTTGTCCATCTGGTCGCCGTAGACCACAACCCGGTGCAGCAGCGTCATGGCGTCCTCGGTCTCCAGGATGCTGCTCCAGTTCACGGCCATCGTCGCCGCGTCGCGCACTCTGGTCACGATCTGCGTTCGGCAGGCCCGGACCGACTTCCTGGGAACCTCGATGATCCTTCCGGTCGAGGCGAGGATCGTGTCGAGGTTCACCAGCTTGGTGCGTGTCACGATCTCGTTAAGGCGGTACTGCGCCTCGAGCACGCAGCCGGCCCCGCCCACCTCCGAATGCCCGCGAAGCAGATAGGGCGCCTGCCTGCCACTCCGGCCGTCCATCAGCAGCGGCCCTGTGCAGTGGGCGGTCCACAGTGCGTTGCGCGACGTGTCGAACGTGGCGTTGCCCTGGAATCCCGGCCGGTCTAGGGCGTACTGCAGCATCAGCATGGTCAGCAGCGAGTCCATGTCGCCCTCGCAGGCGGCAGGGAGACCAGCATCGCGCAAGCGCGCGAAGCTCAGACAGGGGAACCCTTTATCAGCCCACCCCATGCACGTGCCTATGGCAAGCCCTTGGGCCTGATGCTGTCGCATCAGCCTCTGGAGTCCCACACTCACGCGGGCCGCCTTGCTGATGGCCTCTTCGGTGGGCTCGATGTTCCCTCTGGCCTCTCGGGTCCACCGCGCGGCCTCTGCGCGAACTGCCTCGTCGTCCGCGGCCGGAATCTGGGCGTCGAACGTCCTCTCATCGATCGCGACCACGTCGGCGCCCAAACGCCTCTTCACCTCCTCCGGCGACTGGGCTGCCGCCGTGCCTCGCACCGGGGGAAACAGTAGAATCCGGGTCTGCCGCATCATCGGGATCACCCTGAGGAGTCGGATCGCTCGCTCAAGCTCATCGTAGGAGCCCGTGGGCAGGAGCGTCACCGGATGGCCCCGGCGTTGCCAGCGGTGAGGGTACATCCAGTCATGGCCGCTGGCCGGCAGCGAGAACACGACCATGGGATGATTGGCGTCGAGAATCGGCTGCACCACACCCATCAGGGCGAACATGTTCAGGTTGATAGCGAGCACCGGCGTGTCCGGACCCGCTTGCCTCAGCAGGGCCGCGGTCTGCTCGTGGTTGTGCGATTCGCCGATCAGCAGCTCGACGTTTCCCAGATCGGCCTGCGCCTTGACGAGGCGAGCCCGCATGGCTTCCTTCTGTCTGGTATCGGCGTTCCAGCCGCGGTCCTCGGGGCCTGCGGGACCCGCGAAGATGACGCAGATACGCGACTTCGTCAGAGGCCTGGGCGGCGTGTCGGCGGCCCAGGCGGGCGTCCCCGCTGCGCCAGCAAGCATCACGCCGCCAACCACACCGCCGGCCACCACTCCGACCTCCAGGAACTCACGTCTCGTGCACTGGACACACATCGGAAGACCCTCCCTTTCGTGGGGCTTTTCCTGTGCTCTCGAGGCGCCGCACCCTCGCCTCACCGGAGCGGCACGTGACGATGCGCTGACGCTGCTAAGCTACACAGCCCGCGTCGACGTGTCAAGCGCCATCTGCCGCTGGGCTGCTGCTCCGCGGGAAGGCCCGCACTGGCTGCGCAGAGCCCTCGTCCTCATACGGGTGATCATGGGCGCAATCGCGATCAACCACCATCAGCGGCGTCGGATGCGGATGCTAGTGCGCGGGCCCTGGTCCATCGGGGCCGAGGGCATGCCCAGAAGAGTCACGTCTTGAGCGCGGGAACGTATCATGCAGTGGAACGGACCGCCTTCAGGCGGCGTGCGTGCGTGCCACGCCTGCGCGGGCGGCGTTTTCAGGAGGACTCTCCATGCGATCGCTCGCCTGCGCACTGGCACTGTTCGCCGTCGCGAGCCCGGCGCTCGCGCAAGATCCTCGCATCGAGGACAACCGCTCCCGAGGCACGGTCAGCATCGAGGCCGACAACGTACCCACCGGGGTGCTCGTGAGAGCCATCGTGAGCCGTCTCGGCGGCCCGCGCGTCGAGCTCCACCCGGGTCTGCTACCGGTCATCTCGCTGCGCGTCAAGGACGCCACGCCCTACCAGGCGCTGCAGGCTCTCCTCGCTAAGCTCTGGGCTCGCGTGAGGACCGAGGGCGGCGTCTGGCGCATCGAGCCGCGGCCCCTCGTCTCCGAGGTGCGCCCGCGCCCGCCGGGCTTTGTAGCGCCTCGCGTGACCGTGCACATCGTGGACTGGGACCTCGCGCGCGCCGTGGCATACCTGGCCGGCTACTTCCGCCAGGACATCCGCTTGCTCGGAATGCCTCGCCACCGCATCACCGTCGCGCTCCGTGATGCGACGCTGGAGGAGGCCATCCGGGCAATCGTGGTTGCGTGTCAGCCGGGCCTGTGGCTTGAGCCCTCGGTGACGGGGAACGTCATCGTGCTCCGGCCGCTCTCGTCGGCGCCCATCGACACGGGCTTGCCGCCAGGCCTGTTCCGCAGCGTCGACATCAGCGTCCGCGACCGGCCGATCCGGCTGCTCGCCTCCACCCTCTCGCTGAGGACGGGCGTCCGGGTGCGGGTAGACCGCGACGTGCCGCAGGAGCTGACCATCGACCTTGTGGCCAGGCGCGAGCCGCTCTGGGTGGTGCTCGAGCGCGTTGCCGGAGCGGCCCGCCTTCGCGCGGAGGTGACGGGACCGAACGAGGTAACGCTCCTGCCTTTCTCGGGCGCCACGGCGCGCCTGGCGGGTGAGCCGATGGGCCGCGCCGAGCAGCCCGCGCCGCGCTGTCGGGCCTGCGGCCGCTCGACGGAGCGCGACTGGGTAGCTTGCCCCGGGTGCGGCGCCTCGCTTCGGCAGGCGCCCGGCACCTGATGTCGCCGGAGGAACGCGGCCGTCTGGCTGCCGGCGCGCGCGAGATCGGGATCGAGCTGTCGGGAGCGCAGCTCGATCTCTTCGCGGGCTACCAGGCACTGCTCTACGCCTGGAACGAGCGCCTGAACCTCACCCGTGTGCCGCCCCGCGAGGCGGTCGCGCGGCACTTCCTCGACTCGCTTGCAGCCGCGCGCGCCTTCGATCTCGCGGCTGCGCGTCGCCTCATCGACGTCGGGACAGGCGCCGGCCTGCCGGGCATACCGCTCAAGATCGCCTGTCCCGGCCTGCACGTGACGCTCCTCGACGCCACCCGCAAGAAGCTGGCATTCCTCGACGAAGCGATCGTCGCGCTCGGGCTCGGAGGCATCGTCACCGTTCACGCGCGCGCCGAGGACGCGTGCCGCCAGCCCGAGCATCGCGCCCGCTACGACGTGGCGGTCGCCCGCGCCGTTGGCCCGCTCGGACGCCTCGCCGGATGGCTGCTCCCCCTCGTGCGGCCGGGGGGCGTCGCCGTTGCGTTGAAGAGCGCGAACGTCGACGGCGAGGTCGCGGACGCCGCGGTGGCCATCCGAACCGCAGGCGGACGCCTCACCGGAACGTTGCGTGTGCGCATCCCCGGCGAGGAGGTGGAACGGACGCTGGTCTGCC
Source organism: Chthonomonadales bacterium (assembly GCA_035477595.1). GTDB lineage: Bacteria > Armatimonadota > Chthonomonadetes > Chthonomonadales > CAJBBX01 > DATIKM01. Next base: position 8,471 of record DATIKM010000020.1, read on the forward strand.
TGGCGCCGGTAACCCGGGCTCCGGGCCAGCGCCCAAAGGTCGGCCATCGAGGTGCGACTGGCCCCGCATAGCCTCCAGCCTCGCGGTGGAGCGCGCACGTGGAAGCGCGACGCCGTCGTCCATAGCCACGCAAGCCCCCGCGCCCGGCAGAGGCGCCGGTTTCACCGCGCGGTTGCGCGCGCACGCGTTGACAGAAGGCGCTCTCCGGCCGCATAATCGCGTACAGTAACTGCACAGGCGGTTCGCCGCCTCGCCATTCTGCACATTCCGCACAGGTTAGGAGTTGTCGATGTCACGCACCTTCGTGACGGCTGTCCTCGTGGTGATGCTAGGGTTGCTTGGGGTGATGTCGTTTGTCGTGCGGGCGACGGTCCGGCCGCCCGAGCCCGAGCCGCCTGACCCCGCCCAGGTGGCCGCGGCGCAGCGCCAGCACAACGAGGATCGCAAGAGGCTGGAGGAACAGGCCAGGGAGCAGGCGCAGGCCGCCCAGGCACAGGCGCAGCAGCAGCCTCCAGCTGCGGCCCTTCAGGAGATGGATCTAGCTGAGAACTGGCACCTCCGACGCCAGGACGGCGAGGAGGGCGTTCGGCTGATGCGGAAGGTCCAGGCCCGGGAGGCCGCCGAGCTAGAGGCCGCCGTGCGGCGAGGGCCGGCGAAGATTGCGGTCCCCGTGACGCCCGCGGCCCCGACCGCGCCCGAGCCGCAAAGCGCCGCTCCCTGACGGCCGGCAGCAATCGTGTTCAGCCGGGGCGACCCTCCGCGGCGCTCGCCCCGGCTGCCCTGCTGTCGGTCCAGTGAGGCTCGCACGGCCTCCCAGGGCAGGTCAGCGCCTGCCGCGGGCCGCCACCGGCGGAAACGACGCCCCCATGGAGGCTCCAGCATGCCTCGCCTGCTTCGCCTCGCCGCCGCCGCCGCTCTGATCGCCGCCGTCACGCTCGCAGCACACGCCGACTCGTCCGTCCGACGCATCTCTCTGGCGGAGTACCGCAGCCGCATGGAGGCGGGCTGGATCGGCCAGATGGCCGGCGTGGCTTGGGGCGCGCCCACCGAGTTCGTCTTCATTGATCGCATCATCCCGCGCGAGTCCTTCCCGGCGTGGCGCCCCGAGCTGATCAACGATGCGTTCAACCAGGACGATCTCTACGTCGAGATGACCTTCCTGCGCACGCTGGAGCAGCACGGACTCAACGTGTCGATCCGGCAGGCAGGCATCGACTTCGCGAACACCCGCTACCCCCTCTGGGCCGCCAACAACGCCGGGCGCACCAACCTGCGCAGAGGCATCGCGCCGCCCGACAGCAGCCACCCCCGGTTCAACCCCTGCCCGAACGACATCGACTACCAGATCGAGGCCGACTACTCGGGGCTCATCGCGCCGGGGCTGCCCAATGCAGCGGTCCGCTTCGGCGAGAAGTTCGGCCGGCTGATGAACTATGGCGACGGGAAGTACGCAGGGCAGTTCATCGGGGCGCTCTACGCCGAGGCGTTCTTCAGCAGGGACTTGCGCGCCATCGTGCGCCGGGCAGCCGAGTCGATCCCCTTCCACAGCCAGTACGCCGAGATGGTGCGTGACGTGCTTGCCCTGCACGAGCGCTACCCCCGCGACTGGGAGGCCGCCTGGCGGGCCATTCAGCGCAAGTACCGCGAGAACCCACACTACCAGCAGGCCTCCAACGGTCCCATCGATTGCAGAATCAACGGCGCCTACGTGGTCCTCGGCCTCCTCTGGGGTGAGGGCGACCCCGACCGCACCATCGAGATCTCCTGCCGCGCGGGCATGGACTCGGACTGCAACCCGTCATCGGCAGCCGGCGTTCTCTTCACGACGCTCGGCATGGAGGGCGTTCCGGCGCGCTTCCACGAGCGCCTCGATCGCAGCCGCTCCTTCCTCTTCACAGACTACAGCTTCGCGCGACTCCTTGACGTGTGCGAGCAGCTCACACGGGCGGTGGTGAGGCGGCATGGCGGGCGGGTCGTGCGCGAAGGGGGTGAGGAGGTGCTGGTCATCCCCGTCGAGAAGCCCCGGCCGAGCCGGTTCGAGCTGAGCTGGGACCCGGGCCCCATCGCGAACAGCCGGTTCACGCCCGCCGAGATGCGCCGGATCACGGTCACGGCTGTGCCGGAGGCCGCGCGCGAGGGGTTGGCGGCGTTCGCGCCAGGCTGGACGATCGCCTCGTGCGGGCAGGACATGAACCCCGGCCTGAAGGCTGAGCTGCGGGGCAAGCGCAACGTGCTCCTGACGCACCCGCTGGACCAGACGACCGGCTGTGTGCTGTCCCGAACCGTCGCCGTACCGCGCGGCCAGCGCACCGAGCTGCACCTTGTGGTCGGGCACCACGAGGCGGGCGACTGGGAGCTGATCGTGCGAGCGAATGGGAACGAGCTTTTGCGGCGCGCCGTCGGGCCCGCGACTGCCCGCGATGGCTGGATGGAGGCGACGGTGGACCTCACGCCCTTCGCCGGCAGGAGGGTACGCCTCGAGCTGATTAATGCGCCCACCGGATGGGCCTTCGAGGCAGGCTACTGGGCGCGCATCTCCGTCGAGAGCCGCTAAGCCTCACAAGCTGCAACGCACCACGGAGGAGGGGATATGCGCATCCGCACCGCCGCGGCGCCTGTGTTCGCCGGCCAGATCGCCGCCCTGGTCGCCGTGCTGCTCACCGTAATGCCCCAGGATGCCGCAGGCTACAACGACCCGCTCGGTTGGCTGGCCGCGCCAATGGAGGGCAGCAGCCGACGCGCCACATCCACGTTCCGGGCAGGCCCCGATGGCAGGCGGAACCAGAACGCGCCCCCGAAGGGTGACCTCGAAGAGGCCAGCAACTTCGACAACTTCCGCGTCAATCCGGGCGAGACGCACGTGCTCATGGACGAGAAGGGGCCGGGCGTAATCACCCACATCTGGCTGACCTTCCTCGGTCCCGAACCTCAGGGCTGGGCGCCGCAAGGCTCGGCCACCCACCAGGACATGCTGCTGCGCATCACGTGGGACGGGCGCGCGCGCCCTGGCGTCGAAGCGCCTGTCGGAGACTTCTTCGCGAACTGCTTCGGCAAGCGCAGCGAGGTGATCAGCCTGCCCGTAGTGGTGGAGGACGGCGACTCCTACAACTGCTTCTGGCGCATGCCGTTCCGCAAGTCCGCCCGCGTTGAGATTGTCAACCAGGGCAACCGGCCCATCAACCTGCTCTACTACAACATCGACTGGATCCAGCTCCGATCGCTGCGGGCGGGCACCCCCTACTTTCACGCACAGTACAGGCAGGAGTACCCCGTGGGCCAGGGGCGCGACTACGTGGTGCTCGAGACGAAGGGCAGGGGCCACTACGTCGGCACAGTGCTCGCGGTGCGGACCCGCAGCCCCTCCTGGTTCGGCGAAGGCGACGAGAAGATCTGGATCGACGGCGAGGAGACGCCCTCGATCTGGGGTACGGGAACCGAGGACTACTTCCTGTCCGCATGGGGCCTGAAGCGCACCAACACCCCCATGTTCGGCGTGCCCTACTTCGATCAGTGGGGTATCGTGGGCGGACACACGAGCGCCTATCGCTGGCACTTGGCCGACCCCATCGTGTTCCAGAGAGGCATCCGTGTTGCGTTCGAGCACTTCGGCTGGATCTCGCCGGACGAGAACCCGAGGGGCCTCACGAACAGCTGGAACGAGCGTCAGGATGACTACGCCAGCGTTGCATTCTGGTACCAGACCGGTGAGCCCACGTTCACCGCGCGTGCGCCGGACGGGCCGGCGCGGAGGCTGCCCAGCCTGGAGCGCGTCGTCGCCTACGCGCGGGACTACGCCGGCGCGGAGCGGCGCGGCGAGGGCGGGGCGACCGCGCAGCAGCTCGGGTTCTACGAGGGACCACAGCTTCTCTACCGCCCCGAGAAGGCCGAGGGCGCCTGGCTCGAGGTGCCCTTCGAGGTAACCAGGAAGGAACCCCTCCGGCTGCTCCTCAACGCAACGAAGTCCTACGACTTCGGGCGCTACCAGATCAGCCTGAACGGCGTGAAGCTCGGCGAGCCAGTGGACTTCTACCATGCCACCATCGCCAACGAGGAGGTCCACCTGCTCGACTTCTGGCCGGAGCCGGGCCGGTACACGCTGCGCCTGGAGTGCGTCGGTCGCAACCCCGCATCTCAGGGGTACTACCTCGGCATCGAGTCGGTGCGCCTGCGCGAGCGACGGCCCCGCGTCATGGAGTATGGCCGCGACCGCGATCGGGACTGGCGGACGGACCACATCCTCTACCGGTGAGCCACTGCCCGCGCGTCACCAGAGGGCGCGGGCCATCTCGCAGAACCGGCGAACGCGCGCGAGCGGCGTACCTGGCGTGACGGGGCTGCCGAGGGAGATGACGAAGCGGCCCCCGATGCGCCGGCCCGCGCGCACCTGTCGCTCCAGTTCCGCGCGCAGCGCCCCGTCGCCCCCATCCTGCAGCACGCCCACCGCGTCCACGTTCCCGAAGACGGCCATGCGCCCGGCGACACGATCGACCACCTCCTCCACGTCCACCACGAAGCCCTTCTTGCTCTCCTCCAGCGCGATCGCGTCGGCGCCGCTTTCGAGGAGGTGGTGGAAGAGGGGCCAGGGGTTGCCGCAGAAGTAGAGGATGGTCTGCAGGCCCAGAGCGCGGGCCTCAGCAGTGAGCTCGCGTAGCGCCGGCAGGCCCAGCTCGGCGTACGCCCGCGGGCCCACCATGTCGGTCATGCAGTCCTCAATCCACACACCTCGCGCCCCTCCGGCGCGGGCTGACCGCAGCCGGGCGACAGCGTGGGCGAGCATGAGCCGGCAGCCGTGCCGGACGAGACCGGGGTCGCGCGCGATTGCCTCCATCAGCGCCTCGAACCCCCACAGCCAGTAGCACGCCCAGAGCGGCGCGCTGACGTGCCGGTAGGGGTAGAGGTCCGGTCGACGGTGCAGCATCTCGTGCGCGAGGTCGAGGGTGGTGGGGTCCGGGGGACGCGGCGCGCCCGCGATCCGGTCGACCTCCAGCGCGGAGGCAGGCGGGCGCTCGGGCCGATGGGCGGAATGGAGGCCGTTGACGGGCTCCGGCTCGATCGGGCGCTCCTCGCCACTCCTCAGGTCGCGTACGAGGGGCATGCCCTCACGCTCCAGCGACGCGAGGCGTTCGCGCCTGGAGGCGGGCGCCGTGTCCGCAAGCGCCATCGCGTCGTGTCCGATCGCCCGGAGCGCCGCCTCGCGCCAATCCGCCTGGCGCTCCAGCTCGGGCGCCATGCCCCACCACCACGGGACGCCTTCGATCTCCTGCAGGTGATCGCGGAAGCAGATGTCCTCGTAGGGAATGAGGACGGGCGTCTCGGGTGATCCCTCGGGCGAGAGCGCGGCCTCGATGCGCTCGCGGCCGGTCATGCCCGGACGCCCCCGAAGCGTGCGGCGCTCCATGCCTGCGCCATCACGCCCAGCCCAGGGCGTAGCCCGTCTCGTACAGGGCCACGACGTTTTCGGGCGGGCTCACTGCCTGGATGTTGTGGCATGGCGCCACGATGTAGCCGCCTCCCTCACCCAGGATGCGCAAGTTGTCCGCCACCTCCCGCCGCACTTCATCGACCGTGCCCATGGCAAGGGTGTACTGGTTGTCGACGCCGCCGTGGAAGACCAGCCTGTCGCCGAAGTCGCGCTTCAGCCCCTCGCGCTCCATGCCCTTGCAGCGCCACTGGACGGGGTTGAGAACGTCAATGCCCGCCTCGATCATGGTGGGGACGATGGGCCGGCAGGCGCCGTCGTTATGGTGGAACACGCAAGCGCCCGCGCTGTGGGTGAGGTCGATCATGCGCTTCATGCCTGGCAGCAGGAACTCCTTGACCTGGCGGGGCGAGAACATCATGCTCTCCTGCGAGCCCATGTCCTCCGCCACGTAGGTGATCGTCACCTGCCCGCGCGCCTGCTCGTAGATGCGCAGCGTGTCCTGGTACGCGAGCTCGAAGAGCCGGCCGAGGCAGTAGTGCACGATGTCGGGGTTCTCGATGAGATCCACCATCGCCTGCTCGATGCCGCGGAGCAGGCAGTAGCGCAGGAACGGCTCTGAGCCGCCGCCGCGGATTGGGCGGTCGGGGTGACGCTCGACCTGCTCGCCGATGTGGGAGTAGTCCCACCAATCCGGGCTGGGCCAGCGGTACTCCCGCACAATCTGGTCGACGGACTCCATGTGCTCGAGCGGCCGGTTCTCTGGCTCGCTGTAGACGCCGGTCTCGTACTCCACGGCACGACTGCGGACGCCGAACACGTCCTCGCCTGGCGGAGGCTCCGGGCCCACGTAGCGCCCGCCCACCACCACGGGAATGTCGATATGGAGCCGTCGATAGACCTCGTCCATGCTGGAGCACCGGAGGTGGCGCATCAGCTTCTCGGAGGCCTCGCCGGTGCCCCAGTAGTCCATGGGGACGCGGTCGGGCTTCTGTCGTCGCAGCACGGCGAGCCAGCGCTCGCGGGGAGTCATGGTCTCGACTGGCACGTGGCGCCTCCTGGCCAGCGCCGCGCCTGGGGCGGCGGGGCGGCTCGGCCCGATTCGACGCGGCTCCGGGCCGGACCTGCCGGCCCCAGGATCGTGCGGGGCGGGGTCAGAAGAGGGGTGCCTGCTCTGGGTTGCTGAGGCGCGCCGGGATCGCAGCCCCGAGATGCTCGCATGCGGCGCGTGTGGCGCAGCGGCCGCGTGGCGTGCGGTTCAGGAAGCCGATGGTGAGAAGGTAGGGCTCGCACACGTCCTCGATGTTGTTGCGTTCCTCGCCGAGGGCGGCGGCGAGCGTTTCAACGCCAACAGGCCCGCCATCGTGCTTCTCGATGATGGTGCGCAGGTAGCGGCGATCAAAGCCGTCGAGCCCGAGTTCGTCGATCTCCAGCATCTCCATCGTCTGCCGCGCCACGTCTACATCGATGACGCCCGCTGCCCGCACCTGCGCGAAGTCGCGACAGCGCCGCAGGAGGCGGTTAGCGAGCCGCGGCGTTCCGCGCGACCGGCGGGAGATCTCTAGCGCGCCCACCGCCTCGATCTCCACCTGTAGAATCTGCGCAGACCGGTGCACGATGGTGAGCAGGTCCTCCACCGTGTAGAAGTCGAAGTAGTAGTGGTGCCCGAACCGGTCCCTCAGGGGCGCGGAGACCATTCCCGACTGGGTGGTGGCGCCCACGAGAGTGAAGGCCGGCAACGGGAGGCGCATGGTACGCGCGGCGGGGCCCTTGCCGATGACCAGGTCGAGGGTGAAGTCCTCCATGGAGGGGTACAGTATCTCTTCGACGGTCCGGTTCAGGCGGTGGATCTCGTCAATGAAGAGGATGCTGCCGTGCTCCTGGTTGGTGAGGATCGCGGCCAGGTCGCCGGGGCGCTCGATGGCGGGCCCGGACGTGGTGCGCACCTGGGCGCCCATCTCGGCGGCGCAGACGAGACTGAGGGTCGTCTTGCCGAGACCCGGCGGCCCTGAGAACAGAATATGGTCGAGCGGCTCGCCCCGCTGGAGAGCCGCCTCGATCGCGATCTGGAGGTTGTCCTTCAGGCGCGACTGGCCGATGAACTCGCGCAGGCGGCGAGGTCGGAGCGATAGCTCGCTCCCGTCCTCATCGCGGCGTCCCGCGATAACCAGCCGGTCGTCCTTCATGCTGCGCTCCCGGCTGCTCGCCGGTCGCGCCGGCGGATGCAGCCAATGCGCAGGTTACCAGACAACTGTACGCCGTGTCAACGCCACCGTGCCACGCTCAGGGCGCTGGCCGTTGGCGTCCTGCTAGCCCTCGCGTGGCTTCCCGCGCGCGCGCAGGCGCCCTGGGCAGGCGACGCCCGGGTCCTGCAGCGCGTGTCGGTCGACGCAGGCGGCCTGGCGCTGCCGGTGCTGCTCTCCGAGGTGTCGCGCCGCACGGGGGTGGCGCTCTCGGCGCCCGGCGAGATTGGCTCCGAGAAGGTGATCGTGCACGCTCGGGAGCGCGCTCTCTCCGAGCTCCTGGCGGACCTGGCCGAGCTCCTGGGCGGCGAGTGGTCGCGCTCGCAGGCCGGCGGCTACCGCCTCCGGCGGTCGGCCGCCGCGTCAGCCCGCGAAGCAGCAATCCTCCGGGAGACGGCCGACCGGCTCGCCGCACAGGTTGATCGCTACATACGGGCACTGGCCCTCACACCGGCGCAGCTTGCCGCGCTCCCGGAGGGCGACCCGGTGCGCGAGTACGTGTCGCAACCGCGCAACCGCACCGGCCTCACCTTCTACGCACTCCTGAGCCGGCAACAGCGCAACGCGCTGTGGACGCGTCGCCGGCTATCCATCCCCTTTGCGGCGCTGTCGCCCGGCCAGCGTCAGGCGGCCGCCACCATCTTTGGAGACACGATCCAGCAGTTGCAGGCGGCAGCGGCCCTACGCTCCAGCCCCTCCGCCAGCGCACTGCCGATCCCCAGCATGGAGGACCTCGACGACGGGGCCCTGACGTTCCGCCTGCGCCGAATGGGAGGCCAGGTGCTGCTCATCCTGCAGATCGCCGGCGTCGGCATCCCCCTGGCGACCATGCCGGCGCAGGCAGGCTGGGTGGTTGCGCCGCGCGGCGATCCCTACGAGGCCCGGCCCGAGGAGCCGAGACCGCCCCTGCCGGCGGCGCGACTGGTGGAACGCGCGGCAGCGGGGGCGGGTTCCTGGGCCGCCCGTCTGGAGCGACTCGCGCGCGAGACCGGCCTGCCCGTTCTGTCGGATGCCTATCGCGCTCCGCCCGTGACCGACGCACTGGGGGCCGGTGACCGACAGGCGGCGAACCGCGACGCTGCGGCGCTAGATGCGCTCTGTCGCGCCCCGGGGGTCGCCTGGTGGAAGCGCGGCGACGCCCTGCTCTTTCGGAGGCGCGACTGGCCGATCCAGCGCGCCCACGAGCCGCCCGACGACTTCCTGGACCGCATGGCGGCGCGGCTTCGGCCGCGCAACGGCATGCCCTCGATCGACTGCATACTGCTCCTGCGCGAGCTGACGCAGGCCCAGATCGCGGGCATGAACGGGCTCATCTCTCCCCTGGCGGACGAGGGGCTCCTCGACGGACTGGGCGACCTGCTGGACCTGCTCTCGGCCGTGCCGCGCCGCGCCCTGGCGCTGGAGCCGCGCGGGGTCGTCGTCTCGCCCAGCGCTCTACCGCCCACGGCGCAGCGCGCCCTCGCCGCTCTGCTCGCCGCCGCCGACGCTCCCGCAGCCGCACCCGGCTCGACGCTCATCATCCAGGCGACGCGCTCCACGCGCTCCGGAGCGCGGCCCGGCGCACCGTCCTGCGCACAGGTGGGGTTGCGCTGGACGTTCGGCCGCGCTCGGGGCAGTTACGTGGTGTTCCTGCCGGAGTCCGTTCCTGACGACCGGCGAGGCAACACACGGGTCGTGGTAGTTCCGCCGTAGGACGCAGATCGGGCCCGGAGGAGCATCCCTCCGGGCCCGAGCACGTCTGCCACCGGATGTGACCAGCGGTGGACCTACGGCACCCTCACCGACACCAACGTGCGAGTCCTTTGGCGCAGCACCACCATCGCCGCCGTCTGACCGCTGCGCAGCGCCGTGACGGCGCTGTTGAAGTCGCTCACGCTTGCGATCTGCCCGCTGTTAATGCGAAGCACCACATCGCCGGGCTGCAGACCGGCCTCGTCGGCGGGACCGTCGCCCATCACGTCAGTGATGATCACCCCGCCGGCGCTGGCGTCCACGTTGAATCTACGAGCAGTCTCCGCGTCCAGGGCCGCGACCGCGACGCCCAGCTTGCCACCTCGCTCCGCCTCGGGCGCCTGCGCTGTCTGCTGAGGGTCTGGCGCCTCCTCGAGCGTCGCGGTGATCGTGCGCTGCGATCCGCCGCGCTTCACCGTGAGGTTCAGCCTGGTGCCGGGCGCCGTGTTCGCCACCACGTCGCGGAACTGCACGTCGTCCCTCACCGCCTGGTCGCCGATCCGGGTCACCACATCCTCGACCTGTAGCCCAGCGCGGGAAGCCGGTGTGTTCTCCGAGACAGCCTCGATGAGAGCACCGCCCTGCGCCACCCCGTAGCGCTGCCGCTCATCCGGCGTGAGGGCGCGCGGAACGACTCCAAGGAACCCCCGTGTCACCCTGCCATGCCGGATGAGCTGGTCCATCACGTGGCGCGCTGTGTTCGCCGGGATGGCGAAGCCGATCCCCACATTGCCGCCGGTAGGCGAGTTTATGGCGACGTTGATGCCGATGATGCGGCCGTGGATGTCCACGAGCGGGCCGCCAGAGTTGCCCGGATTGATGGACGCATCCGTCTGGATGAGGGCCGAGTAGAACCGTGCGTCCCTGCCCGCGGCGATCGTCTTCTGGCGCTTCAGCGCGCTGACGATGCCCAGCGTCATCGTGTCGTTGAGGTCGAACGGGCTGCCGAAGGCGATCGCCCACTGCCCGACCCTGACGTCGTCGCTGTTTGCCCACTCCGCCGTGGAGAGGCCGGAGGCGTCGATCTTCACCAAGGCCAGGTCGCTCCGGTAGTCGCGGCGGACGGTCCCCTCGAACTCACGTCCGTCCGACAGCGTGACCGTCACTCTATCGGCTCCACCCACGACGTGGTCGTTCGTCAGGATCCACCCGTCCGACTGCACGATCACGCCGCTGCCAGCTCCGTGCCGGCGAAACTCGCGAGGAACCCGCATCCGGGGACCCTGGCCCTCCGGGAACAGAAACTCGAATGCGCGGAACGGGTCCTGCTGCTGGGCGCCCGTGGTGCGGACGGTCATCCTCACGCGGATCGACACGATCGTCGGTTCCATGCGCTCGGCGACGGCTGCGAATCCGTCCTGCAGCTGGACGAGCGGAGCCACGCGGCTCGCGGCCACGGCCGGCCTCTCGTTCGCCTGCGCCGCTGGACGGCGGCCCTGCGGCTCTGCCGTCACGGCGCGCGAGATCACGAAGGTGGCGCCTGCGCCCATCGCCAGCGCTACCGCGGCGATGGCGGGCCACTTGGCCCCCTTGAGGGAAATCTTGTTCCGGAACATCGGTACGGTCCTCCCGTGACACCGCTATCGGCTTACCTCTCTATCGACGATACGGCGGGCCCGTTTGGCGGTGTTCCAGTCTCACCCCGCCTCCGCCGCGCCACGACCGACGGTGACCGGCCATCGAGCCCGTCACGGGCATCTTCGGCGAGCGCGTCTGGAAGCTCCATACCAGGGAGCCGACCTGCGTCCCTCCCCGCTCCTCTGTCAGGGCCGCAGCGCTGAAAGAATTGCGTGGAGGCGCGGCGAGTGTGGAAATACCTCCTCGCCAGCCGGCGGACCGCCTCGCAACGTTCCGCCCGGCGGCACGCACGGGCGCCGCGGTTCCCCGAGGGCTGCGGCGGGTTCCGACAGGCCCACGGAGGCCGACCAGGGTGCCGACTCGCCGCATGAACGTCCGCCACCGCATAATGGCGCTCCTCGCCGCCACGGCTGCCGCCTTCTTCGCGTTCACGGTCGTGTGGCAGAGCTCCGCCTCCCGCCGCGCGGAGGCGATCACGCTGCAGGCTCGCGCGGAGAAGGTCCGAACGATCGCCGAGATCGCCGACCTCGACGCGCGCTCCCTGGCGACCCTGGCTTCGGACTACTCCGCCTGGGACGATCTTGTCAGCTACGTCCGCAAGCCGGACCCTGCGTGGGCGAGCAGCAACCTCGCGAACGCCTACCAAGCCGCCGACTGCATGGCGCTCTGGATATACGACAACCACGGCAGGTTGGTCTATAGTGCGGTTCGGCCTGAAGCTCGCGGGCTGAGGCGCCTCCCGCTCTCAATCGAGCGCCTGCGGACGGCATTCGGAGACCGTCCCGTCACGCGCTTCTACATCCCCACGGGAGCGGGCCTCCTCGAGGTGCATGGCGCCCGCGTCACGGGCACCGACGACACTGAGCGACGCGGTCCCTTCGCCGGTTACCTGCTGGCTGCCCGCCAGTTCGACGGAACGGTCGCGGCGCGGCAGGGCTCCCTGACGGGGACGCGCGTGGCGTTGCGCGTCGGGCAGGAAATGACGGGGGGTCCGGGCGGGAGCCCACCGGCGGCGCATGCCGCGTCGTCGGGCCAGCTCACGAGCTTCCTGCTGGGCTGGGATGGCGCGCCCGTGGCCTCCATCACGCACACGGTCGACATCCCGATGGCCCGCCTGTTCGAGCAGGCGTGGACCTCCGCGCTCCAGTCGCAGGCGGTTTTCGCACTCGCCATGCTCTCGCTGGTGTTCGGTTGCCTGGTTCGGTGGGTCGGCGATCCGCTCCGGCGCATCGGCATCGCCCTTGAGGCGGGCGACCCGAGGGCGCTAGAGGGGCTCGACCGGAGCGGGACGGAGTTTGCCGGCATCGCCGGGCTGATACGGCGGTTCCACGAGCAGCGGCTCGGTCTCGAGCGCGAGGTCGCGGAGCGCACCAAAGCGCAGGCCAGTCTGGCCCAGGCGCGCGACCTGCTCGAGCAGCAGGTCCAGGACCGCACGCGCTCTCTCTCGGAGGAGGTCTCGGTGCGCCGCGCAGCCGAGCTGGAGCTGCACCACCGGCTGCGGATGGAGGAAGCCATCGCGGCCGCGGCGGCGCGCATCGCAGAGTGCTCGCACGACGAGATCCACGGGGCAATCGCGACGTGCGTGGAGGATGTGCTGCGCTTGGCTCGCGTCGACCAGGCGTGCGTGCTGCTGGTCGCCGAGGCCACGCAGGCGGGCATCGCTACCTACAGCCGCCGTGCCGACGGCGCCTCGTCGCCCGGCGGCGTAGCCTGTGCGCTCCACGAGTGGGCATGGCCCCGGCTCGAGCGGGGCGAGCGCATACAGGTTGCCGACGTGAGCGCGCTGCCGGACGAAGCCGATAGCGAGCGGGAGGCGTGGACCTCGCAGGGAATCCTCTCTGCCCTCGCCGTGCCTCTCGCGGCGGGAGGACGCGCCCTGGGCGTCCTCGCGCTGGCGACGGAGCGCGAACGGCGCGAGTGGGCGGCCGACGAGGTCCGCGCGGTCGCGCTGCTGGGCGACCTGCTTGCGAGCGCTGTCAGCCGGCACCTCACAGAGCGAGCGCTGAACGAGAGCGCCGTAACGTACCGTTCGATCCTGCAGACGTCGATGGACGGCTTCGTGGTGCTGGACTCGGACGGCTGTGTGATCGAAGCGAACGAAGCCTACTGCCGCATCCTCAGGTGCGAGCCGTGTGAGGTGGAGACCAATGGATTTCACGCGTTGTTCGGTGGCGAGCCGTCGCGCGAGGCGGCGCGCGCCGCGCTCTCCGAGGTGCGCACGGCCGGCGCGGGCCGCGTCGAGGGCCGGCTACATCGGTCAGACGGCGGAACCGCCGACGTGGAGATCAGCCTGCACCACGTCGACATGCGCGGCGGCCTCTTCGTGTGCTTCGTGCGTGACGTCACGGCGCGGAAGCGAGCCGAGGAGCGCCTGTCGCGCCTCCACCGCGGCATGCTGGCGTTCGGTCCCGACCCGGACGAGAACATCGGCGCGGCGATAGCCCTCTGCGGCGCGCTGCTGGGCGTGGACCACGCCGTCTACAGCCGGCTCGAGCGCGGCTCGATCCGCGCCGCCGCCACCTGGAACCTGACTGCGGAGGGCGCGGCAACCCTGACCTCCCCCGGGATGCTTTGCGTCGACGCGCTGAACCACCCCGAGGGCGAGCCGCTCGAGGCGCACGGACTCCCCGACAGCGCCTACTGGCAGACCGACGCCGCCGTGGAGCAGCTCCAACTGGAGAGCTATACGGGTCGGGCCGTGCTCCGCGGCGATGAGCGGGTGGGCGTGGTGAGCCTCCTCAGCCGGCGCGAGCGGAGGCTCGATGCGGACGACCGCGCCCTGCTCGGCATCGTGGCGGCGGCCATCGGTCAGGAGGAGGAGCGGAGGCAGGCAGAGGCGGCGCTGCGGGAGTCCGAAAGCCAGATGGCAGCCGTGCTGAAGGGCCTGCGAGATGTCGTGGTCCTCTACCTCGACCCCGCCATGCGCGTGGTCTGGACCAACGAGAGCGCCCTGGAACGGTACGGAACGACCATCGAGGACGCACGCGGCTGTCGCTGCCACGAGGCGTTTCAGCGCTCCAGGAGTGTATGCGCGGACTGCCCCGCGGCCGCGGCGCTGCGCACGGGCCGCTTCCAGTCCGCGGAGGTCACCACCCCCGACGGGCGAGCATGGCTCATGCACAGCGACCCGGTGGCCGAGCCCGGAGCGGAACCACGGGGAGTCGTGCAGGTCGCCATCGACATCACGCACCGGAAGCGTGCCGCAGAGGAGCTGGAGGCCGCCAACCGCAGGCTCGAGGAGGCGCTGAGGACGGCCAGGGAACTTGCGGTGGCCGCCGAGGCGGCGAGCCGCGCCAAGAGCCAGTTCGTAGCGAGCATGAGCCACGAGATCCGTACTCCGATGAACGCCATCATCGGCATGGCGCACCTGCTGCTCGAGTCCGACCTTCCCGCCGACCAGCAGGACATGGCGGGCACAATCCGCCACAGCGGCGAGGCGCTGCTCGCGATCATCAACGATATCCTGGACTTCTCGAAGATCGAGGCGGGACGCATGACCGTCGAGGTCGTCGACCTGGACCTCCGCGTCGCGCTGGAGGAGACGGCCGAGATGCTCGCCAGCCGCGCCCACGAGAAGGGCATCGACCTGGTCTGCGACGTGCCGCCTGACCTGCCGACGGCGCTGCGCGGAGACCCCGGGCGGATCCGACAGGTCGCCGTCAACCTGCTCGGCAACGCTCTGAAGTTCACGGAGCGCGGCGAAGTGGTCCTCTCGGCTCGACTGCTCGAGGAGACGGATGAGGCCGCCACCGTCCGTGTCGCCGTGCGCGACACCGGCATCGGGGTGCCCGCGGGGAAGCACGCGGCGATCTTCGAGAGCTTCACCCAAGCGGACGACTCCACGACGCGCGCCCATGGCGGGACGGGTCTCGGACTGACGATCAGCCGACAGCTTGTCGAGCTGATGGAGGGCTCGATCGGTATGCGCAGCGAGGTCGGCCAGGGCAGCGAGTTCTGGTTCGACCTGACGCTGCGCAAGCAGGTGGCCGCGCGACCGGCGTGCGTGCGGCCAGCCCATCGCAACGCCACCGTGCTGATTGTCGACCGCAACGCCACCAGCCGCGGATCCATCGAACGGTCGCTTCGGGCGGCGGGATACCGCGTCGAGGCGACTACCACGCTGGAAGAGGGCGCCTCGGCGGCGTGCGACGCCGTCCTGCTCGACGTCACGCTGCCGGGTGCAAGCCTGCGATCCCTCCTGAAGCGTGTGCTTGCCGATCGGGGCGAGGCGGTGCCCGTCATCGCCCTCTCGCCCCTCGGACCGGCTCTGTCCGCATCCCGCCTCTGCGACGCGGGCTTCGCGGGAGTGGTGCCACGGCCAGTGAGGCAGGCTGCTCTTCTGGGGGCGCTCAAGCGCGCACTCGAGCCCGGCGCCAGGCCGGCTTCCGACGGGGGGGCGGCCCGCGCCGGCCAGCCGGGGCTGCTGCTCGACGGCCAGCCGGGGCTGCTGCTCGACGGCGCGCGGATCCTGGTGGCGGAGGACAACGCAGTCAACCAGAAGGTGGCGATCCGCATGCTGACCCGAATCGGGTGCCGGGCCGACGCCGTCTCCGACGGAGCCGCAGCGCTCGAGGCGATTCGAGCCGTCCAGTACGACGCGGTCCTGATGGATTGCCAGATGCCCGAGATGGACGGCTACGAGACGACGCGCGCGATACGCCGCGCCGAGGCCGACAGCGAGGCGCGGATCCCGGTCATCGCCATGACTGCGAACGCAATGGATGGGGACCGCGACCGCTGTCTGGCCGCGGGCATGGACGACTACATCGCCAAGCCGGTGCGGCCCGACGATCTGCTGAAGGTCCTGAAGCGATGGGTGGCCCCCTCCATGAGAGCGCCGAGCCCCGAAGTGGCGGAGGAGGAGGACGCGACGGTCGACTTCGATCCTGCGCTCCTGCTGTCGGCCTGCGGCGACGAGCCGGGCGTGGTCGCCGATGTGCTCACGGAGTACCTGCGCTCCGCGCCGTCGCTGATCGACAGGCTCGAGCGCGCCATCGAGGCCGGGAACCTGGAGGAGGCCCAGGCGGCCGCCCACACGCTCAAGGGCAGCAGTCGCACGATCGGCGGCATGCGCGTGGGCGCCGTCTGCAGCGCCATGGAGATCCACGCGCGCCAGCACGACGGCGACGCCGCCGCCGTCTGTCTGCGGGAGCTGCACCGCTCCCACCGGCGCCTGCGGACCATCATCGGCGAGCGCCTTGCCCAGCGCGCCGCCTGACACGACGCCGCACCATCACTGAAGCCAGGCGGCCTCGCCGCCTTCGAGGCTCCAGTCGTCGCCGAAGAAGCCAGCCCCGAGGACACCGGCCCAGCCGCGCGCCACCGCTTCTGGCCCGAACGCCACCCAGTCCGGGTAGGCGACCCCGCTCACGAACACGGGCAGACGGTCGGTGAGCCGCATCCCATGCACGCCGGTCCCCGACACCACAGCGACGCTGGCCACGGCGCTGCCCGGGCGGGGCCGGACGATCAGGCAGGCCAGCGCGGCGCCCCTTAGCTCCCGCTCTCCCACGCGCAGCACGCCGCCTCGCACCTGGATCGGGCTCGCACCCAGAAGCGCACTCCACGCGGCGTTCGTGTCCGCATTGCCGTAGACCACGACCCCTCGGTCCCTCTCGCGCCGCGGGTCGAAGTCCGTGTCCGCCACCACGTCCGGCGACCCGTTGCCGCGGTACCAGAAGACCTCTGCGTCGAAGCGCGCGCGCGCATACGCCCAGGCGTTCTCCTCAGGCGTGCCGCGCGTGCCGTAGACGAGCACAAAGCGGTGCCGATAGGCGTCCTTGAACGGTCCCGAGCGCGCCGGTCCCTTGCGGTCGGGCGACGGCGGCGCGGCGGCGCGCCATGCGTTGCCGGCGCGCTCCAGCCAGACGCGCGCTCCGTGCGCGGGCCAGGCGATGGTGAGCGCCGCTGCGCCATCCAGTGCAACCTGCACCGGTTCGCCAGGGGGCAGATGCGCGAGGTCGAGCGAGAGCCGCAGCACGTTGGCGGTCTCGCCGGAGACGCGCCGGCGGTGTGGGTCGCAGCGGAGGCGCACGGAGCTCGGAACCAGCGCGCGCTGCTGAGCTTCGATGGTCGCCCACGAGCGCGTCGCGGCTATGCCGGGGTTGGCGGTTACGAACTCGAGCTCGCGGACCTCCCTGGCCTCGGGCAGGCGACGGCGAGCGAACAGATCGAAGATCGGCGGCCAGTCCACGCAATCGGCGCCCGGCTCATCCGAGATGTCCCACCAGTGGCCAGCGCCCGCCTGCTCGTGCCAGTGCAGGTCGCGGTGAAACGGCTCCAGG
Source organism: Chthonomonadales bacterium (assembly GCA_035477595.1). GTDB lineage: Bacteria > Armatimonadota > Chthonomonadetes > Chthonomonadales > CAJBBX01 > DATIKM01. The sequence continues at coordinate 25,726 of DATIKM010000020.1, forward strand.
ATCGCACGCATACGGCGAGACTCGGCGACGGGCACGTTGTCGTCCGCATCGCCGTGGAGCACATAGACGCCGGTTCCCAGCGCGTTGCGCACGAGCGAGTACGTGTCGCTCGGCGATGCCGCGCGCTGCAGCAGCGCCTGCACCGGCCCCGGCTGTCGCTCCGGTGCGGCGCCGCCGTAGGTCGCGAAGCTGGCCCAGCCTGCGCTTGGAGCGATGGCCGCGAAGAGGTCCGGCAGACTGAGCCCGAGGTGCCAGGCGCCGTGCCCGCCCATCGAGTGACCCGTCAGGTAGGTTCGCGCGGGGTCGGTCCCCAGTTCGCGCCGTGCGTGATCGAGGACCTCGAGGGCATCCAGCCGGCCCCAGTCCTCCCAATCGAACCCGAAGGGCCGGCGGTTGGTTGGCGCCACGATATGGCACCAGGACTTGGGCGCGTAGGCGTCGGCCTGACCGATCGCCTCGACCCCCGCGCCGTGCAGGGAGAGAACGAGGGCCCGCGCCTCGCGGCCAGTCGTGGGCGGGGCGGGTTGCACGGCGTAATACTGGACGCTGCCGTCGATGCCGCTCACGAACGTGACCCGCCGGCTGGCGCCCGCGGCCCGTGCTCGGATGGTGATCGCCGAGCGGTCGAGCACGCGCGCGCCGTCCCGCAGCGTGAGATCGATGCGCAGGTCGCCGGCCTGCTGAGGGCGGGCGGCGACGCGGAACCTCACCTTGCGGACGGTGAGGGGGCCAACGGGCGCAATGCGCGAGACGGTGACCCGCCCGCCAGGCGCGGTCGCCACTATGCGGAGGTCGCGCCGCTCGCGCTCGGTCGCGTTCAGCACAACCACCGCTGCCCAGGCGCTGGAGGACCGCCCGACCGGAAGGTCGGGAAGCGTGGCGTCTCGCACGTCCAGGCTCAGGGGCGCAGGGGGACCGACGAGGCGAGCGCGCACCGCTCCTCGCGCGCAGGCGAAGAGGAGCCAGTTGTGCCCCGCGTTCAGACGGACCGGAAGGCGCACCCAGCCGTAGCCGTAGAGATCGCCCGTTCGCGGCTCGCCATTCACGATCGCGACGGAGTGGTGCGACGCTTCGAGCAGCATCGTCCTCGCCGCCGGCAAGTCGAGCGTCCAGAGGGCGTATCCCCCTCGGAGGGCCGGGTGGCGCAGGGTCCCGTCGGGGTCTGGGCGCGCCTCGGTCCACGCCCGCGATGTCGAATCCGGGAGCGTCAGCGCGTCGCCCGCTGTCGCTCCGCGCCAGTCGCCAGCGGCGATGCGCGCGGCCAGCGCGTCCGGCGGGAACGGGAGGCGGCCGCCGCGTCCCACTGGCGGAAGGACGAGCCAGCTTCGCGGGGTAAGGTCCTCGGCGTGGGCGCTCGCCGCGACGAGCAGAAACGCCAGGACGGCCGGCCAGCGGCGGGCTGCGAATGGCATGGCATCATTCCTCGGGTGAAGCAGATCGCGGCGCGTGGGATCCCGCTTCCGGTGAAGCGAGGAGCGCGGCATGGGTCAGCCCCGGGGTATGCTCTGCTGGTCAGAGCCAGGCGCGCGTCCGAAGCTCGGAGGTTCCCATGCGCCCCGTTCCACTCTCGATGCCTCTCTCCCTCCTCGCGCTTGCGCTGGCGGCGCCGCGCTCCCTGGCGGAGACGGTCACGCTCGACGCGTTCGCACCAGCAGCCTTTGCTCCGGACGGCGCCGGCGTGCGCTGGATGGAGCCCGGCGGCCTGCCCGCGGGCCTCCGCATCGAGCCCAACCACCTGCGCGGACCTGCGCCCGGCCAGTCGCACGACGCCTGGCTCCTGGCGATGCACGAGTACCGGCGCCTGGTGCGCGCGGGGACGCCCCCAGAGGGAGTACGTGGCGCATTCGACGGCGTCCGGGCCTGGCTGCGCGTGCGGCCGGAGCTCGGAGGCAAACTGGCGCTCCGACCGGGAGAGAGAGTCGCGGTGCGCGCGGAGGCTCTGTCGGTGGAGGGCAACCCCGAGATCTGCCTCGCCTTCGACTACCTCGACCGCGAGTCCCTGGAGTGGCGCGGTTGGTCGGGCGTCATGGCCATGGCGATGATGCCGGCCGGCCAGGGCGGCCCTGTGGTGCTGGAGGCGCTCGTGCCGGAGCCGCCCGCCGGCACGGTCCCCAATGTGATCGTGGGCCAAGATGGGACAAGGGACTCGGCGCGCGGCACGTGGGAGCTTCGCAGCCTGCGGGTCGACGTGCCCGGCACGGCGGCGCGGCGCACCGCTATCGGGGAGGCCCGCGCTCGGTCCGGTCGCCCTCTCGACAGGTCCATCTATGATCGCGCGGACCTGCGCTGGTCGGCATCGAACTTCGCCTGCTACTTCCTGATGCTGAGCGACGCACGGATCTACGACGCGGTGCGCGGGCGCTGGCGGGTCGACGAGTTCCTGGCAGAGATGGACCGGGAGTTCGGCGGCATCGATTCCGTGGTGCTGTGGCAGGCGTACCCGCGCATCGGCGTGGACCCGCGCAACCAGTTCGACCACTACCGCGACGCGCCGGGCGGCCTACCGGCGCTGCGTCACCTGGTGGGTGCCCTGCACCGCCGCGGGGTGCGAGCGTTCCTCTGCTACAACCCGTGGGACACTGGCACGCGGCGCGAAGGGAACAGCGACGCCGAGGCGCTCGGCCGTCTCGCAAAGGCGATCGGGGCCGACGGAGTGTTCCTCGATACGATGCTGGAGGCGCCGCAGGGGCTGCGCGAGACGATGGACCGCCACCGGCGCGGTGTGGTGTTCGAGCCGGAGCTGACGCCGACCACGGAGCAGCTCGCGGTCTGCAACGCCTCGTGGGCGCAGTGGTTCGCGTCGTTTCCGGAGCCCGCCGTTCTCCGCCACCGCTGGATCGAGCCGCGGCATATGCAGCACCAGATCCGACGCTGGGACCGCGGCCACCTTGCGGAGATAGAGGACGCGTGGTTCAACGGCAGCGGTATGCTGATCTGGGAGAACGTGTTCGGGAGCTTCAACCCCTGGCCGGTGGCCGACCGCGAGGTGTGGCGCAGGGCCGTGCGCGTTCTGCGGGCGTTCCGCGCGGAGCTGGCCTCGGAGCGCTGGACGCCGTTCGTCCCGACGGGCGCGCCGCAGGTCTACGCCAGCCGGTGGGACGGACCGGACGCAACGCTGTGGCTCCTGGTAGACCGGCGTGCCGATGCGCTCGCGGCCGAGGAGCGTGTGCTGCGGCTCGACGGTCTGCCGGACGTGGAGCGCGCCACCGACCTATGGCGCGGGCTCCCTGTGCGAGTCGCGGGCGGAGAGGCGCGCGTGCGGCTGGCGCGGCTCGGCGCGATCGCGCTGCCCCGCACCGCGGCAGGCCGCCGTCGGGTCGAGGCGTTGCTGGCGTCGCTCCGCGGGCTGCCGGAGCTGGCCGGCCCCGACAGGCGCCTGGGCGACGACCCGCTCCCCGTGGCAGCCTCGCCGCGCGGCGACCTCGCGAGCCCGCCGCCGGGGATGGTGGCGGTTCCGGGCGGGCCCGTGCGGATGCTGCTTCGACACGAGCGGCGCGAGTGCGGATGTTACCCCGACCCGGGAGCGCCGCCAGAGCGCGCGGACTACTGGACCTACGGCACGCCGTTCAACGAGGAGATCGCGCACGACTACACCGTCGTGGTCAACCCGTTCCTCATGGACGAGCGCCTGGTGACCAACGCGGAGTATGCGGCATTCCTCCAGGCGTCGGGACACAGGCCGCGTGACCCGTCCGCCTTTCTTCGCCACTGGCCAGGCGGCCGCCCGCCGGGGCATCTGAGGGACCACCCCGTTGTCTATGTCAATCTGGAGGACGCCCGCGCCTACGCGCGTTGGGTCGGCAAGCGGTTACCCACCGAGGCGGAGTGGCAGCTCGCGGCGCAGGGCGCCGACGGGCGGCGCTGGCCCTGGGGCGACGCGTTCGACCCCGCGCGGTGCAACACCACCGGAACGGGCACGACGCCGGTGCACGCCTATCCCACCGGCAGGAGTCCCTTCGGGTGCTACGACATGACCGGCAATGTATGGCAGTGGACGGAGAGCGAGCGCTTCGATGGGTGGACGCGCAGTGCCATCCTCCGAGGCGGCGCCTGGTTCGAGGCAAAGGGGAGCCTCTGGTACGTGCGCGGCGGGCCGCAGCCGCTCGACACGCACACTCGGCTGCTTCTGTTCGGCCCCGCGCTCGACCGGGGAGCAACTATCGGGTTCCGGTGCGTGAAGGATGTCGCGCCCCCAGCGGCAGGAGGGACCGCCGGCGCACGGTGAATGAGGCAGGGCCGCAGGGCCGAAGGAGGATCGGGCCATGAGCGGACGCGAGCGCGTGATGGGGTTCCTGGACGGCAAGCCGACCGACTGCCTGCCCTGCATGCCGATCACCATGCAGTTCGCGGCCGACCGGATCGGTGCGCCCTACAGGGAGTACGCCACGGACTACCGCACGCTGGTCCGCGGGCAGATCCATGTGGCCGAGACGTTCGACCTCGACTACGTGAACACCATGTCGGACCCCGCCTGCGAGGCGGCGGACCTGGGCGCGGCCGTCGTCTTCAGCCCTGACGCGCCGCCCGCACTCGACGAGTCGTGCTCCCTTCTGGAGGACAAGGCGCATCTGGCGCAGCTCCGCGTGCCGGACCCTCTGCGGCCGGGCAGTCGCATGCTGAACCGCGTGCAGGCGATCGCGCTCTTCAAGGAGCGTGTCGGAGGCGACAAGCTCATCGAGGGCTGGATCGAGGGTCCCATCGCCCAGGCGGCAGACCTGCGCGGCATCAACCGCGTCATGCTGGACCTCTACGACGATCCGGTCTTCGTGCGCGACGTGTTCGAGTTCGTGCTCGCGGTCGAGCTGGAGTTCGCGCGCGCACAGGTTGCGGCAGGGGCCGACATGATCGGCATTGGCGATGCCGCGGCATCCCTGGTGGGACCGGCGTTCTACGAGGAGCACGTCTGGCCCTACGAGAAGCGCATGGTGGATGGCGTGCGAGCGCTGGGCGCGAGAGTGCGCCTCCATATCTGCGGCAATACGCGCCGCATCCTGGCGCTCATCGGCGGGCTTGGGTGCGACATCGTGGACCTCGACTATCTTGTTCCGGTCGCCGAGGGCCGGGCCGCGATGGGGCCGGAGCAGGTTCTGCTGGGCAACATCGACCCGGTCAGCGTGCTGCGCGAGTCGACCCCCGGACAGGTGACCGAGGCAGTGGCGGCATGCCATCGCGCCGCCGGGGCGCGCTTCATCGTGGGCCCGGGCTGCGAGACCCCGCGCGACACACCGGACGTGAACTTCCGCGCCCTCGTGCGCTACGCTAAGGAGCACAGCGCCTGACAGCCCCCGCGGCGAGAGCAGGCGGCTTTTCACAGGCATGGCAGACAAGCATCGGGTCACGCTGACCCTGCGCCCGACGGGCGCGCGGATCGAGCTCGAGCAGGGCGCACACCTGCGCGACGTGCTGTTTGAACAGGGCGTCGAGTTTCCATGCGGCGGGCAGGGGCGCTGCCGCGGATGCCGTATCCGCGTCGTAGAGGGTGACGCTCCGCTCAACGCCGCCCAGACGGAGCGGCTCACGACGGCGGAGATCGCCAGTGGCTGGCGCCTCGCGTGCCAGCTTCAGGTGCGCACCGACCTGACGATCGAGCTGCGCCAGTGGGATGCCGCCATACTGACCAACGAGACTGCCTTCGCGTTCACCCCGCGCGAGGGCCTCGGGGTCGCTGTGGACGTGGGCACGACCACGGTCGTGGCCCAGCTCGTCGATCGCGAGACGGGGCACGTGCTCGGGGTGCGGACCGCGCTCAACCCGCAGGCGCGACACGGGGGCGACGTGATGAGCCGAGTGCAGTTCGCCTGCTCGGACGGCGGGCAGAACGCGCTCGAGGAGCTGATCCGGCGCGAGGTGGGCGCGCTTCTGCGGCAGGCCCTGCACATCGCGGGCGCCGAGCCGAGTCGGGTCCGGCGCGTGTGCATGGTGGGCAATACGGTGATGCACCACCTGTTCTCCGGCGTGAGCGTGACGCCGCTTGCGCACTACCCGTTCGAGTCAGAGGACGACGGACTGCAGACGATCGAGCCCGCGGAGCTCGGATGGGACCTGCCAGCGGACACGCGCGTGCTGTTCCTGCCGTGCCTAGGCAGTTTCGTGGGAAGCGACATCCTCGCCGGCATCATCGCCACGAACCACCATGAGAGCGACGCTCTCACCATGCTCATCGACCTTGGCACGAACGGAGAGATCGTTCTCGGAGACCGGAACCGCCTGCTCTGTGCGTCGACCGCTGCCGGCCCCGCGTTCGAGGGAGCGCGCATCGCGGCAGGCATGAGGGCATCGACCGGCGCGGTATGGAAGGTGGCCGCCCAGGACGGTCGCATGGCATGCGAGGTCATCGGCAATGTGGCGGCCCGCGGCATCTGCGGCAGCGGTCTCGTGGACGCGGTCGCGGCAGGGCTCGACCTGGGTTACATCAAGCCCGGCGGGCGCCTCGCGAACGGGTCGGACGCCCTGGAGCTGTGCGACGGCATCAAGCTGCATCAGTCCGACATCCGGCAGCTTCAGCTCGCTAAGGGGGCGATCGCGGCCGGTGTCCGCCTCATGCTACAGCAGTGGGGCGCCACCGCGGAAGACGTCTCCATACTGCACCTCGCGGGCGCGTTCGGCAACTACATCAACCGCGCGAGCGGTCGGCGCATCGGTCTCATCGGCTTCCGGGAGGATCGCGTTCAGCCGGCAGGCAATACGGCGCTCCTGGGCGCGCGTATGGCGCTGTTCGCAGAGCGCGATGAGGATGCGGCATTCGCCTCGATCCGCGGGAAATGCCGCCACATCGGGCTCAACGAGGACCCCCTCTTTCAGGAGGTCTACGTGGAGGAGATGGTGTTCCCAGGAGCGCCTCCCGCAGATTGAGAGCGGCCCAGCACGCTAGGCCTCGAACGCGCCCTCGTGCACGACCACCGAGGTGCGCCCGTCTGGGTCGGTGCGCACCTCGATAACGTCGAAGCGGCAGCCGCACCCCGGCACGCCGTTCTGAGCGACGAACGCCTCCGCAGCCTGCGCCAGCCGCTGCCGCTTGCGTGCATCGACGGCCTCGGCGAGCCCAGCGCGCGCGCCGCGGCCGGACTTGACCTCGCAGAAGGCGAGGAGTTCGTCGCGGCGCGCCACCAGATCGATCTCGCCGCCGGCGGCCCGGAAGCGCCTGGCGACGATCTCCCAACCCGCGGCGCGAAGGTGCGCCGCGGCGACGCACTCGCCCTCCACACCGCGCGCGTGGCGCGTCTCCCGAGCGGCCGGGCCTCGATCGTCAAGCGGCAGCTCGAGCTGGGCGCGAACGGCCGCCACCGGCGCAAAGGAGAGGCGGTGCTCCGGGCACGGACCGAGGCGCCTGAGCGCCGCCAGGTGCTCCGGCGCAGCGTAGCCCTTGTGCCGCGCGAACCCGTAGCCCGGCCAGCGCGCGTCGATCTCCACCATCAGCCGGTCGCGCGCCACCTTTGCGACCACCGAGGCGGCCGCGATGGGCGCACAGCGTGCGTCGCCACCGACTACCGCGCGGTGAGGCACGGGCAGCCCGCGGACTGGCAGGCCGTCCACGATGGCGAAGTCGGCTGGCGGGTCGAGCGCCTCGACGGCGCGGCGCATGGCGAGGTGCGTGGCGCGCAGGATGTTCAGCTCGTCGACTTCCGCCGCCGACGCGATGCCCACCGCGTGCGCAACCGCGCTCCGGCGGATGAGGGTGTCGGCGACCTCGCGACGACGGGGAGATAGGCGCTTCGAGTCGGCGACGCCCTCAAGGGCGATGCCAGTGGGCAGCACCACCGCCGCAGCGACAACGGGGCCCGCGAGAGGCCCGCGGCCGGCTTCGTCCACGCCAGCGACGGCAGCGTGGCCGGCCCGAACCGCTTCGCCGACCTCTCGCCAGCCGTCGGGCTCGTGCAGGAGCTCTGTCATCGCGTGATCCGACGCACGGCAAGGGCTAACGCAGGATGCGCATTCGTGACGGAGGCCAGAAGATGCAGATCGCCCTGCCCAGGATGTGGTCGGCCGGCAGGGGCCCCCAGAACCGGCTGTCGTTGCTGTTGTTGCGGTTGTCGCCCAGCACGAACACCTCGCCGGGCTGCAGCTCGAGCGGGCCATCCAAGGCGTACAGGGAGCCGAACGGGCCGGCGGGAATGTCGCGCATCGGTTCCAAGATATAGGGCTCGTGGAGCGGCTGTCCGTTGCGGTACACGCGCTTCTCGCCACCCTCGGTGCGTCGTATCTCAATCGTGTCCGGCCCGACGGCGACCAGCCGCTTGATGAGCACGCTCGCATCCCGCTGGCCATACCCATGGTCTGCGCTGCGCTCGCCGCGAAACACGACGATGTCGCCCGCTCTCGGCTGGCCAAACCGGTAGCCGGGCTTCCAGACGAAGATGTGGTCATTGGCCGAGTCGGAGGGCGGATCGCCGGCCGTGTGGCCCAACAGGGTGGGCTCCATCGATTCCGATGGGATGAAGAACGCCTGGAGGAAGAAGGGGCGCACGATCAGGAAGACCAGCACACCCGCGATGAGCACGGACTCGATGAGCTCCAGGAGCGGACGCACCATCGGTGCCTTCACGGGCACCAGAATGAGGCGCAGCGCGGTCAGCACGAAGGCGCCGAACACAACCTTGCCTACGCTCAGCGTGGCAAGCCATTCGGTGGCGCCGACCTCCTCTGGCATGCGGGGCTCCTGCGGTCGCGAGCTCGCGCCGCGGGCCGGCGCGCAGACGCGAGCGGCGCGCACAGCCCTGGCACGGCAGGGCGCTACGACGCGCTGCGGTCTTCCTTGATGCGCGCCTTCTTGCCCACCACGCCTCGCAGGTAGTAGAGCTTAGCGCGGCGCACCTTGCCGCGGCGAATCACCTCAACACGGTCGACGCGCGGCGAGTGGATGAGGAACGTGCGCTCGACGCCGACCTGGTGGGAGATCTTGCGCACGGTGAACGATGCGCGGTTGTTCGCGCCGTTGCGCGCGATCACCACGCCCTCGAACACCTGGACGCGCTCCTTGCCGCCCTCGATGACGCGCGCGTGCACCCTCACGGTGTCGCCGGGTTTGAAGGAGGTGACCTCATCCTTGAGCTGGGCTCGCTCGAGGTCCTCGATCATCTTGTGCATGTCAGCAGTGTCCTTTCCGACGCACGGCGCGGCCGCGTCTCGCGGCGGGCCGTCCCCTCTATCCTCGCATCTCCGCGCTCGCGGGCCAACCTACGACGGCGCCATGGGCTCCGGCGCATCCACCAGCGCCTCGTCCGCGGGCGTCCGCTCGAATCTCGCCCAGAGGTCGGGCCTCCGCTCGCGCGTGCGGCGCAACCGGTGCCACCGGCGCCACTGCTCGATCGCGGCGTGGTGACCGCTGAAGAGCGCCTCGGGCACATCCCATCCCCGGTACGAGCGCGGCCGCGTGTACTGCGGGTGCTCCAGCAGCCCGTCCGAGAAGCTGTCCTTGTGCGGCGCGGCCGCGTCGCCCAGAGCGCCGGGAAGTAGCCGGACCACCGCATCGACGATCACCAGCGCGGGCAGCTCACCGCCGGTGAGCACGTAGTCCCCGATGGAGACCTCGTCGTCGACGAGGTGCTCGCGCACCCGTTCGTCCACGCCTTCGTAGTGCCCGCACACGATGACCAGATGCCGCTCCGCCGCGTACTCCCTTGCCACCTCCTGCGTGAAGCTACGGCCCTGAGGGCACGTGAGCACCACGCGCCGGGGCGCGCCGTCCGCGCACAGCGCATCGAGGGCGCGAGCGACCGGCTCCACCTTCATCACCATGCCGCCGCCGCCGCCGCACGGCGTGTCGTCCGTTATTCGGTGCCTGCCCTCGGCGAAGTCGCGCAGCGGCACGGCGTTCACTTCTACAATCGCGGCCTCGCGGGCGCGCTTCACGATGCTGTGACCGCAGACAGCCTCCACCATCTCGGGGAAGAGGGTCACCACGTCAATCCGCATGGACAGCGCTCTCGCCCGGCAGCAGGCCTTCGGGCGGATCTATGACGATGCGACCGCCCGCCACGTCCACTTCGCGCACGATCGGCCGAACCGCGGGGATCAGCGCATCGCCAACCCGAAGCAGGTCCTGCGCCGGGTAGTGGAGCACCTGCTCCACCGGTCCCACGGTGCGCCCATCCACTGTGACCACCGCCAGCCCGATCAGGTCGGCGTCGTAGTGCTCATCGGTCCCAAGCGGAGGGGCGTCCTCCCGACGCACCTGCACGCGGGCGCCCCGCCATGCCGCTGCGTCGTCGGCCGTCTCCACCCCGTCGACCCGCAGCAACACGTGGCCCTTGTGCATCCGGGTGCGCGTCACGCGGACCCGCTGCGCCCGCCCGCCCTCGATCTGCAGGCACGCCTCTGCGAGCGTCTCAAAGCGCTCCGGGAAGTCCGTCAGGATGCGGACCTTCATCTCGCCTGCGATCCCGAATGGCGCCACGACCACGCCGATCGTCCAGTCCCATTCGGCAGGTGGGTCGGGAACGCTCGCGGGCCCCGTCACGTGACGATCTCGACTTGCACCTCTCGGCCCTCGACAGACGCGAGAGCGCGCGCCACAACGCGAAGGGCGTTCGCCACGCGTCCCTGCCGGCCGATGATCTTCCCGAGGTCGTCCGGGGCGACGGTCACCTCGTAGACGGTGACCGCGCCAGAGCGGACCGGATCCACGCGGACGGCATCCGGGTTGTCGACCAGCGAACGCGCCAGGTGCTCGATGAGCTCTTTCAAGGGGTCGGCTCCCTCGACGACGTCAGACCGCACAGCCAGTGCTCGGCCGAGCGTCAGCCGTCCGCCGGTGCGGGCTTCTCGGCCGCCTTGTCCAGCACGCCCTGCTGCTTGAGTAGGTGACGGACAGTGTCGCTCGGCTGTGCGCCGCAACGCAGCCAGTGCAACGCACGCTCCTCGTTGACCTTAACCGTCGCCGGTTCGGTGCACGGGTCGTAGTAGCCAAGGTTCTCAATGAAACGCCCGTCGCGCGCGCTGGTGCTGCTGGCGGCCACGAGGCGGTAGAACGGGCGCTTCTTCGCTCCCATCCGCCGGAGCCGGATCCTGACGGCCAAGTTCGTCTCCCTTGTCGACCTGCGTCCTGGCGCTCGGGTCGCCGCTTGCACTTCTTGCGGCGCGCCGGCGCCGGACGGGCTAGCCCATCGCGAAGGGCATCCGCATGCGCCGTTTCTTGCGCCTCAGTGCGCCCTCCGAACCAAACATCGTCTTCACCATCTGGCGCATCGCCTGGAACTGGTTCAGGAACTGGTTGATCTCCTGCACCGTCGTTCCACTGCCGGCCGCAATGCGCCGTTTGCGACTCCCGTTCAGAATCGTCGGGTCGTCGCGCTCCTCGCGCGTCATCGAGCGGACCATCGCCTCGATCCGGCCGATCTCCTTCTCGCTGACCTGCAGGCCCTTCAGCTTGCCCATGCCCGGCAACATCCCGAGGATCTGCTCCATCGGCCCGAGCTTGCGCATCTGCTGGACCTGGTCGAGGAAGTCGTTCAGGTCGAAGCGGTTCTCGCGCAGGCGCCGCTCGAGCTCCACGGCCTTCTTCTGGTCCAGCGCCTCCTGCGCCTTCTCGATGAGCGAGAGCACATCGCCCATCCCGAGGATGCGCGACGCCATCCGGTCCGGATGGAATGGCTCCAGGGCGTCCAGCTTCTCGCCGACGCCGATCAGCTTAATAGGCACGCCGGTCACGCTGCGGATGGAGAGAGCCGCTCCGCCGCGCGCGTCTCCGTCGAGCTTGGCGACAATGAAGCCGTCGACCGCGAGGCGCTTGTGGAACTCCTGAGCGAAGTTCACGGCGTCCTGCCCGGTCATGGCGTCGACGACGAGCAGCGTCTCGCTGGGCGGCACGGCAGAGCGGAGCTGCTCCAGCTCCGCCATCATCCCCTCATCTATGTGCAGCCGGCCTGCCGTGTCGAGCAGCACCACGTCATGACCGCCACGCCGCGCTTCCTCCATCGCACGACGCGCGATCTCGACTGGGCGCTCCCCACTGGTGAGCGCGAAAACCGGTATCTGAAGCTGGTCGCCCAGCACCTGCAACTGCCGGATCGCCGCGGGACGGTAGACGTCGCACGCGACCATCATCGGCCGCCGGCCCTGACGGCGAGCCCAGAGCGCCAGCTTGCCACACGTCGTCGTCTTGCCAGAGCCCTGCAGCCCGCAGAGCATCCAGACGGTGGGCGGCTGCGCCGCGAACCGCACGGGCGCCGCCTCGCCTCCAAGCAGAGCCGCCAGCTCGTCGTGGACCAGCTTCACGACGGTCTGAGCGCCGGTCAGGCTCTCGAAGACATCCTGCCCGACGGCGAGCTCCCGGACGCGCGCCACAAACTGCTTCACCACGCGAAAGCTGACGTCCGCCTCGAGGAGCGCCATGCGCACCTCGCGCAGCGCCTCGTCGACGTCGGCCTCCGAGAGGCGGCCCTTCCCGCGCAGTCGGGAAAAGACGCCCTGGAGCTTGTCGGTCAGGCTCTCGAACATGGTCTCGGGCCGATCACACAAACAAAGCCCGACCCACGCCGCCGCTCAGCAGTCAGGCGCCGGGCGTGACATCGGGCATGTATCCGGGCTCGCGCACGGCTACGCCGACAGATGCAATCCGGACCTCCTAATATACCGGCCTGAGGCGCGGAAGTCAACCGCCGCGCAGGGCGTGTGGCACCGCACAACCAGAAGGTCCGCGTTCATCGCCTGGAGTCTCCGCCCTCATGCTGGAAGCCATGGGAGCCATTTCGACGAGCGACCGCCAGCCGCGTCGGCGGCAGGTGCTTGCGAGGAACGGCGGCGGGGCGTAACGCCGGCCCAGCGGCACGCCAGCACAGCCGGGCTGAGGCGGACTTCAATCAGGCCGGCGGATCCGGTCGGATCGTGGCGGTCAGGTCGATGCCGAGGAGCCTCTCCCATACCGCCCACATCTCGCCTGACCACACGTCGCCGAACCCGAGCGAACGCGCCAGGCTGTAGAAGGCATGTACCTCTGCGATGAGGGGCATGTGCAGCTTGCGCCGCGTCACCTCGGCCATCACGTAGTCGATGTCCTTACCGTGCATCGCCAGGTTGCCGCCCGTACTGAGCGCGCCAGACAGCAGGTTGGGCTTGATCGCGTCCAGCAGCATCGAGCGGCACCCGCCCTTCTCGATGGCGGCGTAGACGCTGCGCACGTCGGCCCCGAGCTTCGCCGCGAAGGCGAACCCCTCAGCCACCGACACGTAGATGGCGGCCATCAGCATCTGGTTCACCATCTTCGCCACCTGTCCATGCCCGCACGGGCCGACGTGCACGACGGTGGCGCCGATCGCCTCGAGCACGTCGCGCTGCGCCCGGAACTGCTCCGGGTCGCCGCCGACCATCACGCAGAGCGTGCCGTCGCGGGCGCCGGCGCTTCCCCCGGAGACCGGTGCATCGAGGAACGCTCCGCCGGCCGCCTCGACTGCGCGCGCCACCCGCTGCGCAGCCTCCATCGTCGTGGTGGTCGCGTCCACGATGCACCGGCCAGCGACGTGGGGCAGAAGGCCGCCGGCGCCCAGCACGACCTCCTCCATGGTCTCCTGCGTTGGCAGGCTGAGCAGGGCGGTGTCGGTCATTGCGAAGGCATCCGCCGCCGAGGGGGCCACCTCCACATCCGCAGCGACAGCACGCTCCATCGCCTCGGAGCGCGGGTCGTACCCCACCGCGCGGAAGCCCTTCCGCGCAAGGTTCGCTGCCATCGGGCCGCCCATAGCGCCCAGCCCGATCACGGCAACGGCGCGACGGCGCACTGAAGCCATGCGGCCTCCCCCATTCTCAGCGGCGCGCCTCGACGGCTGCGGTTGTCGCGCCGTCCAGTTCCACAAAGCGCGGGTAGTAGCCGGCGCGGAGGCGCACGCGCGTCGGGTCCGGCGCGGGCGTAGCGTTCCCCATCGGGTCGACGACGCGGGCCGCGCGGGCGTCCGACACCACCTCCACCTCCGTCTCTCGGTCCTCCGGCACGAAGACCGCCACGGTGCGCCCGGATGCCGTGCGGAAAGCGTACGCGTGCACGTGCCACGCCTCCATGATGGTCGCATCGAACCGCGCTCCCGCCAGCCGGTCGATCAGTGCGGCAACGGCGCCATAGGCGAAGCGCGGGCAGAAGTAGTGATCGACGAACCCCCAGTCGGGGTCCGCCGGACGCTGGCGCGGCCCGCCCACGTCGCGCGTGCAGTAGAGCAGCGCCACCTCATGCCCGCGCGACCAGCACCACAGCAGCTTCTGGACCGCGGTCGCCGCCTGGTGGCGCTCGCGGTCTAGCCGCCACGCAGCGTAGCCCGTCTCGGTGTTCATCCACCGGGGGTTCTCCGGCCCGCCGGCGGCGGCGACGGCAGCGCGAACTGCCGCGAAGACGTCCGGGAGCCGCGCGATGGAGCCGTGAAGGTGGTAGGCAACGATCTGCGTGAGCGGCGCCGCCGCACGCGCGATCAGCCCCATAGCCTCGGGGTTGAGGAGCGTGTAGCCGCCATTGGCGATCGGCACGCCTGGCGCCGCCTCTCGCAGCTCCTCGACGTTCCACCGCAGGTAGTCCGCGTATTCGGCTGGCGTGCCGCGCCAGAAGTCATGGTTGTCGGGCTCGTTGTACACCTGAATGAACGCGGCGTGCCGGCCGTAGCGGCGAGCCGCTTCGGACGCCAGCCGGCGCACCGGGCCCTCACGGCGCGGGTAGCGCCAGAGGGGGTCAGTTCGGCCGGCGTAGGCGGGCAGCACGGCCCAGTCCGGCGCGGGCACGAGCTGCAGCACGATCTGGAATCCGCGCCGCACCAGCGTCTCGACGCAGGCGTCGGCGCGCTCGAACCCGATGGGCGCATCTTCAGCGGGCCACTCGATCGGCAGGTCGATGCGGATCAGATCGATTCCCATCCGCGCCGCCAACTCGGCGTCCAGCTCGCGAGCCTGCTGCTCGGTCATCCCGGCGGGCGCGCCGGTGCCGTAGTCGTTGCGCCAGTGCTGGCGCCCGGGGAACGAGCAACTCCCGATGCGGAAGCCGCTCTCGCGCCACCGGCCGCGCAGCGCGTCGTTCGGCGGAAAGACCGCGAAGCTGCGGGCCAGGCGCGCCCGGAACTCCCCGCCGGCATCGAAGGCGTCGAGCGTCAGCAGGTAGGTGCCGCGCCCCTCGGACCGGAAGCGCACGTCGGCCTCGGCAGGCGTCGCGGCCTCGTGCCGCCAGACCGGGCGGAGATCCCAGTCCCAGGCAGTGAGCACGACGCGGGTTCCGGAGGCCGCCGGCGCATGAAGCCTGACCGTGAAGGTCTCGCCGGGCGAGATCACCCAGCGGAACGGTCTCTCCGGCTCGAGCCGCAGCGCCGGGTCGACCCGGTCCGCGTCCGGCACGCTCTCGGCGAGCCCCGGCACGCCCGGCGCCGCCAGCGGCGGCAGGTCAGGCGCCAGACGCGCCTCAACGGAGGCGCGGGCCTGGGGTCCCGCGACGATCGCAAGCGCCGCCAGCCATGGCATCACCAACGGGCGCGCGCCTCCGCCACCTGTGCGATGGCGGCTTCATGAAGCGGGCGGAACTCCGGCATCGTCGGCCGCCACGGCGCCATGAGGAACCCGAGCAGCCGCTCCGGCGCGATCCGCTCGCGGCAGAACGCCACGGTGCGCCCGAAGTTGGTGTCCACGCTCCAGTTGCTTCCCGTGGGCACCTGGTCGTAGCCACGCTGCTCCAGATCGACGTACGCGCGGGGCGCATCGGCATCGCGGTACGGGTCGTCCGGCGCAGCGCCGCCCAGCTCGAACGACTCGCCGTAGTACCAGTTGCTCTGAAGCACGCCGCGGGGCATCCGCTCGAAGAAGAGGTCTGGGTGATGCCACACCACGTCCGACCAGACCCACGGCCGCGCGCCCCCCGCCTCTACGCAGCCGGTGAGGAAGGACAGATCGTTCCACCAGAGCTCGTGCTGGCGCACCACGACGTACTCATGGCCGGCCTGGTGGGCGGCGGTCTCCTCGTCCATCCCGAGGTGGAACCAGCGCGGCGCGCCGAAGAGCGCGATCGTCTCGGAGATCAGATCGCGCACGGCATCGTAGTAGGCGGGCGTCGAAACCATCCGCGCGTAGGGCCCGAGCCACGCATCATGGCAGGCGCTGAAGTTGAGCTTCGGGATCGGCTCAAGGCCGAACGAGCGAATGCGCTCCAGCTCCTCTCGCAGGCGGGAGGTGGACCAGGAGCCCTCCACCGCGATCTCGGGCCGGCTCTCGTACCGCACGCCCTCCCCGATCTCGACCACGAGCAGGTTCAGGCCCGCGTCGCGCATCCGGGGGAGCAGCTCCTGGTAGAGCCCGGTGTCGAAGCGCAGGTAGGGCCGCGCGCACAGGTACGGGTTGCCGCCGTCCGGCGCCTCGCGGTCGCTCCACATGTTCAGCCCCAGGTGCATCAGGTAGCCCCATACCATCGCGTTCCTCCTCCGCGTACCGCAACCTGCGCCCGCCCCGCGCTTCGCTGCGCGGTGCGTCGATTCCTCGGCGCGGCGACACGATCAAGCGTGTGATCGCGCCCGCGTTGGCGGCAGGGGCAGGACTCCTCCTGCACGATATGGCACGATTTGTGCAAATCGCACTACACTGTGCCGTCCGGCGTCGTACCGCCCACGATCGGGAGAGTGCTCGAGCGCCGGAGGGCGGGAGGTGAGCGATGACGGGCAAGAGCGCGATCCGCCTCGCTGCGGTCGCGGCCGGCCTCGCGGCAGCGCTCTGGCCGGCGCCTGCGGGGGCCAACGGCAAGTACGACGTGAAGAAGACGGCGAGCTGGAGGCTCAGCGAGAACCCGACCATGCGGGGGCGGTACGGCCTGCACGCCTACGCCGAGCATGCGCATGGCGGCCCGGTGCAGAGGGCGCATGAGGACAAGCCGAAGCAGGGCGACCAGTACTGGGACAACGACGCCAAGCCGAAGAAGTGGGCGCCGAAGGACCGGGACGGCAACCCCGTCGGCATGCGGGACCAGAACGGGGTGGCCGGCCACGAGGGGCAGTGGTCACGATGGTTCATGGAGCCGCTCGGGGCTCTGGTCGCCGATGCGGCCGTGGCCGACGTTGGAGCGAAGCATGCGCGCGCGGAGTCGCACGTGGAGATGTCTGCGCGTAAGCTCCCCGGCACGAACATAGCGAAGTCCTCGCTGCATCTGTGGGGCTCCGCGACGGCGAAGTGCAACGGGAACCCGTTCGCCGAGGCGGCGGGCGTCGCGGAGATGACCGTGAGCGGCGTCTTCACGAAAGGCGAGGTGGTCGCGAACGGCGTCAAGAGCGGGCTGGAGCTGGGCGCGGACCAGGTCGTTCGCGCCAGCGGGTACACAGCGGCCGGCCCGAAGTCGGCGGTGGTGCGCGACCCGATGTACATGGAGGTCCTCGACCTGGCGGACGGCAGCCTGCTCGCCCGCGAGGACCTGCTGGAGCAGGTGGCGAGCGCCAGCGGGGTCGGCAGCGTGGAATGGACGAGCGCGGGTCTGATCCTGCGCGCCGACGCCGGCAGCGAGGCCCACTTCTCGCTCCGCACGCTCAGCGCGTGGATTGCGACGCCCCTGAACGGCGCGGCGACGCTGAGCGGGTCCGCGCTGGTGGCATCGGGCGCTCTCGGCGCCTACACGTGGTTCGTCGAGACGGACTCGCAGGGCCTCACCACGGCCACCGCCAGCTTCGGCTCCAACCTGAGCTTCGACATTGACATCCCGAGCACGGTGTTCGCTGCGCTCGTTGGAGACGCCGAGGTGCGGGCGGGCTCGGACGTGCACGGGTACTGCTATGCGGTGCCGGAGACCGGGCTGCCGGCGCTCGGCCTGGCAGTGTTGGGGCTCGCGGGGCTTGCGGGGCAGCGGAGGAGGAACACCCGCCGCGGAGCATAGCCACGCGGACCCGACAACCGGACTGAGGAGGGGCTGACCTTTGATCGGCCGTGGTTGGCGAGACTGCGGCCCGACGAGCCCCTCCCCCGGTCAGCGACCATCGGCTTGCCGCGATGCCCATCGCTGGGCGCCACGCGCCGGCGCCGGCACACACGCACCGCACGGGCAGCCCTGGAGCAGCGCAGCGGAGGACGCAAGGGCCGCGCGCGCGGCAGGGCGGCGCCCTCAGCGCCGGCGGCGCAGGACGCGCAGCGCAATGTCCTCCACGTAGGGCGGCGACTCCAGGGTCGCAACGCCGCCGGAGTGCCTCAGCACGCTCCGGGCGGCGGCCCGGCCGGCCTTGGTGTCGAACCACTCCACGTCGTAGGAGCCGGCGGGCAGGTTCAGCCCC
>DATIKM010000021.1:0-23099 GCA_035477595.1 Chthonomonadales bacterium
CATTCCGGAGGATCGGGTCGCACGCCGTGGACCTGCTGCTGCTGCGGATCGAGGACCCGACGGAGTCGGCCTACCGGTATGTTCTGCTTGACGCACCGCTCAGCGTGCAGGGCTCAACACGTGCCGGTCGACGGGACCGGCCCGCAGACGATCTCGCATCGAAAGGAGAGGAAGGGTGACTGCTCGGTCACGGAGGGGTTTCACGCTCATCGAGCTCCTCGCAGTCATCGCGATTATCGCGATTATCGCCGCCATCCTGTTCCCGGTGTTTGCGCAAGCTCGTGAGTCGGCCCGCGCAATCTCCTGCACGAGCAACCTCCGTCAGCTCGGAACCGCGATCCGGATGTACATGCAGGACTATGAAGACATGGTCATGCCCGGCTACCAGTACGTCGGCGGCCGTGGCGCGAACCAGCTTCTGTGGTACCCGGACATCCTCAACCCCTATGTGAGGAACGCGGGTATCTTCCTGTGCCCGAACCGGTCCAACATCGCCTCCGCTCTGCGCGACTGGCTTCCGCCCGGCCGTGGCCCCGGATTCCGTGAGTTGGAGTGGTCCTACGCGGCCAACAACTCCTGGGACTGCTGCGGACTGACGCCCGACGTCGAGGCCCTGATGCGCCAGCACATGCAGCAGCAGGGCGCCGGGGCCGGACCCGGGGCCATGGACCAGTAGGGCGATCACCGCACCCAGTCGACCAGGGGCGACCGCCGTTGCGCGGTCGCCCCTGGTCGACACTGGACCCGCCACAACATCCAGCCCGGAGCCTGCGTGGCGCCGATGGACGCCATGGCCCGGATGCATCGGTGCGTGGGTCTATGGCCAGACGTCAGTCGCGGAAGGCAGACCCCGCGTTGCGCAGCAGCGACGAGAAGATGATGCGCTTCTTCGCCGCGTTCTCCGGCAGGTCGCCCGGCCGCAGGTCGAGCTGGCACAGCAGGATGCCGCCGCGCCCGATGGGATACTTCACGATGCCTGCGGGCGTGGTGAGCGGAACCACGCGCGCCGCGAAGCCAGCCGGCAGCCTGCGCAGGAGCCGCACCTCATCGATGGTGACGAGCTGGTGCTCGACCTGCCGGGTGGGTGGGTACGTGCTCAGCAGACGGAGCGACACCTGCCGTGCTGGCGTCCCCGGCAGCTCGATGCGCTGCCAGCCCCGCTCGTTCCTGAGCGTAACCCTCCTCACGGACCGCCCGTCGACGCTTACCTCCACCTCTCGCGCCCACAGGTATGCCTCGCTCTGGAACACCTCGAGCGCCGTTAGCGGCTCGGGGCGGTCAAGGGTGAGCACGATGGGCTCCGTCCCTGCCGCGCTGATGTACTGCGTGTAGCGCCAGAAGGTCTCGATGGTGAGCCCGTCGGTGAGTGGACGGTCGCTCCCCTCGGCGAAGGCGGAGAGCCCAACGAACGAGGCGATGTCATCCGAGGCATCCACCACCGAGGTGAAGACCCTGCCGGAGACCCGGTGCAGGCCCATCCACGGAGCGATGACCTCGGGGTCGATCTGCCGCAGGTCGCGGTCCGAAATGCCCATGGCGAGCGCGTCCTCCGGAGCGGCGAGCAGCACGCCCTCCTTGCGGAACGGGCGCAGCCGGTGCTGCACGCCGACCAGCCGGTTGAAGGCCTCCAGCCCGCCTTCGTCCAGCCCGGCCAGCACGAGCCAGCCGCCCCGCTGCGCCATGGCGCGCACCGCCGCCGCGCGTCCGGCCAGCGCGCTCAGAGACGCGGGCGTGGCGCGGACCACTGCCACATCGGCGGCCAGAGCGGCGCCCACGTCGTCCGACGGGGTATAGGCGATCCCGAGGCCGCGCACCGTCTCGGCGAATGCCGCGTCTCCGCCCGCCACCACCACCGTGCGCTTCGGCGCCGCGCGCCCGCGCCCCAGCGCCCAGGCGATGGAGTTGCTCAGCAACCGCTCCGCCACTGGCTCGGACGCAAGCTTCTCGCCGATGAGGAGCTGGCTGATCAGCATGCTCCCCCGGCCCGCCACGAGCTCGAAGAGCGGCGCAAGCGACAGGTCCTCACCGGCCTGCACCAGGTTCACCGAGCCCGTCTGCGGAGTGGCGTGGCTCAGCCGGTAGCAGAGCTGGTCGGCGCCGGCCCAGGTGAAGAAGTCATCGGGCTGCAGGTTCGCCAGCACTCGGTGCGCAAGCGCTATCGGGTGCGCGATGGCTCCCGTGTGGCCGCCCACCTTCTCCCACTCCGGCCGCGCCGCCCTGCCCTTCTCGCGGTCAGCCACCACCACCCCGGCCGTGGGGAGGTCGTCCTCGCGCAGCGGCGAGGACTGCTCCAGCACGATGGCGGTGCGCCCCCTCGCCACGAAGGCGCGCAGTGCGGCGGCCGCGGCCCGCCGGTTCTCGTCGGTGAGCGCGCCGGGTCCTACGAGCACCGCGAGGGCCGCATTGGGCAGCCCCTCGAGCGACTGCACGCGCGTCATCGGCTGCCTGCGCGCCGTCAGCCACGCGGCCACCGCGCCGCGCGGATCCCAGACGGCAAGCGCCTGAGCGGGCGCACTCACCGGAGGAAGCGAAGGAAGCACGCTGAGGCGCCGGGTGTCGAAGAAGACACGCCTGCCCGCCGCGAGCAGCTCCAGCTCCAGCCTGCCGTCGAGCCGTCCGGTCGCTGCGGGCATCCGTAGCGTCAGCACATCCTGCTGGTCGAGACCCGCGCGCAACGTGTAACGGCGCGTTCCCTGGCCGGCGACTGTCCGGCCGAAGACGGTGCGCCAGCGGAGGGTCAGCTCGGCGTCGCGTCGCGTGTCGTTGAACACTTTGATCGTCCGCGTAACGCGGGCGCCGGGCCGGAACACGCTGTTGTGCTCGCGCACGAAGACTGCCTGCGCTGCCATCGACCGCTCGATGCCGGGGAGCGGCCCCTGGCACGGGTTTACCTTGAAGACGCCCTGCCAGCGGGCGCCCTCGGTCTTGATCCGGCCGTAGCGCCCGCCGGCCGCATCGCGGTACCGCTTGCCGCGATAGACTCTCGGTCCGCCGAACCAGGCGAAGTTGCCCATGCCGGCGAAGTAAAACTCCTCGCCCTGCACCAGCGGCCGATTGCCGTCCCAGCGGTAGAGGGTCTGGAAGTCGACCCCCTCGCGCTGCGGGGACGCCGGCCCCACCGGGTACTCGTAGAACTGGCGCGGGACCTTGAACTCGTTCATCACGTAGTGCCAGTTGTTGCTGTCGCCCAGGCCGCCCAGGTCGCCCGCGCCGTCCTCCGAGACTGTCCGCGTCGGGTCGAGCCGCTTCGCCACGGCGAAGACCTCGGCGATCTGCCGCTCGTGTCTGCCGATCTCCCCGCTGAAGAAGAGCCGGCCGGTGATCATCTGAACCTCGTTGCCGATCGACCAGTGGAAGACGCTCGGGCTGTTGCGGTACGCGCGCACCATCTGCTCGACGTGGAGCTTCCAGTTCTGCCACATGCGCGGGTTGTTCATCGCGACCTGGCCGAACATGCCCTCCCATGCCATGCTGAGCCGGCCGGGTATGCCGTTGACGTCGTAGAACTCGGTGTGGACGCCGCCCTCCATCCGCACGCCGCGGTCGTTCCAGCGGAAGTAGGCGTCGATGTCGGTTCCGCCGTAACCGCCCCCGCCGAGTGAGTTCCACGAGTGGGGCCGCCACCGCACGCCGTTCAGCGTGACGTGCCTCCCGTCGACGCCCAGCTCGCGGAACCCGAAGCGCACGGTGCGTATGTCCACCGGCCGACCCTCGATGAGCAGCGTGGTCCTCAGCAGGTAGCAGTGCGGCCTATCGGTGCGCGACTCGGCGGGCCACCAGAGCTTCGGGTTCGCCCACCCCTCAGCGAGCCGCGCATCCGCCTTGCCGCCTGCCGGAACGCGCACCACCACGGGCGCGAAGCGCTTCTCCACGGCACCGGACCGCTCGTGCACCGCCTCCGTCACGAGCTGCACCTCCGCGTCGGCCGGCGACGGGTTCGTCAGCTCGATGTCCGCCTCGATGCGCCGGCGCGTCACGCTCGTCCGCACGAACGCGTCCGACGTGTAGACCGGGCCTGCCACCACCAGCCTCACCGAGCGCGTTAGCCCCGTCTGGGCGGAGTCGCCTCCGCCCTTGCCGGTGGGCCAGGTGCAATCGATCCACTTAACCAGCCTCAGAAACTCCTCGGTCCGCGGCCAGTTGCGCGAGCGCATAAGTTGGCCGGGCTGATGGTCGATCGCGTAGTACGACCCCTTGATGCAGATGTCGATCGTGTTCACCTGACCGGGCCGCAGGGCGCGTGTCAGGTCGATGTCGAAGGGCACGAGCGTCGTCTGGCGTTCGCCCGCGAGAACCCCGTTCACGAAGACGCTGGTGATCCACGCGTGGCCGCCGAACCGCAGGAGGAAAGAGCGGCCCGCGAGCGACGCCGGCACCTCGACCCGCGTGCGGTAGACCAGGCGGTGCCCGAAGGAGAGGTCCGCCCGCTCGGTCCACGCATCGGCGGGCACCCTCACGCCGCGCCAGTGGAGCACGCCGTCCGAGGCGGCGGGAAGCGCGCGCACGGGGTCGTAGGCTCCCACGTTCATGTCGGGGTCGTCGTAGCGCGCCACCTGCCACAGCCCGTCGAGCGACTGCTCGACCCGGGCGCCAGGCGACGCCGCCGGGCGGATGACGTGCACCACGTTCGCCGCGCGCCGGTCGATCGGCTCGTCGTAGCTCTGGCCGGGCTGGAGCGCGCCATCGGGCGTCCAGGCCATGCCCTCGGGGATGAAGGCCACGCAGTCCAGACCGAAGAGCAGGCGGTCGCTGTTCTCTGGCCGGGTGAAGCGGATGTCCAGCGTGTTCGGCCCGGCCGCCAGCTCGACGACAGGGCCGCGGGCCCACGCGATCTCGGCCCACACGCCCAGCTCCACCACGTTCGTCGTGGCCTGGTCGGCGGGCATCGCGGACCACTCTCCGCCGTTCAGGCGCACCTCCATGTTGGCGCGCACCCACTCGAAGCCTAGCCGCGCCCACAGGCGTTGCCTGCCCGCCTCGGGCGCGCTGAAGCGCAGGGTCATCGCAACGCCGTCCGCGGGCGCCGTCTGCCGGTCGGCCGTGAAGGTCATCCACTGCCCGCCGGAGAGCACGCCTGGACGCGACGGCGAGGGCCTCACATCGGCCCCGGTGACCGCTTCGGCCGTCTCCGCCTCGACCCACACCGCGCGCGATGGAGCCGCGAACGCTCCCCACGCGAGCGCCAGCAGCGCGACGGCCAGGCTGGCTCGAATTGCCCAGCGCGATCCCATCGGTTCTCTCCTCGGCCGGGAGCGGCGACCCGCCGGCCATGTCACTCAGTCAACGGAGCCGTGCGCCCCGGAAGCTCGGTCAGCGATCGCGGCTGCCGCGGACCCGCTCGGCGCGGGCGGGCGCGGCGGGCGGTCGCGCGGTCGACTCGATAAGGAACCAGTGCGTGCCCAGCGTGGTGGGCAGCTCGACGCGCCAGGTTCCCGCGGCGCGCCGGAGCGTGATGGACTGCATCCGCGAGCCGTCGGCGCGGAGCGGCGTCAGCGCCAGGCCGGTCGCCTCCGATCGCAGATCCACCACGCCCGCCACCGGCTCGGTGCGTATCGGGCGGTGGCCGGCCAGCCGCGCCGCAGTCGAGACGAGGATGCGCCGGCTACGCCGGAGCGGCAGGCCGTCGAGGCTGCTGAGCGCCACGCCGGCCTTGGGGGAGCGGATGGCGAACGTCGCGTCCGCGGTCGCGAGCCTCGCGCCGCCGATCCACCCGAGCGCCATCTGGGAACGCGGCGTGTTCACGGTGAAGATGCCGCGCATCCAGTTGCGCCGCAGCTCACCGGTGTCGGATGTCACCGAGTCGCCCGGCGGAATGAAGTCGCGGTCTAGATTGGTGGTGACGAGCGCGCCGGCTGGCGGCGGCACCGGACGCAACCAGGGGAGGGCGGAATGCGCCCGCCAACCCACCGTCAGACGGTGCCGTTCCATGGCGGTGCGGATCGAGCGCGATGTGTGCTCGTCGGTCCGCTGCATGAACAACTGCTCTCCCGACAGGTCGAGGTGCACGGTGGAGCGGGCCGGGCGCACGTCGCCCCTGCGGTAGAGGAGCGCCGCGGCGGGCGCCAGGCCCATCAGCCCCGGGTGCTGGTAGGAGCTCCACATCGAAAGGCTCCAGCCGCCGAACCCGTCCTGGGAGTAGCCGTAGAGCATGGGCGCGTCCCAGCCCTGGAAGGCTGCCAGAGCCGCCACGTAGGGCATCACGGTGAACGGGTCGCGGTATGTGTGCGCGTCCTCCATGTTGTACTCGGAGCAGATGGCCGGCCAGCCAGCGACCTGCGAGCGAGCCATCACGTGGGCGAAGTTGCCGGCGAAGCGCGGGTTGGTGCTCAGGAAGTCGGGGGTGGAGTAGGTGTGGCAGTCGAACACGTCGCCTGCTTGGAGCGCAGGCAGCGAGTAGACCGCGCCGCCGCCCCACACGTGACTGACGCACACCAGCGCCCTCACGCCGATCGAGCGGAGGTAGTCCGCCGCTGCTTTGTTCCAGGTGTACTCAAGGTCGTTCAGCAGGAGCTTGGAGGCGCCCGGCAGCCACGTGCGCTCCAGCTCGGCGCGGTCCAGTCCGGTGCGGCGCGCGAACGCCTCAAGCCGCTCGAGGAAGCGTGCGCGGTGCCAGGGCACGTTCTTGTCCGCGAGGAACAGGTTGCCGAAGTGGCTGGTCAGGTTGTTCTCGTTCCAGACCATGATGCCCATCACGGCCGGGTCGTCCTTGAGCGCGAGGCCAGTGAGAGGGTTCACCCGCGTCAAGAGCTGGCGGCTGGTCTGGCGCCAGCGCTCCTCGATGCGCGGGTTCAGGTAGCTGAAGCCCTCGGCGAGCGCGCGGCCCTCCGGTTTGGGGCGGTGAAGCCGCAGCTCCTCGAAGGCCGGGATGTCGTCGCCCGGCGCGAACGGGCGATAGGTGATCATGTCCAGGAAGATGTAGATGCCCTGGTCGCGCAGTGCTTTCACCCAGTGGAACAGCCCGTCGAGCGACGCATCGTCCAGCCGATCGGTGGTGGGCCCGGGCGCGATGAGGTTCGGCGAGACCCAGTCGCTGTCGATGTGGGTGATGCGCACGAGGTTGAACCCGAGCTGCGCCAGGCGCCGTGCCTGCCTCTCGATCAGCGCGCGGTCCGGCCGGCCATCGGGCCCCCGCACGTAGAGCGAGTAGGCCTGCAGGTTGGCGCCCCAGAAGCGCGCGGGCGAGCCGTCACCGAAGACCAGCGCGTCGCCCTGGGCGCGCACCCAGCCGCGCCGGCCAGCCGGGCGGTGATTGAGGAAGCTCAGGTCGACGAACGAAGCGTGCGGATCAAGCGCGTCGGCGAACCAGTCTGTCGTGTCGGCGGCGTAGCGCTCGGCCATCGGCGGGACCGCGCGGCCGCCCGCAGGCAGGTCGACGCGCATGTCGATCCGCCGCTCGCCCGCGCGCACTCCGGCGCTCCAGAACGATGCGCGGATCACGTGCGTCTGCCCGCGCTCGAAGTAGAGCGCCTCCAGCGGCTCCGAGAACGTGACCGCGACGCGCCGGCCCGGCAGCGCCTCCCAACTCCATCCCCGCCGGTCCTCCCGCAGAACCGGCTCCGCGGCGCAACCCCTGCGCCCGGCCGAGCCGAGGTTCAGCACGAAGGTGATCCCACCGTGGGCCCTGCGGCCGGGCTCGTCCGCCGGACCGTCCAGCATGTCGCGCGCGGCGGTGAGCCGCCAGGACCAGCTCAGGCCGGCCGGCTCTGCTCGGACCTCCACGTCTCCCGTGACCCCGAGGTCGTCGACCGACCACTGGAGGGGCAGCGTTCCGTCCGGCCGGCGCGGCTGGGCGCGCACTCCGACTCCCGCCCACCGCCACTGCGGGCCCCAGAACTGCGGCGTGGCGGTCAGGATCTCTGCTGAGTCGGCCCGAAGGACGAAGAGGCGCTCCGGACCCACGCCGGGCTCCAGCTCGATGACCGGCGGGGCTGCGCCGCCAGCGGCGGGCGCGACGGCCAGCGCGATGACGAGCGCCAGCGCGCTGAACGTCCAGCCGTAGCTCATGGTCTCCTCCCTGCTTCGGAAGCGCCCGCCGTGCGGGCCGGCCCGGTGCTACGCCGCACCACCAGGCGCGTCGGTACGGCCACGGACTGCCCGGCGAGCCGGCGGCGCGCATCGGGGTCGCCCGCCATCTCGAGCGCCAGCGCGGCTGCGGTGGCGCCCACCTGCCTCAGGCCCAGGCTCACCACGGTCATGGGAGGTGACGCGACGCAGGCGGTGATGTCGTCGAAGCCGACGACGGAGACGTCGCGCGGCACCCTTAGCCCGCGGCCGGCGAGTGCAGCGCACGCGCCGGACGCCACGAGCTCATTGTAGGCGACGATGGCCGTGGGGAGCGGGGAGCCGTCGAGCAGGCGCAACGCTCCAGCCTCCGCGACCTCCAGCCACGCCTCGATCTCGTCCGGGCAGTCGCTCGGCAGGTCGACAGCCGCGCGCCGTACTCGCAGGCCGGCGGCTTCGGCCTCGGCGCGGAGCGTGGCGGCGCGGTCATGATCGCGCTCCTCGCCGTCGGTCGCGAGGCCGATCCACAGGAGCTCGCGGTGGCCCATCGACGCCAGATGGCGCACCGCTTCGGCGATTCCGGGCCGCTCGTCGATGACCACCAGCGGGTGCCGCGTGGGCACCTGGGAGAGGGCCACCGCGATCGGCGCGTCCCACGAGTCGAGCCACTGCATCCGTGCGGAGTAGACGAGCCCTGGCGCCACGAGCGCGTCGACCCGGCCCTGCCGGCAGTAGTGCAGACCACGATCAAGCTCGGCCTCATCGCCGGACGGCCCGACTACCAGCAGGTCGCTCCCGGCGGCGCGGACCGCCTGCTCGACGCCGGCCATGAGGGGAGTGAAGAACCGCTCGTGGAGGGCCGAGCCGTCGCCGGGCTGGTACACCAGGCCGATGGTGGCTGCGCGCCCGACGCGAAGGGCGCGGGCATGGTAGTTCGCCTCGTAGTCGAGCTCCTCGGCGCATCGCTGAACGCGACGCCTCAGGTCGTCGCTGACGCCGGTGTTGCCGCGAGCGCCGTTCAGCACGGTGGAGACGACCGAGACGGCGCACCCGGCGCGCTGGGCGATGCGCCGGAGTGTGACGCCGTTGGTCGAGCGCATACGAGCGGGCAAGTCGGCTCCTATGAAACGTTTCATTGCAGTGTATCAGCGCGCGCTGGAGGATGCAATCCCCATCTATTGGGCGAGGATGCGCGGCGCGGGCCTGGCGAGCTGCCAGCGGCACGAACCGCCGCACGGCAGGGCGCACCGAATCGTGCCCCAACCCGGATTGCGCCCGCCCCGCACGAGGAACCGGCACGCGGCCCGGCGAAACCACCGCGCGCCGATGGCTGCGCACCCCGGGAGGAACCCATGGCCGGTCGCGACCGCGAGACGCTGAGATCCCTCGCCAGCCGGTGGATGGAGCTTGCCGCCGACCCAGTCATGCAGGAGCGAAAGCTGCTGTGGACGGCTCTCAAGGACCTCCGCCCCGTCCGGACCATGGTGCTCTTCGAGACGTGGACGCTCGAGGAATACGTGCGGAGCGACGAGCTGGTCTGCGAGGACCCGCTCCTCCGGGGCGTCGAGCACAACATGCGCTGGACGATCCGCCAGGCGGAGGAGGTGGGCGACGACATCGTAGTCGAGCCCGTGTGGCGCGTCGGGTGGGACATCCGCGGCGTCAGCTACGGAGTCGACATCCCCGCGCGGCACGCAGCCGACGGTGAGGGCGGCTCCGTCGGCTACCGCTTCGACCACCCGATCCGCACGCCCGACGACCTCGACCGGCTCACCGCGCGAAGCTGGCGGGTAGACCGCGAGAGCACCCGGCTGCGCGTCGAGCGGCTGCAGGAGGCGTTCGGCGACATCCTGCCGGTGCGCCTGCACGGCACCTCCAGCCTGCACGCCGGCCTCACCCAGGATGCCTTCAAACTGCTGGGCAACGACAACCTGCTCACCTGGGTCTACGACGCGCCGGACTCGCTCCGCCGCGTGATGACGTTCCTGCGGGACGACCGGCTCGCCTTCTTCGACTGGCTGGAGCGCGAGGAGCTGCTCGGACGCAACAACCACTGGACCTTCGTGGGCAGCGGCAGCCCCGGCTACACCACCGCGATTCCGGACGACAGCGCTCCCGGCCCCGTCCGCCTGACGGACCTCTGGGTATGGATGGAGTCGCAGGAGACATCGGGCGTCTCGCCGGGCATGTTCCGCGACTTCTTCCTGCCCGCGATAGCCGATGTCTGTGCGCGGTTCGGGCTGGTCTACTACGGCTGCTGCGAGGCCGTGCACGACCGGTGGCGCCACATCGCCGACGCCATCCCGCATGTGCGTGCCGTCTCGGTGTCGCCGTGGTGCAACATGCGCGCCGTGGCGAGTATGCTGAACGGTGAGCGCGTCTTCTCCCGGAAGCCCGCGCCCAGCCCGATCAGCGGCGCGAGCCCGGACTGGGACGCCCTGCGTGCCGACCTGGAGGCAACCGTGGCCGCCGCGAGCGGCTGCCCCCTGGAGATCGTGTTCCGCGACGTGTACCGCATCCACGGCGACCGCCCTCGCCTGCGGCGGTGGGCGGAGCTGGCGCGGGAGCGAAGCGCCTGAGCGGCGAGGCGCGCCCGCCCGCTGCCGCACTCAGCGGCCCAAAGGAAGGACCGACATGAACGACCAACCGGCGCTCTCCATCCAGTCCGGCCCGT
This sequence comes from Chthonomonadales bacterium, assembly GCA_035477595.1. Lineage (GTDB taxonomy): Bacteria > Armatimonadota > Chthonomonadetes > Chthonomonadales > CAJBBX01 > DATIKM01. The sequence continues at coordinate 10,676 of DATIKM010000021.1, forward strand.
TCCAGCCGACCTGGGATTCGCTCCGTCAGTACCGGTGCCCCGACTGGTTCCGCGACGCCAAGTTCGGCATCTGGGCCCACTGGGGGCCGCAGTGCGTTCCCCTGTGCGGCGACTGGTACGCGCGCCGCATGTACCAGCCCGGCGACCCCGCCTACAATCACCACCGGCGCGTCTACGGCCACCCGTCGAAGGTCGGCTACAAGGACATTGTCCCGCTCTGGAAGGCCGAGCGGTTCGACCCCGACGCGCTCATGGACCGCTATGTCGCCGCCGGCGCCCGCTACTTCGTGGCCCAGGCAGTCCACCACGACAACTTCGACAACTGGGACTCGCGCCACCACCGCTGGAACGCCGTGCGTGTCGGCCCGATGCGCGACATCGTAGGCGCCTGGCGCGAGGCTGCCAGCCGGCGCGGCCTGCGCTTTGGCGTGTCGGAGCACCTCGGAGCCTGCTTCTCGTGGATGCGTCACTGCAAGGACGCCGACCCCGATGGCGCCTACGCGGGCGTGCCGTACGACGGCAATGACCCCGCGTACGAGGACCTCTACCTCCCGAACCGTGGCGAGGGCGACGCCTGGTACACAGCCAACCCCTGGTGGCACGCCCGGTGGTTCGAGCGCATGAAGGACCTGGTCGACCAGCACCAGCCGGACCTGTTCTACTCCGACGGAGGCGTGCCGTTCGGCGAGACCGGGCTGTCGCTCATCGCGCACCTCTACAACTCGAGCGCCGCCCGGCATGGCGCGAATGAGGCCGTCTACACCCAGAAGGACACGAACCCGGATGTCTACCGCGTTGGCTTGCTGGACATCGAGCGCGGACAGCGGCCCGACATCGCGGAGCACCCGTGGCAGACAGACACCTGCGTGGGCGGCTGGTTCTTCGACAGCCGACTGCGTTACAAGACGCCCGAGCACGTGGTGGAGATGCTCGTCGACATCGTGAGCAAGAACGGCTGCCTGCTCCTCAACCTGACACAGATGCCCGACGGCTCCCTGGATGACGAGTGCCTCCACATCCTGGACGTGCTGGCCGCGTGGACGGCCGCGAACGGCGAGGGAATCTTCGGCACGCGCCCCTGGGAGACCGCGGGCGAGGGGCCCACCAAGCCGGAGAGCGGCGCCTTCCGCGAGGACCGGGTGCGCTGGACGGTGGAGGACTTCCGGTTCACGCGCCGCGCTGAGACGGTCTACGCCTTCCAGATGCGCGCTCCCGAGAGCCGCGTCGCCGCAATACGCGCCCTGGGTCGGGGCGCGGGCCGAACCGTCAAGGCCGTGCGGATGGCGGGACGCATCGAGCCGGTCCGGTGGGAGCAGACCGAGCAGGCGCTTGTGCTCACCTGGCCCGCGCCCCCGCCGGGTGGCTGCGTGCCCTGCGCCGCCGTCATGCTGGGCTGACCATCAGGCCGCCACGAAGGAACGGCCCTTCGCGGCGCCGGGCCCGCGCGCGTCTGGACGGCGCCGGCAGCGGGCCGAAGGGGGAAACAGCGATGGGCGAGCGCGGGGTGACACGCAGGCAGGTGCTGGCCGCCGGCGCGGCGGGTGTGATCGTCCCGCCCGCGGGGGCGACGGGCACGCTGGCGGCCAGCCCCCTCGAGCGCGCCTTCCTGAGCCCGCCGGCGCCTGCGGACCGCACGCTCGTTGGCGCGATCCGGTGGGACGCCTGGCACACGCCGCGCGCCGGTACAGCGCACGGCGGCGAGGGCGGCCCGGTGCGCGCCATGGAGCGCTCGCTTGGCCCGGCGCGCTACCACCGGAGGCTGCCCTTTTTCGCGCGCGTGGTCTCCCAGAGCGAGGTCTCCATCGGCGGCTACACGCAGGCTATCGTGGACCGCGAAATAGCCTTCGCGCGGGCTGGCGGGCTGGACCACTGGGCGTTCCTGCTCTACGAGCCTGGCGACGTGATGAGCCAGGGGCTCGAGCTCTACCTCTCCAGCCGCCGGCGCCGCGACATGCCATTCTGCGTCATCGCGCAGGCGAACACATTCGGCCAGGCCGATCGCTTCCGGGAACGCATGCAGCGTGTCGTCCAGCTCATCAGCGAGCCGGGCTACGTGACCGTGGCCGACGGCCGGCCTCTGCTCTACCTGTTCGACCTCTCCGACGGCTGGCTCGCGGCCTGGGGCGGGCGCGAGGGCGCTCGCAGGCTCTTCTACGACCTGCGCGCAGCGGTGCGGGCCACGGGCAAGCCGGACCCCTACATGGTGGTGCTGGACTTCAGCGCGGAGCGCGGAGCCAGCGTGGCGGCCGCGATCGGCGCAGACGCCATCAGCAGCTACGCCATGCCCGGCGATGGCGGCGTCGGCGGTAAGCCCTTTGCCGCACTCCGACAAGCGGCGCGGGACTTCTGGGACGCCTGCGCCGCCACGGGTATGCAGGTGGTGCCCATCGCGATGGCGGGATGGGACCGCCGGCCTCGCGTAGAGCACCCGGTGCCGTGGGAGACCTGGCAGAGGCCGGGCGAAGGGATGGACCGTTTCTTCGAGCTGCCCACTCCGGCCGAACTGGCCGCGCACATCGAGGAGGCCATCGTCTGGACGCGCGAGCGGCCGGCGATCTCCCCGGCGCGCACGGTGCTCGTCTATGCGTGGAACGAGCACGACGAGGGCGGCTGGCTCCGCCCCACGCTCGGCCAGGACGGCCGCCCAGACACGAGCCGGCTCGATGCCCTCCGCGCCATGCGCCGCGGGCTGGAGCGCTCAGGCAACAGGTAGCGGCGGGCGGCCCGGTTGACAAACACCTGCGGCCCGCGCATAATGGGTACTCCGACCAGTGGTCGCGACAAATGGATAGCCACCGGCTATCCATTCGTGTTTGTTTGGGGGGTTCGTCTCGATGCCGAACATCGTCGTGGTGGGCGCTCAATGGGGAGACGAAGCCAAGGGCAAGATCGTTGACTGGCTCGCGCGCGGCGCCGAGATGGTCGTGCGCTACGGCGGCGGCAGCAACGCCGGCCACACCGTGACTGCCGACGGTCGCACCCACAAGCTCCACCTGGTTCCCTGCGGCGTCCTCCACCGGGGCGTCGCGTGCGTGATCGCGGACGGCGTGGTGGTTGACCCCGGCGTGCTCGCCGCGGAGCTGCGGGAGCTGCGGTCTCGCGGCATCTCCACCGAGGGCGTTCGCATCTCGTCGAACGCCCACGTGATCATGCCCTACCACCGCCTGCAGGACCGGCTCGACGAGGAGCGCAAGGGCGCCAACGCCCTCGGCACCACCGGGCGAGGGATCGGCCCCGCCTACGCCGACAAGGCGGCGCGCGTCGGCATCCGCATGCACGAGCTGGTCGAACCATCCGTCTTCGCCGCGCGCGTGCGCGAGCAGATCGCGGCGCGCGCGTGCCTCATGCCGGGCGCGGAAGGCGACCCCGCCCTCGACGCGGACGCCGTCATCGCCGAGTACTCCGCGTACGCGGATGACCTGCGGCCCGCGGTAGCCCACACGGTCCCGCTCATTGCCGCCGCGTCCCGCAGCGCGAAGGGCGTGGTGTTCGAGGGAGCTCAGGGCACGCTCCTCGACCTCGACCTGGGCACCTACCCGTACGTCACCTCATCACACCCGGTGGCGGGCGGCGCCTGCCTGGGCACCGGCGTTGGGCCCACCGCAATCCACGGCGTGGTCGGCGTCGCCAAGAGCTATACCACGCGCGTGGGCGCCGGCGTCTTCCCCACGGAGCTGCTGGACGCCACCGGCGACCGCATCCGCGAACGTGGCAACGAGTACGGAACCACCACGGGCCGGCCGCGCCGCTGCGGCTGGCTGGACACCGTCGTCCTGCGCTACTCCGCACAGGTCAACGGGCTCACCTGCATGTCGCTCGGGCACTTGGATGTGCTCAGCGGCTTCGACACGGTCAAGGTGGCCACCGCGTACCGGATCGCGGGACAGGTGACCGACACGCTGCCGCCCAACCTGGCGCACACAGCCGACCTGACGCCGGTCTACGAGGAGCTGGCCGGCTGGTCGGAGGACGTCACCGAAGCCCGCCGGTTCGACGAGTTGCCGGCGGCGTGCCGCGCCTATGTGCGGCGCGTGGCGGAGCTGACCGGCGTACCCGTCGCCACCGTGTCCGTTGGGCCGTCGCGGGATCAACTCCTCATCGCCGACGCGGCCGCCGCCGCCGCGGCAGGCTTCACCGGGAGCTGAGCGGACCTCAACGCTGCGCTGGCGCCGGTCGGTCGGGGCGCCCTGCGGAGGCGCGCGCAGGGCGCCTGCCAGTCCCCGCTCACTGCGGACGGCAGGTGCGCACGCCGGCAATGCCGCGGGGCGCCATTCCCTTCCGGCGCAGGCGCCCCCTCTGCGTCGTGGCCATGGGCGCCTGAGGGGTCCCGGTCGGCCTGGCGGCGGCGCCTCAGCCGCTGCAGGGCCTCAGGTGCCGCTTGCCCTCCGGCGCGTGGCACCGCGGGCACTGGCCCGGCCCGGGCCAGACCTCGGACAGACGCACGGCCTCGACCCCGGCGGGAGCGCCGTAGCGCACGCCCAACTGGGGCGAGTCGGCGGGGGCCGGCTCGTCCATCTCGGGCGCGAACTGCGTCCCAAAACCCGCCACGGCCAGCGCCCGCGCGATCGCGCCGGTCTCGGCCTTCTCGACCCACCCGGCGGGGAAGTCCTGCCGCGTCTCCGTCTTGATGCCGGTGGCGACCACGCGGCCTGCCTCGCTCGTGACGACTGCCTGAACCGTGGCGAAGCCGGCCTCCTGACCGCCCTCGAGCATTCGCGTCTCGATTCCCCAGTCCGGGCACTCGTCGCGGAACCATACGAGGCGCTGTGCCGCCGGCAGGTAGACGCGCCCGCCCTGCAGCCGGACCAGGCACCGCGCCACGTAGTCTGGCATGCGCCGGCGGCCTGCGGCCTGGTCGGGGCACTCGCGGGCCTCGCCGATCGAGTCGGCGCCCTCCGCCGGCCCGGTGGTCATGGCCCCGCTGGAAACCACCGCCGGCGCCGGGTCGTCCGGCGATGCGGCGGCTCGCCGCCTGCGGCCTGCGGCGAGAGGCTGTCCTGGGTTCGTCGCCATCGAAGCATCTCCTGTAGGGTCGCGCGCGGCATGCGATACCGGCAGCGGCAGGACTGCGGGCTCGCGCGACCGAACCCTCCCATGCGCTGGTGTGCCGGCGCAATGGAAGGAGGGCCGCACGGATGCGCCTCGACATGAGTCTCGGCCGGTCCGCGCTGCAGGACGGCTCGCGCGCGTTCGGCCTCGAGTGGCTCGCCACGAACGGCATCGGCGGCTACGCCTCGGGCTCCGTCGCCGGGGCCAGCACGCGCCGCTACCACGGGCTCCTCGTGGCGGCGGTCCGGCCGCCGGCCGAGCGCCGCGTGGCGCTTGGGCGCTGCGAGGAGACCGTGACCCACGGGGGCGCGACCGTCGAGCTGGCCGCGAACGAGTACCCCGGCGCCGTGCATCCGGCGGGCCACCTGCTTCTGGAGCGGTTCGACGCCTGGCCGGCGCCGACCTTCCTCTACCGCCTGCCGTCGGGCGCACGGGTGCGCAAGCGCGTATGGATGGAGCGAGGGGCCAACGCGGTGCACCTGGAGTACGCGCTGGAAGGGGCGCGCGCCGCCGCCACCATCGAGCTGGCGCCGCTGGTCTGCTGGAAGGACCACCACGAGCAGATGCGGTGGCGCGACGGCTTTCCGCGCAGCGCGCTCGCGGAGGGCGCAGCACTCACCGTGGAGCTCGCCCAGGGCGCGCCCACGCTGCATCTGGTCGCGAGCGACGGCGCCTGGGCGCCTGCCGGCTGGTGGCACGAGCGCATCCAGCATGCGCGCGAGCGCGAGCGCGGGATGGACCACGAGGAGGACCTCTACTGCCCGGCCAGGCTCCGCGCGGAGTTGCGCCCCGGACAGCCGCTCACGCTCACCGCGTCGCTCGGCGCAGCGCCGCCGCCTCCGAGGTGGCAGGAGGTCGAGCGGCGGCAGCGGGCGCTTCTGCGCCAGGCCGGTGAGCCCGAGGGGATCGAGGCGGCGCTCGCCCTGGCGGCCGACGCATTCCTCGTGGACGCGTCGGAGTGCCCGGCCGCGCCCCGAAGCACGGTAATCGCGGGCTATCCGTGGTTCACCGACTGGGGGCGCGACACGATGATCGCCCTCCCCGGCCTGTGCCTGGCGACGGGGCGCCTCGGGGTCGCGCGCGAGATCCTGCTCGACTTCTCCCGCATCGTTAGCGAGGGCATGATCCCCAACCGCTTTCCGGACCGAGGCGAGGCGCCCGAGTTCAACACCGTGGACGCAACGCTCTGGTTCCTCGAGGCGGCCCGGGCGACCATCGATGTGGACCCCGAGGGCGCCGCGCTCGCCCGCGACCTCTACCCGACCTTGCGCGAAATCGTGGAGGGCCACCTGCGCGGCACGCGCTACGGCATCCGCGTCGACCCCGAGGATGGCCTGATCCGCGCTGGAGAGCCTGGCGCGCAGCTCACCTGGATGGATGTCAAGGTGGGCGACTGGGTGGTCACGCCCCGGATCGGCAAGCCGGTGGAGATCGCCGCGCTCTGGTACAGCGGTCTGCGGGTGATGGAGCGCCTGGCGTCGGTCGTCGGGGAGGATCCGGCTCCCTACAGTGGGCTGGCGGACCGCGCTCGCGAGGGCTTCCGGCGCCGCTTCCTGCGGCCTGACGGGCTCGGGCTCTGGGATGTGGTCGGCGACGACGGCTCGCCAGACGCCAGCCTGCGGCCCAACCAGATCGTGGCCGCGTCGCTCGTCCACTCGCCCCTCGGACTGGACGAGCGTCGGCGCGTGGTCGATGTGGTGCAGCGCGATCTCCTGACGCCGCTGGGTCTGCGCACGCTCGCTCCCTCGGATCCGGCATACAGGCCCCGCTACGCGGGCGGCGTATGGGAGCGGGACGGCGCGTACCACCAGGGCACGGTCTGGCCGTGGCTGCTGGGGCCCTTCGCCGAGGCCCACTGGCGGGCGTACGGCGACGCGGGCGCCGCGCGCTCGCTCTTCGCCGGGCTCGATGCGCACATGCGGGAGGCCGGCGTGGGGAGCGTGTCGGAGGTGTTCGACGCGGAGCCGCCGCACACGCCCGGCGGGTGCTTAGCGCAGGCGTGGAGCGTGGCGGAGCCGCTGCGCGTGCTGCGGATGCTGCGTAAGGAGGCGTAGCCCGGCCGGAGGTCATCCCCCAGCCGGGCTGCGGTGCGAAGCTGCAACGAGCCGGCGCGCTCGACCTCGGGCGCGCCGGCCCAGACGCTTGCTCTCGCCGGGCGCTACTGCGCGCCCAGCGCCTCGATGGCCCGCGCGAGCGCCTCGCGGTGGCGGTACAGCAGGCGCGGATCAGTCGTGAAGGTTACCAGGTCACGGGTGATGGTAGGAGGCACCGTCAGGAGCCGTCGCGCGGCGGCGGTGCGGGACCTCGGCATCCCAGCCCTTTCGGCTTGCTCGATCCGCTCCCGCAGGAGCCGGAAGTACTCCCAGTCCTCGACGCCCTCGCCGAGCATCTCCCACCGCAGCGACTCATACGGCGCCTCCAGGAACTCTGTCGTGCGATCGCGCTCCGGGTCGCGGTTGGCCGGGTAGAAGAACCGGCCATCCCCGTTGCCCCACATTCCGCCCTCCGGGGTATACGCCATCGGGTCCGCCCACGGGTTCTGCATGCGGTCGCCGAACACGGGGCTGGACCACCAGGTCGTCTCCCAGATCAGGATTCCGTCCACCTGGTTCTGCCAGGTCTGCCAGAGCCACATCCGCAGCTCGATGGCCGGCTTGTCGATGAACAGCGTGCAGTAGGGCTCCTTCGGCACGGTGCAGACGTACCACCACACCTCCTCGCCAAGCCGCTGGCGAGCGGCCGCCGCCGCGCGTCTGAACTCGGGAGTCATCGGACACCAGAGCTGCACATGTCCGAAAAGCGGCGTCTCGAACTGCTCGGTCATCATCCGCTTGAGGCGAGGAAAGTACTTCGCCAGGCGGCGGCTGCCTTCCTGAACGATCGGGTAGTCCGCCACCTCCGGCTCATCGTACCAGTAGACATACGCCTTGTGGAGCCACCCGTTGCGTTCCAGGTGCTCCTCGAGCTGACGGCCGTAGTCCGTCATCAGCCGGCTGTACTCAGGCGTACCCGCCGCGTAGCCGAAGAAGTCGCCCTGGTTGAAGTTCGGGTAGCGGCCGCTGGGCAGCCCGTGGACCGTCACCGCGAAGGAGTTGAACCCGAGGCCATCGAGGTAGCGGCGGGCGGCCCGGTCGAACTCGGTGAAGTCCAGGCGCACTTCGGGGCGCCGCTCCGCTTCGAAGCTGCCGTCCGCCACCAGGTTCACGCCGTCGTTGTCGCGCTCGAGGTTCACATCGTCGAACCACGCGACGCCCGTCTGCTCGCCTGCCTCCGACCACAGGCATGGACGCAGCGCGATGCGGACGAACCGCGCATCGGGCGGAATGCGGTCCGTGATGTCTACGGACTCGCTGAGCCAGTTGCGGTCCCCTGTGCGGACCAGGTCGATGTTGCGCCCGGACATCCACCGCCGGGCGCTGTCGTAGCTCCCCACCGTCACCTGGTACTGCTGGCCGTAGCGATCGGTCTTGGCCAACCACGAGAGCCGGTACCGCCGCCCCGGCTCGACCGGGATCAGGTCCACGGAGTTCACGGTCACCGAGGCGCTCGTCTGGTCGTCCACGACACGCAGGCTCCACCGCCCCGACATGATCCGCGAGCCGTCCTGAGCGCCTCCCGTCCAGTACAACCCGGCGATGGAGACCCTGTAGGGCGCGAGGGCCATCGGGTCGTAGGGGTTGAGGCGCCGCCTTGCGAACGAGCGCATCGTCGCGTCCCACACCTTCTCCAGCGCCTCAGGCGTTCGCAGGTTGTGGTAGCGCTGGATCATGGCGGGGTTGACGCCGAACCCCGACCGGAGGGCTGTGCGCTCGGGCAGGGCGAAGTTCCACACGCGCAGCCGGATCGGCGCTCTGGCGCTCCAGCGCGCCCCTCGCAGGAGCACGGATCCCGAGTACTCGCCGGCCGGCGCGTTGGGAGGCACCGTCACCGTGATCCAGAGAGCGTTCTGCCTGCCTGCTCGGGGGCGCCACGGCCCCTTCAGGGGCGCCAGCGGGTCCGGCCAGTCGCCGACGACGCCCGTGCGATCGGTGGGGACGCGGACGCGCACCGTCACCACCTCGCGCACCTCCACCGCGCTCGCCGGGATTGAGGCGCCGCGGGGGCCCGTGAGCGCCGTGGCGGAGACCTGGATCGGGCCCGGGTCCGAGCGAGGCCGCAACACGAGCTGCGCGTGCTCCCGCTCGCGCCTGGCGGCCTGCATCCGGATGGCGGCGCCCGGCGCCGGCATGCCGGCTGGCGTCGCACGCCCAGGCCACACCTTCCGGGTCGCCTCGCACCACCACAGGTCGGCGCCAGCCGGAGCCGGCAGCCGGTACCCGAAGTCCTGCGCGAAGAGGGCCGACACATGCTGCTCCGTCGTCGCCAGATACACCGGCCGGGCGCGCTCGCCGTCGAGCCAGACGCAGGCGATGGTGAGGCGCGTCTGCCCGGTGCTCGTCCAGCGATAGGGCACGCGGATCAACGCCTCCCCCCTCACGGCGGAGATCGTGCTGAAGTTGGCGGTGCGCCCCGCTCCTGCGATCGTTAGCGAGACACTGGCGTGACCGGCGGCGCTCCGCGGTGCGCGCACCCTGAGCTGCAGCGCATCGTCCGGGCCGGCGACGCCCAGGCTGCCCAGGTCCTCCACCCGCACGGTGACGTGCGGGTCGTCACGATGGACATCGGCGTAGCTTGTCGCGCCAACGGCGTCGGGCAGGGCGCGCTCCAGCCTCGCCGTGTAGCGCAGCGCGTCGACCTGGAACGCTCCGGGCGCCGAGTTGCCCGCCGCGTCTATGGCCCCTTCGCCGCGCAGGCGTAGCCAGACCTCGCGCGCCGGGAATAGCGCCTGCGGCACTTCCAGCGTGCGGCGGCCCAACCCCGAAAGCCGGCCAACCTCGACCCACGCGGCGCCGTCCGCGCTGGCCTCGACGACGCAGACGCCACCCAGGTGGTGGTTCACGTTAACCGCAACCTCGGCGCGGGTCTGGCGGGCCTGCGGGATGCCGAGCCGGTAGATCACCTCCGAACCGCTTCCGAACACCCAGCGGTTCGAGTTGAAGGGCGCGGTGTGGCTCGCAAGCGTGCGCGCGGTGTTCGACCCCTCCTCGAGGAGTGGCGCCGTGAACTCGTACTCGGTCCCGCTTACGGACTCGCCCGCCCCCAGAACCAGGCCGCCGGAACGCCGGTGAAGGACCTCGACGGGCGCGAGCGAGAAGTCCGAGAACAGCACCGTGCCTCGCAAGTGCCACTGCCCCAGCCGCGCGAATGCGGTCGTGACATCGCGCGGGGTGGTGAACACGAAGGTGTGCCACCGCCACTCCTGCGACGCGCCGAAATCGCGGTTGCATACATCGAGGCCGGAGACCACGGTGTGCGTTGAGGAGCCAGGCAGGACGCGGGCCCTGAAGCGCACGCGATAGGCGGCTCCCGGGCGAAGGCCGGGCACGCTCCGCCGCCAGTAGCTCAGGTCGCTGCCGGTGCCGGTGAGCGATACCAGGCCGGCCCGTGCGTAATGGCGACCCGGGCCGCCCTCTGCGCGCCATCCCTCTGCGCTGCCCACATCGTTCGTGAACGTCGACTGGAGCCTCTGCGCATCGGCGCCGGCGCCGATCGCCGCAAGCAGCAGCGCGACGAGTGTCGCGTTACGCATGGATCACTCCTCCTCGAGCGGTGCGAGCCGGCCTCTAGCCATCGGCGCCCAAAAGGGCGCTGCGCTCCATGCACATCAGGTGCTCCGCGTGCAGCTCACCCGCGACCTGCACGCGCTTCACGAACGCGAACCCGGCCCTCTCGTAGCAGCGGATGGCCGCGACGTTGGTCTCGTCGGGTCCCACGTGGCAGCAGTCAGCCTCCGTCTCGACGAAGACGACCTCCGCCATGAAACGGCGCAGCATAGGCGCGCCCAGACCGCGGTGGAGGTAGTCCTGGTCCCCGATGAAGAGATCGAGCCCCGCGGAGCAGGGGCAGACCCGAATCTGCCGGCTGTACTCCGGGTAGTCCCGTATCAGATAGTACTGCAGGTAGGCGACGGGGTGGTCATCGTAGAGCGCAAGAAACGCGTGCGTCGGCAGGCCGCCCGCGATGTAGGGCCGGTAGTGCTCCACCACCTCGTGGTAGCCCATGTCGCGGCGTGCGAACCACTGGCGCGGCGGCCCGCTCGAGAGCCACTGGTGCAGCAGCGGCAGGTCGCCGAGGCACAGCCGGCGAAACGCCAGCCGCGAAGCGTCGAGGGGCGCCGTCACGTCCGCCGTCACGTCAGCCATCCGTCACCACCGCCATGCGCGAGACCGCCTGGGCTCATCCCGGCCATGCGACCCCGGGCGCTGCCCCGCTTGGCGTCCCAGCACTCGAGCGGGGCCACAGGGTCTCTCATATCGGCATTGTGGCGCGAATGTGCGCCTTCCTGCGTTCCCAGACGGCGCCGCCGGGCGAGTGCGTGGCAGTCGCAGGACTCGGCGCGCTGCTGGCGAACCTGAGAGACGACAAACACGAGCGCCGACGCTCTCCGCGAAAGGACCGCAGGCCATGATCGTGACCATCCGCGACAACATCCTCAAGATGACCGGCTTCGACAATCTGGCCGAGGGCCTGCGCTACTATGGCCTCGCGGGCATCGAGCTGGCCGTCGGGCGCGACTTGATTACCCACGCGCTCGAACCGTCCGCCGGGACGACGCTGGACCTGTCCAGGGACGACGATGTGCGCCGCCTCGGCGAGCAGATGGAGGCGACGGGCTTCTGCGTGTCGGCCTTCCTCCTGGGCAACGACTTCAATGCCGCGGACCGCGATGCCGAACTGGACTGGATCATCCGGGTGGTCAAGGTGGCGGGCGCGCTTGGCGTTCCCACCGTGCGCGTCGACGCGATCATGAGCGGCGAGCGCGACCTGCCCAAGGAGGAGCGTGAGGAGATCTTCGCGTCCGGAGTCCGAGCGGTGCTCGATGCGACCCACGAGGAGACCGTCGACCTGGGGATCGAGAACCACGGCTTCCAGGGCAACGATCCGGCGTTCCTGGAGGGCCTGCTGCGGCTGGTGCGCTCGCAGCGTCTCGGCGTGACCATGGACACTGGCAACTTCTACTGGGCCGGGCACCCGATCTCGAAGGTCTACGACATCATGCGGCACCTTGCGCCGGCCGTGAAGCACACGCACGTGAAGAACATCCGCTATCCCGAGGGGATGCGGGACGTGCAACGCGAGCTGGGGTACGAGTACGACAAGTATGTCTGCCCGATACCCGAGGGAGACATCGACCACGCGAAGGTCGTCGGCTACCTGAAGCGCGCAGGATACGACCGCGACCTGTGCATCGAGGACGAGTCGCTGGGCAAGTACGACGAGGGGCAGCGGCGCGCGAACATCAGAGCGGCGGCGGAGTACCTGCGGCAACTCGCCT
>DATIKM010000022.1:0-27182 GCA_035477595.1 Chthonomonadales bacterium
TCGCTGTGCCCATCGCTGTCACGAACAAGCCGTTCATCAACTTCGTGTGGCTGGGCGTTGTGCTGATGGGCCTAGGCACCTTCTGGGCTATGCCACTCCGCGCGCGCGAGGCGGCGCTCTGCGAGCGCAATGTGGGCCCATGCGAGGCTTCGGGTGCGGACCCGGACCAAGCCACGGGTGCAGAGCCGGACCAAGCCACGGGTGCAGAGCCGGACCATGCCGCAGGTGCGGAGCCGGACCATGCCGCGGGTGCGGGGCCGGACGAGGCTTCGGGTGCGGACCCGGACCAAGCCACAGGTGCGGAGCCGGACCAGGCCGAGGGTGCGGAGCCAGATTCCGGCGATGGCGACCCTATCACAGACGAACCCGCGCCACCCGCACCGCCTGCCGAACGGTAGCACCCGGCGCTGCTAGAACCGCTCCGTGATCGACTTGGCCTGAAGGAACAGGCCCACGTAGTCAGGCCCTCCGGCCTTGCTGTTTGTGCCGCTCATGTTGAACCCGCCGAACGGCTGAACCCCCACCAGTGCGCCGGTGCACTTGCGGTTGAAGTACAGATTTCCCACATGGAACTCGCGGCGCGCCAGCTCGAGGTGACGGCGGTCGCGGGAGTAGACGCCCCCGGTGAGGCCGTAGTCGGTGCAGTTGGCGATCTCCAGCGCGTGCTGGAAGTCGCGGGCCTTCAACACCGCGAGCACCGGCCCGAAGATCTCCTCCTGAGCGATCCTGGCGTCCGGCGCCACGTCGGCGATCACCGTGGGCGGGACGAAGGCGCCGCCCGCGGGGGTAGAGCCGCCGGACACCACGAGCCGTCCGGCGGTGGAGCCCTCGGCGATCACTGCGTCGATCCGCGCCTTCGCGCGCGCATCGATGACGGCCCCGAGGGCCGTCTCGCGATCGGCGGGATCGCCCACCGTGAGACCCATCGCCCGGTCCGCCACCGCGTCGAGGACGCGATCGTGCACGTCCTCCACCACGATGAGGCGCGAGCAAGCCGAGCACTTCTGGCCCTGGAAGCCGAAGGCGGAGGCGACCACGCCATCGGCGGCACTGGAGAGGTCGGCGCTCGAGTCGACGATGATTGCGTCCTTGCCGCCCATCTCCAGTACGGTGCGCTTCAGCCACCGCTGGCCGGGGTGCACCTCGGCCGCCATCCCGAAGATGCGCACTCCGACCTCGCGCGATCCCGTGAAGGACACGAATCGCACGCCCGGGTGCGACACCAGCACATCTCCGACCTGAGCGCCCGCGCCGGGCACGAAGTTCAGCACGCCCGCGGGAAAGCCCGCCTCGTCGAGCAGCGCGAAGAGTCGCGCCGCGACCACAGGGGATGAGGACGATGGCTTGGCGACAACGGTGTTCCCGGCGACCGCCGCTGCAGTGGCCATGCCGCAAAGGATGGCAAGCGGGAAGTTCCACGGCGCGATCACCGCGCCGACCCCGAGCGGAACGTACCGCAGCTCGTTCTCCTCCCCGGGGTAGGGCGCCACGGGGTGGGCGCCCGCCAGACGCATCATCTCGCGAGCGTAATACTCCATGAAGTCAACTGCTTCGGCGGCCTCTGCGTACGCCTCAGGCCAGGTCTTGCTGACCTCGCAGACGAGCCAGGCGCAGTACTCGTGGATGCGGCTCCGGAGAAGCGCCGCTGCTTTCAGCAGGCATCGCGCGCGCGCATCGGGGTCGGTGCGGCTCCAATCCTCGAAAGCGCGCGTGGCCGCATCGACTGCCGCCAACACGTGGTCGGTCCCGGCGGCTGCCACGGTACCCACAACCTGGCCATCGTGCGCCGGGTTCCCAGACACGATGGTCTCCGCGCTCCACACCTCATGCCCGCCGATCCGTAGGGGGTACCTGCCACCGAGCTGTCCCGCCACACTCGCGAGCGCGGCTCGCATGCGCTCGGCCTCGTCGGGCTGGCGGAAGTCCGCGAGTGGCAGAGGCTGGTAGGGCGTGAGCATGACCGCCTCCTGCGAGCGAATGGAACGTCGCGGGCCGATCCGGGTCAGCCGGCCGGGGCGGTTGCCCGCGGCGCTCGGAGCACAAGGAGCACGAAGCGGGGCAGGAGCAGCACCTTCGGCAGCTTGCGCGGGTTACTGAACAGCCGCCACAGCCACTCGCAACCCATGCGCTGCATCCACAAGGGAGCGCGGCGGACGGCGCCCGAGAGCACGTCGAGCGTGCCGCCCACGCCGATCATCACGGGCACGCCCAGCTTGGCGCGGTTGCGGGCGATCCATCGCTCCTGCCGCGGGGCGCCCATCGCTACACAGAGGATATCGGGCTGCGCGGCGCGTATGGCGGCGACCACGCCTGGCTCGTCGTCGGGACGGAAGTAGCCGTCCCGACAGCCGACGATCCGGCACCCCGGGAACCTGGCCCGCATCCGTTCGGCAGCCGCCTCAGCGATACCCGCGGCCGCCCCGAGGAAGAAGAGGGAGTGGCCGCGCCCGGCGGAGGACTGGCACAATCCCTCCACGATCTCCACTCCCGAGACGCGCTCGGGAAGAGGCTGGCGCGCGCGCCGGCAAGCCCAGAGGATGCCGGCGCTGTCCGGGGTCACCAAGTCGGCGGAGTGGACAATCTGCCAGAGACCCTCGTCGGTCTGCGCCTGCACGCACATGGACGAGTCGAGCGTCACCACATGATGGACGCCGCCTGCGCGCACGTAGGCATAGATTGCTTCGAGCGCCGACGCCATGTCGAGGCGATCCACGGGCAACCCGAGGAGCGAGACACGGTCTCTGTGCGTCGGGGCGGCAACGGCCACAGGCGAACTCCAAGCGTCCCAGGCAGGCATCCGCGATCGAGCGCAGCGCACGGCGGGCCGGACGGATCATGGTACCGTGCCCTCACGGGCAAGTCAAGGCGCGGAGGATGCGGGCCTCTGCTCCCCGTTGACACACGGCGGCGGGCGCATATAATGGGCGCGTCGCCGCGCGGGACCACGCGGCGCGCGCCCAGCTCATGCTGCAGGCGGAGCCGGGTCTGCGCGCGATGCAGCCGCCATGGCAGGGCGGACCCGCGGAGGCGCCTGAGTGCCGCGTGCCGGAGTGGCGTTCACGGTAGGTGGTCTGTACCGCAGCCAGAACCGGGCGCCGCGCCTCACCGGTGTGCGCTGCGATGACGCACCAAAGCGGGCGTTGCGCGTGGCGGCGCTGTGCGGAGCGCAAGCCTGAGTCATGGCTGGCTGGAGCCTGGCGCTGGCACACGGGGTGACGCCTGGGATGGCGGGCTTCCAGCGCGCCAACGCCGCGCGCACCGACAGCTCGACGGACACCGGCGCGGTGATGACGCCGAGTCGAGGAGGCAGCACATGACGCGCCTGGGCAGCAAGGAGCGCTTCCGGCTCTGCGTTACGCATCAGCAGCCGGACCGGCCGCCGATCCAGTACTACGCCACCCCTGAGTTCGACGCACGCCTGCGCGAGCGCCTCGGGAACGTCGAGCCCATCGTGGCCCTCGAGGTGGACTTCCGTCACGTGTCGCCCCGGTCTACCCGCGCAGCCCGTCAGCCCGCGTCCGGCAGTCGCGTTGCCGCCTATGACGAGTTCGGGGTGGGCTACGCCATGCAGCGGTACGAGGGTGGCGAGTACCCCGAGGCATACGAGCTGCCGTTCGCAGGGATGGACACGATGGAAGAGGTGGTCGCCCATCCATGGCCATCAGCCGACGACTGGAACTACTCCGGCCTGAGTGCGGCAGCCGAAGCGCTCCGCGATAGGGTCGTCTGCTATGGGAGCGCGGGCATCCCCGACATGATAAATGGCGTCAGTCGGGGCCGCGGCATGGAGCGCGTGTTGTGCGACATCGTGACGGAGGACGAGGTCGGGCTCGCCATCATTGACCGCAGGGTGGACTACTACCACGAGTGGCTGCGCAGGGGTCTTGAGGCAGCGCGTGATCGTATCGACGTCGTGTGTCTGGGAGAGGACCTGGGCACGCAGAACGGACCGATGGTGTCGCTGCCGGTGTTCGACCGGTTCTTTCGGCCGCGCCTCCAGCGGTTCATCGACCTGGCCCACTTCTACGGCTGCCGGGCGATGCTGCACTCCTGTGGGAGCACGCGCAAGCTCCACTCGCGCTTCGTGGAGATGGGCCTGGACATCCTCGATGCCATGCAGCCAGAGCCCATCGGCCAGGACCCGGAGCAGATCAAGCGTGAGAGCGGAGACCGCCTGACGCTGTGCGGCCTGATCAGCACACAGCGGACGCTTCCGTTCGGGACGGTCGACGACTGCCGCGCGGAGGCGGAGCACCGCGTGCGTGTGATCGGTCGCGATGGGGGCTACATCTTCGCGCCGGCGCACTGCATCCAGCCCGACACACCGGTGGACAACGTCATCGCGGCCTACGAAGTCGCATTGGGCCGGCCGCTGTTCGTGCCGTGACCCGCACGCGCTGCGCGAGCTACATCCGCTCTGCGAGACGCGCCGCGAGGTCCTGTTGGCGGGCAAGCTCAGTGCGGTAGAGCGCCGTCCGCCGCAGACAGGGCGCGACCGTCTGGCCCGGGGGAGTCGCGATCTCTGCCGGGCTCTCCATGGCGCCGATCCCGATGAGCGCAGAGAGGGCTGCGCCCCGGCACGAGGCTTCGGTGTCTGCAAGGGTTAGCACCTCGACGCCGAGCGCGTCCGCAAGAAGCCCGGGCAGCTCTGGTTGGGAGACGAGCTGCCCTCCGGAGGCCACGATGCGGTGCGCCAGGGGGAAGGTGCTTCGCAGTGCATCCGCCATGTGGGCGAACCGCAGCGCAAGTGCCTCGGCCGCCGCCTGAAGGAGGTCGCCCGGGCTCGTTTCCAGCGTGAGCCCCGAGATCGCGCCGGTGGAATCCGGCCGCCAGCCAGGGCTGCGCTCACCCGCGAAAGTGGGCAGGAGGGAGAGCCCGTGAAGGCCGGGATCCGCACGCCGAATGCGCGGATCTCGAGGGCACCGGAGCGTGGAGCGCATCCATCGGAGCAGGTTGCCGCCGTCGCTGAACGCCGCACCCGCGATAGGGCGTGAGCGGGTCAGGCGGTATGACCAGAGACCCGGATCGGGAACGCGGACAGGGCCGTTGTAGAGCACGCGGAGTGCGCCGGAGGTGCCCAGGTTCAGCGCCATCTCGCGCTCGTCGTGGCATCCGCTCCCTAGCGTGCCCGCGGCCCCGTCGCCGATTGCCGGAGCCCACGGCACGTCGGCCAACGCCGGCCATCGGCTGGCCCACGGCGGTGTCAGCCCGGTTACGACGTCCGAGAGGTCGATCAGGGGTCCGAGATGGTCGACAGAGATGCCTGCAGCAGTGGCGGCCCGCGCGCTCCATGCGCACGATGCCTGGTCAAGAAGGCCGGTTGCACTGGCCATCGAGACCGAGCAGCCGGCATGGCCGAAGAGCCGCGCGTGGATGTACTCGCCGGGCGACACCCAGCGAGACACGCGAGCGAAGAGGTCGGGGTGCTGCTGGGCCACCCAGAGCAGCCGGGCGGGGAAGTAGCTGGGATGCCAGGGGCAGCCTACCGAGGCGGGCAGATCGGCGGCGCCAGGGCCCGCGGCGAGACGCGCGGCTTCCGTGCCTGGTCGCTGGTCCGCCCACGTGTAGAGCGGTGTGACGGCACGGAAGTCGTTGTCGACGCCTGTCATGCTGTGCCAGAACGTGCACATCCCTACGGCGACCGGGCGAATGCTCCGGCCGGCCAGTCTCGCGAGGCACCCGTCGATGCACCGGGCGACGGTCTCGACGAGAACCTCCGGCTCGAACTCCGAGGCGCCCGGCGCCGGGGCGCCCGGCCGGTGCGACTCGCGATGGGCTGTGTGAGGCAGGGCCCGTCCGCAGAGGTCATACGCGCCGGCTTTCACCGCCGAGGTCCCCACATCGACGCCGAGGACGCAGTCGGTGCGCGGCCTGCGGTTGGGCCGGGCGCCTCCACATGGCTGTGGCAGGTTCATGGCATCGTGTTCGACGGAGCATTCCGCCAGCCCTGCTGGCCGGGGATCAGCTATCGGAGCGGCAAAGGAGCGCATCCACGACAGGAGGTGGCGAGCCCATGGACGTGGTGAACCGTGGGATGGTCGATCCGTTCACGACAAAGGACGGCTCCACGATCCGCGAAATCCTCGCACCGCGCAACTCGCGCATCACCCGACAGAGCCTCGCAGAGGCGACCCTTCCGCCGGGATGCGCCACAACGCCACACGCGCACCCCATCGCGGAGGAGATCTACTACGTGCTTGCGGGCCACGGGCGCATGACGATGGAGGGCGAGGTGCGCTCAGTCGGACAGGGCGATGGGATCGCAATTCCGCCGGGCGCTGTCCACACGCTGGCGAACACTGGCGCGTCCGACCTTGTTTTCCTATGCTGCTGCGTACCCGCCTACACGCACGAGGACACGGTGCTGCAGGAGGAGCGCCGCGCGGTCGGCCAGCCCGCGGAGGCTGCTGACCGCCGGGGGACCAGGCCATGAGACCGGACGCGCCGCAGGCTCGACCGGTCGCGCAGGGCCGGAGCGTCGGGCGCCAGTTGGCGCGCTCGGTCGCGTTGAGCCTGCTGGTGGCGCCCCTCTGCGCCTACTGGGCACAGGCCGAGCCCGTCTGCCGCATCTTCTCGCTGATGGTGCCCCCGGTGGTGTTCACGTTGGCCGCGGTTGCCGCCAACGTGCCGCTGCGCCTCAAGCTGCCCAGGTTCGCCCTGACCGAAGCGGAGCTGGTGACCTTCTACGCGATGCAGAGCGTGGTGTGCGCCATGGCCTCCGAGTGGGTGGACGTGGTGCATCCGGTCATCTACAGCTACGGCCTCTTCTCTGAGCGAAGCGAGCGCTACCAGCGCGTGCTCCCGCATCTGAGCGACTGGCTCTTCTTCCGCAGCCGCGAAGGCCTGGAGGACTTCGCCACGGGCGGGTGGGGGCCAATGCACACGTTCAGTCGCCTGCCCCTGTGGCTGCCCAAGATCGCAGCCTGGACCCTGATCGTGAGCCTTGCGGCGATCGCCATGCTCTGCATCAACTCGCTGATGCGCGAGCAGTGGACGATCAAAGAGAAGCTCGCTTTCCCGCTGATACAGGTACCCCTGGCCATCACGGAGGGTGCCGGAAACTCCCCGTTCTGGCGGCGGCGCGAGCTCTGGTTCTCCGCCGGCATCATGTTCAGCATAGACATCCTGAACGGGCTGGCGTTCCTCTACCCAGCGCTTCCCAGCATCAACGTGCGATTCCTGGCCGATGCGTCGGACTGGTTACACTCGCCTCCCTGGAACCAGATCGGCTGGACCCCCGTGGGTCTCTTCCCCTTCATGGCGGCGCTGGGCCTGTTCATGCCCGCCGACTTGCTCTTCTCGTGCGTCTTCTTCTTCTTCGTTCGCAAGGCGCAGCAGGTGGCGGCCGCGTCGCTGGGTCATGAGCAAGGGGTCTTCGGCGGGGGAGGTCTGGTGCCTGGCGCCCCGTACTTCAGCGAGCAGTCCTGGGGCGCGTTCATCGCTCTGTTCTGTCTGGCCGCCTGGGTGGGCCGCGGTCACATTCGCACGGTCTGGAAACAGGTTGTCGCTGGCGGCCCCACGGACCGACGCGTGGTTCCCGCACGGTGGGCGTTCGCGGGGCTGGTCGTGTCGATCCTGGCTCTCGACGCGATCGGCATCGCCCTGGGCCTTCCGCCGGTCTTTGTCCTCGCCTACACCGCGGTGTTCCTCGTCTTCAGCGTCGCTCTGACGCGGCTTCGCGCACAGCTTGGTCCGCCGAGCCACGAGATGGCCTTCATGGGGCCGAACCAGCTCGTGGTCGGGTTCAAGGGTACCCAGGGCCTCGGCGACTCGTTCCTCGCCAAGGTGGTGACCACGTTCCACTTCATGAATCGGATCCACCGCACGCATCCCATGCCGCATCAACTCGAGGCGATGAAGATGGGCGAGCGCTACGGCATGAGCCAGCGCGCGCTGTTCATCGCCATTCTGATCGCCACCATAGCGGGCTGCGTGCTGGGTCACCTCAGCCGTCTCGGAATCCAGTACCGTTGGGGCCCGGGCGACGGCGCAGGCGAGACCGCCAACGTGATCGCTCTGCTGGGCGACAGCGAGCGCCCTCCCAACGTGAGCGCCATGCTGGCTGTCGCCGCAGGCTTCGGAGTGGTGATCACGCTGGACGCGATACGGTTCCGCGTGCCGGGGTTCCCATTCCATCCAGCCGGCTATGCCCTTGGCATGAACTTCGGGGTGGACTACTACTGGTTCGGCCTCCTGGTGGCGCTGCTGGTGAAGCTCTTCGTGCAGCGCTACTGGGGCCTTCGGGGTCACGACCGACTACGTGTCGTGGCCATCGGGATCGTGATCGGTGAGTTCGTGGCGGAGGCGATCTGGGCCAGCATGGCGATGGTCACTCGGAGCGCCACCTACACGATCTCCATCAACGGGCGGCTAGGGTGGGATCAGTAGGTGGCGGTCGCTGGCTCGCGTGGCCTGCCCGAGGTCAGCGGCTCGCTCGGGCGTCATCGGTGCCGGCCGCCAGGAGTCGGCTGGCCAGCTCCAGCGCGTCGCAGTGCCGGTACCGCTGCGGTCGACGATGGTTGCAGCCTTGCGCTCGGTAGATGTCGCCCGGGTCGCGCGATGCCAGCAGGCTTGCATCGAGTACCGGCTGGATCGTCGGGAGTGGCGGTGACGCGATCGGGCATGAGGCGGCGGGAGCACTTGCCGCCCGGCCTCAGGAACCGCCACGCCCGCCAGCGCTGCGCAGGCGGGGGCACGGCGAAAAGACCCCGGGGCGTGGGGCCCTCGGGGTCTTGTGGTAGGCAGGACTCAGGTTGGCTCCCCGTGGTAGATTCGAACTACCAACCCTTCGGTTAACAGCCGAATGCTCTGCCGTTGAGCTAACGGGGAACGACGCACTGCGGTACATGCCCCGCAGCATCGTCCGCATTATGGCATCGGGGCGTCGTGGCGTCAAGGGCTGGCAGTAGGCCGTGATTCAGCGCCGTTGTCCAGCAGCATGTTATCGATGAGGCGAACGGCGCCGAGCCGAGCCGCGATCAGAGCCACCGCTCGGCCTGCAATGGCTCCGACGGCCGGCTCCAGCGTCTCCGCGTTCACGACCACCGCGTAGTCGATCTGGGCGCGCGGTTCCTCGGCAAGGCGCTCCCGCAGCACCGCGTTGAGCGCGCTTGCGCTCTGCTCGCCTGTCCGGAACCGGTCGAGGGCCGCCCTGAGCGCGGAGTTCAGCACGGTCGATGCAGCGCGCTCCTCTGCCGACAGGAAGCGGTTGCGCGAGGACATGGCGAGGCCGTCGTCCTCACGGAGGGTCGGCACCGCGACCACGGTGAGAGGCAGGAAAAGGTCGAAGACGAGCCGCTGGATGACCTTGAGCTGCTGGTAGTCCTTCTGCCCGAAGTAGGCGCGGTCGGGCTGCACAATGTTGAACAGCTTGGCGCAGACGGTCGCGACGCCACAGAAGTGACCAGGCCGGACCGCGCCCTCCCAGCGCGACGCCACTTCGGGCACGTCCACCGTCACGCGCGGGCCGTCAGGGTACATCTCGTCCTCTGTGGGCGCGAAGAGCGCGTCGACGCCGGCCGACTGAGCGGTTGCGGAGTCCTCCCGAAGGTCGCGCGGATACTTCTGGAAGTCCTCGGTCGGACCAAACTGCGTGGGATTGACGAAGACGCTCATCACCACATAGTCGCACTCGGCGCGGGCACGCTGGAGCAGAGCGACGTGCCCTGCATGCAGGGCGCCCATCGTGGGCACAAAGCCGATCGCGCGGCGGTCCCCGCGAGCCGCCCGCACGGCGGCCCTCAGCGATGAAATGGTATCAAATGTGCGCATTGGGTCCTTGCCGCAGTGAACGGTCTGCGATGCGCTCGAGGGTGCTCACTTCGCGCTGCCCGGGGGCTGTGCCTCCGCCGCTGCCTCGTCCATGCCCACTGAGTGAGGGGCGGCGGGGAAGCGCCCGGAACGTACGTCTGCAGCGTAGCGTGTCACGCAGCCCTGGATAAGCTCGCCGACCTCGGCATAGCGCGCGGCGTGCCGAAACGCCTGTCCCGGAAACAAGCCGAGGATGTCGTGGACCACCTGGACCTGTCCATCGCAGTGCGGGCCGGAGCCGATGCCGATCGTGGGTACCGGCGCTGCCGCCGTGACCTGCCGCGCCGTCTCCGCGTGCACCAGTTCGAGGACAAGCGCAAACACGCCAGCTTCCGCCAGGGCGGCGGCGTCAGCGAGGAGGCGCTCCAGGCTTGCTTCGTCGCGCCCCTGAACGCGGTAACCCCCGAATGCATGCACCGACTGAGGCGTGAGGCCAAGATGGCCCATAACGGGAATGCCGGCGGCGACGATGCGCTCGACAGCCGGCACGACGGCGAGGCCGCCCTCGAGCTTTACCGCCTCGGCGCCGCCCTCCTGAACAAGTCTGCCCGCGTTGCGGAGCGCGTCCTCCGGGCCGACCTGGTAGCTCAGAAACGGCAGGTCGGCCACCAGGAGGGGGCGGGTCAGCCCGCGCCGAACCGCGCGCGTGTGCCGGACCATGTCGTCCATCGTGACGGGGATGGTGGTCTCGTGGCCTAGGACCGTAGTGCCCACGGAGTCGCCCACGAGAACCACGTCGACGCCGGCGCCGTCGATCAGCAGAGCGGTGGCGTAGTCGTAGCACGTGAGCATCACGATGCGGTCGCCGCGCTGCTTCAACCGGCGCAGATGAGGGACTGTCGTTCGGGTCTTCATAGATCGGGGGAGCGGTCGCGTCAGACTGCGTGGCCGCAGGTAGCATTCTACTTGGCCCGCGTACTCGAAGTCAAACGGCGTTCGGCGAAGGGATGGAAAGCATGGTGCGTCTGCGCGAGGCGCGGATGCAGATTGCTGTCCCGTTGGAGGTCGCGAGGAACGTGGAGAGGGTCGGCGGCGCGCCCCGTGATGGACGGTGCGCCGCCTGCGGCGCGCGATCGTCGACAGCGCGGAGCCCGCTCATCTTCCGAGCTGGCAACCGTCGGAGATACCGTCGCCAGGCGTGACCGGAGCTGTTCGCGCCGACATCCGCGGCTGCGGACCGCTTCGTCGGCGGCATCACGTTCTGTCGTGGGCCCGCTCGCTAGGGCGGCTGGTTCTGCAGCCAGGTGTCCCACGCGGTCGCGCGAGCGAACGCCGTATTACCGTACGACGGCAGGTAGGCGTTCGGCGAAGGTACGTAGATCGCGAGGCCGTGAGAGTTGGGGTTCAGGGAGCCGTGACGGCTGAAGAGCACCGCTTGCCCGAGCTCCGCCTGCACCGCCGCCGCAGCGGACTGGACGGCTGGCGACGGCGAGCCCGTTCGCAGCAACTCACAGTAGTGCCAAAGGTCTTTGTTGTCGGGGAACGTGTAGCTCTCGGCATTCTGCCGCGCGCTTACCATCGCGTCGCGGCTATTGGCGATGTTGCCCAGCAGCGTTGTGGCGAGGTTGTCTACACGCTGCGCCAGGGCGTCCATGCGGCTCAGGTCGACCACCGACTGCGTGATGTTGGATCCCGGGCCGTAGGACTCATAGGTCCGCTGTACGATCTGCCGCCCGAACTGCACGGGCGTCATCGACGGATCTGCAGCCAGATCGGATAGAAACGTGTTGTAGACGTAACCCTCGCCCGGTGGGCTCTCTTCCGAGCCGACCATGAGAGGACTCAGGTTGCGTATCTCGTACGCCACCTCCACCATCTGCATGAGCGATGCATCGAAGATCACCATGTCCATGCGGGGAGTCACGTCGAGCGCTTGGGGCAACTCCCACACCTTGATCTCGCTGCCGGTTGAGTCGTCGATCGACACGGCCCGCGGCGGCACGAACTGACGCAAGCCCGCCCTCGTGGGCCGCCACCCCGCGCCGTGGTTCCAGATCACCAGAGCGTAGCGGTCAGCCGGGTAGCGCTGCTGGGCCCAAACCACGAAGGCGCGCAGCTCCCGCCAGTCCCCCATGTCGATGCCGCGACCGAGGTCCTCCACCACCGGCGAGGTCACGCGAGACGGATCGTTGTCGCGGCCCACCAGGTACCTCCGCGTGCCGATCCACTCGGGCGTGCCGCATGTCCTGCACGATGCCTGCTTCCACTGCACCACCAGATTGATGTCGGCGCTCGATCCGACACGCTCCATCTGGTTCATGTTGAGCAGGCCATAGGGTTGCAGGTTGTTCGCGGCATTCATGAAGACCAGGAAGGTCCAGCGCGCACGGGTCGTACGGGTCAGCGGTATCTGCAGGGAGACAGGGGTACCGTCGAGCCGGGTCACCGACAACATGAGACCGGCGCGCGAGGGAGTGATGGCGCCCGCCCAGGTACCGTCGGCTGATCTGAGCGAGCCATCCGCACCGAGCGTGAGGAGCCGTCCGCCGCGCACGGCGGAAGTGCGGACGAAGGCCGTGGCGCTCGCGAACGGATCGATGGTGATCCACGCCGACGCATCGCCGGAGGAGCCTTGGTAGGACCCGGACAGAGGGTCCTGTGTGGCACGCGCCTGTGGGACGAGCCGGGCATCGAAGGTGAACAGGACGGCGCCGTTCGAGCGTACGGTGCCTGTGAGGCCTTGGCCAGAGCCGTCCGGCCCGCCCGTGAGCTGGATTGCGCCGTCCTGCGACTGTGCGGACAGCCGCCCGTCGCTGGAAGTGCTGCCCTGGCCCCCGGCGTCGTCGGTCAGTCCGGGGCCACTCGCCGCGAAGGTGAAGCGTCCCGTGGCGTCTATGGACAGGGCCACGTGGTTGCCTGCGGTGGCGTCCACGTACGAGCGCGACGTGTGGACCGACTGCGGGCGCGAGCCGCCACCACCGCAACCGGAGAGCGGCAGAAGTAGAAGGAGGCACAGTGAGGCAACGGCTGCGCGGCTGACGGGATGCTCGTGCTGCATGGGCGGCGGCTACCTCCGCAGGGCGACGGCCCCGCGGTGGGCGCCAAAGCCAGTCAGGCTGACGGCTCCCACTTGGCGCGCGAGGGCATCGAACGCTATAATGGCCGCAGCGGCTCGCTATGGGGCCAGTTGAGATACTGGCTAGCCGCTTGCGATTGTTCCGTGCACCGATGGCGGACGCGCTCGCCAGCGAGAACTGCAGGCCTTGATGGTTCCTGGATGAGGGCGGAGACAAAGGCGATTGCGGCCCGGACGCCGTGGCGATGGCCCGCGCCATACCGCGCCGTTGTCGTAGTCGTGGCGGTCGCCGTTGTCGCAGCTACGGCCCGCACGACGCTCGCCTCCCAGCCCGTCTCCCTCGCCTTCGTCTCACTGCTGGTCATGCTCGCGCGGGCCGTGCCGGTAGTCTACTCCCGCGACAGGCCGATCACGTTCGTTGCCGCCGTCGTCTACGCCGCGTCGCTCATCGTAGGTGGACCGGCTGCCGGTGCGTGCGCTCTGTCGGTGCACGTCCTGTGGGCGGCGCTGTCGGACCGCGGTGCGCGCGCGCGCATCGTCTTTCTCGGCGCGCAGTATACCCTCGCGGCGGCCGTCTCTGGCGGCGTCTTCATGGCGCTGATAGGCGACAATGCTCTTCGTGAGTCCGCCTCTGCGTCGCTGGCCGCGAAGGTCGCTGCAGCGGCGGCATTCATCGCCGTTAACTCACTCCTCGTTGCGCTGGATGCCGCCGGCACAAGGCACATCAGCAGGGCGCGTATGAACTCGGTCCTGCGTGTCCACGCGATGGCTTACGCGGCGAGTTTCCCACTCGCGCTTCTTGTGGCTGTGGCGTACCGCTCCTTGGGCCACGCCGCGATACCATCTCTCGCCGGCGTTCTGCTCATTGCCGCATACGCCGTGCGCCTGACCGTGGAGAACCGGTTGCTGGCCCTGCATGCGCGGGCCGTTGAGGCGCTCGGCCAATCGTGCGCTCACGAGGTTCGGCCGGAGGAGCCGCTGCGGAGGTTCCTGGCCCTCACGCGCGACCTGGTGACGTTTGAGCGCGCGGTGCTATGGACATCTGACGATGTCGGGGGACGCCTGCGACCTCGCGCGTGGCACCCGGGCGACGCGGCCGTGGACGACGTGGGTGACACGGACCCCGACGGGCTTCTCGCGGAGTCGCTGGCGCGCTCGAAGCCTCTCGTGGTGCCAGACCTGCGGCGCGACCCTCGGTACCGAGGCACGGCGCGGGCAGAGAGCTGGGTGCTGTGTCCTCTCCACTTGCACGGACGTCCCCTCGGCGTCGCGCAGTTCATCCGCGCAGCCAGCCGGCCGTTCTCCCGAGCCGAGTCACTCCGCCTTCATGCGCTGGCGCCCCAGGTGTCCGTGGCGTTCGAGAGCGCCAGAATCCGCCACCTGATGCTGCGCTATGCCAACCTCGCGACGACGGACGGGCTGACCGGGCTGATGAACCACCGACGCTGTCAGGAGACATTGTCGGAGGAGGTGCAGCGTGCAGTCCGGTATGGCCGTCCTCTGGCTGTGCTGATGCTCGACCTCGACGCGTTCAAGCAGTTCAACGACACGTTCGGGCACCCACAGGGCGATGCGTTGCTCCGGCGGGTCGCGCAGATCCTCCGGGGCAGCCTGAGGACCAGCGACCACATTGCTCGCTACGGGGGTGAGGAGTTCATGGTGATCCTGCCCGAGACAACACGCGATGAGGCGTGGCACCTCGCGGAGCGCGTCAGGAGGAACGTTGGCGGCGCCAGCATTGAGGTGGAGGACGGTCGCATAGTCTATCGCACGGTGAGCATCGGTGTGGCGGGCTATCCGGACGACGGCGCGGCGCCCGCCGATCTGGTGCAGAAGGCCGACGCAGCGCTGTACCGTGCGAAGCGGTCCGGGCGCAACCGGGTGCACTCTGCATAGGGCGCCGGAAAGTGGTCGCCGCGCGTCAGCGTGCTGGGCGTGCGCGCTGCTGGCTGGTTGGGCGACGCCCGGCCCCGGCCGGCGGCGTCGCGGCACGGAACTCCACCACGTAGACGCGAAGTGCGGCTGTCCTCGCGGCGTCTACCTGGCGCTGCGAGGGCTCGCCGACGGGCCGATCCAGCCGCTGCCCGCCCCCGGGCGCCTGCCCCATCTGGGTGTTCCGGTCTATGGCGCGGACGGTGTAGTCCTCGGCTGCCCGCTCCCGGTGGGTCTCGTCTGAGAGAGCTTTCTCACCGGCGCCCGGCTGCGCGGATGGAGTGCCCGCGCCGCGGTGCGAGGGCACCGCTCCGGTTGCGCCGGGCGCAGCCAGAGACGGCGGCAAGTGCGCGCCTGCGACGCCTGGTGCTGCGCGCGCCAGCTCCCTGGTGAACACGTGTACCTGATCGGCAGGCACCGTCAACATGACGCGCGCCACCTGCGGCGACCCCTCCCGCGGGTCATCGGGGGCAGGGTGGAGCACCCAGCCTCTCTCCGCCGCCAGCTTCATGAGGGTGGCGGCCGCCGCCTCGGGCCGGTCGGTGTGCACGACAAGGCGGGTCCGCGCCACCTCGTCACTCGGGGCGCCGGTCAGACCGCCGGCCATGCCTCCCCCGCCCAGTCCACCCGCTGCCATGCCTGAGCCTTCGGGCCTGCCGAGCGGGGTAGGCGCATCTCCCAGCGCGCCACCCAGACCGGCCTGAGGCGCGCCCGGCTGAGCCACCTCCTGAGCCGCTCCCTCGCCGGTCGCCTGGCCGAGCGTCGCGCGGAAGATCGGGGCAGGGACCGGTTGAGGCGCTGCGGCGTGGTCTGCCATCTCGGCCGCCGGTTGGCCCTCACGGCGCGCCACGCGCTCGGGAGCGCGCCCGGGCGTGGATCTTGGTGCCGCGATTTGTTGGCGCGGCCGCCCGGCGATCTCCGAGGCGCCTTGGTTGGCCACTGCGGCATTGTGAGCATCACGCACCGCGTCGCGCAGGTCCCTCGGCGCCTGCTGCGACGCGGCGGGTGCGTCCGCATCGAGCGTGGCGGCAGGAGCGTGAGCAGGTTCCCTGGCGGCGTCGCCCTCGGGGCCTACAAGCGGCACACGGGTCCATACGGCCAGCGCAAGCAGGCACGCTGCAGCCGAAGCTCCAGCCAGCGCCCAGGTCGGGCGCCGGCGGGACGCGGGCGGCGGGAGGTACGCGCTGATGGGGCGACGCGACGCATCGTAAGCGCGCGGTGCCGGATCAGGCAGCCCGGCGAGGATGCGTTCTCGAAGGCTCACCGGCGGCGTGGCATTGTCCGCAGCCCGCACCAGTTCTCCTATGTTGCGCAGGACGCGCAGGTGCGCGCGGCACGCAGGGCATGCGGCCAGATGGCGTCCGATGCGCCACCTCGCGAACACGGTCACCTCTCCGTCCGCGTAGGCCTTCAGGTCTGTGGAAATCCGGTCGCAGCCGCCCATCACGCTTCCTCGCTTGTACTCCCTGCGAGCAGCGCTCGCAACTGACCGAACGCGTGGAAGAGCCTCGACTTCACGGTTCCTACGGGCACGTTCAGCACCTCTGCGCATTCCTGGTACGTCAGGCCCTGCATCTCATGCAGCAACACGACATCGCGGTGCTTGCCCGACAGGCTGCCGATCGCGGCGTTCACGCGCGCTGCGAGCTCGGTTTGGGTAGCGCAGGCGACCGGATCGTCTTCGCGTCGCGCAGACGCGATCTGCATCTCGTCCTCCATCGTCACCGTGTCCAGCCTGCGCTTGCGCCGGTGCTCCAGGCAATGGTTCAGGGCCACGCGGTAGACCCACGTGCTGAGCGCCGATTGGCTGCGGAAGGACCCGATGCTGCGGTGGATGCCTAGAAAGATCTCCTGCGTCACGTCCTCCGCGTCCGCCGGGTTGCCGGTGGTGCGCAGGGCCATCCGGTAGATGCGCGCCTCGTAGCGGTCGAGCAACTGCTCGAAGGCACGGCGGTCGCCGGACTGCGTTCGCCGGACCAGCTCACGGTCGTCGAGCACGGCACGCGGTCCCTCTGGGCGGAGTAGGGCGCTTCCGTGCACTCATCTGTTGGTTGCGGAAGCGCGCGGCAGGGTTCATCGGTGCGGCGCGAGGAGCGGCCGCCCGCGAACGCGTAACGGTGGAGCGCGGCTGGGCGCGCTCCACCGTCCGGTAGGACGCACAGCGGCCAGCTTCGGTTACCCGCGGCTGGCCTGGGGATCGGCCGACCGCACGTCCACGGGCCTACAGCGCGACGCCGAGGCGTCTGAGCGACTGGGTCGCTGTCTGGCGAGCCACCTCGTCGCCTCGGCCGGCGATGTCTCGGAGGACCACCACGGCCTCGGGGCCGCCCACGAAGCCGAGCGCGTAGGCCGACCAGCGTGCGGGGGCGCCCGGCATGGCCGCCGCTCGCCGCAGGCCAGGCAGAGCGCGGTTACCTTGAGCCGCCAAGGCTTGCGAGGCGAAGAACCCCGCCGGACCCGGATCCGCCAGGCTGTTCACCAAGGCGGCCTGGGCGGCAGGGCCGATCTGTGCCAGGGCTGTCGACGCGGCGGTGGCGATCGACCCGTCCCTGTCGCCCAGCAGCGCCGTCAGCGGACCGACAGCGGGCGCGTTTCCAGGGAACCCAAGTCCGGCAACCGCCGCGCGGCGCACCGTCGAGTCGGGGTCTCGCAGGGAAGCGAGGAGAGCAGGGTTTGCCGCCTGGTGCTGCATGCCGCCAAGGGCGGACAGAGCTCGCACCTGGACATCGATGGAGCCGCGACGTCGGGCGGCGTCGAGAGCAGGTACAGCTGGTGGCCCAACGACGGCGAGGGCCGACACCGCGGCCCCCTGAACGCGCAGGTCAAAGTCATCTATCGCGCGGATCAGCGTCGCGATCGCGGAGGGCGAGCCGATCCGCCCGAGACCAACCGCCGCCTGAGCGCGCGCCTCGTTGTCATCGTTGGGGTTCGCGATCGCCTCAACGAGAGCAGGCTCGCACGACGGATGGGCAATGAGCGCGATCGCCCCGATCGCCACACGACGAACTGGCGGGGTGTCCTTGGCCATCATCTCGATGAGCCGCGGAACCGGGGTGGGGCTGCCGACCTTGCCCAGAGCGCTGACCGCGCCAGAACGCACGCCCTCGTCGGCGTCGTCCAGCAGCGGCATCAGGGCGGCCACGCTCTTCTCGCGCTTGGCGACGAGTGCACCAAGCACGTCTCCACCAGTCGCCCGTGCGGCAGCGTCGGCCTTGATCAGCGCCACGACCTTGCCGACCAGCATCTCGGCGACTTCCGGCCGTCGCCGGGCCAGCGCCGCCTGGAGCGCCTCGACAGAGGTGTCCGGCAGCGCCCTGCGGGCCTGCTCAAGCGCGACGGCGGGGTCGTCCTGCCCGATCGTACGGAGGATGGCGACGGAGGCCTTCCGTGTGTTCGCATCACCGTCTTTGATGCCAGCGACGGCCTCGATGAGGTTGGCTTCGCTGAGCGTGGCAGTTGCGAGCACCGCGAGCGCGACACGGTCTCGAACAGGGCGATCGGCGTCCCTCAGAAAGGCGACCATCTGCCTGACAGCGTCCCTCGGAATCACCGCCTTCTCGTCAGCGGCCGGCTCCTCGGCGGGTGGCGGCTCGGATGCCCAGTCCTCCAGCGCCTGCACGATGGCAATCCGCTTCTCCACGCTCTCGCCGGTGATGGAGTCCATGAACTGCTCGCCCAGCACCAGCTCGCGGGCCGACGCGATCCGTTGAGCACGGTCCTGCCCCGCCATCGAGTCGACGAGGAAACGCATGTGCCGACTGTGGTGGACGGCCAGACCGACGACGACGAGCACGATCGCGCCGAAGATGGCGTAGTTGAGGTACTTCCGGTTCATGCCTGCTCCTCCGCTCACTGGGTTCGCCGCCGCGGCTAGGCTTTCCTACCCCAATCGGCGGTTGGGCGGAGCGAGTTGCCCGCCGCCAGCCCGTCACCGCTCGCCAGCCGTAGCACTGCCTCCCGTCTGCGCCCTGAACCCTCCGCCAGCGAGGGCTCACAGTCCAGGCGGGACGGACAGCACGCACGGGGCACGCGCACCGCCACCATTATATCGCGAACCAGGCGCCAGCGCTGATGGAGCGCAGCGACGGCAACGCGTCCGATGGTGGCGCCACCGCCGGCTCGCAGCCGGCACGCACGCACGTGATCGCCCACGTGGGAGCGGTCCCCGGTGGTCGGTTCGATCATGCCGTCACGCACGCGATGGGAGCGGCTGTCGCCGACATGACCGATGGTTGACCTGCCACGCCCGATCAGCTATCGACGTTACGGCGGAGCAGCCACGTGACGTACGCGACGAAGAGAACGAGCAGCGCGAGAAGAACGAAACGCGCCAGCCCGAGCGTGACCACGGGGACACCTCCTCGAGGCACAAGCGCGCAGCCGAGGCCGGCCGCGTCGCCATGGGACAGAGCCACGGCCATGCCAGAGCGCACCCCAGTGCCGCCCCGCACGCGTTGCCCCTCGCAAGGCGGGCTCATCTGGAGCATGGCGGGCATGGCGCGCCGCCTCGCGGCTCTACATGCTCAGCGCCGCGCCAAGTAGGCGCGGAGGGTAGCCAGGAGGATGCCGGCCGACGCAACCGCCCAGGTGCCGGCCCAGAGCCACGCCGGACCGCCAAACGCCCGTGCCATCAGGACCGCGTCGTTCTCCAGGGACGTCGACGTGGTGAGGAACCACAGCGTGCGGATGTCCAGAATGGCGTGCAGCAACAGCTGCACGCTGAGGAAGGCAGCCATCAGATCTGCGCCGGAGCGTGGCAGTTTCCAGCCAGCGAGCAGCAGCACGGCGGCGATGCCCGCTCCGGCGCCGAGCCCGAACAGGTTGCGCATCCACAGCGCCGTGAGCGCCGCGATCAGGAGCCCTAAGCCGATAAGCACGATGCGACCCGACCGCTCGCGACGACAGAGAAGCAGACCAGCGGCGCCCGCTGCGACCGTGCCAACGTATCCAGCAGAGTAGTAGAGGCCGAGAAGGCCCGGAGCCGCATGCGTGAGACCGGACCCGCTCGGGTGGAGCGCGATGGACACGACGTGGCCGCCGGTGGCGATCGCTGCCAGCGCGTGCGCCCCTTCGTGAAGAATCGTCACGAAGAGCCGAAGCGGGTACAGGATCGGGTCTGCGGCCGGCACAAAGGCCAGCGCCGCAGTGGCGGCGACGGACACCAACATCCAGCGGTCGGCGGTGCGCATGCGGCGCCGCGATGACAGGCTGGCGGCTGTTCGGGTGCTCATACCTGGTCCTACGTGGAGCCCGATGTGCGGGGTTCGTTGATGCGGACGCAAGGCCGCAGGGCCGTCACGCCACGGCTGTGGCAAACGCCTCCGATGCGAATGCGTCGAGGTACGGCATGTCATCATCGCCGGCGCTCAGGCGCTTCCAACCGGCTGCTGCAACCATTGCGGCGTTGTCGGTGCAGAGGGCGACCGGAGGAGTTGCGCACGTAAGGCCGGCCGCTTCGGCCGCCGCATGGAGCCTCGCGGCAAGGGCGCGGTTCGCTGCCACCCCCCCGGTGATCGCGACTGCCCGGCACCCCCACGAGAGCGCGGCGGTCACCGTACGGCTCACCAGCACATCGACGATGGCCTCCTGAAGCGACGCGGCGACATCGGCGACAGCGGTGGCGCCGCCATCCGCCGCGACGAACCGCGCCACCGCGGTCTTCAGGCCGCTGAAGCTGAACTCCGCGGGGTTCTCCATTCGCGCACGGGGGAACGCGACGGCACGCGGGTCTCCCTCGCGTGCGAGCCGCTCAATGTGGGGGCCACCCGGGTAGGGGAGGTCGAGCAACCTGGCGCACTTGTCGAAGCACTCCCCGGCCGCGTCGTCACGGGTACGTCCCAGGCTCCTCGGAGCTCCATCGCTGGTCACGTACAGCAGCTCTGTGTGTCCTCCGGAGGCAAGCAGGCAGGCCATCGGGTACGGGGCGTCGGGGCAGGCCAGCCTGAGTGCGGCCAGGTGGCCCTCGAGGTGGTGCACACCGACGGTCGGCCGTCGTAGAGCGTAGCCGAGCGCCTTGGCGGCCGACACGCCGACGAGCAGGGCGCCGATTAGCCCGGGCCGGTTGGTAACCGCGATCCCACCGATCCCATTAAGGCTGCAGCCTGCCTCGTCCATGGCCTGCCAGATGACAGGCAGCACGCGCTCGACGTGCTTTCGCGAGGCCATCTCGGGCACCACGCCGCCCCATCTCGCGTGCAGGTCGGCCTGGCTCGCCACGACGTTGCTTAGGACGCGCCTGCCGTCTGCCAGAACGGCGGCGCTTGTCTCGTCGCAGGAGGTCTCAATCCCGAGGACAAGCATCGGATATAACGCCCAGGCGCTCGCGCGCCGCCCTCAGCCGATCCGTGCAGCTCTCCAAGCCGAGGTCATCGACCCACATGACGATGGCGTTCTCCTGATTGTCGCTGTAGTATCGCTTACGCAGCGCTGCCGTACGGAATCCGTGCTTCCGGTAGAGGGCCTGCGCCGCGTGGTTGTGCTGCCGCACCTCCAGCGATGCCCGCACGGCGCCCCGCCAGATCGCCTCCTCAAGGAGCCCCACGAGCAGGCGCTCGCCGATGCCCCTGCGGCGATGCTGTGGCGACACGGCGAGCGTGGTGATGTGTGCCTCATCCATCACCACCCACATGCCCGCGTAGCCGACGATCTCACCGCGGACATGCGCCACCAGATAGCACGCGGACCGATTGCCGAGCTCGGTCACGTAGGCGTGCGGGTCCCAGGGGACCGGGTAGCATCGGCGGTCGATGTCAGCGATCGCTGCCACATCGGCAAGACGCATGGGGCCGATGGTGGCCCCCTCGAGCGCGAGCGCCATCTGTTACCTCGCCGGGCGTCTGCGCTCCGGCAGGCGGTGTTGGAGCAACCACTCGTAGAGACGCTCGTCGCGGTAGGCGCGGTCCCACGAGTTGTGGTCGACGCCGGGGAATATGGTGACCTTCACGCTGCCCCCGTTCTGCTCCACAGACGCCGCGATGTCGCGCGTCTGGCTCGCGGGAACCACGGGGTCAGCCTCGCCATGGAAGGCCCACACAGGGACATTGGTGAGGCCCGGTCCGATGGCAGCAGGGTCGCCG
Organism: Chthonomonadales bacterium; assembly: GCA_035477595.1. Taxonomy (GTDB): domain Bacteria; phylum Armatimonadota; class Chthonomonadetes; order Chthonomonadales; family CAJBBX01; genus DATIKM01. The sequence goes on from DATIKM010000022.1 coordinate 21,835, forward strand.
TAGCCACAGATAGGTGCGATGGCGGCCCAGATCTCAGGTCGGCGGGAGCCGATCACCCACGTGCCATTCCCGCCCTGGGAGATGCCGGTCAGGTAGACGCGATCCCGGTCCACGCGGTAGTCCCGGCGCAGCCTGGTCAGCATGGCCATAATGGCCCCCTCATGTGCGTCCCACCGGTCACGAGGGGAGGGCTTCTGAGGGAACACGACGAGGAACGGCCACCTGTCGGGGGCCAGCAGCAACGCCGGGCCCAGCCCCACGGCAAGCTGGCGCGAGCCTTCAATGCCGCACTCGCCCATGCCGTGAAGGAACACGATGACTGGCCACTCCTTCGAGCGGCTGTAGTCACGGGGCACATAGATCGCGTAGCGGTACTCGCGCGAGGACACCTTGATGGTCCTGAAGAGCATGCCCGTCGGCGTCGCGCCTTCCGCCAGCTCGGCAAACGATGCCATTGCGGCGATGGCGCCCGTGAGCGCGGTGATCCGTGCGACGCGGTGTGACATGGCTAGCTCTCCTCCACGGCGCGATCGCCAGTCGCCTCGTTCGGCATCGCCGCAGGCGCGCCTGCGTGGTCGATCTGGGATGGCTGCTCAGGTTCCGGCAGCGACGGAAGGTCATCTATGTCGGCGAGCCCGAAGTAGTGCAGGAACTCCGGTGTGGTTCCGTAGAGGATTGGCCTTCCGGCCGCCCGCTTTCGGCCGACCTCCGCCAGCAGCCGGCGGTCCAGCAGCGTCTTGACGACGCCAGACGTGCTGACTCCCCGGATGGCCTCGATCTCCGGCAGCGTGACCGGCTGCTGGTATGCCACAATGGCGGCCGTCTCCAGGGCAGCACGCGAGAGCCGGCTGGCGGATCGCGCGAAGTAGCGCGCGAGCACGGCTGCGTGAGCCTGGCGTGTCGCGAGCTGATAGCCGCCCGCGATGCGAAGCACATGCAGACCCGAGCCCCGGGCATCGAGAGCCTTGGAGAGCTCCTCCATCAGACATTGCACGTCGTCGCGCTCGCAGTGGAGGGCGGACGCGACCTCGGCATCGGCGAGCGGTTCGCCGGCCACGAAGAGGAGGCACTCGCAGGCGGCCACCAGGTCGCTCAAGTGCTCGCCTCGCAGGCGTGGACGATGATATCGGCATGTGGGCCCCGCTGCCGCGCGATCACGAGCCGCTGGCGCATCAGCTCAAGGAGCGCCAGGAAAGCGAGCACGATCTCGTGTACGGCGCACGGGAGATCGAAGAGATCGCTGAACGAGACGCCTTCCGAATGCGCGCGCACCCGCCTGAGTATCTCTGCCATCTTCATCCGCAGGGTCACTCTGCGCCTGGGCAGCACGGCGGTGATGGCGCTGTCGGAGACCCCGGCCGACGCCAGCACGGACCGCAGCGCCTCAAGCAGCGCCAGCGGTGTCAGCGCGTCCGTGTCGATCGGCAACAGGTAGTCATCGGGGTTCTCGGCGGCGCCGCGGAAGTAGATCATCCGGCGATCTCCTTCCCAGACGCGCAACGCCTCGACCGGACCCTCGTAACGCTGGTACTCCAGGAGGCGCTCCACCAACTCGGCCCGCGGGTCCGCGTCGCTCGCACCGTCCTCGTCGATGGGAGGCTTCGGCAGTAGCATGCGCGCTTTGATCTCGACGAGGGTCGCTGCCATCACCAGATACTCCCCGGCGATCGCGAGGTCGGTCCGACGCCACACATCGAGCTGGTCGAGGTATTGCTCCGTGATGCGCGCGATCGGTATGTCGTAGATGTCAACGCGCTGTTGCCGGATCAGGTGTAGCAGCAGGTCGAGGGGTCCCTCGAAGGCAGGCAGGCGAACCTGCAGAGCACGCTGAGCGCTGGTCGGCATGGCTCGATATTGTAGACGCGCGTACCCGTGGGTGTCAATCGGATGCGCTTCATGGTGCGCTCGCGACCAGGTTCCTGCTGGTCGGCCTACCGGGCGTCCGGCGTGGTCCCTGGCTTCTCGAACGGCACGCCGCGCAGACACAGCGGGCAGTCCTGCGGGACAAAGGCGGCCACCGGCAGCGACAGTACCGCTTCGAGCCGCGTACCGAGGTCGACCGATCCGCCGCTCCGGTCGCCGAGCACCCCGGCGCCGACGAGCTGCGCGCCGTGGGACCGCACCACGTCGATGCACTCGCGCACGGCGCCCCCCGTCGTGAGGATGTCGTCCACCACCAGCACGCGCGTGCCAGGAGCAAGCGTCTGGCCACGCCGCAGGGCGCGCCCTTCGCCCTCTCGCTCGGCGTAGCGTGCACCGACGCCCAGGCAGCGTGCCACGTTGTAGGCGAGGATTATCCCCGCGGTGGTCGGTCCCAGCACCACGTCCGGCTGCGCGCCTCGGAAGCGCGCTGCCAGGTCCGCGCACATGGGCTCCAGGAGCGCTGGGTCCTCCACAAGGCGGAACTTCTCAAGGTACCGGTCGCTGTGGAGGCCGGAGGACAGCACGAAGTGCCCCTCGCGCAGGGCTCCCGCGCGCTCGAACAGCCGCAGCGCTTCGTCGTTGGTCACAGTGCTGGTTGCCTCCGTGGGATGAGAGAACGACTGGTTGGGGGTGAGCGCGGCCCGATCGTCGCGTACGCCCGCCGGCAGGTTACCCCATGGGCTCCCGACTCGGCAGCGCGCGCGTCGGAGCGGTGCTCGCATGTGGCTTCCGCTTTGACTTGGCTCGCCGCGCCGCGCTACAATCCGGCCTTGGAGGACGCGCATGCCAGCGGCGGACGACAGCAGCAGGCTCTTGAAGGGACTGAACCCACAGCAGCGGGAGGCCGTCACCTACGGCGACGGGCCGCTGCTCGTCTTCGCGGGAGCCGGCTCCGGCAAGACGCGGGTGCTGACCCACCGAGTGGCGCACCTCCTCGCCGAGCGCGGCCTCTCGCCCCGGTCGATTCTCGCGGTCACGTTCACCAACAAGGCCGCTGGCGAGATGCGGGACCGGATCGAGTCCCTGGTCGGAGATCGCGGCCGCGCGATGTGGGTGGGCACTTTCCACGCGACGTGCGCCCGGATGCTCCGCGAGAGCGGCGAGTCCATCGGCATTCCGCGCGGCTTCACGGTCTACGACGACGGCGACCAGATGTCGGTCGTGCGTGAGTGCCTCTCCGAACTGAACATCGACTCCCAACGTTTTGCGCCGCGGTCGGTGCTCTCCAGAATCAGCCGCGCCAAGGAGAAGCTCCAGACGCCTGAGGAGTTCTCGCGCGCGGCCGGGGACTACGCGGAGCAGCTCTGCGCGCGGGTCTATGCGCTCTATGAGGAAAAACTCGTGCGGTCCCGCGCCCTCGACTTCGATGACCTTCTGCTCCGAGCCGTCCGCCTGCTGGAGCGCGACCCGGAAGCGCTCGACCGCTACCAGAGCCGGTTCGGCCACCTCCTTGTGGACGAGTACCAGGACGTTAACTACGCGCAGTATCGGTTCCTGCGGCTTCTGGCGGCCCGACACCAGAACCTGTGCGTCGTCGGGGACGACGACCAGTCGATCTACATGTTCCGCGGGGCGGACGTCTCCATCATCCTTCAGTTCGAGCGCGATTACCCAAACGCACGCGTCATCAAGCTGGAGCAGAACTACCGATCGACCGGCGCCATCCTGGCCGCGGCTCACGCCGTGGTCTCGAACAACCGCTCGCGTCGGGAGAAGCGTCTCTGGACGGAGCAGGGCCGCGGCGCCCTCATTACCCGGCACGAGGCGGAGAGCGAGCAGGACGAGGCGCTGTTCGTGCTCCGGCGCATCCTCGATGGCATCGCGGCAGGCAGGCGTCCCGCTGACTACGCCATCCTCTACCGAACGAACGCCCAGTCCCGCGTCTTCGAGGAGGCCTTTCTGGCGTACCGGACGCCCTACCGCATCGTTGGCGGCGTGCGCTTCTACGAGCGCAAGGAGATCAAGGACGTCTGCGCCTACCTGCGCGCGATTCACAACCCGGATGACTCCGTCAGCCTGCGCCGAATCATCAACGTGCCGACGCGTTCGATCGGCGGCACCACGATCGGCGCCCTCGACGCGCTGGCACAGCGCGCCAGGGTGTCGCTCTGGGAGGCGTGCAGGGGCGTAGACGAGATCGAGGGCATTGGAGCGCGCGCGCGGAAGGCCGTACTGGGCTTCGTGTCGATGATCGAGGGTCTGCGAGAGGCGGCCGCCTCGACAGGCGCGTCCGTATCGGCGATCGCCTCGCTCATCCTGGACCGAACAGGGCTCCTGGTGGAGCTCGAGGCCGATCGAAGCGGCGAAGGGCAGGCCCGTGCGGAGAACGTGCGGGAGTTCCTCACGGTGACGGCGCGCTACGAGGCGGAGAGCGCCAACGCGACGCTTGGGAACTTCCTGGAGCAGGTCGCGCTTGTGTCGGACATCGACAGCGTGGACCTGTCGGCCGATGCGGTAACACTCATGACGCTTCATTCCGCGAAAGGTCTGGAGTTCGCGTCGGTGTTTGTGGTCGGTCTCGAGGAGGGCATATTCCCCCATATGCGCTCGCTCGAGTCGGAGCGCGAGTTGGAGGAGGAGCGGCGGCTCTGCTACGTGGGGATCACACGGGCGCGCGAGGAGTTGTGCCTCACGCACGCGTACCGGCGCACGCTGTACGGGCAGACTATGGTGAACCCGCCATCGCGCTTCCTCCGCGAGGTACCCCCGGGGTTGTTCGTTGGATGCCAGTCCCGCGGCAGGGCGCAGCATGGTCGCCCGGGCACCGGGCAGGATCGAGCGCTGTGGACGGAACCCGACGCCCAGCGCGACCTCGATGCGCGGCGCGCGAGGCTGCAGGGCCACGGTGCGACGTTCCGGACCGGGCAGAAGGTGCGGCACGACACCTTTGGCGTCGGCGTGGTGCTGAGCGCCGAGCGCGTCGATGAGGACGAACAGGTCTCGGTCGCGTTCCCCTCCGTGGGCGTCAAGAAGCTGTTGCAGTCCTTTGCACGGCTGGCGCCGGTGAAGTAACGGATGGGATGCGTCCAGCAGGGACCGGGATCATCGACTAGTGGACTCTCCCAGTACGGCATCAACTGCGGGGAGAGGGCCTGCGCCGTGCTCAGTCGGGGTTGCACCAGCGTCTTCCTCGTCTCCGACCCGGCAGGCAGCGTGTCCCTGGGCGCATGGCCGGGCGGCGGGCGGACCACAACGGTGCCGCAGACCGTGGGCGGCGGTTGTCGTCGATTCACGGTGGCGCGTCGGGCGCCCGGATGTTTCGGCGCATCGTCGCCGCGTTCGAGACAGGCGAGGAGCCCATCGAGGTCGCCGAGAGGCGCGAGACGGTGGCAGTCATCCGGCTGACCTAGGTCCAAAGGGGCCTCTGTGCTACACTATTCCATCGGCGCGCAGTGCGCTCGCGCCAGCCCCCTTAACCAACGAGG
>DATIKM010000023.1:0-14528 GCA_035477595.1 Chthonomonadales bacterium
TGCGGCCCGTGGCGACGAACAACGTGCACTACGCGGAGCCGGACGGCTTCGTAGGGCACGATGTGTTGCGCTGTGTGGCGGCGCTGTGTCCCCTCGATCAGCCGCATCCGGGCCGGCCGCTCAACGCGGAGCGCCACCTGAAGTCCGCGCGCGAGATGGCGGATCTGTACCGTTGGCGGCCAGACGCGCTGGAGAACACGGTTCGCATCGCGGAGACGTGCGAGGCCGCGCTGCCGGAGCGCGAGGAGATGACGCCCTTCTTTCCCGTGCCGGATGGCCACGATGCAGCCTCGTACCTGCGGCATCTGACCTACAAGGGCGCGAAGGTCCGCTACCGGCCGCTCTCGGAGCGCGTGGTGCAGCGCATTGAGCACGAGCTGGATGTCATCACGCAATTGGGTTATGCGGACTACTTCCTTATGGTGTGGGACATCGTGCGGTGGGCACGCCGCAACGGCATTCGCTGCACGGGGCGCGGGTCGGCCGCCGACAGCTGCGTGGCCTGCTGCCTCACGCTCACCGATGTGGACGTCATCTCGCGCCGGCTTCCCTTCGCGCGGTTCCTCACGCCGGGCAAGACCCCGGACATCGATATCGACTTCCCCTCGGAGCGCCGCGACGACGTGTTCCGCCACATCGTGGCGAAGTACGGCGATGAGCACGTGGGCATGGTCTGCACGTTCCACACCTTCTGGGCGAAGTCCGCCGTGCGCGACGTGGGCAAGGCGCTGGGACTGCCCCAGGATGCGCTCACCTTCTTCTCCGACCACGTGCAGCACAACGTGCGGGCGGACCGGCTGGACCAGGCGTTTGAGCGCTATGCGGAGCTCCGGCCGCACGCAGCGCTCCGGGACCGATTCCAGTTGCTGTTCGATTTGTGCGGCCGCATCGCCGGGTTCCCACGCCACATCGGTACCCACTCTTCCGGCGTGGTGATCAGCCGCGCTCCGCTGAGCACCGTCGCACCGCTGCAACCATCGGCGCGCGGCGTCATGCGGATCTGGACACTAGACAAGGACGACGCCGAGGCGGCAGGCGCGATCAAGTTCGATGTGCTCTCGCTGCGCATCCTGTCGGCGGTGGGGGATGCCGAGCGCGACATCGTGCGGTTGCAGTCAGAAGCTCCGGTCGATGCGAGCGGGAGCGGAGCGTCGCGGGTGGCGTCGCCCGCGTTCGTCTACGACCGCATCCCGTTCGGCGACCCGCTGACCTTCCGCATGTTCCGGGCGGGCGCGGCGGTGGGCGCGTTCCAGTTTGAAAGCGCGGCGCAGATAGCGCTCGCGGCCACGCTTCAGCCGGAGCACTTCGAGGATCTGGTCGCCTCAGTGGCGCTCATCCGTCCCGGCCCCATCCGGGGCAACGTGGTGCAGCGCTTCGTGGCTTGCCGGAATGGCTGGCTGCGGGCGGACCTGCTGCATCCGGCGCTGGAGCCGATGCTCGCGAAGACGTACGGCTGCATCGTCTATCAGGAGCAGGTGAACGACGTGGTGGCCGCCATGACCGGCTGGTCGGATGCGGAGGCGGACAGGTTCCGCAAGCGTCTGACGCGGCGATCGAAGCTCGGCGAGATGGATATGGCACGCGCGGAGTTCGTGTCGGCCGCGGCGGCGCGGCGACCGGATCTGGGCGAGGAGAACGCGAACCGGCTGTTCGACCAGATCGAGGGCTGGGCGGGCTACGGGTTCACGGAGGGGCACGCCGCCAGCTTCGCGCTGACGGGTTATCGGAGCGCCTATCTGTCGGTGCACCACGCTGCGGCCTACTTCTCGGGGCTGATGAACCACCAGCCGATGGGCTACTACAGCGCCAACACGCTGGCAGGCGAGGCGAGACACCGGGGCGTGCGCATACTCCCGGTGGAGATCAACCAGAGCGAGGACAAGTGCTTCGCATCCGAGCCGGACGCCATCCGGCTGGGCCTTCGGGTTGTGGCGGATCTGCGCGATGCGGATATCGAGGCCATCGTGGAGGCCCGGCGGGAACGTGAGTACCGCTCGCTGCTCGACTTCTGCGGGCGCGTTCTCCTGCATCGGCACCGGCTGGAGAACCTGGTGCTGTGCGGCGCGTTCGATCTGCTGCACGAACACCGGCGCGGAATCCTGTGGCGCCTGGACGAGACCAGCGCGCTGGCGCGTTCCTACCGTGCGGAGGCAGGCGCCACGGGGCAGCTGCCCGGCGCCTGTCCGCGTCTGGAAGGCATGCTCACCCCCACGGCATGGGAGCTGGACGACTTCACCGCCTGGGACAAGTTTCTCTGGGCGTGGCGCATCACCGGCGTCTGCGCCGAATGCCACGTGTTCACCTATCTGCGCGATCTGCTGAACCGATGGCGGGTCTGGACCACGGACGAGGCCCAGCGAGCGCACCACGGCCAGAGGATCACGGTGGCCGGGCTGAACGTGCGGCCGCATAGGCCCCCGACCCGCAGCGGGGAGCCGGTGATCTTCACGATCCTGGAGGATGAGATGGGCACGCTGCAGGCCACCATCGCGGGCCCGGCGATCGATGCCTGCACGGCGGTGTTCCTCACGTCGCCCGCGGTGCTGGTGCGCGGCCGGATCGTGCGGAAGGGACAGGGGGTGTCGCTGCAGGTGGAGCGCGCGAAGCCCCTGCGGATGGCGGACCTGGCGCAGGCCTCCCACGAGGTGCACACCGAGATCTGGGACCGGCGCTGGAAGGTCGGCGCCAACGTGCGCACCGAGATGCGTGACCGAGCGCCCATCGGCGCGGTGCGCTGAGGCCTGCACCACGTGAGGAGGGCATCACCGCCCAACAACGATCGATCCCGGCAATCCTGCCGGGTACGAAACATGCCGGGCACTTCGCTCGTCAACTATATGTGAGGATCACGGCAACCCTGGACGGACCGATGACCGATCTACTGCTCGCCGACAACCTGGCATCCTTCCAGCACATCCCCAGCGACCTGCCGCCGCGGCTGCGGCCGGTAGTCGCCGAGGCCCTGAGGCGCCGGCTATTCAGGCTTGCCGTCAGCCGCCAACAGGCCGAGTGGGGAAAGGTGCTCGCCGGCTGGCGCGACGTCCGCTCCAGCCAGACACTGCCCGACAGCAGTCGGGGTCCCTGCTGCGGCTCAAGCCCCTCCGGAGCTTAACGCGTTCGCTTCCCGGCACCGCCATTCCGTACGCGGCTCGTCGGCGTCACACTACACTCGCCGGCCACCCCCGCCCCCACGACTAACGCAAGCATCGCTGTGCGGGACGCTCGCTGCTCCGCACCGGCAGCCTCCCCGGGCGGCGGGTACAATGCTCCAGTAACTGCAGTAGAGGAGGCGGTCCGTGGCGCGACTCCTTGCGCTCGATGTAGGCGACAGAACGATCGGCGTGGCCGTGGCCGACTCGGGCACCGGCATTGCCTTCCCCGTGACGACCCTGCGCCGCCAGCCCGAGGGCCATCGGCGCGACGTGGCCGATCTGGCGCGGCTCATCGGGGAGCAGGGCGCCGAGCGAGTGGTCGTCGGGCTGCCGCTCAACATGGACGGGACCAGGGGCCCGCAGGCGGAGAGGGTCGAGCGCTTCGTGGCCGCCCTTCAGCGTGAGGTGGCGGTGCCGGTCGCGTGGCAGGACGAGCGGCTGTCCACATTCGAGGCGGAGGAGATCCTCCTGGCGTCCGGACGCCCGAGGCGCCGCCATAAGGAGACGGTCGACGCCGTCGCGGCGTCGGTCATCCTGCGCGACTACATGGCATCATGCGCAACGGGGAATGCGGGCTAAGAGCGTGGAACGCAGGTTCACCGGATGGCACGTCGCCTGACCCGGTCCCGGCGCGCACGCCGCAGGGCGCTCTGGATCGCCTCCGGCATCGTTGCCGCAGTTGCGCTTGCGGGTGCGTGGTGCTGGCTCCAGTTCCAGCCGGTCGGGACCGGCCCGAAGCGCATCGTCAGGGTGCCGCAGGGCGCGACGCCGGCCGACGTCGGCGTTCTCCTGCAGCGGCGCGGGCTGGTGCGAAGCGGGCTCGCGTTCGCGCTGGCTGTGCGCTGGTCACCGGAGCAGGGACCGATACGCGCCGGCACGTTCAGTCTGTCGCCCGCCTGGCGCCCCGCGGAACTGGCGGACCGCCTGCGGCGCGGTGGTCCAGACGTGGCGGTAGTGACCGTCACGATTCCGGAGGGCTACACGCTCCGGCAGATCGGCGCCACCTTGGAGCGCCGGGGTGCAGTGCGCAGCGCCGCCGCGTTCGTGCAGGTGGCAACGGAGCCGCCGCCGGCGCTCCGGCGGATCGTGGGCCTCCCGTCGGGTCCTCTAGAGGGGTACCTGTGGCCCGACACCTACTTTATGGAGCCGGACGGGTCTCCCGAGGCGGCGGCCAGAATGATGCTGGTCGCCTTCGCCGATCGCGTTATAACGCCACACGGTGAGGAGATTCGGCGCAGTGGCAGGAGCCTGCACGAGGTGGTGACCATCGCTTCGATCATCGAACGTGAGGCGCGCGTACCGGAGGAACGGGCTCGGATCGCCGGCGTGGTCGAGAACCGCTTGCGGAAGCGCATGCGACTGCAGATATGCGCTACTGTGCTCTATGCCCTCGGGGAGCACAGGGAACGCGTCCTGTATCGCGATTTGCTGGTGGACTCCCCGTACAACACCTATCGTCATGCGGGACTGCCACCGGGACCGATCGCGTCCCCCGGCCTCGCGTGCATCCTCGCAGCGCTGCGGCCGGAGCGTCACGGCTACCTCTATTACGTGGCGATGCCCGACGGCTCTCACCTCTTTACCAGGACGCAGAGCGACCATCTGGTGGCGGTCTCGCGCGCGCGACGGGCCGCTCGGGCGGTGGACCGATGAGGCCGCCCAGCAAGCCGCGTCGCGCTGGCGGACTGATGATACTCTGCCCCCGTCGGTACTGCCCCGGCGGTGTCACAGATGTTCGTCCGGCAGACCTGCGCGACGCTGGGATCGAGGCGGTGCTCCTCGACCTGGACAACACCCTCGTGGCTTGGCAGGGGTACGACGTGCCCGATGCAGTGATGGAGTGGCTGGCGGAGCTCAGGGCGTGCGGCCTAAAGCTCTACCTGGTCAGCAACACGCGGTCCGGCAGGCGCCTGCGCCAGCTGGCGGCCGAGCTCGAGATGTCGTACGTCCGCCGCGCGTGGAAGCCACGCCGGCGCGGCTTCCTTGCCGCCATGCGGGAGCTGGGTGTGGGGCCGGACCGGACCGCGGTGATCGGCGACCAGATGTTTACGGACGTGCTCGGAGGCAATCGCCTCGGGCTCTACACGGTGATGGTGCGTCCCATGGCGCGCCGCGAGTTCGTGGGGACGCGCCTAAGCCGCCTGGCCGAGCGGGTAGTCCTGGCATGGCTCAGGCGGCGGGGCCTACTGCCCGAGGGCGGGTAGCGAAAGTGCCTGGCTGCGGCTAGCTGGTCAGGGAACAAACGGGCCACTGCCGTCGTCCAACCCGACATGGGAGCGGCCATGGCCCCTCGCATCACAGGTACCACACGGCTCCTGGGCGTCTTCGGCGACCCGGTGGAGCACTCCCTCTCTCCTTGCATGCACCAGGCCGCGATCGCGGCGCTGGAGCTTGACTACGTCTACGTGCCGTTCCACGTCCGCCGCGAGGATCTCGCCGACGCGCTGCGCGCTCTGCCGGCGCTGGGCGTCCGCGGAGTGAACCTCACCATTCCACACAAGGAGCGTGCCCTCGCCCTCGTCGACGAGGTGACGCCCGAGGCGGAGGCATCGGGCGCAGTGAACACGGTGCGGGTGGAGGGGACGCTGCTCGTGGGGCACTGCACGGACGGCGCGGGTTTCATGGCCCCGCTGACCTCGACCGGGATCGCGCTTGACGGGGTACGCGCGGTGGTGGTGGGCGCGGGCGGCGCCGCGCGCTCGGTCGTGCACCGGCTGGTGTCGGCGGGCGCCGCGGTGCTGGTTGCCAACCGGCGGGCGCAGCGAGCCGCGGACCTGTGCGCGGCGATGGAGCGGTATGCCCGGAGGTCCGCGCCGCGCTGGGTGTCGCTCGATGACAGCGCGGTCGTCCAGGCTGCAATGGCGGAGGCGGACCTGGTGGTGAACACGACGCCTATCGGTATGTGGCCGCATCTCAATGACGCTCCGCCGGCGCCGGCGGAGTGGCTGAGGCAGGGATGCACCGCCTACGACCTGATCTACCGTCCGGAGGAGACTCTGTGGCTTCGACGGGCGCGCGAGCGGGGGTGCAGGACGATCAACGGGATCGGCATGCTGGTCCATCAGGGCGCCGAATCCCTGGCCTACTGGACGGGCGCCCGTCCACCGGCCGACGTCATGGAGGGCGCGGTTCGGAGCGCCCTGACAGGCCCGTAGAGCCCCGCCTGGAGCGCTGCCGAGCGGCTCCTTGGGACGCCAAAAACGTTCTTGCGTGCCCTATGGGGCTGTGCTATAATCGCCGCATCGGGACGCTTGCGCCACTCCGTCGCCGCACGCACACACGGCTCAGTGGGGGCAGACATGGTCATGGCACGTAAGAGCATGGGGGACTTCCTCATAGAGGAAGGACTGATCGCCCCCGAGCAGCTTCAGCAAGCCGAGGGCATGGCGAAGCAGTCCCGAAGCAAGCTGCCCAAGGTCATTGTAGAACTGGGGTACGCGACCGAACGCGACGTCTGGAAAGCCCTCGCCCAATCCCTCAGTCTCCCCTTCGTCGATCTCAACTCCTTCGCTCCCGAGTCTGGTGCCACCAACATTGTTCCGGACCACATCGCTCGTCGGCACAACGTGATTCCGGTGAAGAAGGACGGCGCGAATAACCTCTGGGTGGCGATGGGTGATGCGGACAACCCGTACGCACTGGACGACCTTCGCGTGGTGTCGCGCTGCATGGTGCGCCCGGTGCTGGCCGGTCCACAGGCCATCGAGGACGCGATCGCCAGGGTCTATGGCGGAGTCGACGCTGCCCTCGCTCCGGCCAGTCAGGAGGAGACCGCTCAAGGCGTGTCACCGGGCATGAACCCGAACCGCGGCGGCGTGGGCATGGGCGATCTGCTGGCTGAGATCAAGGAGAACGTGGCGAAGGCTGGCTCGGTCGGCGACATGTCCCTCGATGACGACGACGAGGCGGCAGCGCAGATGGCCGAGGAAGCGCCGATCATTCGCGTGGCGAACGCGATCATCCAGCGCTGCATTCACGAGCGCGGCTCCGACATCCATCTGGAGCCTGAGCGCCGCGGTGTCCGGGTGCGCTATCGCGTGGACGGCGTTCTGCACGAGGCAATGTTGTTGCCGAAGTACATTCAGCCGCCGCTCATCTCGCGCTTCAAGATCATGGCTGAGATGAACATTGCCGAGCGTCGCCTCCCGCAGGACGGCCGCATCCCGATCCGCTATGATGGCAAGGACTACGACCTGCGCGTCTCCTGTCTGCCCAGCGTATTCGGCGAGAAGATCGTCTGCCGCATCCTCGACAAGTCGAGCATCCTCATCGGTCTCCAGAAGCTCGGTTTCTCGGAGGAGACGCAGGCGCAGCTCGAGGAGTTGGTCATTCAGCCGAACGGGATGGTGCTCTCCACCGGCCCGACCGGGCACGGGAAGACGACCACTCAGTACTCCATATTGAACAAGCTGAACTCGATCGAGAAGAACATCATCACGATCGAGGACCCGGTGGAGTACCAGCTTGGCGGCGTTACCCAGGTGCAGGTGAACCGCAAGGCCGGCCTCACCTTCGCGAACGCGCTCCGCTCCTTCCTGCGCCAGGACCCCGACATCATCATGGTCGGGGAGATGCGCGACCTGGAGACCGCAGAGATCGCCATCGAGGCGTCGCTGACGGGCCACCTGGTCCTCTCCACGCTGCACACTAACGACGCTCCGTCCGCCGTCATCCGGATGATCGACATGGGCGTGGAGCCCTACCTGATCGCGGCCACGGTCGTCGGGGTTCTCGCGCAACGGCTCGGCCGCCGCATCTGCCAGCACTGCAAGGAGCCCTACGAGGAAGCGGGTACTGCCCTCCGGAAGTTCGGTTTCCGACCCGAGGATCCCGATGCGAAGGTCACGCTATGGCGGGGCCGTGGCTGCGAAGGGTGCCGGCACACGGGCTATTCGGGCCGCTTGGGTGTGTTCTCGCTGATGCGCATCAACGACGAGATCGCCGAGCTCATCGTGCGCCGCGCGCCTCTCACCGACATCCGGGACGCCGCGAAGGCCAACGGCATGAGGGACCTGCGCGAGGACGGCCTGCTGAAGGTGCTGGAAGGCATCACCACGCCGGACGAGGTGATGCGCGTGGTCTTCACCGCCGGGTTCTCCGGCTAGCGTGCGGCGCCGTCGCGCAGGATAGCACCCACTCCGGCGTCCACCGTCGGACTCCTTCGGGTTGTCCGGGTGGTGTGGCGCCGTCCTGCTGGAGGTTCCATCTGTGAGTGAGCAGACCCAGCCGGTGGCGCCGACCGGCGCTCCTCAGGTTGCCACTGCCAGACCTCGGCCGCTGGTCGACGCCCACATCGACGACCTTCTGCGCATCGTCGTTGAGAAGGGCGGGTCCGACCTGCACGTGTCCGTCGGCGTGCCGCCGATCATCCGCGTCGACGGCCAACTGCTCCCCACGAACTACGAGAAGGTGACGCCGAAGGACTCTCAGCGGCTCATCTACGACATTCTGACGGACGAGCAGATCCAGCGGTTTGAGACGCAGCTCGAGCTGGACTTCTCGTACCAGCTCGCCCGTCTGTCGCGGTTCAGGGTGAATGTGTACCGCGACCGCGGCAATGTCGCCACGGCCTTCAGGGTGATCCCGTCGCGGATCCCGACGCTCCGCGACCTTAATCTGCCACCGGTGCTTGAGGAGCTTACGCGGCTGCCGCGGGGGCTTGTACTGGTGACGGGGCCGACAGGTTCTGGCAAGTCGACCACGCTGGCCGCGATGATCAACCAGATTAATGGCGAGCGCAGCGTCCACATCCTGACCATCGAGGACCCGATCGAGTACCTGCACTCCCACCGGTTCAGCATCATCAACCAGCGGGAAGTGGGGCAGGACACGAGGCAGTTCGCCAACGCCCTTCGGGCCGCGCTGCGCGAGGACCCGGACGTTATCCTGGTGGGCGAGATGCGTGACCTCGAGACGATGCAGATGGCCGTGTCGGCGGCGGAGACGGGCCACCTGGTGTTCGCCACGCTGCACACCAACAGCGCGGCCACCTCGGTCGAGCGCATCGTGGACTCGTTTCCGCCGGGTCAGCAGGAGCAGGTGCGCCTCCAGCTATCCAACAACCTGCAGGCGATTCTGTGCCAGCAGCTTCTGGCGCGCGCCAACCAGCCGGGCCGCGTCTGCGCCATGGAGATCATGACCGCGAGCGCGGCAGTTCGTAACCTCATCCGCGAGAACAAGGCGCACCAGATCACCTCCATGATCCAGACGAGCGCCAACCTCGGGATGCAGACGATGGACCAGTCCCTGCGCGACCTCTATGTTCGGGGCCTCATCACGTTCGAGCTGGCGATGGAGCGTGCGATGAACCCGACTGAGCTCGAGAAGATGATCCGCACCGCGACGATGACGGGGCCGGGAGGCGGTCCTCCCATACGATAGCGGGCTCCGCCGGGGCGCGGTTGGCGCACCGGTGCGAGGCCGGCCGGCCGTCGGGCCAAGGAGTTCAGGATGGCCACCTTCAGCTACACCGTGCGTGATGCCGCCGGGCAGTTACGCACCGGCTCGTCTGATGCGGAGAACCAGGAGATCCTGAGGCGTCGGCTTCAGGAGCAAGGTTTCACCGTCACCGACATTAAGCAGACGGCTGCGGGCCGCAAACGACCGCCTGGAGCCGGCTGGGGACGCGTCAAGCTCGCGGACCTCTCCATCTTCTGTCGCCAGTTCTCCACGATGATCGATGCGGGCGTCTCGCTTGTGCGGGCGCTCGACGTCCTTGCGGAACAGACGGCGAACCCGAAGCTTCGGCGCATGATCATCGACATCGAGCAAGAGGTGGAGTCCGGGCAGACGCTCTCGAAGGCGATGAGCAAGTACCCGAAGACCTTCACCAACCTGTTCGTCGGTCTGGTGCGCGCTGGCGAAGTGGGTGGTGTCCTCGAGGAGTCGTTGCAGCGGCTGTCCTCCTTCCTGGAGTCCGACATGGAGCTCCGGCGCAAAGTGAGGGCGGCGCTGACCTATCCGGTAATCGTCGTGGTCGTAGCCATCGTCATCGTGCTCGGCCTCTGCACCTTCATCGTTCCGCGCTTTGTCGAGTTGTTCCAGGAGCTCGGCCTAAGAGAGCTCCCGCCGATGACCCAAGTCCTCGTGGACTTCAGCAACTTCCTGATGACGCGCTGGTGGATGGGCATCATCATCGTCCTCTGCCTCTACCTCGCGACGAAGTACTTCGGCACTACGCGCATTGGCCGCCGGGTGGTCGACCGCGTCAAGCTGAAGGTGCCGGTGTTCGGCCAGCTCCACCACAAGATCGCGCTGGCGCGGTTTTCCCGCACTCTCGGCACGCTGCTGGTCTCCGGTGTGCCGATCTTGCAGGCTCTGGAGACCGTGGCCGGCACGGTGGGTAACGGGATCATCGCAGACGCGGTCATGGAGGCTCGGGCGCGCATCCGTGAGGGCGACCGTATCAACGAGCCGCTCGAGCGCAGCCGGATGTTCCCGCCGATGGTTGTTCACATGATCTCCATCGGGGAGGAGTCCGGGGCTCTCGATCAGATGCTGACCAAGATCGCGGAGTTCTACGAGCAGGAAGTGGACGCCACCCTTCAGAGCTTGACGGCCGCTATCGAGCCCGTGCTGATCGTGTTTCTGGGGGTCTGTGTCGGGTTCATCGTAATCGCTATGTTCCTGCCGCTGATCCACGTGATCCAGGGCCTGACCGCGGGAGCCGGCGAGGGCGCTGCCGGCCCTGCTGCGGAAGACTAGAGAGGGCGGCTTGGTGCGCCGGGGCTGCGGATCGTCCTGACGTGGGTCGCACAAGGAGCAAGGCTTGGCCGAAGTTCCTCCCGGCTTCTGGACGGTTCTCGCATTCGTCGCCGGATCGGCTGTCGGCAGCTTTCTGAACGTAGTCATCTACCGGCTGCCACGTGGCGAGTCGCTCGTGTCTCCAGGTTCTCGATGCCCTCAATGCGGTCACGCACTGAGGGCATTCGAGAATGTGCCCATCGTGAGCTTCCTGGCGTTGCGGGCGCGCTGCTCGCAATGCCGGCAGCCGATCTCATGGCGCTACCCGCTCGTGGAGGCTGCGACAGGCGCGCTGTTCGCAGTGATTGTCGCCCATTTCGGCGCGGGTTGGCAGGCACTGGTCTACTGCCTGTTCACTGCGGCGCTCGTGGCCGCGCTCTTCATAGATCTCGAGCTGTACATCATCCCGGACGAGCTGACCGCCTTCGCGCTTGCGGTCGCGGTCGTCTACGACGTGACGATGGTCGCCGGCGGCGACGCGGCGCATGCGCTGTGGTGGGGATGGTTGCCGCGCTCGATCGGCGGGGCTGTGGTGTGCGCCGCCGCCTTCGTCGCGATCCAGTTGATCGGACTTGCGCTCTTCCGCAAAGACTCGATGGGCGACGGCGACGTAAAGCTCGGGCGAGCGATCGGTGCGATGCTGCCCCTTGGCGCGGCGTTCGTCTCGTTCGCGCTCGCGATAGCGCTGGGCGCCGTCGTGGGTACCGCCATTGTGGTTCAACGCCTCCTGACGGGTCGAGCGCGCGCCGATGCAGATGCGGGTGGTATGGAGGCGGAGCCGGAGCCGGATGCGACGCCGTTCCGGGAGGTCCTGGCGTGCGGCGCCGCTTATGTGTTCTTTGTTGACCTGATTGCGATGGTTGCGGCTAAGGCTGGGGCGGGATGGGCGAGGCGCATGCTGCAGAGCGACGGCGAGGCCCCACTGGAGGTCGATGACGGTTTTCGGCCTGGGTTGACGCACGTTCCGTTCGGTCCCTACATGGTCGTTGGCGCCCTGCTCGCGATGTTCGTCGGCAGCGACCTGCTGGACTGGTACCTGAACTGGGCGTTTCCTGCGCCGCCAGGCTTGTGAGCGTTCTGACGCGCGGGTGGCGGAACATCGCGCTGGCAGGCGTCGTCTGAGGAAGGGATCTGGCGGGGCGCAGAACTCCCCGCGTGTTTGTGTGCTGTCGGCGTAGCAGGCGTCGTGGTGCGCGAGCCTGCTCCGCCACGGATAGCGGCGGCGCGCCGGCGAAGGTGGGGTGGCTACCATGACAAAGCGGCTTGGCAAGCGCGGCTTCACGCTCATAGAGCTCCTGACAGTGATCGCCATTATCTCGGTGCTGACGGCCATCCTGTTCCCGCTCGCGGGAACGGTGCGGCAGCAGGCCCGAGAGAGTAACTGCATGAGCAAGCTGCACCAGCTATGGGTCGCCGCGGAGATGTTCCGGCAGGACGAGGGCAAGTATCCCGCGACCCTGTTGGGCTACGTGGAGGCAGCCGCGCCAGGTCCAGGGGGTACCGTGGTGTCAAGCGGCGCCTTTCTGACGGACCCGGCGTCGCAGCAGCCGGCGCCCGTCGATGCTCTGATCCGGCCGTTCCTGTACAAGGAGTACGTGAGGGATCTCGACGTATTCCGATCGCCAAACAACGCGGGGTCGACCGAGCTGACGGTGACGGTGGCGCGCTTCCCGCGGCGCCCCCCGGGCTGGCCGGCGGACCAGGAGTGGGTGGGCGACCGCCTCGCAGGCATCTGCGGCGTCGATGCATTCGGAACCATCGACTGCTTCAACAATATCACCGCGCCCAAGGTGCAACCGAACGACCCGCTCTTCGGCCAGCCGAAGTTCTACTACACGTGGGACTCCTATAGCATCAGCCCGCGGGTCGACGCCACGGGCTTCGTCGTGCGCGATGCGGCGGGCGCTCCGGTCTACGACGTGCGGTACTCGACGGACTGGACGGGGCGCGGCGGGTTTGACAGCGCCACCGGCACCTGGGACATGCCGAACCAACTTAAGTACGCCAACCCACCGCTGGACCAGACGCTGCTGGCGCTCACGACCTGGCACGCGGCGACCGCCGGCGTGGACCGGGTTACCGTCATCAGCGCGTCGGGCTCTGCTCGCAAAGCGAGGGTGGGAGCGCTCGAGAGGTTCGGCGCGAACCTGCTGAACCACTGATCTGCGCCCTGGCAGGGAACACCGCCGCGCTGTGCGGCGTCGGTCTATCGACGTAGGACGGGATGGTGCGCTGCGGGGGCCAGCGAATGGTCCCGCACAGCCTGGCGAAGGTGACCAACATGCGCAGAAGCTTCGGGCGACAGGGAACCTCGCTGATCGAGGTGCTGACCGTGATGGTCGTGCTCCTCGTAGGCATCTTCTCGGTCGTGCGCTTGTTCCCCCCTGGGTTCCTGGTGAATCGGCAGGCGGAGGAGACCACCTTCGCCACTCGGCTTGCGACCGCGGAGATCGAGCGCTTCCAGAGCGGCGCCGCTAACCTCATGGACGCCGTGGTCCCTGGGTTCCCGGATCTGACCACGGGAAGCTTCACGTTCGACCCACATGCGTCGCCTGACGATCTGAGCGACGCGCGGAATGTGCCCCCCGGCGTGGACCCCTACTATGTGAGCAACGTGAACCGGATGCGCCGGGTGATCGGCGAGATGGTGCGCGTACCACTGGCGACGCCGACCGGCATGCGCGGGGCGGGCTCTGCCCAAGGTGAGCGCGGCGCCATCCACATGCTGAGCCTCGGGCCCTCCGTGATGATCCCGGATGGCGCGGGCCGGTTCCTGAACGTGACGGTCTATGGGGCGCCGATGCGCCGCGTGAGCGGCCTCGAGGCCGAGAACCCGGATAGCGTCCGGTTCCTGCGTGGCGCGGGCCAGTACGCGATCGACTACGGTCAGACGGAGGATGACGACCATGGGATTACCCAGGTCGCCTTCTTCCCGATGCCCTATCCGCGGCGGTTCCGGATCCAGTACGACTACTGGGACCCGAGCACCGGCGAGGTGAACACGCGGATCATCGACTTCCCGAGCGATAGCGACACGCGGTTCCCGGACAATGTGATACCCGCGCACCACGAGGGGTGGATCGCGCTTGACAGCAGCCATGGCTACGACCCGCATGTGGTGCCCGATAGCGAGTCGGTGGCGAGGCAGTTCCGGCAACTGGCGCGCGGCGACCTGTGGGGGTACCAGCAGACCCCTCGCGTGGTGGACCCGTTTGAGTTCAAGGTGCTGTCGGACAACATCGGCCCCTTCGCAAACGTGGGCGTGCTGGCACTGAACCCGCTCGGGCGCGACTACACGGAACAGTCTGCGTTCGGCATGGTCCCGCTGACGGCTCGGATCGACTACGACGTGCTGGACTGGCGCATCCTTCGTGAGGAGCGCCCCATGCCTGCGGCGGCCCCGTACACGGTGCGCATGTCGCTCAGGAACCTCAAGCGCATCGGTGACATGCAGGAGGACCACACGTCGTATCTGGGCCTGTTCCGCGTAGCCGGCAGCCCGGACTTCCTGGTCTACGACACAACGAGCGGGCTCGTTGTGCCGCCATCGGAGTACCGCGTGGACTACAGGGACGGGCTCGTCGTGTTCAGCGACGCGTTCGGCGCCGCCAACGCGGCTGGCATGTTCCGGTT
>DATIKM010000024.1:0-50777 GCA_035477595.1 Chthonomonadales bacterium
TGCGCGCCGGAGCCTCGTTGCCGCCGTGGCCGTTCAGGAGCAGAATGCGCCGGAAGCCGGACTCGAGGGCGCTCTCCAGGAGGTCCTCGACCACGCCAATGTACCGGTCGTTCTGAAGCGTCATCGTGCCGCAGAAGCCGATGTGATGGGGAGAGGCGCCCAGCCAGAGGGTGGGGAGCCAGGTGGCGCCCTCCCCCAGCGCTGAGGCGGCCCTCCGCGCGACCTCGCCCACAATGAGCGTGTCCGTCAGGAGGGGGAGGTGGGGGCCGTGCTGCTCGAACGACCCGAGCGGAGCCACGAGTACCCCTCCCCGCTCGGAGAAGGCCTGCGCCTCCGGCCACGTAGCGCTACCCAGGTCCATCTAGCCTACCCTCCCACACGTTGCGGCACTGGCCTTCATCCGCCCGCTCCCGGCACATACAGGCCGAGCCTGATGGCCCGCGGGCAGCCGCCAGGCAGTGCCGCCAGGCCTCTGCACACACCGGCGAGCGATCATCGCCGCGGCACGAGCTGCCCGTCGCACGGCAGCGGGCGCCGGACGCACCCATCGCCAGTTCGCAGTGGACTCAGCCATGTCCTGCTGGCGCGCTGTGTCGCGTATCTGTGCATAAAGGTACCAATCCCTTGACATGGGGCCGCGTCTGAGCGTATTCTCTAGGTGTTGTAGCCGCGGCCTCGATCCCTGCTGATCGGACTTACGCCTCTCCCCGCTCGGTCCCCGCTGACCGTCCGGTCGCTGCCGCGCTGTATCGCAAAGTGCGCGTTAGACAACGGGCGCTCGTGCGTCCGCCGTAATACCATCAAGGAGCCATCGCACCGTGCGGAAGTGGAGCAAACAGACCATTGCCGATGAGATCCTTCGCATGCATCGCGAGGAGCAGGGCCTCAACTACGCAGCGATCGCGGTGAACCAGGTGGCTCTCCTGCGGGCCGCCACTAGGTACTTCGGTTCCTGGCGCGCGGCGGTCGAGCATGCAGGCGTCAACTACGATGACATTCGCCGGTACCGGTCGTGGACGCGTGAGCGCATTCTGGAGCGCATTCGCGAGCTGCACGCCCGCGGAGTTGACCTCTCCTGGCGCCACGTAAGCACGCAGGTTGATCCCCAGCTCGCGGCTGCCGCCACCAAGCGCAAGCATTTCGGTTCGTGGCGGGCGGCAATCCAGGCTGCGGGGCTGGCGTACACGAGCATCCGCCGTTACCGCCAGTGGAGCCAGCAGGCAGTGATCGACCGGCTGCGGGAGCTGCACGCGCAGGGGGTGGACCTCAACGCCAAGAACGTCGAGCAGGTTGACATTACCTTGATTACCGCGGCGCGGCGCCGGTTCGACTCGTGGCACAAGGCGCTGGAGGCAGCCGGTCTCGACTACACCAAGATCGTCCTCCGGCGACCATTCAAGCGCCGCCGCCGTCCGGCGGCGGTCGAAGTCGCAGCCGTCAGTTGACCGGTGTTCGCGGTTCGTGCATGGCCTCCCCATCTCCGGGGAGGCCATGCGCACGTCTGGCCGGCAGGAATCGGGCGCGGCTGGG
This sequence comes from Chthonomonadales bacterium, assembly GCA_035477595.1. GTDB lineage: Bacteria > Armatimonadota > Chthonomonadetes > Chthonomonadales > CAJBBX01 > DATIKM01. The sequence goes on from DATIKM010000024.1 coordinate 1,531, forward strand.
TTGAACGAGCGCCCCCGGAGGCACCGATGGGGGCACTGCTCCGTGTAGGGCTGGTGGGCTGTGGCGCCATCGGGCGAGCCCACCTCGATCTCTGGCGTGAGACGCCGGGCGCGGTACTCGCCGCCGTGTGCGATGTCAGCGGTGAGCGAGCGCGGGCATTCGCCCAGATGGCGGCAGCGTCGGCCCACACGTCGCTCGACGAGATGCTGGCCAGCCGCGCATTGGATGCGGTGGACATCTGCACGCCGTCGGGCCAACACGTCGAGCAAGGCGTGCTCTGCGCTCGCGCAGGCGTCCACGTGCTCTGCGAGAAGCCGCTCGCTCTCTGGGTCGATGCGGCCGATGCCCTGATCACCGCGTGCGAGCGCGCGCGGGTCACCCTCGCCTCCGTCTTCCAGCGTCGTGCCATCCCTGCGCTCCAGCGCGTTGCCGCCGACATCCATGCGGGGCGCATCGGCGAACTGCTCCTCTGCAGTGCGCAGGTTAAGTGGTGGCGTGATCAGGCCTACTACGACAGCGCCTCATGGCGGGGCACCTGGGACCTCGATGGCGGCGTCCTCGCCAACCAGGCGATCCACGCCATCGACCACCTGTGCTGGCTGGCTGGCCCGGTCGTCGACGTCCAGTACGCCTTGGTCCGCACGGCCGCCCATCGGATGGAAGCGGAGGACGTGGCGCTGGCCACCGTAAAGCTCGCGTCCGGCGCAGCCGGCTCGATCGAGGCCACGACTTGCTGCAGACCGCCCCTCTGCACGCGCGTGGAGGTGGTGGGAACGCGTGGGGCCGTCGCATTCGACGACGCCACCGTGACCGCATACGGTGCGGATGGCCAGGACCTGCGCAACGAGTTGCCGCCGCAGTCGGAGCCCACCGGAGGCCGCAGCGACCCCATGAGCATCTCGCTTGAGGGGCACCGCACGATCATCGCGGACTTCGCCGCTGCCGTTCGCGACGGCAGGCCGCCCCTCGTGGATGGCAGGCAGGCTCGCATGGCGGTCGAGGCCATCGACCGCATCCATCGAGCTGCAGGGGTCGGACCGCCGGCCCCAGCGCGTTGAACGCTCCCGGCGTCCACCCCCAACGCGGTCATGGCGCGTCCCTCGCCCCTCGCCGCGTGACCGGCGTCAGTCTTGGAACCAGCCGGCGCGACAAGCGATCCGAGATTTCCTTCCTCGGGACGCCGTTCGTCATCGAGCGCATCGGGACCGACGGCGACCGGCGCGCGTTCGTGGAGCGCGTGCGCGCTCTCGACGGTCAGGTGGACTGCTTCGGCGTTGGCGGCATGGACGTGTACCTGCACGCCCTCGGCCGTCGCTATGCATTCAGGGAGCCGCTTCGCATGATGTCGGCGGCGCGGCAGAGCCCGTGGGTGGACGGCAGCGGCCTCAAGCACACGCTCGAGCGCTCCGCCGTCAACTGGCTGCAGGAGCAGGGCATCGTGGACTTCCGGCGGTCCCGCGTCCTGGTCATGTCGGCGGTCGACCGCTTCGGGATGGCTGAGGCAATCTCCGTGCTGTCACCGTCCGTGGTGTTCGGCGACATCATGTTCAGTCTCGGTCTGCCCGTTCCGATCCGGTCATGGCGCGCCATCCGTGCGCTCGCGCCCCTGCTCATGCCGGTGATCACGCGCCTGCCCTTCCAGTGGTTCTACCCGACCGGCGAGAGGCAGGAGAGGAACACGCCAAGGTTCGAGGCTAGCTTCAGTGCCGCCGACGTGATCGCCGGCGACTGGCACTTCATCCGGCGGTACATGCCGCTCGACCTCAGTGGCAAGATCGTTCTGACGCAGTCGAGCCGGAAGGACGAGACCGCTCTCCTGCGTGAGCGCGGGGCGGAGCTACTGATCACAACGACCCCGACCGTGGGGGGCGAGGCGTACGCCACGAACGTGATGGAGGCCGTGCTCGTCGCGCTGTCCGGCCGCCGCCCGGAGGAGTTGACGCCCGCGGACTACTTGGGTACACTTTCGCGGCTCCGATGGCGGCCTGGCGTCGTGCGCCTCCAGTCGCCGTGATGAATCGCACACCATCACACACCACGCCGACTGCGCGCGAGAAACGGCGGCGCCCGCATCCGGGCTGACATGGAACGCTTCGCCTTCATCATCCACCCCATCGATGCGCGGCGAGACGTCGCCCGCAAGTACCCCGTCGCCCGCTACCTACCAGTACCGTGTATCGAGTGGTTCCTCAAGCGTCACCGCCCGCTCTGCGTTGCCCACGTCACGGGGGTGCGCTCCGTTGTTGGGCCCGAGGCCGAGGGCTGGTTCATCGGCTGCCCGCTGACTCCCCGGCAGTTCCTCAGCCTTCCGGTTGAGGATGTCTACGCCAAGCTTGTGGAGTGCGGGCGCATCGCGGAAGACCTTGGCGCACGCATCATCGGTCTGGGTGCGTTCACGTCAGTGGTCGGCGATGGTGGTGCGACGGTCGCCAGCCGCCTGCGGATCCCCGTCACCACGGGCAATTCCTACACCGTGGCGACCGCCGTGCAGGGCGCGGTCCGGGGCGCGGACCTGATGGGGGTTCACCTGCCTCAGGCAATGGCCGCGATCGTCGGCGCCACCGGCTCCATCGGCGCGACCTGTGCCGTGATGCTTGGGCGCCTCGTAGGGCATCTAGTGCTGGTTGGCCGCGACCGAGTCAGGCTGGAAGCCCTTGCTGATCGCATCCGACCGTCGTTGAGCACGCCGACATCGGTGGCCACCGACATCGCAGACGGCCTCCGCAACGCCGACGTTGTGATTACTGTCTCCAGTGCGACTGAGGCGATCGTTCTCCCCCAGCACGTCAAGCGCGGCGCCGTCGTGTGCGACGTCGCGCGCCCGCGCGACGTTTCCATCGCCGTCGCTCGCGAGCGAGACGACGTTCTGGTCATCGAGGGCGGCCTCGTCCGCGTGCCAGGCGCGATGCAGTGCACCAGCGCCAGCAGTGGCAAACCCTTCAGCTTCGGATTTCCCCCCGGCACCGCATACGCCTGCATGTCGGAGACGATGGCGCTGGCCCTCGAGGGCCGCTACGAGAGCTTTACGCTCGGCAAGGACGTGTCTGTCGAGCAGGCGGATGAGCTCGCGCGCCTGTGCGACAAGCATGGTTTTGCACTGGACGGCTTCCGGTCGTTTGAGCGTGCGTTGTCCTATGACGAAGTTGCCGCGATCCGGCAGCGCGCCGGGCGGCCCGCCTCGTAGTGGACAGCAGACGCAACGCGGCGGTGATCGGCAGCACAGGAAGGCAAACCCATGGACATGACGCGCAGGCGGTTCATCGAGGCCAGCGCCGTGGCTGGTGGCGCGCTGTACGCGGATGTCGCGGCAGCCGCGCCGCGGCAGCTGCCCCGGCGGGTGCTCGGGCGCACGCGCGCTCGTGTCTCCGTCCTGGGATTTGGCTCCGCTGCGCTCGGGCACAGCTTCCAGCCGCAGGAGGTGTTCGACCATGTCGTCGGCGCCGCGCTGGACGCCGGCGTGAACTTCATCGACACAGCGACCAACTACGACGTAGCGCAGGAGCGGCTCGGCCCCATCGTCAGGCGGCACCGCGACCGCCTCTTCCTGGCCACGAAGACACGGGGCATGTCGAAGCAGGGCGTGCTCCAGACGCTTGAGGAAAGCCTGCGTCTGCTGCAGACCGATCGTCTAGACCTGGTGTACCTGCACAATCTGGGCGACTTCGAGGTCGATCGCCTGATGGACGACAACGGCGCCATGCAAGGGCTCCTTGAGGCGCGACGGAGGGGCTGGCTTCGCTTCATCGGCGCGAGTGGTCACCAGCGGGCGCGGAAGTTCATCCCCGTCATCGAGACGGACCTGATCGACGTCATCATGGTCACGCTCAACTTCGTGGATCGCAACACGTACGTTTTCGAGTCTGAGGTCCTTCCGGCGGCTCGCAGGAGACGCGTCGGCATCGTTGCGATGAAGGTGCTGGGCGGCGTTCCCAACTGGAACTACCGCCAGCCCGTCGACGGCATGGTCCCGCGTGAGCTACGAGCCGACGCGGTCCGCTACTCGCTCGCGATCGAAGGGGTCGCGTCCGCCGTGGTGGGGTTCTACACCACGGAGCAGATGTCCGAGGTCCTGAACGTAATGCGCGCTCTGCGGAGGCCGACGGACAGTGAAACGGAGCGCCTGCGCACGGAGGGCGAGCGTCTGGCCGCCCTCTGGGGGCCGCACCTGGGACCGCCGGTGTAGCCGTCAGGGGTCCGTCACTAGCGGCTCGACGAAGAAGCATGTGTTCTCGGCGATCTGGCCGAACCACCGCCCACAGGGGTCGGTAAGAGGCATCCACCACGCGGTGGGCCGGTGCGCTGTGTGCGTGAGGCCGTCACGGGTCAACAGCGCATCCCTTACCAGCCGCATGCGCTCCCGGGCTGCCTCCGCCTCGATGGCGGTGACCGCCGAGCGCGCCTCGCCCGCTTCGCCTTCACGCTCAATCGCATGCCGCTCGGCCCGCAGCAGTGCGATGCGCTCGAGCAGCGAGCGCCTCCGTCGCAGCAAGCCGTTGATCTGCGCGTCGAAGGCGGCGCGCCGCTCCCACTCAGCCGCGCTCCACTCGTTGGTGCCGCGGAAGTGGTCGCCCTTCGCTGACTCCGCGGTGAGCAGCGCCTGGCGCACCTCCCGCAGCTCGGCATACGCCTCCTGCGTCCGCTTCACGGCAGCGAGGGCGGCAATCCGCCGCGCGCGGAGCTTCGCCTTCGCCTCATCATAGGCCCACAGGCGCCCGGCCCAGCGCGCCCCGTTGCGATCTCTCAGGAACGCCAGAAGATCGCGCTGCCCCCGAACGCCTCGCAGCGCCGCCAGCAGCGCCTTCTGGCCAGCAACCGCCGCGCGCCAGCCCGATGAGAACTCAGCGCCGGTGACTTCCTGCTTCCCGAAGGCGCTCGCCAGATGGTCGGGAAGGCGGAACGAGACGCCCACGCCATCCAGGGCGTCCCATGTCGGGTACCGTACGCGGAGCACCGGGTGGACCTCGACCGCAATGCCGTGGGCGCGCAGAAGGTCGTTAATGCGTCGCGTGCGCGCGACATACATCGAGCCCACTTCGCTGAACACGAAGATGAACTCGCGCGCCAGCATGGAGATAAGAGCGATCGCCTTGCCCACCACCACCACGCCTGGCCCGAACTCGCCCTCCAACACCTCCGCCAGATCGCCCACTGACGCCACTGAGCGGGCCGTGCGGATCCGGACGGGACGCCTGGCCTCGATGTGCACGGCGCGCAGCGTGACCCGGAGCGTGCCGCGACCCACGCCAGGCACCACTGCGTCGAAGGGTATCGCGCCCAGGCCGAACTTGCCCAGCGGGTAGATCTCAGACCCGGAAACGGCCGCGTCGTACGCGTTCCTCGCGGCCCGGGAGGTTGCCGGGTTGAGGAACAGATCGAGGAACCGGAACCGCGGCAGATGATGGGTCTCGCGGTTGAACGCCAGCAGCCGTGACGTGCACTCCACGTTGACGCGCTCCGGAGGCGACCCGAGGAGCAACTCGTAGATCCGTGGGAGGATCCGGCAATAGACCTCAGGCAGCGACACATCGGGGCAGTCGCGGGCAACCTCCGCCACCCAGCTCAACATGCGCTCCGCAAGGCGCCGGCTCTCCGTCGCGCAGTCGCCGCCCGCGACCGCCTCGATGGTGCCATCGAACCCCCACCGTAGCAGCGACTCCAGCGCGCCGCTCACATCGGCGTGTCGGACCTGGCGGGCGATCAGATCGCGCGACCCCGTGTAGACGAGGCCGCGCCAGCCCCAGGCTTCCGTCGCCTGATCGACGAGCTCCCGGACCTCCATGCCCAGACCGGTCGCGATGCTCTTCAGCGAGACTCCGTGATCTGCAAAGGCCGCGCGCGACGGAGGCGTTTCGCTGCCGAACAGCCGGCTGATCTCTCCAGCGGCCGACCACAGGTCCCTCGTGGAGCCATCGTTGTGAGGGAGCAGCTCGAAGCGCGCCTGCCCGGGCAGGCGAATGCCCACGCGGGCGAAGTAGTCGGTGTCATGGACCCCGGCCAGCATGTCCCCGCCAAGGCCGCACGCGTCGAGGGCGCGTCGCAGCACGGCCTTCATCGGCTCATCCCACCAGATCGTCTGGCCCAGCGCCAGAAACGCTGTGTCTGGGTACCTCGACCTCAGGTAGTGGAGCGCCTGACGGTCGGCTGCTGCGTCATGCGGCAATGCGGGGTCCCTTCAGTAGGGGATAGCCTGGCTCTACCACGGGCGCGAACATGGCCGACACGCGCCACAATGCACTACGCACGGGCTGCCGACGTCGTGCCAGTCCGGTCGCGCGCATCGGTCTTACCGCAGGGCAGCCCGGCATACCTCCTCCACGTGGGGAGAGTACTGCTCGCCGAAGTGGTTCAGATGTACGAGCAGCGGGTAGAGCTGCAGGAGCGGCCGCCGTCGCACATAGCCGGCGTCCACGGGATAGCAGCTCTGATACGCATCGCGCCAGGTGGCCGGGAAGCCGCCGAACAGCTCAACATAGGCCAACTCGACCTCGCGGTGGGCTCCATACACTGCCGGATCGACCACCACCGGCTCGCCGTCCGAGCACAGGAGGTTCCCGCTCCAGAGATCACCATGGACGAGCGCGGGCTCGTGCGGCGCTTCGCCCAGAAGCGCCTCCACGGACCCGAGCACCTCCTCCAGCAGTCGCTCCAGCCCGGCATGCAGCAGGCCGCGGCTCCGCGCACGCTCCACCTGCGGCGCGACCCGGCAGTCGCGGTAGAACTCCCACCACCTGTCTCGCCACGGGTTGGCCTGCACCAGGAGCCCGAGGTGGTTGTCCCGGTGGTAACCGAACAGGCCCCGCCCCGGGTCCGGCGCTCGATGAAGTGCGGCGAGGCGCTCGCCGAAGCGCGTGCCGAAGGCGGGCGCATCCCGGGGCTCGGACGCGTGCACAAACTCGAGGACGAGGTACCCGCCGCCGGGATCTCCGGGTCGAGGGCCGCACGCGACGACGGCGGGCACCCGCAGTGCGCCTGCATCCCTCAAGGATGCGAGACCGTCACGTTCGTCGTCGAACATGCGGGACGCTGCCTGCTCGGACCACTTCACAAAGACAGCGCCCTGGGAGAACTCCACGCGCGCAGCCCGGCAGATCATCCCACCGCCGACCGAGTAGGACGCCAGCACCTCCGACCCGACATTCCGTCGCAGCTCCTCACGGAGCCAGCCGGGAAGCTCCACTACAGATGGTGCTCCGTCCGGATATGCCGCAGAAGTCCCGCCACCCCGCGCTCGACAAGGTCGTAGACCTCGTCGAATCGCCCCGTGTAGTAGGGGTCGGGCACGTCCTTGGGGGCTCCATCCCCTGCGTGCTCAAGAAGGAGGGAGAGCTCCCCGCGCGCGGATCCGAGGGCGCGCAGGTCGGCGAGGTTGTCCGAGTCCATCGCGACGATGTAGTCGAACTGCCGCAGGTCGTCACGCGTGACCAGGCGGGCGCGGTGGTCGTAGGCGATGCCGTGCGCGTCAAGAACGGCGCGGGTGCCGGGATGCGGGGGCTTGTGCAGGTGCCAGTGGCCAGTCCCTGCCGAGTCTGCGGCGATCTGGCCATCGAGGCCCGCTGCCGCCACAGCGGCACGGAAGACGCCCTCGGCCATCGGCGAACGGCAGATGTTCCCCAGGCAGACGAACAGGACGCGAACCATGTAGTGCCTCTCCACTGGGGCTTGCTCCAGCATACCCCGGCGCTCTGCGCATTGTGGGGTGTCGCGGAGCAGGTTGGCACGCGGTATGCAGTCATCGGGCTCTGGCAGACGCCGCCGCGCTCGGCACCGTTACGGGAGCCGTGCTGCCGCTGAGGCTGGGCCGCGTCCGCATATCGCAGGGGCGGGCGGCGGCTGGCGGCCTATCGGTGGCTCGAACGACGCAGGTCGCGAAGCTGCATGGGCCAAGATGCCCCGGGCGCGCGGTATTGCCGCTGCACGGAAGGGGGAAGGCTCTCCGCGCCGCCCCCTTCCGTGTGCCCTCGATTGGCGGCGACGCAGAGGGCGCCTCAGGCGTCGCGGACCTCCAGAACCTCGTAGCGAGCCGTTCCGGCGGGGATCACCACCTCCACCACGTCACCCGCACGCTTGCCCATAAGGCCCTGGCCCACCGGGGACTGAGCGCTGATGCGGTCATTGATTGGGTCGGCCTGCACAGGGTCGACGAGGACCAGCTCCCACTCCTCCTCCTCGTCGAGGTCGCGCACGCGCAGGAACGAGCCGAGGCCTGCGACGTCGCCGCTTGTGGCCTCGTCCGAGACGACCTCAGCCACCTCGAGCGTTCGCTCAATGTCGGCTATACGCCCATTCAGGATGGCCTGATCGCGCCTCGCGGTATGGTATTCGAAGTTCTCCGAAAGATCGCCATAGGCGCGGGCCTTCCGAAGCGACTCGGCAATCTGCGGGCGGCTCACCGACTTGAGCTGCTCTAGCTCCTCCCGGAGCTTGCGGTAGCTTCCCTCGGTAAGAACTATGCGGTTTGACATGAGCGCGTGGTGATCCTCTCAGCGGCTTCGCGCCGCGTGCAGGGTAGGATACCCGTGGGTCTTCCAGAGTGTCAACGCGCTTGACATGCCCCCCGGGGGAGAGGGACAATAGGCCGATGGATCACGCGCGTGAGACCTCCGACCCCGCCATCCTCCGACTGGTAGACGTCTCTGTCGTCTATCCACCGTCACGATGCGCGCTTCGGGACGTCTCCCTGAACGTTGCCCCGGGCGAGTTCGTCTTCGTGGTGGGCACAACTGGCGCGGGGAAGTCGACGCTCCTCAAGCTGCTCTACCGGGCCGAAGTGCCGACTAGCGGCACGGTGGAGGTCAGCGGCGTCGATGTCGGCGCCCTCCCACACCACGCAGTTCCGGCCCTCCGGAGGCGCATGGGTGTGGTCTTCCAGGACTTCGCCCTGCTCCCTGACCGAACCGTGTTCGAGAACGTCGCGTTTGCGCTCCGCGTCATCGGCGCCGGGCGGCGGGCCATACGGCGGAGGGTTCCGGCAGCGCTGGAGCAGGTGGCGCTCGTGCACCGGTGCGATGCCTTTCCGCACCAGTTGTCTGGAGGAGAGCAGCAACGCGTGGCGATCGCCCGAGCGCTCGTGAACAACCCGCCCTTGCTGATCGCGGACGAGCCCACGGGCAACCTCGACCCGGATACCTCACTGGGGATCGCCATGATTCTGGACGAGATCAACCACCGGGGCACGACGGTCGTGGTTGCCACACACGACCGGCACATGGTTGACAACTTCCCACGACGCGTCATCGAGTTCGACCGGGGCTGTCTGGTCAGGGATGATCGGCAAGGAGCGTACGCGGTTGAGCCTGTCGAGCCTGGGCTTTCTCATTGAGGAGGCGCTGAAGAGCATCCGCCGCAACGGCCTCATGTCGCTGACGGCGTTCACCACGGTCACCATGGCGCTGAGCGTCTTCGGCGGCGCGGCGTATGCGCTCTACCGCGTCCACCAGATCGCTCAGGCGCTACCCCGCCAGTTCCAGATATCGGTGTTCCTGCGGATGGAGGTTCCACGCGACCAGGCGCTGAGGGTCGCGGACTCAATCCGCGCCCTGCCCGACGTCGCCGCCGTCACCCTCGTGACCCGTGAGGAGGCCTGGGCGGAGATGGAGCGCGAGCACGCCGGGGCGGGCGCCCACATCGCCGATGCGCTTGCTGGCGAGAACCCGTACCCCGATCGCCTCGACGTTGAGGTTCGCGCTCCCGAAAGGGCTGCTGCGGTGACCGCCGCGCTGCGCGGCTCGGGCCAGTTTCCGGAGATCGATGAGGTCCGCGACGCGCGCGACGCCCTCGAGCGGGCGCTTGCTGCTGGACGCGTGGTCCGCAATGCCGGCGGCATCGTTGCGCTGGCGCTCCTGGGCGCGACGCTCGTGGTGATCCAGAACACCATTCGCCTGACGGTGATCGCGCGCTGGCGCGAGATACGCATCATGCAGCTCGTCGGCGCCACTGGCTCCTTCATACGCCTGCCGCTGCTGCTGGAGGGCCTGTTCTACGGCATGGTGGGCGGGCTTCTGGCAGGCACCCTCGTGGCCGTCATCGCGAGAGAGCTTGGGCGCTACGCGGCGACGCTGAGCTCTCCCCTGACGGCGATGGCGCCGCCACCGCTGAGCGCCCTGACGGTCCTGGTCGGGCTGACGGCGCTCGGCGCGCTGATCGGCCTGACCGCCAGTGCGATCTCCATACGCCGGTTCCTGGTCAGGGCCTGAGCGCTCGGCGGAACGCAGGAATCCGCGTCTCAGCGGACCAACTGTGGCGCGCTCGGCGATGCGCGATGCACACGCGCCTCGCGGCACACCTGAGGATGGGAGGCGTATCGTCACCAGCGCGTTGCGGGAGGGCCTGATCCGCGTTCAACAGGCGATCGGCGTCGAGTTCCGAGATCCAGCGATCCTGGAACGGGCGCTGCGCCATCGTTCCGCGTGCCTGGAGGAGCCGCTCAACAGCAACGAGCGGATGGAGTTTCTGGGCGACGCGGTCGTGGGCCTCGTCGTCTGTGAGCAGTTGTACGCACGCTTCCCGGCCGCCAGCGAAGGCGATCTAGCGAAGGCCAAGGCGTTCCTGGTCAGTGAGCCCACGCTGGCCGCCGCCGCTCGCGCGGTTCACATCGACGATGCGGTGGAGCTGAGCTGCCCTGAGGAGGCCATGGGCGGGAGGGGCCGGCCCTCGATACTCAGCGACGCATTCGAAGCTGTCGTCGCGGCGGTCCTCCTTGATCGAGGAGTTCGTGCAGCGCGCCGGTTCGTCAGGGCTGCCCTCAAGGACGCCATGCGAAGCGTGGCCCAGCAGGAGTACCAGCGCGACTACAAGTCGGCCCTTCAGGAGTTGGTACAGGCGCAGTCCAAGCTCACCCCGGTCTACCGGATCGTGCAGGAGACGGGCAAGGACCACGACAAGACGTTCACGGCCGTTGCGCAGGCAGGCGAACGCGTGCTTGGCACAGGCACGGGCAAGAGCAAGAAGAGCGCTGAGCAGGAGGCAGCTCGCTCCGCGCTCGTGGCGATGGGCGGACAGACCACCGAGAGTGAGACGACATCATGAGCGACCGCCCTACCGCAGACGTCGGCATCATCGGCGGCAGCGGCTTCTACAGCCTGTTCCCCAACTTCGAGGAGGTCGCCACCGAGACGCCGTACGGCGCCCCGAGCGACAGTGTCTTCGTGGCCTCGCTGGAGGGCCGTCGCGTGGCGTTCTTGCCCCGCCACGGCCGCAACCACTCCGTGCCGCCGCATCGAGTGAACTACCGCGCCAACATCTGGGCACTGCGGCAACTGGGTGTGCGCTACCTGATCAGCCCCTGCGCGGCCGGCAGCCTCCAGCCGCACATCCACCCAGGCGACTTCGTGGTGTGCGACCAGTATGTGGACCGCACGCGCGGACGAGCCGACACCTTCTACGACGGGCCCGAGGTGTACCACGTGAGCCTAGCGGACCCGTACTGCCCGCACCTCCGGCAGCTCGCCACCGACGTGATCCGAGAGCATGGCATCCAGGTCCATGACCGCGGTACGGTGGTGACGATCAACGGTCCGCGGTTCTCCACGCGTGCGGAGAGCACGTGGTTCTCCGATGCCGGCTGGGAAGTGGTCAGCATGACCCAGTACCCGGAGGCCTATCTCGCCCTGGAGCTGGAGATCGCACCGGTCAATATCTCGCTCATCACGGACTACGACTGCGGCCTCCACGCGGCAGGGCTCGTCGAGGCTGTGACCGCCGCCGAGGTCATGGCCGTCCTCCGCCAGAACTCGGAGCGCATCCGGTCGGTGGTCCTGGAGATGGCGCGCCGCATCCCGGCCGGTCTGGACAGCCCGTGCCACCGCGCCCTCGAACACGCAAGGCTCTGACCCGCATCGCGTTGCGCCCTGCCTGTCCGAGGAGGTACGCATGGCGGAAGCCGACAAGGTGCTTCAGGCAGTCGCGTGGAGGAACGGGCGTGTCGTCCTCATCGACCAGACGGCCCTGCCCGAGCGTCTGGCCTACGTAGTGCTGACCGACTGGCGCGATGTGGCGCATGCGATCCGCACCATGGTGGTTCGCGGCGCTCCGGCCATCGGCTGCGCGGCCGCTCTTGGGCTCGCGCTCGCCGCCAGAGGCATCATCGCGGAGAGCCGCGAGTCGCTGCTGACGCGCATGACCCAGATCGCCGAGGTGTTCCGTGCCGCCCGGCCAACCGCGGTGAACCTCTTCTGGGCAGTGGACCGCATGCTTGCCGTGATCGATCGCACGCCGGGCAATGCGGTAGATGTGAAGGATGCCATGATCGCCGAGGCGGTGCGCATGCTCGGCGAGGACATCGACGCGAATCGCGCGCTGGGCCGGCACGGCGCCGAGTTGCTCGGGCCCGAGGTTGCCGTGCTGACGCACTGCAACGCTGGCGCGCTCGCCACCGTTGGGTTCGGCACGGCGCTCGGCGTCATCCGGGCGGCGGTTGAGGACGGCAAACGCGTGCGCGTCTACGCTGATGAAACACGCCCACGTCTTCAGGGAATGAAACTCACGGCCTGGGAGCTGCATCAGGACGGTATCCCGGTGACCGTCATCGCCGACAACATGGCAGCCGTCCTCATGCGAGAGCGCGCGGTTGACTGCGTCATCGTGGGGGCCGACCGCATCGCGGCGAATGGCGACGCCGCCAACAAGATCGGGACGTACGGCCTGGCTGTGAACGCCCACTATCACGGCGTCCCCTTCTACGTGGCCGCTCCGCTCTCCACGGTCGACTTCCGTCTGCCAGACGGCACAGGCATCCCGATCGAGGAGCGCGAGACGGTGGAGATGACCCACATCGAGGGGATCCGCATCGCGCCCGAAGGCGTCCCGGTGTGGAACCCGGCGTTCGACGTGACGCCTGCCGGGTTGATTTCGGCCATCATAACGGACCGCGGCGTGGCACGTGCGCCGTATGCCGAGAGCTTCCGGTCGCTCTCGGAAACCGCCGCCACAGCGGCTGTGTGACTCAGAGGGAGAACTGCGTGTCCGATCTGCTCGCTGCCCGCCTGATCCGCGATGTTGCCGACTTCCCCAAGCCCGGCATCCTGTTCAAGGACATCACGCCGGTACTTGCCAGCCCGCGGGCAGTGCGCGAGGTGCTGGAGGCCATGGCGGAATACGCCCGAGCTCGCCAGCCCGACGTTGTCGTAGGTATCGAGTCGCGCGGCTTCATCCTCGGCATGCCGTTGGCTCTCGAGCTGGACGTCGCCTTCGTGCCGGTGCGCAAACTGGGCAAGCTGCCCTACCGCACCATACGTGAGGAATACGCGCTCGAGTACGGCACGAACTCCGTGGAGATGCACGAGGACGCGGTCGCGCCCGGACAGCGTGTTCTCGTGGTGGACGATCTGCTGGCAACCGGGGGAACGGCAGCTGCTGCTGCAAGGCTGACAGAGAGGCTTGGCGGCATCGTGGTCGGTTTCTGCTTCATGGTTGAGCTAGCATTCCTTCGCGGGCGGGCGCCGATTCGCGGCTACGATGCGCTGTCGCTCATCACGTTTGAGTAAGCGCGGACCCCCGCCCGTTCACGGCGTCGCCCGGCCAACCTGAGCGCTGTGGGAGCCGCCCCGGCCCGGTCCACACAGGGGAGTGAGGAGCGGTGCTTGGGCGTCTTCTCCTCCTCCGTGAGAGCGGCACAGCGGTCAGGACCGAGCTCCTGGCCAGCCTCACCACTCATGTTCGCCCAGGCGAACTTCCCTGTCGCGATCGGGAGCGGGATGGGCCTCAACGCGGCGGTCACGGCCACGATCGCGACCACACCGGACGTGACCAGGCAGACGATGGTGGGCGTCATACTCTCCAAGGGCGCGATCGTCGGCTCGCTCGTGGCTACCGGGCTCCTGCAAACCGTGAAGGACGCGAGGCACGCCGACGTGAGACGCGCTCATCGTGGTCGGTATACTGATGGTGTCCACGATCATGGGCGCCGACCTTCGCTATCCCGGCACCTCCGTACCTGTCCGCCGTGCCGTGCTGACGATGCCGTTCACCATGAGCAACTCGCGCGGCACCGGGATCGGCTTCATGGCCCATGCCCTAATCCGTCTGCTCACAGGCCGCTGGCGGGAGGTCTCAACAGCGATGTGGCCCATCGTGCTGCTCGTCGGACTTCAGTTCTGCTTGGAGGCGTCGCCTGCCTGACCCGTGCCTCGCCGCGTGTCTCGCGGGGCTCGGGGCAGGACTCGTGGCTCTCCGCGAGGTATCAAACGCGGGTTCCGGTCTGGCCCACGGGGAGGTGTTCTCATGCCGGTCGTAGCCATCAGCGTCGACTGCGAAGCGGCGAACGCTGGCAAGTGCTACACGCGGGAGCTTGTCAAGGTCGCCGAGGAGTTCACGATACCTCTGACCTGGCTCCTGTATGTCTCCCAGAAGAACCCCATGTCGAACGTGCATCTCTACCACACCGAGTACTTCCACCGCATCCCTGCCTGGCATGAGATGGGCCTGCTGCTCGCGTTCGACAGCACCGGCGGTTACATCTCGGACCCCCGGGAGCGAGCGAGCCTCGTCCGCATGGGCAAGGACGTCCTGAAGCAGTGCCACGTGAAGCCGACCAGCTTCCGAGCACACCGGTTCGACCTGCTCCCGACCGACCTCAAGCACATCGAGGACATTGGGATACTGGTCGATGCATCGGCCTGCCCGGGGGCGGAGGACAAGCACGGCGTCCGGTTGCCCGAAGGACCGACGCAGCCGTACTACCCCAGCTACGACAACCTTGCGACCCCCGGAGACGCCGCCGTCCTGATGGCGCCCATCGCCACGCGCAATGGCGTTGCCGGATACCTCGACCGAGGATGGCAGGTCGTGGAGCAGGTGGTGGAGGGAGCGCTAGAGGCCGACGGAGTGGTCGCGCTGGCCCTGACGGACACGGTCGATAACGTGGACGCGCTTCGCCTCACTGTGGAGCGGTGCAGGGCGCACGGGGCCCGCTTCGTGACGCTCACGCAGCTCGCAGCCCTCTAGGCGGTACATCGTAACCCCCGCACTGAGGCGGCGGGCGCTCCTGGCCACTGGGCTCGCGCCAGCGGGCGCGGAGGCGATGGACACCGTGCGCGTCGAACACGGGGGGCCGGAGTGCGGCGTTGGCATGGGCGGCTCCGCACTGGCGCCGGAGGCTGGTCTCATCCCGAGCCATGTGAGCTACGAGAGGGGCTGCCACCTCCAACCTGAGGCCATGGCTCGCCTGCGCGCGCGCGGCCACACGGATCACCGGTCATTCGGGTTGGTCCTGATCGGAGAGGGATCGGCCTCGCCCAGCCCCCGCGTGACGTCGGTGGACGGCGCGCGCGACCCCGGATGGGTCGCCTGTTCCGCCTGGCCGCCGCTGGTCTGCTCGTGGATCCCTCGCGGCTACCTTCGTCGCGGGGGCTGGCAGCCGGGCGACGGGTGCCGAACAGAGCCGGGCCGAGATGCGATCGTCTCGGATCTCCTCTTCGCAGGTACTGGCGCCCGGTGAGCGCCCGCGGAACGCCGGCCGGTTCGACCGAGGCGCCCGTCGGTCGGCTACGCCATCCGAGCGTGTTGGATGTCGTCCTGCTCGTCGCCATAAACGTGCTGTGGGCGGGGTCGTCCGCGCCGGCCAAGATCGCCTTGGGCTCCGCCGGAGATGTGGGACGAGTCGGACCGTTCACCCTCGCCTTCGTGCGCTTCGCGGTCGCAGCAGGGCTGTTCGCGCTCACGCTGGCCGTGCTACGCCATCCCGTGCGGGTCGCGCGCGCCGACGTGCCAAGGTTCCTGCTCGCGGGCTTTGTCGGCATCGCGGTGACCTACGGTCTGTTCTACCATGGTGTGAGGGCCTCGACCGCCGTGGAGAGCGGCCTGCTCTTTGCCGCCCAGCCCGTTCTCATCGCCCTGCTGGCGCGCGTCCTGCTTCGCGAGGTGCTCACGCCCGGGCAGGCGTGGGGCCTGGCACTGGGCTTCGCGGGCGTCTACCTGATAGCCGTTCAGGGCCTGGTTCCTCGCCTCTCTGCCGCGGTCGTCGGTAACCTCATCATCGGCGTGGCAGTCGCGTTTGAGTCATTTGCATGCATCGTATGTAAAGGACTCACACGGCGCTATGCAGGCGTGCTGGTCGTGTTCCTTCAGATGCTGATCGGCTCCCTGCTCCTGCTGCCCTTCGCAGCGGCAGAGATCGCCCGCTACGGTCCTCCAGTGTTGAGCCCGTCGGTGATCGGCAGCGTGGCCTACCTCGCGCTGGTCTGCTCGTTCCTCTGCTTCGGGATCTGGTTCGTGCTTCTGCCCAGGCTCAACGTGTCGCTGATGGCGGGCTTCCTGTTCGTCCAGCCGATTGTGAGCCCGATCTACGCATACGTGCTGCTGTCGGAGCGCCTCGGCTGGTGGTCGTTGGGCGGGGGCGCGCTCGTAGTGGCGGGCGTCTGGCTCGTAGCCGTGCGCGGCGTCCGAAGAGCCGGGGAATCGGCATCGCGTACGCAAGGGAATGCGTGGTGAGGTCGGGGCTTGAGTGTGGAACGAACACACGGGGGAGTCTATCGGGCGCGATGAGTCCGCCTGCGCGGCGCTGCTGGGTGGAGTTGGCTGGCTGACCCCGCCCGACGCCGGGAGAGGAGTGGGACGGATGGCCGGGATCGAACCCATCGGGCATCTGACACCTGTGCGCCTCTTGGCCCTGCGCCCTGCCCTCCGCGATCAGGAGGTCACGCCGGAACAGCGTGTGGCTGCGCTTCAGAGCCGCGTCGAGGCCAGGCTGGACCGTGAGGTCGAGAGCATTCGCGCACGCCTCGGTGCGGTACTCGAGGCTGCGCCTGAGCCTCCGGCCGGCGCAGCACGGGGGCGCCTGGACGTGCTGGCGTGATCAGCCTGCCGGCGGGCCCCGTTATCGCGTCGGCTCGGTACGCCAGTCACGCGGCGCCGAACGGCGCGCGCGGTATAATGGTCGCGCCATCCTTCGCTTAGTGACTCCCCCTTGGAGAGGCCGCCAGCATGTCGACCGACGAGGTCCAGGCGCTCCGCGCGCGCATCGCGGAGATCGAACGCGAGAACTCAGCCCTCTGTGCCCGCATCGCGGGCATGCAGCACGAGATGGGCGCCAAGGAGCAGGAGCTTGCCCGCGCACAGCGCGGGCTTCGAGCGTCCGAGGTGGCGGACCAGCCCGTGGTGTCGCTCGCCGAGTACGAGGACACGCTGCGCCGCCTCGTGCAGCGCGTCGCAATGATCCTGCAGGCTGAGAAGTGCGCCCTGATGGTGCTGGACAGGGAGACCGGTGAGCTCGTCGGTCGCAGTCCCGCGTTCGGCATCAGCGAGACCGACATCCGGATGCTGCGTGTGAAGATCACCGAGGGCATCGCCGGCGAAGTCTTCCGCACGGAGCACCCCGCGATCTTCAATGACGCCATCAACGACCCGCGCACCTTCCGGGAGAACGTGGCGCTCCTCCACATCCGCAACGGCGTCACGGTGCCGCTCACCGTCGAGCGCCGCGACGAGGACAACCGGATCCTCGATCGCGTCACCATCGGCGTCTTGAGCGTGTACAACAAACGCTACGGCGGCGCTTTCAACGACGAGGATGTCCAGCTTCTCGAGCGCCTGGCGCGCAATGCCGCTGCCGTTATCGCGAACGCCCAGATGTTCCGAGAGCTGGTCGAGGAGCGCGAGAAGCTCGCCCACACGATCGAGAGCCTCTACGCGGGCCTTATGCTGATCGACCAGAATGGCAAGCTGATGCAGATGAACGCCCGGGCGCGCCAGGTCTTCGGAGTTGCCGGAGACCCCGTGGGCAGGCTCTATACAGACGCCATCGCCCATGATAGGGCGTGCGAAATCCTGGTCCGAATGCTCGCGGTCGATGAGAACAACACCAATAGCGTAGAGGAAGACACGAAGGCGGCCGAGGAGATCACCGTACTCGACCGTGAGACCGACGAAGACCGCATCTTCCAGATGCACTCCGCTCAGGTGCGCGGCGAGGATCACCGCCTCATCGGCACCGCGGTGATCCTGAACGACATTACGGAGATACGCAACCTCGAGCGGATGAAGACGGAGTTCGTGGCCATCGCCGCCCATGAGCTTCGGACGCCGATGACCCCGATCAAGGGCTTCATCGACATGCTCGCCACCGACGACGAGGACTCGTTCTCGTTTGAGGACCGCAGGGAGTACTACGGCATCATCCAGCAGAACGTGGACCGCCTCGGACGCCTGATCAACGATCTGCTGAACGTGACGCGCATCGAGCGCGGCATCGCCCTTTCCCTCTTCTGGGAGGAGGTGGACCTCTGCGCGCTGGCGGAGTCGGTCCTGGAAGTTCAGCGTGGCATGACCCAGAGCGATCGGCACACCCTGGTGCTCGACTCCCGGCCGGAGCACGTGCTCGCCACCGTGGGACGTGATCAGATCGAGCAGATCCTACAGAACCTGGTGAACAACGCTATCAAGTACTCCCCGGAGGGCGGCGAGATCCGGGTCATCATCCGCGAGGAGAAAGAGAACGCGTCCGTCCTGATCGGCGTCAAGGACCATGGCACCGGCATCCCGGAGTCCGCTCGCAGCAAGCTCTTCAAGCCCTACCGTCGCATCCACAACCAGAGGACGGCGAGCGTGAAAGGCACGGGTATTGGGTTGTTCCTCGTTAAGAACCTGGTAGAGGCGCACCACGGGACCATCTGGTTCGAGAGCGACATGGGCAGGGGCACCACGTTCTGGTTCCGCATTCCGGAGGCGCCGGCGGCGCACGGCGATCCCGACGTGGACCGGCCAGAACAGACGCTCTAGCCGCGCACACTGCGGGCCGCCTGCGATCTCTGTTCCCGCCCACCGAGCACCTGCGTGCGCCTCAACGCGGCTCCGGTCCGCTGGCCTCGCCGGGAACACGTCTGCTCCTCGGTGCGTCTGCTAGGTGTAGCGCTTCTCGCGGCGCGCCGTAAGAGGGAGCATCGTGCTTCAGTCTGTCGATGTCATGGTTGAACAGATGCCCCATGCTGCTGGTCTGCCTCTGCCCGCCTACGTCACAGCAGGCTCGGCGGGCCTCGACCTGACGGCTGCCATCGACGGTTCCATCACCCTGGCGCCCGGCGAACGAGCGCTTGTGCCCACCGGACTGCGCATCGCGGTACCACCCGGCTTTGAGGCGCAGGTTCGGGCGCGAAGCGGTCTCTCGCTCCAGCGGGGCCTCGGCGTGCCCAATGCTCCCGGGACGATCGACAGCGACTACCGCGGCGAGGTTGGCGTGTTGCTCATTAACTGGAGCGCCGAGCGCCAGACCATCTGGCGCGGCGACCGCATTGCTCAGTTGGTCGTGGCCCCCGTCGTGCGGGTCAGCTGGGCGCCATGCGAGCACCTGCCGCCGTCCGATCGTGGCTCCGGCGGTTTCGGCCACTCGGGAGTGCAGCGCCTGGAGACGACCCAGGACGGGGTAAAGGACGGAGGTGTGCCATGACCATGGCGACGGCGACATGCGAACGGTGCAATGCGCAGATAGACGCGGACGCGAGGCACTGCCCGCAGTGCGGGGCGCCGGTCGTGCCTGAGGTGGAGCGCGAGACGGAGATCCTTCTGTCTCAGGCGAACGTTGCGCGCGTGCGCAAGCAGTTCGCGGAAGCCGAGGCGACGTGCGTCGACGTCCTGCGCCGCGACCCCAACAACGCACACGCTCACTCGCTCCTCGGCGACCTCTACCGCGACCAGGCTCGCCTTCACGACGCGGCGCAGTGGTACCGGATGGCGCTCGACCTGTCAAGCGACAGCCCGGCGGACCGCGCGAAGCTTATGCACGTCGAGGACATGATCGCTCGCACACAAGGCGAGCGCACTGTGGCCGCCGGCGGATCCAGTGCCTCTAAGCTGATGGGTTTGCCGCACGTGCTCTGGATTCGCGTCGTCACCGCCGTGGTAGTCGTGTTTCTGGTGAGTGTGGTCGCGGTCACGCTGGCGGGCCGCGCGCGGCAGGGGTCGCCTGCCGCGCGGCCTGACAGCCCCGGCGCGCTCCATGGGGCGACGGCCCCCGGCGCCGAGCGCGGCTGGCCGATCGCTCCGCCCAGGAGTCCCCTTACCACCACGATGCCCACCGGTGCGGCGCCTGCGCCAGCGACGCCCGGAGCCACGGCTGCCGCGACAGTCCCCGGTGCGGCGCCAGGGGCGGGCACGGTGCAGCAGCGCCTTGTGGTGGATGGCGACGGACGGACGGAGCACGAGGAGGCGCTGCGCATCGCGCTCAACACTCATGCTGGCGCCATGGGAGGCGGGACTGTCACGTCGGTGATGTTCGTGAACAACGACAGCACAGTGATGCTGGTGATGACGCGCACCGGCGCGCTGAGCCCCGCCTCCGCGGACGCCTTGCGGGCGTCGATCGTGCGCGATGCGTTTCGGGTGGCGGAGCACACGTTACAGGCGGTGCCGCAGGCGCAGCGCGTCGCCGTCGCGGTTCGCCTGACTGGCAGCGGCCTGCGACCGGTGCCCGCGTTCGACGGTCAGGTCGATCGGCAGTCCATGATGGGCGCCGACCGCGGCGTCGACCCCGGGCGCCTGGCCTACGCCTTCAGCTCGATGTGGTGGGCGCCCGACATCGCCCCTGCGGAGGATGTCGGCGCTGGCGACGCGGCGCTCTGAGCGCCCGGCCGGTCGCGGTGATGTGAGGACGCGTTCGCGCAGACTCGCTAGCGCCTGCGGCGAGCCTTACGACGGCGTGTACCTCCTGCGGCCGACGTCGCGCGTGGGCCGTGTGTTACCTTCAGGGCACTTCGACTGCGTGGGCGCCCTCCTTGCGCCTGCTTGCGGGCCCCGCTGGCGATCTGCTATCATAGTCGATGTCCATGGGCGGTTAGCTCAGGGGAAGAGCGCCTCGTTGACACCGAGGAGGTCACTAGTTCAAATCTAGTATCGCCCACGCCACGATCACTCCCGCCGGGAACGAGCGCGCTCGTTCCCGGCTCGTTCTGTGCCGCACCCGCTACCTATGCGCCGCCGCAGGCAGTATGCTACAATGCCGCGGCCTGCGCGGGGGCGGTCTCCCCTCTCCCCCCGCTCGTACGGTGTTGCGCCTCACGCTGCCCGCGCCGGGCTCACCATCACCGCGCCACCGCGCACGGCGTCTCCAGCCGCCGTCGCGACGCGATACCCGCTGAGGAGAGGTGTTCCCATGGCGAAGAAGGTGAAGAAGGTCGGTGTCGGCATCATCGGCGCGGGAGGCATCGCCCAGAACGCCCACATGCCGGGCTACGCGGCCATTCCCGAACAGTGCGAGATCGTTGCCGTCGCCGACTCGAACAAGGAGGTGGCCAGAGCCGCCGCAGCCAAGTTCGGCGTGAAGAACGTCCTCACGGACTACACGAAGCTGCTCGAGATGGACGAAGTGCACGCGGTCTCCGTCTGCACGCCCAACTACCTCCACTTCGAGCCCACTGTCCAGGCGTTCAAGGCCGGCAAGCACGTGTTGTGCGAGAAGCCCGTGGCGATGAACGCCGCTGAAGCCCGCAAGATGGTCGATGCCGGCCGCAAGGCGAAGAAGAAGTTCATGGTGGGCTACAACATGCGCTTCGCGCCTTCGAGCCAGCTCCTCAAGCGCTACATCGACGCGGGCGAGCTCGGCGAGGTCTACTACGCCAGGGCGCAGGCCCTCCGGCGCCGCGGTATCCCGGGCTGGGGTGTCTTCATCGACAAGGCAAAGCAGGGCGGTGGTCCCCTCATCGACATCGGGGTTCACATCCTCGACCTGACCCTCTGGCTGATGGGGCATCCGAAGCCTGTGCTTGCCTCCGGCGTCACCTACGCCAAGTTCGGGACGCGGAGCGACGTGGTCGGCTTCATGGGTCAGTGGGACTACAAGAACTTCACCGTCGAGGACTTCGCCTCTGCACTCGTGCGCTTCGATAACGGGGCATCGATCGTGCTGGAGGCGAGCTTCGTCGCCAACATCGCGCAGGATGTCTTCAACAGCACCCTCTGCGGTACCCAGGGCGGCGCGACTACGACCCCGGTGACCATCGTGAAGGAAGCGCACCGGTCCCTCCAGACCTTTCAGCCGGAGATCCCCAACGCGCAGGCCAACACGCACTCCGAGGAAGTGAAGCACTTCGTCGAGTGTATCCTGCAGGACCGCGAGCCACTCGTGACCGGGGAGCATGGTCTGATGGTTGCCGAGATCATGGACGCCATCTACAAGTCGTCCGAGAAGGGCTGCGAGGTGCAGGTCGGCTAGCTGCGCCACGGGTGGGTCGCGCGACCTGAGCAGCTCACGGCGCGCGACCCGCCCGGCACGCCTCCGCTATGACGAGCCCGCAGAGCTCCCCCCCCGAGAAGGCGGACGGCGACTCCACCCGCGCCGTCCTGCTCAGCATTGTGGTCGTTGCCGGCCTCGCCGAGTTGGCCTACGCCATCTTGAACCTGTCCGCGATGCCCGTGTACCTGCGGGACAGCATGGGATACGGCGAGTCCGCCGTCACGCTCATCGGCACAGCCTTCCTGGTCTGCGAAGGGGTCATGCGGGGCCCCTTCGGCATTCTGGGCGACCGCATCGGCAGGAAATGGCTGGTGATGGCTGGCCCATGCGTGAGCGCCTTCACATCTCTGCTCACGCTTGCGGTCGCTCCAGAGCAGTGGTATCTGTTCGCGTTCCTGCGCGTGCTCGACGGCCTCGGGGCAGCCGCGCTCTGGCCCGCAGCCTTTGCGATGATCGCCGACGTCGCGCCAGACCACCGGCGATCGCAGTCCATGGGTCTCTTCAACGTGACCTATCTGGTCGCCATCTCGCTCGGGCCGTTTCTTGGCGGCGTCGCGAACGACCTGACCCGCACGGTGCTCTACGCCCTGAACCCGAACGGGGACCTTGCCAACAACGTCGACCCGCGCCATGCGTCCTTCTACCTGGTGTCCGTGCTGTTCGCGGCGACGGCCGTGGCTGCGTGGTGGCGCGTGCCCCACATCGCGCCTCACCATGCGCGAAGCCCGAGGCGCAGAGAGACGGGCTTCGACTTCCGCTCCTTCGCACGCGCGCTGCGTCAGATTCCGGAGACGCTGCTCATCGCGTTCGTCACCTTCCTCGGCATCGGGATGGTGATGCTCCTCGTCAAGCTGTTCGCGCTGGATGAGTTTCGCCTCTCCGAAACGGAGTTCGGCGCGCTCCTGCTGGTCCCCGCGCTGGTCATCGGGCTGGCGTCGGTGCCCCTTGGCACCGTGGGCGACCGCCTGGGGAAGGTGCGGGCGGTGCGTCTCGGCCTCGCGCTCTGCGCCTTTTCCATGTGGGCACTCATCCTGATCCGCAGCCACTTCGCGCTGATCCTCTGCGGGTCGCTGATCGGCGTCGGATTCGTCATCGCGTTCCCCTCGTGGATGGCCTACGTGAGCACGTCGTGCGACCCGAGCCAGCGGGGGGCTGTGGTTGGCTCGGTGGGGACAGCACAGGGCCTGGGAGCGATGGTGGGTGCGCCTGTCGGCGGCTACCTTTACGAACACGCGCATATCCGGATCAGCGCGCTGCCCTGGCTCAACTCGCACTACGCACCTTTCATCGGCTGCGCGGCGCTGCTCTTCACTGCCTGGCTCCTCTCGCTCACGACCATCGGGGAGGATGGCCCTCGCCACAGCGGAACCAGGCGTCAGGCGGCGGCCTGACCGCTCGCCGCCGGCCGACCACGCCGTATGGCTGCGGCGAGCACCGCGAGCACCTCACATAGTCACGGCAACCCGTCGCGATCGCCAACGTTCGCTATGCAGATCAGCGAGGTCGCTTGCGCGCGTGGGCGCCGATCCAACGGCCCGCGCGCGTCGCCATCTACGCACGCAGACGAGACCCCCGGCACGTGGCCTGGCGCCGGGGGTCTCTTCTCTGCGAATGCGCGGCACTCAAGCTGCTCTGGCTCGGGTGCGATTACCCTAGCCGGGACGATCGAAACGGAACACAAAATCGCGGCTCCGCGTGTGCACTCCGTCGTGTCCCGTCACCCGAAGCGTGTAGTCGCCAGGCGCCGTCGATGGGTGTGTCACGACGGTCACGATGAAGTCCGCGTACCATGGGGCAGCCGCTGACATCTCGGTATGATCTGTCACGACCTTTGCGCTATAGGGCGCCTCCCCAACCCACGCTGTTGAGATGGTCACCGGACGCGTGGAGCCCTTCCACTGAACCCTCATCCCGATAGGAATGCTAACACTGTGCTTGCTCGTCACCCTGAACACCGGCGGATCATCTCCGCCAGTGAGGTCCAACAGCGCGAAGGTCCCTTGCACGTTATGCTGCAAGCACGGCACATAAGGCGCCTTGCCGCCGCCGCCACAGCCAGCCAGCATCACGGACAGCACCACGCTTAGCGCCAGGGAGGCGCCCCATCCTCGCTTCATCTCCACTCCTCCCCCCTCAGCGCCGAACCGTCAGGCCGACGAATACCGAAGCGCTCCCACCAAGGCCTGGCGACAGTCCCAGACCCGTCGTCGCACCCAGGGCGTTTGTCACCCCAGCCGTCAACCACGTGTTGTGGCCGCCTCCGGGCAGCGATACCCGGATCCCGCCGCTCCACAGTGGCTGAGCGCGCTTGCGACCCGTGGCCACGCTGTAGGTGTTCCAGCCGTTGATCACCATCGTGCCGTCGCCCATCACTTCCACACGGTCCGACAGCTTCACCGCAACACCGGCGCCGATCCCAACGATCGGTCGCCCCACGAACACGACCCGAGGGTGGAACACCAGACGCACATGCGAGCCCAGAGCCCGCTCCGCCAAGCCAGCCAACGTCACGAACGCGCCCTGCTGTGCCGGCGTGTCGGGAAACGCGATCCCCAGGTGCAGCGCCATACCGGCGTACTCCGCCGGTCGATAGCGCACGAACGCTTCGACATCGGTGCCACCATGGCAGATCGTGAATTCAGGACCCACGAGTCTACCGCAGCGCGCGCGGGAACCCCGGAGACCGAGCTCCATTGACTCACTGCATCCCAGCAGCAACTCCCCGCTGCCAAACACACGGTCCTCCACCCCACCGAAGAACCGCCCGTCCAGCGAGAACGTCCAGCGACCGCGCTCTGGGGCGGGGCCCGGCGACTCCACGCCGATCAGACGAGGCGGGCTAACGGCGGATTCCTCGTCCTCGAGCCAGCCCTGGGCCGTCGCGAACCCCGGGACCAAGAACAGCAGCGCGCACGCAAGACCAGACGACACCCATCTACGCATCACGCACACCTCCCTCAAAGGAGCATGTCCATCACGTCTCACCGCTCGCACGCCGGTCAGCCATCGCGTGCGTGGTGGGCGCAGGCCCTTCCTTCGCCTCGCGCTCGCGGACTCCTCCTCTGTGCGCACACTCGTGAGGCAGGGATGAAGCAGTCTGTCGCCGAATGGCACGTGATGCTGCCGCTCACACCGCAATCGCACGGCCGAGGGAGCGACCAACATGCATCCAGAGATCAGGCTCTACGCCGGGCGCCACCGTCGCCTTCAGTGTCCGGTGCGCGTCCTCTGCCGCGGTCACACGACGCCGGCTTCCCTTGTCTGCCAGGGCAACAGCGTCCACGTCCAGCGCGACGGCGACTCCCTGGCGTTCATACCACACTCCCTGGGGCCCTACGCAGAGGCCGTGTACCGCCCGGCGGAGGCGCTCCCCCCGACGGAGGTGACGCTCACCGACCACGGCGATCGGGTTGACGTCTTCGTTGCGGGCGAGGAGCTAACCGCCTACAGGTATCGCGATGCCCCGGCCAGGCCCTTCTTCTGGCCGCTCCTCGCCGACGGCGGCATACCGGTTACGCGCGCGTATCCGATGCGCGACGACGTGACCGGCGAGAGCACCGACCACAGGCACCACCGTTCTCTCACCTTCGCGTTCGGGAGCGTCAACGGGGTCGACAACTGGAGCGAGGAACCCGGCCACGGCCACACGCGCCATCGCAGCGTCGACGAGGTGACCTCGGGACCCGTCTTCGGACGTCTGCGGACCACCAGCGAGTGGACGGATGCAGCTGACAGGCCCCTGCTCACGCAGAAGCTATCCGCCACCTTCTGGCACGTGGGCGGAGGCTGCCGCCTGATGGACTTCGACCTGCACCTCATCGCGACGCATGGGGACGTGCTGTTCGGGGACACCAAGGAAGGCGGCATGGTGTCGGTTCGAGTTGCCACTTCCATGGATGTGCAGAGAGGCGGCCGCATCGAGAACGCCCACGGCGGGATCGACGAGGACGAGGCCTGGGGGCGCGCGGCGCCTTGGTGCGACTACTCCGGGACAGTCGGGAGCAGGCAGGTGGGCATCGCGATCATGGACCATCCGAACAGCTTCCGCCACCCGACCTACTGGCACGTGCGCGACTACGGCCTCTTCGCCGCGAACCCGTTCGCCCTAGCCGAGTACACAAGGGGCGCCAAGGATGGCAGCCACCTGCTGCGTGAGGGGCAGTCCCTGCGCTTCTGCTACCGCGTCATGGTCCACCACGGGAGCGCGTCGGAAGCCGATGTCAGGGGTCACTACCTGAACTTCGCCGCGCCCCCTCGGGCCGAGGCAGCGGCCCGATGAGGGTTCGGGTGACGTACCAGACACCGGACGTGCACATCGACGAGGTGTTCAGCGGCGCCAGTGCAGACGAGGTGGTCTCGGCGATGCAGCGTGCCGTGGCGGCGCGTGGCTCCCTGGCGGTGCGGCTGTTCGTGGGGGCGTTGTCGCCGCTCTCATTCGCTCAGGTCGCCGTAGACCGATACAACGACGCGGCCCAGCGCAGCATCGCCCGCCCTACGAGCTGCGAGGAGTTCCTGCGCTCCAGCGAGCGCGAGGGGCTCCTGACGGTCCTGGACCCGTAGCCGCGGTGGCACGCTCTGCGATGCTTGAGGCAGTCCTGCGACGCCTGCGGCCCGTCGGATCGGCATACTGTGCGCTCGCCATCACGCCGGCGCGCGTCCTGGCGTCCTCCGGACTGCTGTGCGTCGCGCTGGCCGCGACTGCCCAGACCCGCATCGGCCTGCCCCTGAGCCCGGGGTCGCCCTCCGAGGCGGCCCATCTCACGAGGGCGGGCGCCACCACCGTGCGCGAGGGCGTGCGGGCCGGACCCGCCGGCTCGTCGTGGACGTACTCCATCCACGTGCCCGCGGGCGCCCGGTGCTGGCTCAGCTACGAGGCCGACGGCTCGATGGCGCTGCGGTTGCGCGCCCGCGGCGGGCGATCGATCAAGATGGCGACCGACCCGGCAGGCTCTGTCCGAATGTTGCGATTCACTGCCCCGGCCGACCTGAGGCCGGGCGAGGCGCTGCACCTCGAGTGTACTGCCAGGTCGGCGGTGGTCCTCCGCTCGATGACGCTCCACGTCTCGCTCGCGGACACCAACCGCGACGGCGTCCCGGACGCCGTTGCGAGCTGGCTCGGCCTGCCGCCGGAGAGGCGGCTTGCGGCGCCTGCTCCTGCGCGAACGCCGGTGACCGCCGTCGTTGTGAGTGGCGCGGTGGACCCGAGTGAATCGCCGCCCGCCGACCTTGCCATCTGGTCTGGCCTCGGCACACCGCCGGTGCAGCGGTGGCGGGCAGTGGGTTACGCGTTCGCGATGCGCCACGATCGCGGGATAGGGGGATCCGCCCCATCGCCCTCCAGCCAGGGCGGCGTGACGCCAGGGCTTCCAATGGGCCGCGAGGCCGGGGCGGCGGCTGCGGGCACGCCAGAGGCACCCAGGCTCGATGCCGTGGTCGTCGAGCTGCCGCGTGCTCCTGCTCAGCCCGCTCCCGACATGGCGGCGATGCGCGCCGCTGCCGGGAACGCCCTGGGCGTCGCGCGCAGTCTGCAGGGCTCGCCCCTGCGCATCGTCACTGCCCTCTCGGCGTCCGATGCGCTCCGGACCGCTTCCGCGACACCCCTGTTTGCCGTCGGGACGCACCCGCTGACACAGGTTCTAGCAGGGCCGGTGACCGCGAGGCCGGGACCGGGCGTTAGGGTCGCCGGCGCCCGCGGGTCCTTCTCGTACGTCGAGGCCATGCTTCGTGCGGCCGGCTTCGCAGCCGCGGTGCGCGGCACGCGAGCGCCGGTATGGGCCGACCTGACGCCGTCCCCTGGCCCGCCAGCAGGGGCGCCGGCCATCGATGCCGCAGCGCTGATGGCGGCGCTTCAGTTGCCTGAGGTGCAGGGCGCCGTCCTCCCGCTGTCCTCCGACCCTTCATCGCTGGCGATCTACCAAGCGGTGGGTGAAGCACTCCGCGCCGGCCGACCCGAAGTCACGGGCGGGGGTCCCACGGTGGGCGTCCTTCTCTCCGACACGGCCCTCCTGACGGGCGACGTCCCGCTCAGGGCGGCAGACCGGCTCGAGGCGCTTGCGGCGCCGCTGGTTGCTCATGGCGTTCCGATCCGAGGCGTCGCGCTCGAGCGGGTCACCGAGCCATCTTACCTCGACGCCGTTCGCACCCTCGTGGTCTCTTTCGATGCCCTGTGGCCATCGAGTGCCGAGCAGAGCGCCGCCATCGCGCGCTGGGTGAGCAGTGGCGGCTCGCTCATTGCCGTGGGCGGCATCGCCCAGCCAGGCGACAGCCCATCTGCCTTCTGGCGCCTCGGCGGACATGCTTCGGCGCTCGATGATCTGCTCGTGCGTGCTGGAGTTCAACATGCCCGTCGGGATGTCCGCCCGGGAACGCAGCCAGCGCCAGGGTCCGTTGGCGACGTGGCCGTCGACGCCTCTGGTGCCGGTGGGAATGGCGGCTTCTCCACGCAGTCCGTCGACCTGACCTCGCTGGCCCGGTCGCACAGGGGCGCGGTGGTTTCCATCGAGCCGATCGAGGGTGACCGCGTCGGCTGTGCCGTGCGCGCCGTGGAACTGCGGATCGGCGGCCGGCTCGCCCTTGCCTTCCGGGCGGGCTCCGAGCTGGAGACGCGGTTCCTCGGCTACGAGAGCGGCACCCAGATGGCGAGCGGCGCTCGAAGCGCGCGTGCTCCGGCGCGGTGGGAATACCGGTTCGACAACTTGCCGCTAGACCAAGCCGTCGCGCTCAGCCTGCAGATCGCCGGCAGGCATCGCGTGCGGCTGAGGCCGCCGGATGCACCTCAGCCCGTGCTCGTCGCGACGGACCCTTCCCTGGGCAGAGCGGTCTCGCGTGTACGCGTTCCTCTCGCCTACGGCCTCTCGCTCTGGGCTCCGCCAGCCGGCGCCACGGCGCTTAGCCGCATCGATGGGCAGTCGGGGGTCGCCGCATGGCGCGTGCAGGCCGGCGCTGGCCGCGTCACCGTCGTCGGCGTGGACCCGGCGTCCTTTACATCGACAGCGCCGCTGGGCCGCTGGTACCGTGCCATCGTCGCCAGCACGGTGCGGGATGCGGGTGGCGCCTACGGCGAGACGAGAGCCGTGACGTTGCGGCGTGGATCGCTCATCGGCGTTCAGACCTTCGGACACGACCACGCGATGGAGGGCCGGTACGTAGACCTCCAGGACGCATCGCTGCCCATTGTCGGGAGTCCCACGGTGCGCGCCCATACGACCCGCCTCTTTGTACAGGTGGCCGCCGGGTCCCCCACTCCTCGTCTGGTGGCTGCAAGCGGCCGCGTCCTGGGCAAGAGCGAGACGCGCTCCGCAACTTCCTTCATCATCGCTGGGCCGTCTGGCTCACGGTCCAGCGTCCGCATCTCATCTGGACACCGCGTGCCGATCGGAGTCCGGGCTGCGACCTCGCTGGGGCGCCCTGTGCCCAGCACCATCCGGCGCTCCGCGGGCTCGGTCGAAGTGCGGTTCCAGGGGGCTGTGGAGGGCGTGGCCGTCCGTGTCGGCTGGCGGTAAGCAGCCCGGCCGCTAACCAGGGGCTACGGTCGGAGCGTGGTTGGGGCTGCACGATCGCCACCATCTGGCCGTGCAGCGAATCGACCAGATCCGGTCGCACGAGGCATCAAAGCCGCAGACAGCGCGTGCGGCCCGAGCGCTTCTCTCCGATCACCGGGTGGCGGTGGCCGACTGGTCCGCCCCTGAGGTCAGCGTCGGCGCCCTAGGTTCCAGCAGACCGGCCCAGCGCTCGCGGTAGGCCTCCAAAGCGCGCTCCTGCTCCGAGCTGAAGGACCCGAGCACCTGCGCGTAGGTGTCCATCCACGTCACGAGACGCTCTGCGTCGTCGGGGCTCAGCCTCACGCCCTGATGTCCGCCCGGCGCGCGCAGCAGGCGCCACAGCGGGCTGGTGGCCGCCGCTCCCTGCTCCGCGATGGAGCGCCCGCCCACGTAGCGGCTCATCACGTGCTCCCGCAGGCTAGGCTGCCCGTAGTCGACGAGCGCCTTGTAGGAGGAAGCGGCGCGTAGGTCCAGCCTTCTGGCTCGCTCATCCGCCCCGGTCGGTGAGTGGCAGCTCACACAGGACCGGTCAAGCACCGGCTGCACCAGCCGGTCGTACCGGTAGGGCCAGGAGCCCTCGGGTCCGGGAGTGATCCGCGATGGCTCCCGCGAGACAGCAAGAGGCCGCCGGTTGACTGGAGCCTTGTTTCGGGGCTCATGGCAGCCTCCGCAGGAGAGGGTTTGACCCGGCTGGACGCACGTGAGGCTGCGCATCGTCTGGATCGCCACGCCGTCCGCGTCCAGCGCTTGGACGAACACCGAGACACCTGCCGGCACGCGGAAGTACGCGGAGCCGTCGCTCTCCACGGGCACCGTGCCCAGGACGCACTTGCCTGGGTCGTCGGTTGTCATGCCCAACACGGGGTAGTTCATCACGGGCTGGGTCTTTGCGGGCATCGCAACGACGCGCAGCCGCTTAACGGTGCCGCGCTCGACGCCGGGTAGGCCCTGGTACACGTCGGTCAGCGCCAGACGCCCCTCAAGGACCGGATCCGCAGCGGGCAGCGTGGGATGGACGCCCGGCAGCCGCCGTGGGGCCATGGGCAGGGGGCTCACGCAGCCGATCTCCGGGTCGCGGTAGATTAGCTCCATGTTGCCGAACCGGTCGCGGAGGTAGATACCGAGGCTGTTTGCGAATAGTGCATCGCCCCCTGAGGTGAGGGGCGCATTGCTCCATGCACACAGGTAGTAGTTTTCCGATAGCGGGTAGGGAGTCGCGTAGTAGCTCGACGGCCAGCCCTCGGTCTCCGGGAAGCAGACCTCGGGCGTCAGGCGCTCCAGCGGCTCCAGGCCGTCGAGCCCCTTGCCCGGGTCCAGCATCACCAGGCTTCCGCCGGTCTGAGCGTGGTGTGCGGAGGCCGTGAAGAGGATGCGCTGCGAGTTCGGAACCACCCGTGCCTCGAAGATGCAGTGAGGGTTCACCGTGTAGTTGCCGTAGACGACCTGTGGGTTGGTCCCATCCGCATTCATCGACCACAGGCTCATATAGGGCATGTTCGAACGGTCGACATAGTCCCACCGCGCGTAGAGGATCCTGCCGTCTGGCGCGACGCTGGGGTGCCACTCGAAGCTCTCGAAGGGCGACAGTGGCCGCAGGTTCGTGCCGCCGCGGTCCATCCGGTGCAGCGTGTAGACCGCGACGGGCCGGAGGTTGTCGCCGCCGCACCGGACGTAGCTGTCGGGCAGGTCCGCGCGGAGCGTCTGCGCCCCTTGGACGGGTGTGCCCTGCATATACTGGCCGCGACGGGTCGAGAGGAAGACGATGCCGCCGTCGGGCAGATAGCGACCGTCGAAGTCGTCGTACCGCCCGTGCGTCAGACGCGTGGGCCGGCCGCCGCGCAGGGGCACCTCGTAGAGATGGTAGAACGCATCCTCTGGGATGTTCTCCTTGGCCACCTTGTTCTCGATGCCCGCCACATGTGGGTAGAACCGGCAGTATGCGAAGAGGACGCGCGTGCCGTCATACGAGATGTCCGGTGACATGAAGCTCCCGACAGGCATATCCGCCGTGAGGCTGCGCGCCACCGGCCGGTCCTCGCGCCAGCCGGACAGCGTGAAGAGGCCGCCTCCGGGCCGCGACCACCAGCCGTAGTTCTGATCGGACATATGGTTGAAGCTGCCCGGCTGGCGCTTCACGAACAGCAGGTCGCCGAACGACAGCAGAGGGTTCGCGAAGGCAAGGCGCCGGATGGCCCAGCGCACGCGGAAGTAGGCTGCCCGGCGCGCCTCCTCCGGGGCGTTGGGCGGCAACCGCTCTGCCATGCGCGCTGCCGCCTCGAGCGCCTCCGCCTCCCGCTCAACCGGCGCGCCCATGTTGCGCAAGTCGACCAGCAGGCGGCGTCCGCGCTGCACCGTCTCGCCGATGGGCGGGACTCCCCCAGGACCCACCGGATTGTGCCTCACGGACCACGCGCTCAGGCTGCTCTGGTCGGCGGGACGCCGCAAGGCGACGTTCTCAGCGGGCCGTGCCGACGCGTAGACCTCCACCTCGTCGAGGTGCAGAAAGCGCGGTCCTCCGGGCAGAGCCACGCGGACGAAGCGAGCAGCGGCCCCGCCGAGCGCCACCACCAGAGGCTTTCCATCCGTCGCGCCATAGAAGGTGCCGCCCTGGTGCGCGTACACGTCGCGCCATGCGCGCCCGTCGTCGGAGACGCGGACCACAATGTCGTTGGCGCGGTCGGCTGCGTCACAGCGATTGAAGATGACCACGCGGTCGAGAGGCAGGACCTCCCCCAGGTCGACCTGCCACCACGGGTCGCTGTCATGCCCAGTGTGGAAGCCCCAGCTTCCGGTGCGCACCCCGTCACAGCCGCCGTAAGCGTCGTCAGCCGTGCGCATCGGCGCGCGCGCGGCCTCCTGCTTGAGCCAGTCTTCCTCAATCTGCCGCGCACGCTCGGTGCTGACCCCTCCACGGAAGTCGGGCCGCACTGCCACGGCCGACACCGCCAGAGCGAGCGTCGCCGCCAATGCCGCGATCAGAAGCCCCTTGGGCATCACAATGGCCTCCGTGTGCTGCGACTTCCTCAGAGCGAGAGCACGTACTCGGCCAGGTCGCGCACCTGTTCGCGCGTCAGGTGGCTCGTGCGGCCGTGCTGGTCCTTCGCATTGAAGCGTGTTAGCACTTCTTCCATCGTGCGCGCCTGACCGTCGTGCAGGAACGGACCCGTTCGCCATGTCTCCAGGAGCGTTGGCGTGTCGAACAGGCTGCCGGTGTCGAGCGGTCCGCGCGTGCCGACGTCGTATGCGCGCAGGTCGGTGAAGAGCGGGGCCGGGTGGCACCGTGAGCAGTCGACCTTCGGGTCCTCGAACAGCGCCTTGCCACGGCGGGCAGCGGGGCTGAGGGAACCGTCTGCCCTGCGGTAGGGGCTCCTCCGCGGGCGCAGCGACCGGATGTAGGCCTCCGTGTCAGCAAGGTCACGCGGGTTCGGCTCGCGGAAGAGGATGAAGCGGAAGCCTGCCTTCGTGGCGACCTCCATCGTGTCGCGCACGCCGTGCGACATCATGGGTGGCGTCTGGTAGGCCAGAACGAGCGAACGTGAATTCTTAGGGTTGCCCATCCCGTCGTTCAGAAGGTCCCAGTTGAGGCCATCAGCGCGCCCGCTCGGGTGACACGTCGCGCAGCTCAGCCAGTGCTGGAAGCAGCGGGTCGCGTCGTGGAAGACCTCCTCTCCACGCCTCACGGCGTCCGGCCTGCGCGCCGGTCCCAGGCTCACGCTGCGGGCCCGCGCGGGGCGCCGCGCATCGCAGAGGAGCACCTGTCCCGAGAAGTAAGCCGTCGCCGCCAGTGTGCGGCCGTCCGGAGAGACCGCGATCCCGCGCAGACCGCGCGCGGCCAGCGGCGTCCGCTCGATGACCTCGGCCAGATGCAGCGCCGTCAGATCATCGGTCAGCAGTTCACGCTTCGCCCTGTCTCTGCGGATCTCCAGCCATGTGTTCAGACTCGTGTGCCGAAACTCCGCGGAGTCCACCGCAGCAGGCGTGCCGGGCCGAACGTTGCCCTCCATCAGGCGATGCAGCTCGCGCAGGTCGAGCCGGGCAATCTGGTGGACGCCCGAGAGTGTGACCCAGGCAGTCGAGCCGTTTGGCGCGAGCGCCAGTCCCCACGGATCGGCGGCGCCTTCGCTCGGGTGGTCCAGAAGCACCGTGGCGTAGCGCTTCCGGGCCCGCAGGTCGATGATGCTGAGCGCGTTCGTGTTCACCCATCCCCGATCGAGCTGGGTGGTGGGCAGGTTGAAGCGCCCCAGGACGTGCGCGACATAGGCCCAGCGGCCGTCAGGCGAAATCGCCACGTCTCGCAGGATGGTCGACCCGGCGGGAAGACCCACTACGGCCGCTACCCGCAGGCGCTCCAGGTCGACGATCCGCACGCTGGCGGCGTTTTCAGGCCGCAGCGCGTCGCCGTCTGGCCGCAACGGGCTGACGACGGCCACGCTCTCGTCGGGAGCAACCGCCAGCCCAAACGGTTCAGCACCCGCATCCAGTCGTGCCAGCACCCGCCCGTCGGTAGTTCGCGCCACCACGACCTGATGGCGGTCCATGTCCGCAACGAGCGCGATGCCCCGGCGCTGTGCCAGCGCCACCTGCACCGGGCCCGCGCACGCGACGAGCCTGCGCGTAGTGCGCGACCGCGTGTCGATCGCCAGCAGGGCGCCGGCGTCCCTGGCCGCCACGTACAGCGTTCGTCCGTCCCGGCCGAAGGCAACCCCAGATGCTCCAGGAGCGGCGAACCGGCCGACGACCCGCGCCGTTCGTGGGTCGATCAGCACAGCCTCGCCGGCTGTCTCATCGGCCACTGCAAGCCGCGAGCCGTCCGGCGAGAACGCGGCATCCGTGGGGGAGCGGTAGACCCCGGCAGACGGGCTGCGCGCGGCTCCGGCGCACACCATCAACGCCGCCATCAGCGCTGTCGCCCCAACCGCCGCGACCGCGATCCGCCGCCGGTTCGTGCCCACTGGCATCGGACGCACTCCCTCCCCGCGGGGTGCGTGCCGCCGCACCCGCGCTATTCCGACCGCAAGGCATCGATCAGCCGGCCGCGCACTGAGAGGGCGCCGCCGGCCGCACAGGCGACCAGTCCCGTCGCCCCGATTCCGATCAGCCAGGCGACCACAGCGCCCCAGTGGGCGCCGACCCCCATGGCTGCGACCTGGGGCAAGACGGCCACGAGCGCCGATGCGGCGCCCAACGCCAGACCTCCCATCAGCAGCGCCGCGTGCTCCGCCGCCAGCAGCAAGGCCAGCGAGCTCCTTCGGAAGCCGAGGGCGGTGAGCACCGCCAGCTCCTGCCTGCGCTCCACCGCGTTGCGCGCGACCACCGTCGCCAGTCCCAGCGTCCCGAGCAGAACGCCCAGCCCCCCAAGTACGCCGAACATCGCGAGGTAGGTGTTCTGCACAGAGCCAAAGTCGGCCAGCACCTCGCGTGTCGTACGCACCGACACACCGAGGTCGCCGACGGCGCGGCGCAGGGCCGACGCCGTAGCGTCGGCTTGGCCGTCGGGCGCATCGATCAGGAAGTAGCGTGGGCCGCCGGCCGCCGGGAACATCCCCATTAGGTTTTCGGCGGACACCAGCAACTCACCTGCGAAGATGCTCCCTGGCAGCACACCTGTTATCCGCAGAGCCCGCTCCGTACCGGAGCCGTCCTGTGCCGGAACAGTCCCGCCCAACCCAGAGCGCAGAGTCCATTGCACGCTCGCCGCGTCCCCGAAGGCAGGGACTTCGCCTTCGGCAGCACGCTGCGTGAGCGCCTCCCAGCCATCCGCAGCTCCCCTGGCGGTGGCCAGGCGGAAGCCGCCGCGCTGCATGAGCGCCTGCGGAACGCCGATCAGGCGAGGCTGCACCGGCCTGGACACGTTGAGGCAGCTCACATCGTCGCCCTCGGCCATCGACATCGCGACTACCGTCGCGCCACTCAGGGCCAGCTCCTCCTCGGGCGTGAAACCGAGAGCCCGCCGGCCGGCAGGGGTATCCATGCCGTTCGGGAGAGGCACCGCCGAGACGGCCACCAGCTCGAAGCCGCCGCTTCCGCTGTCACGCGCCGAGGTGTCGAGGGCCCCTGCATCGCGAACATTGGCCGCCACGGCGACCACCACGAAGGCGGATGCCGCCACCGTGGCGGCGACTGCCAGGCTGTGTCCCCCGTGGATCGCCGCATTCCGTCGCGCCAGTCGCCAGACACTTGGCGCCGCACCGTCGGCGCGAAGGGATGCGGCAAGCAGGGCCCGTCCCGCCGCCAGGCCGGCAGCCAGCAGGCAGGCGCCTCCGCCGAAGAACGCGCCGACAGGGTCGACCCATCGCGCGGACCCGGCGGCCACGAAGCTGAGGCCCAGAACGCACAGGAGAACGGCCGGAGCCAGCCGTCGTCCCGACCGGCGGCAGGCACTCGCTTCCGGATGGGCGCCACGCAGCAGTCCGACGGCGGAGCGCCGGACAACTGCCGCGGAGCCGGCCGCGAGTGAGAGCAGACCGAGGACGATGCCCACCGCGACGCCGGCCATCACCGTCCCTGGCGCAACGTCCAGCGCGAGATGCTCCACTCGGATCGCGTCGAGCCACTGCGTCCTCAAGAGCCCGACAACCCACGCGGCGTAGGCCACCCCGCCGACCGCCCCAGCTACGGAGCCGGCCGCCGCGGCGACTGCCCCCTCGACGACGAGGAGAGCGCGCACCGCGCGCGGCCGCATTCCCACGGCCAGCAGGAGGCCCACCTCGCGAGCGCGCCGGTCGCATTGCAGACGCATGAGAAGCTGGGTCAGGTGCAGCGAGGCGATGATCAGTACGATGCCGAGCCCTAGGAACAGGCCCGAGAACTCCGTGGAGCCCTGCGCGGAGCGCAGCACGCTCTCCCGCACATCGCGCACGGCCACCAGCGAGCCCGGCGCGGCGGCGGACCGCCCGAGCGCTGCCGTCATCGCAGCGGCAAGGGCGCCCGCATCACCGTCCCGCGGGCGCAGGCGCAGTCCCGTGATCCAGTCCGAGGGCGCGGCGCCCTCCGGGCTCCACATCTCGCGCAGCACGGATTCGGGCAACAGCAGGCGCGGCGCGGCCCTGTAGAGACGCCAGTACTCCTCGTCGCGCGCCGTGACGCGGCTCTTGTCCACGGGGAACGGCGGGTCCCAGTCCGCGATGCGTCGTGCAGCCGTCACCCCCTCGAACTCGGGAGCGAGAGCCGGATTGGCGGCGTCCCCGCGCATCGGCGCGACGGCTCCGAGCAGTACCCGCGTCTCGCGCGTTGCGTAACCGCCATCGGGACGCGGCACGAGATAGCGCAGCAGGAGCGCGTCACCGGACCTGGCGCCGATGTCGCGCGCCACCCAGTCGTTGGCCGCCGGAGCCGCCGCTCCTTCTACAAATGCGACCACCGCGTACGCCGCCTCGCCGCCAGTCCGCTCGTTGCGGACACCCGTTGCGAGGTTCACGGACACGCGCTCCAACGCGGCACCCGCCTGTTCGGCGGCGGACACCACCGTGCCGACCTCCGGCTCACGCAGCGCCACGGCCGAAGACCCGATGGTGACGGATGCGCCGACGACCCTCACCGTGAGGCCGAGGTCCTCCGGGCGCGCAACCTCGCGAAGCGCGGCCACTACCTCCTCGCGAGATGCGCCACCGCCAAGGACGAGCGTGTTCGCCACGTCAGGCCGTCCAAGCGCCGCGGTGAGTGTGCGGCGGTCCACGAAAACGTTGCGGCGGGTCGCAGGGTTGCCGTCGAGGGCGTACTGCGCCGCCTGCACGTCCGGCGCGATGGACCCGACCTCCAGCCGGAGCGTGACCGCGGCATCGCCGCGTCCCCTGCGCGCGAACAGCGTGTGGTGTGCGGCCAGACCTGGCCGCGCCACGGTCAGCAGGACCTCGTCGCCCACGCGCAGCCCCAAGTCGCGTGCGAGCACCGGCCCAACCACGGCGCTGCGGCCATGGGGCAGAGGGGCCACACCGGGCCAGGCGATCTGGGCGAATCCCTCGTCGACACCGACCACGTGTGCGTCAGCGGCTGTGGTGCCGGACCCGGGCGCGTAGGCGGCGGCCGGTGCGAGCCACAGGGCCGCGACGGGTGCCCGGCCGGAGAGACTGCCGTGAAGCTCGTCCGCAAGGCCGGCCCGGAAGTGCCTGGGCGTGCTCACCGCCAGATGGGTGTCGCCGAGGCGGCCCAGCGCGATCTGCCGCAGGCTCGACCGGACTGAGTCCCCCACGACGAGCGAGCCAACTACGACCGCGGAGGCAACCGCCGAGGCGGAACCGAGGAGCGCGAGGGCGCGCCAGCGGTGGACAACGCCGCGGAGCGCCAGGCGAGCGAAGGTCATCGGTGGACCGCCGCGGCCACGGGGGCCAAGGGGAAGAAGTCAGCTCGCGAGGCGACCATCGCGGAGCTCCATGACGCGCGACATGCGCGCCGCGTGCTCGTGGTTGTGAGTCACCAGGAGCACGCAGACGCCCCGGCTCTCGGCGGCGCCGCGGAGCAGATCCACCACCGCCGACCCGGACGCCGAGTCGAGGTTGCCCGTGGGCTCGTCACAGAGGAGGACGCGAGGACCGTTGATCAGCGCACGCGCCACTGCCACGCGCTGGCGCTCACCGCCCGACATCGTGGCCGGGAACGCGTCTCGCACACCCTCGACGCCCAGCGACGCGAGAAGCTCCAGAGCGCGCTTGGCCTCAGGCCGCTGCCGCGAGGCCAGCGACGGCAGGAGTACATTCTCGAGTCCGGTCAGCTGCGGCAGCAGCACGTGCTCCTGAAAGACGAAACCGACCGACGTCGCTCGGTACAGGCTCAGTGCGGACCCGCTGAGAGCGCCGACATCGGCTCCGCCGACGCAGACGGAGCCGGTGTCCGCTCTATCCAGCCCGCCCACGATGTTCAGCAGCGTGCTCTTGCCCGATCCCGACGGTCCCACGATGGCCAGTGTCTCGCCCGGCATGGCGTCGAAGCTCACGTCAGCCAGGATCTGGCGACCTCCCAGCCATCGGGACACAGAGCGCACCTCCACTGCCGCCATGCTCATGGGTCCGGCTCCGCGCGACGCACGATCG
Organism: Chthonomonadales bacterium; assembly: GCA_035477595.1. Classification (GTDB taxonomy): domain Bacteria; phylum Armatimonadota; class Chthonomonadetes; order Chthonomonadales; family CAJBBX01; genus DATIKM01. Next base: position 40,254 of record DATIKM010000024.1, read on the forward strand.
ACCCCGTTGGGCACGCATCCGCGCATGCAAGAGCCGCCCTGCGCAGCCCCTCCGCCATGGTCCCCTGGAAGGGCACTGCAGTGCGCACAGCAAAACCGCGGCCCACAAACGTGAGGCCGAGTTCCTCGCTCGCCTCCGCAGCGATGCGGACGCAGAGGCCGCAGGCGATGCACTTGCCAGGCTCGAAGATGACCTCTGGGTTCGACGTGTCCAGGCTGTACGCGCGCTTCTCGCCACGGTAACGCCCGGGTTGGGCTTCATACTCCATCGCCAGCCGCCGCAGATGGCAGTCGGCGGTAACCGCGCACTCGCAGTGGAGACAACGGCTCGCCTGCTCGACCGCCTCACCCCGCGCATAGCCTGCAGCGTCGCCGTCGGCGGGGTCCTTGCGCGGCGCCGGTGAGCCCATGGGCAGGTAGGGGCGCACACCGTCCGCGTCCAAACGTCCCACACGCACGCTGAACTCACGAGACGGACGCTCCGGACGCTCGCCGCTGATGTGCCTGCCAATGGCGTGGGCTGCCGCTCGGCCGTCGGCCACCGACCGCACTGCGTGGCGCGTCGGCGCCAGCGCAGAGCCGGCCACAAACACACCAGCAAGGTCCGTCTGCATCGTCTCCCGATGCGCGCGAACTCCCTTGCCGTCGAGCGGCACACCCGGCGGAGGGGCCGCGGTCGCGACGTTACCCGTTGCCAGCAGCACCGCGTCGTACTCCGCGCGCAGCTCGTCCAGCGAAACGTGAACGCCGACACGAACGCCCTGCCGCAGTTCGGCGCCGAGGCGGCAGATCAGGTCGATCTCCGCATCCAGAACCGAGCGTGGGAGGACATGCTCCGGCACACCATGGCGGAGCGCGCCGCCGGGCTCGTCGCGTTCGTCGAGCAACACGCACGCGTGGCCGAGCTGCAGTAGGTAGTAGGCGGCCGAGAGCCCCGCGGGACCCGACCCGACGATCGCCACGCGCTTGCCGGTCGCCGGAGCTCTCTCGGGAAGGTACGGGTCTCCCGATGCGAGGTCCTCGTCCGCCACGAAGCGCTTGAGCTTGCACACCGCTACGGCGCCATCATGGGCCGCGCGTCTGCAGCCCTTCTCACACAGCTCCGGGCAGATGCGTCCCAGCGTCGCCGGCAGAGGGATCGTCTCCTTGACGGTGACCAGCGCCTCGCGCATGCGTCCTGCGGAGATGTGTCGCACCATCGTCGGGATGTCCATTTGCGCAGGGCAGACGCTCTGGCACGGCCCGATGCAGTCGCCGAGGTGGTCGCTCAGCAGCAGCTCGATCGCGGTGCGCCGAGCGGCCAGTACGTCCTCGCCGCAGGTGCGCACGACCATCCCTTCCTCAACGGGCATCGCGCACGATGGCGCCAGCCGCAAGCGCCCCTCAACCTTCACCAGGCAGACGAGGCAGGAGGCCTGCGCCGGATGGCCTGGCAGGTGGCACAGCGTCGGAATCTCGATGCCGAGCGAGCGCGCGGCCACCAGCACCGTGGTGCCGGCCGGCGCGGACAGCGTACGCCCGTCGATCGTCAGGTCCGGCAACACGCCCCCCTCTTCCGCTCGCCGGTGGCGCCTACCACGGGATCACCCGCAGCCTGTCCGAGGCAAGCCAGCGAACCACTCGCGCTCCGGTGCGCTCCACGCCCGGCCATTGCGCGGCATCGTCGGCGTAGTCGGACCGCGTGAAATGGAGCTCGCACTCCAAGGGCGCGATCGGTAGGTAGGGGCGGGCTCGCTCGCCTGCCTGCACGCCGTCGGCAGCGGCCGCGCGGATCCGCGTCCGAGCCTCCTCGAGTGGCATGGCCACGGCCCTGTTGCGGCCGACTCCGCGCTTCACCTCCGCGGTGCTGACGCCAGGAAAGAACGCCTGCGCCTCAACGCAAGCCGCCTGGTCGCCGCTGACCATGGTGAGCGGCACTCCGAAGTGGCCCGCAACCACGGCCCACAATCCGAGCTCGCCAGTCGGCCTGCCGTTGATGCGACACTCGTACCAGTGGACGCTCGACATCGTGTGATCGAGGAACCCGTTCATCGTCCCAGCCATCGCGTGAGCGCCAACGAAGAACGTGGCGTCCACCGTGGCGTCCAGACTGCCCCACCACTTGCCGTTCGGGCTGCTGTCAACGACCGCACGCGCATCGAGGCGATCGAGCAGGAAGTTGGCACCTCCACCGTGTCTGTCGAGCACCACCACATCGGATGCCCCGCCCTCGAACGCACCCTCAACCGCCGCGTTGACGTCCCCCATGAGCAGTTCCCGGCAGCGGCCGAACTCCTCCCCGTCCCGATCAATCATCTCGGCGCGATCGATGCCCGATACACCCTCAAGGTCCGTGTGGATGTGAACTCGCATTGTGCGTTACTCCACCGACACCGCGCCTGCCGGACAGGCGATGCGGCACGCATCGCAGCGCGTGCACCGGACGTCGTCGATCTCGTGCCGCTCGAGCGGCCGCAGCGCGATAGCATCGACCGGGCATGCCTGAGCGCAACGCGTGCAGCCGATACACGCATCGCTGATCACGTAACGGACCAGCTTCGGGCACCGCCCGGCGGGGCATCGCCCGTCGACATGGGCCTCGTACTCGTCACGGAAGTAGCGCAGCGTGGATAGCACCGGGTTCGGGGCCGTCTGCCCGAGCCCACAGATGCTTCCAAGACGAACCTGCCCCGCGAGCTCCTCGAGCGAGACCAGATCGCTCCGCTTGCCCTCCCCGCTACGCAGGCGCTCCAGAATCTCCAGCATGCGCCGCGTGCCCACGCGGCACAAGGTGCACTTGCCGCACGATTCGCCTTGGGTAAAGCGGAGGAAATAGGTCGCGATGTCCACCATGCAGTCGCGGTCGTCGAGAACGACGAGACCGCCGGACCCCATGATGGCGCCCGCGTCCACGAGCGCCTCGTAGTCGACGGGCGTATCCGCCATCTCCGCCGGAATGCAGCCGCCGGACGGCCCGCCCACCTGCACCGCCTTGAAGCGCATGCCGTCGGCCACTCCGCCGCCGATCTCCTCAACGACCTGCCGCAGCGTAACGCCCATTGGAACTTCGATCAGGCCACCGCGCCGGACTCGGCCGGACAGCGCGAAGACTTTGGTACCCTTGCTGCGCTCGGTTCCGATGGCCGCGAAGGCGTCGCTGCCATGGCGCACGATCCAGGGGACCATCGCGTAGGTCTCAACGTTGTTGATGCAGGTCGGCTGCCCCCAGAGCCCTCGCTCCGCCGGGTACGGAGGGCGCACCGAGGGCGTACCGCGCCTCCCCTCGACCGACGCGATGAGGGCGGTCTCCTCGCCGCAGACGAAGGCGCCGGTCCCCTCCATGACGCGCAGCCGCAGCGCGAACGTTGAGCCACAGACCGAGTCGCCCAGGACCCCGCGCTGCTCGCAGCGCCGGATCGCCTCGCGGATGTGCCGAAGCGCGTGCGGGTACTCCGTCCGGATGTAGAGCACGCCCTCATGGGCGCCGACGGCGTACGCAGCGATCGCCATGCCCTCGAGCACCCGGTAGGGAAACGACTCGAGCAGCATGCGGTCCATGAAGGCGCCCGGATCTCCCTCGTCGCCGTTCATGATGATGTAGCGTTTGTCGCCTGCGGCACTTCGCACCCGTTCCCACTTCAGGCCCGTGGGAAAGCCTGCGCCGCCCCGGCCGCGCAGCCCTGACCGCTTCACCGTCTCGATGACGGCGCTGGGATCGCCGGATTCCAGCACGGACTGGAGCGCGCGGAAGCCCTCATGGGCCACGTAGTCGCCGAGATCGAGGGGATCAAGCGCAGCGCTGTGCTCCATCGCGATGCGGACCTGCGGGCCGTAGAACGCACTGACCTCGGGGTCACGTGTGTCCACGGCGTAGCGTGTCACGGGCTCCCAGGCTCCATCGGAGAGCAGCCGCTCGACAGCGCTCGTCCACGCCGTTCTGACTCGGCCGAGTAGCCCCTGCGGCGCAAAGTGCCTGCGCACGATGGCATCGACGCGCTCGAGGGATACGCCAGCGTAGGCGGCAGGCTGGCCGCCGTCCTGGACGACCTCGACCAGGGGAATGCGATGGCACATGCCGCTGCAGGACGCCGCGCGTACGACCGCAGGTGCCCGCAAGTCTCGGATGGCCGCGTCGAAAGCGTCGCGCACCTGCAGCGCGCCGCTTGCTGCACAGCAGGAACCGACCCCGAGCCGGATCTCCGCCAGCCCCGGTTTGCGCTCAACTTCGAGGTCGACGACGCGCTCGGTGGTACCGAGCTGGGCGCGGCGCAGAAAGTCGTCCAGCGCCTCGGGAGCCTTCTGGGCAACCAGCCGGCCGTAGGTCACCCCGTCGATCTCCATCACGGGCGCCAACGTGCAGCAGCCGAGACACGCTACGCTTTGGATAGTGAAGACGCCGTCGGTGTCGGTGTCCTCCTCGCCCCCAAGCTTCAGCCGCCGGCGCAGCGCGTCGGTGATCAGCTGAGCGCCCTTCACGTGGCACGCAGTCCCGTGGCACACACTGATCAGATGCTTACCGACGGGCTTGCGGCGGAACTGGTTGTAGAACGAGGCGACCCCGTCGATGTCGGCAGCGCGGATGGGCGTTATCTCGACGAGGCGGCGAAGCGCACGGTCAGGCAGAAAGCGGAACTGCTGCTGAAGGGCCTGGAGGAACGGGATCAGGTTCCCACGATCTGGGCCGAGACGCTCCACCATCCGGTCCACGAAGCCCTCGGGACTCACCTCAGCGCCATGGGGCAACGGCGCCGAGACTCCGGTCCGCGTTTCGATCGTCGCTCGGTCGCTCACGCCGGTCCCCATCACTTCCCCAGGCAGAACAGGTGCCTCTCGCCGCGCATGAAGATGCGCTCTCCCACAACCGCGGGCGTCGCGTGAACGGGCTCCCCGAGGGAGTTCGCCGCCAAGCGCCTGAACTCCCGGGCCACCTCGAACACGATCGTGCGGCCCTCGGTGTCGGTCAGGTAGACCCGACGCTGAGCCACCACGGGCGACGAGCTGACCGGCTTGTCGAGATGGTGCTCCCACAGTTTTGTGCCGGTCCTGGCATCGAAGCACGTGATCGTCCCGTCGCTCGTGCAGAGGAACAGCAGGCCTTCGCTGTACAGCGGGCTCACGATGTCCGGCAGGTTCTCCTGACCCAGCCAGGCGATGTGGGTCCCCGTTACGTTGCCGCTCCCGTCCGGCCTGATGGCCGCGAGGTTCGCACCCAGGTTCACCGCGTACACAAGACCTGAGCCGAACGTGGGCGCGGGCGCCACCTCCCCCCCTAGCACCTCGGCGCGCCATACCTCGGTGCCCGATCGCGGATCGTACGCGATCACCAGCGGTTTGGCTGCAGTGATAAGCAGTTCGCGCGCGCCCGCCCGCACGAGCACCGGGGTGCTCCAGGAGCTGGACACCGGTCTGGCGACCTCCCAGACCGTATTGCCAGTCGCGGCATCCAGTGCGAGAAGCCGTGACCTGCCGTCCTCTGGAGCCATGCCCTGGTCGAGCTGAATTATGACGCCGTTCCCATACATCACCAGCGAGGACGCATGACCGTAGTTGTTGTCAAGCGGGCCGAGGTCGCGCGTCCACACTAGCGTGCCGTTCATGTCGACACCCGCGATCACGCCATCCACGAAGATGGCGAACGCCATGCGCCCGTTCGTCACCATGGTGGCTGGAGCGTGGGTGGAGCCGGAGAAGACTCTGACCTCTCCACCGCCCTGCCGAGGCGGTACAGCGCGCCGCCAGAGCAACCTGCCATCGCTGGCGGAAAAGCAGTATATCTCTCTCCTCGTCCTGTCGGCGCCAGCCACAAACACGCGGTCACCCCACACGATCGGTGAGCCGTGGCCCGGGAGTGGCACGGCTGTCTTCCAGACCACTCCCCTGCCGGAGGCGCCATCCCACTCTACGGGCGGAGCCGCGCCGGTTGCTTCCCCGGTGCCTCCGGGACCACGGAACTGGGGCCACTCGCGCTCGGCGCCCGCCATCACGATAGGCGCCAGAGCGACGGGCGCCCCTGCCAGCGCGGCGGGGCCAGGGCGGGGAGTGGCCGCCGCTCCGGCCGCCGGAGCCGGAACCGGCAATGGCTGCAGCGTCGTTCCGCCCGGGCTCAGCAGGCCACCGACGGGAGTCGCGGGCCCCGGCAGCGCGGCCGGCACGGCGCCGGCAGCGACGCCCGGACCGGCTAGAGGCGGCAGGCCCCCAGCGATGGCACCCGGTGGAGGCGCGGTGACTACCGGCACGGCCGCTCCCGTGACCGCCTGCGCACGACGCGGCATCGCCCACCCTGCGTCCGCCTGACGCGCGTACTCGGCGGACAGGTCGTGCCTCCCTAAGACCACGAGAACCAGGAGCGTCGCGCCCAGGCCGACGGCCAGCACGGTGACCGACCGCCGCGCCACCAGCGAATCCGCCCAGGCTTGGTCCGGCGCATCCGGCCGCGGCACCGGCGCCGTACCCCTCCGGCGCCGAGCGATCTCTAGCGCCAGAAGAAAGACCGCGACGCCGCCGGCAAGCAGGAACGCGCCTCGGACCGCAAACGCGCGTCCACGGAAGTACTCGATGCGGATCGCGTGATCGAGCCGGCGCAGGTCCTGGCGAAGCGTCTCGTTGCGCGGGGTACGGTTGAGCTCCACCTGCATGGCGGTCAGGCGGTGTGCCCGCAGCGGGTCGGCGGTCAGGCTTGCCACCGCATTGGCCAGTAACAGGGCAAGCACAACGATGCAGTACACTCCGGCCACCGCGGCGGTTCGACCCGCTGCCCGCGCGATCGGGTCACCCACAGGGCTCGCGGGGTTGGGGCTTGGCATGGTCATCCCGAGGCCCTCCGCTCCAGGATCAGTTCCACAGGCTGCCCAGTCTTCCTGGCCAGATCCACGGGACACGAGGCGAAACACCGCCCGCAGGCGACGCACGCCGATGCGTCCGCCTCGTAGTCGACGCGGGTGCGGCGACGTCGCAGGGCTGCGAGCTTGAGCACGATCACGAGCGCACACCATGCCCCCAGCGTGGCCGACCCCCAGCTGAACTGGCGGCGAACCGCGACCGCCCTGGCATAGGCCGCCCCATAGGGCTCGCCAAGACGACGGAACGCCGTAGTCTCGTCGGTAGTGCCACGAACCAGCCCACGGTCCTCCTGCCACAGCCTGTCCGCTGTGCGCACTGCGTGGTGAGTGCGAGCGAGCGCCGGGCCCGCCAGCCACCCTCCGTAGGCGCCCAGAGCCACGACGACCGGCAGTGCAACAAGGAGCTTCGAGAGACTGGACCGTTCGCGGCGGTAGTTCACCCCAACGCGCTCGGCCTGCGGCGGCTTGATGGCGCCGAATGGGCATGCATCCGCGCAGAGGTGGCACTGCACGCACTCATCCGGCGTCACCCGGACGCGCCAGCGGGCGAGACTCGAGCACCACCGCAGCAGCACGCTATAGGGACACAGATACCGGCAATACGGACGCCCGACCACCGTAGCGATAGCCAGCAGAACGCCGCCGAAGATCAGAATGCCAATCGGGCCAGACAGCCGGTAGAACCCGACGAACGGGTCGTACTCGCACACCAGGAACATGCTGCCGGTCGCCGCGAGCAGGACGCCGACGCCCAAGACGATGTAGGGCAGCACGCTCAGTGAGTGATCAAGCCACCCCGGCACGCGCTTCGGGCGGTGCAGTACGAGGTCCTGCAGAGCACCGAGCGGACACGCCGCGGCGCAGAACACACGCCCGAAGAAGAGCGCGAAGACCAGCGGCAGGATGAAAAACGCTCCCGCGGCGAACGGAAGCGCATATCCTGGCGTCACTGCGGCCAGTGCCACGTTCTGGATGGACCCGACGGAGCAGACGCAGCCTGCCCGGTAGAAGCCGAAGTAGAGGACTGAGAACAGCACCAGCACCCAGGCCTCGCGGCGAGAGCGGCGACCCAGCACGTAGTATGCCGCGAGGGCCATGACCACGACCAGGAGGACGACATCGATCGTGTTGAAGAGGTCGGGCCTCGGGTTCGGAGCCGGGGTGACGGGCAACTGGTAGTCGCCCGAAAACTGGGGCGGCGGCTGTTTCTTCTGCTCCTCAGCGCGCGCGCAGACGGACGCGACCGCGAGCGCCGCCGTCGCGAGTAGCTGCCGCGTCCTGGCGAATGCGCTCAGCGGACCCCTCTCCGGTAGTAGGGTTGGCTGACGGGCACGCGCTTAATGGCCTGCGCAGGGCAAGCGCTGGCGATCGCGCACTGGTTGCAGTTCACACACCGGTCGTGCCGGATCTGGAGGTAGAGCGACCCGTTGCCGAACATCTCGCAGCCCTTGACACACCTCGCGCAGCCGATGCACAGGGGCTCGACGACGAAGATCTCGTAGTACGGGTGCTCAAGGAACGTCGTGCGGAGCGCGTCGGTGGGGCACCGGACATCCTCGGCGGCAGGCGTGTTCCCGGTTCGCTTGTCTAGCAGGAGCCCGAAGCACAGCTTGCAGAATCCGCAGATCTCGTAGGTATGCACGCACTTCACTGCCGATGGGTCGATCACGCACTCGGTCGCGCACTTGCCGCAATGGGAGCACCGGGTAGGATCGATCTGCCACACCGTACCGGCGCGAGCGGGTCGGGAGGCCAGCCCGCCGATCAGTCCGCTCGCGGCGATCAGGCACGTGGTGCGAACGCCCTCGACGATCAACTCGCGCCGGGACCGCGTCTCATCACCGGGGGCCATGCGGTCCCTCCAGCGCAGCCGAAGTCAGACGCCCGGGCTTCTCCGGACAGGAGGCGGCCTGGCGACACGTGGAGCACTTCGGTCCGATAGTCGGACACGCCCCCCCTCGACGCGACACGAGCGCCGCGACGCCACCGAGCGCCCCCGTCGCGATGGCGACGCGCGCCAGCCATTGGATGGCCCCTCGCCTCGCTATCGTCTCACCCATGCGCGCGTGCCCCAGTATCGAGACCTCGGAACCACCGAATGGCCCGAGCCCGCGGGTCCAGTATTGCCACCTCTCCAGCCCGGCTCACGCAGAGGTCGAGCCCGTTGGTTGCGCTATCGAAAGCATCCGGAGGCGCGACGACCTCGCGGAAGGAACCGTCCGCGTTGTGCACCTTAACCCGCGGGATGCCTTTCTCGGCGGTCACCACCCCGCCGTCCGCGAGGAGCGCAAGGTCCGTGGGGTTGCAGCAACCACAGAAGCCATGAAGGTCGCAGCTGGGAGACCCCCATGCCCCGACGAAGGTACCCGCCTTCGTCCACGTTTCGACCCGGTGCATCCCGCAGTTCGCTACCAGCAGATGGCCATCGGGCCGCCACACCGCATCGAGGTGAGGGCTCGGAACGATCAGACCCGGGTGCGACCGCGCTGCGTCCCTGGCGCCAATCGACCGAACGCTCTTCCCATCGAGAAGGTGTACCAGCCGAGCACCGGAGTCGGCAGCCGCCAGCAGGCTGCCCGAAGCAGCGAGAGCGGTCAGGAGGCACCGTTCACCCAGGGGTCCCCACTCCGCGCGCCGAGTGCCGGCTCTGTCGAAGACCACGACGCGATCCCGGAGGCCAACATAGACCGTGTCGTGATCTGCCGCCACGCACTGCGGCTCGCCACCGGCGTCTATAACGGCCACCTCGCGCCCCTTCGCATCGAGACACTGCACCCGGCCATCGCCGCACACCAGAGCCGTATCGGACGCATCGATGGCGAACGCGCGGATCCGCTCGAGCTGAAGCTCAACTCGCCGATCCTCAACCCAGCGCACCAGGCTCGGGTCCACCTCCCGCAGCGCCGCCATCGCATCGGGCGCGGAGACCTGCGCACCCTCGGGTCCGGTTGCCATACGGCATCCCGCGAGCGCTGTCACCATCAGGCCCGCGGCACCCTGCGCGGCAGTACGGAGGAAGTTGCGTCTCCCAGTCGTGCTGCGAGCGAAGTCAACTGGTTCGGCCATACTAGCGCTCCCTTAGGTCGAGGCAGACCATGCGGTGCATGTCGCGCACGATGATCCGCCCACCGGCCACAGCTATGGGGCCCCAGGCATCCGGCCCTGCGAGTACGCGCGCAGTCGCCAGCTCCCGGTACGCGTCCGGTCTGGCCTCCACCATCGTCAGCGTACCATTGTCGCTAACTACAAAGATCAGGCCGTCCGCAATGACGTACGGACCGATGCCGAACCTGCGCGTGGTGCCGCTCGACCAGCGCTCGTTTCCGTTGAGGTCAATGCACACCAGTTCGCCGCCCGGCCTCACTCCGTAGATGTATCCCTCATAGAAGATCGGCGTCTGCTGGTCGGAACCGAACACGCGCGGCGGCAGCCGGAATAGCTCCCTGGGCACCCAATTGCCGCCCTGGCGTTCGAGCTGCAACATCAGCGAACCGGCGTTGTATCCCCCGCTCAAAAAGATGCGATTGCCCGGGAGAACAACCGGCGTCGGGACCATCGCGGTACGGATGAACCACTGCTCGGTCTCCCACAGGATGCGGCCGTCACGCAGAGAGATGCCTGCGACACCGCCGCTGCCGCAGTACACCACGGTCGGCTCGCCACCCAGCGTCATGGGGGCCAGCGAGGAATGGGTCATCGCCCACCCT
>DATIKM010000025.1:0-5398 GCA_035477595.1 Chthonomonadales bacterium
GTCCGGCACCGAGGTGCGGTCGCTGCTGTATGCCCGCGGGCGCATCTGGTGCGTGCAGCCCGCGCGGGCGCTCGTGGTCGATCCGTCCAGCCTCCAGGTCACTGGCTTCGAGGGCGCCCTGTCGGCGGAGGCGGCTGCGGACTTGTCCGGAGCGTCGCTGTTCGTGGCCTCGCGGGGCGATCGCCTTATCGTTCTGGGCGCTCGCCGAGACGCATCGGGAGCACCGTGGCTGTTGGCTTGGGCGGCGGACGGCGCTGGCGATTGGCGCCGGATCGGTGCGCTCCCGGCGCCCGCGCTGAGGTTCGAGCCTGGAGCCTCGCCTGGTTCGCCCGGCGGCGCTGTCGAGCAGGCCATGCCGCGCCGCGGCGCGTTCGGCCTCAGCCCCGACGCGCTCGTCACCGTGTGCGCGGAAGGTGTCGCGGCGCTGGTGCTCCGCAGAGGCGAGAGCGAACCACGTACGCGGCCTCTGCCTGCGGGCATGCCACCGCCCTCGGCGGGCCTGGCAGTTTCGACAGCGGGCGGGGCGGCGTGGTGGGTGCTCGGAGGTCGCGTGTTCCGTCTCGACCTGGAAGCGGGGACAGCCGAGGTCTATCTGCCTTGGGCCGAGCCCGGCATCCGCCCAGTCACCGTAGTCGCGGACGGTGACGGCGCCTGGGTTGGCACCGCGGGTGGCATCCGCCGCATCGAGCCGCGGGCGGCGCCGGACGCGCGCATGGGCTACGGCGGCTTTGTGCGAGCGAGGTTCGGTGACGAGGCTAGCCCTGCGAGCCCGGCGGCACGCGCCCTCGCGCAGGAGATATCTGCCTGGATGGGTGTGCCCTACCGATGGGGAGGCTCCACGCGCGAGGGCGCCGACTGCTCGGGCTTTGTGAAGGGCGTGTTTGGCGCCCTTGGTATCGAGCTGCCGCACGGCTCACGCCATCTGCCCGATGCACGCGAAGGCATGGCGGTGACGGACGAGCTGCGCTTCGGCGACGTCCTCGTTTTCCCAGGGCACGCCGCGATCTACACCGGAGCCGGTTCCACCGCCGAGACCGTTGCCGGCGCCGGTGGCGTGGCAACGAGCCACATCTGGCGCCGGGAGTTCGCCATCGTCCGGCGGTTCATCGATCTACCTGATCGCGGGCGTGAGCTCGCGGCTCGCGGGAAGACCCGCAGGTCCGCAACAACGACCGACTCACCGGCGCGGCGGCAGGCAGAGCGCCGCGGAACGGTTCGGCCATAGAAGCGCTGGAGCACACGGAGGACAGGGCGATGTCTCAGCCGACGGCATACGACGTGGATGTGCTGGTGATAGGCTCGGGGCCGGGCGGGTACGTCTGCGCGGTGCGCGCTGCGCAGCTCGGTGCCAGGACGGCCATCGTGGAGCGGAATGCCAGGGAATGGGGCGGAGTGTGCCTCAACTGGGGCTGCATTCCCACCAAGACCCTCATCGCCAGCGTGGAGCGCCTGCATGCGGTCCGAGACGCGTCTCGCATGGGCATTCGGACCGGCGAGGTCGGCTTTGACTTCGCCAAGGTCATGGAGCGCAAGGACAAGGTCGTCTCGACGCTCCGCGGGGGCGTGGAGGCGCTGCTGAAGTCGAACCAGGTCACACGCAAACTCGGCCGCGCGACGCTGGCTGGCCCTTCCACCGTCACCATCACCACCGACGACGGGACCCAGGAGACCGTCACCGCCAGGAACATCGTCCTCGCGACCGGCTCCCGCCCTGTGATCCCTCCGGTGCCGGGGCTCGAGGGCGACGGCGTCTGGACGAGCAACGAAGCGCTCACGGCGACTGCCGTGCCGAAGTCGATGCTGCTCATCGGCGCCGGAGCCGTGGGCCTGGAGTTCGCCTACATCTACTCGGGATTCGGCTGCACGTGCACCGTCGTTGAGATGCTTCCACAGATACTCCCTCTGGCGGACGCAGAGATCGGCGCGGAGCTGCGCCGCTCCTTGAAGAAGCAGGGCATCGAGTGCCACACGAACGCTCGCATCAACAAGGTGGAACGGAGGAACGGCCTGCTCTCTGCCACTGTGGCCACCGAAAAGGGCGACGTTACCATCGAGGCGGAGGTCATCGTCGTGGGCGCCGGCCGCAGGCCGAACGTTGAGGACCTTGGCCTGGAGACGGCTGGCGTTGAAGTAGCCAAGCCGGGCATCGTCGTCAACGAACGGATGCAGACCACCATCCCCGGAGTCTACGCGATCGGCGACTGCACGGGCAAACTCGCCCTGGCACATGTGGCCTCCCATCAGGGAATCGTGGCTGCCGAGAACGCGATGGGCCACGACGCCACGATGGACTACCGTACCGTGCCCAGCCCCGTCTTCACGGACCCCGAGGTCGGCTGGGTCGGCATGACAGAGGCACAGGCGCGCGAGGCAGGCTACGAGGTCCAGGTCGGCAAGTTTCCGTTCCGTCCGCTGGGCAAGGCGATGGCCATGAACCGGCAGGACGGACTGGTGAAGATCGTTAGCGAGCGCAAGTACGGGGAGATACTCGGCGTCCACATCGTCGGGCCCCATGCATCGGACCTGATCCATGAGGCGGTAGCGGCAATGCGGCTGGAGGCGACCGTGAAGGAGCTTATGGAGATGGTGCACGCGCACCCGACGCTCGCCGAGGCGATCATGGAGGCGTCACTTGACGTTGAAGGGCGCGCCATCCACAAGTTGCGCCCTTAGCTGGCGGGCCTCGAGAGGAACGGTGGAGCACGACATGACCCGAGTACCGAAGCGGAGTCTCTGGACGGCGGCGCTCCTAGCCGTCGCTGCCCTGGCCCCAACCGGCTGTGGCAGGCCATCGGACCCGCGGGGCCCGGCCAGCGCGCCGACGAGGACGTCGCTCTCCGCGGCGATGGTGACGGATACGGGAGGCATCGACGACAAGTCGTTCAACGCCTCAGCGTGGGAGGGGCTGCAGCGCGCCTACCGCGAGCTGCGGCTCGAGGGGAAGCCGCGCTACATCGAGAGTCGCGAGCAGAGGGACTACGAGACCAACCTCTCGACGCTGGCCGAGCAAGGCAACGACGTGGTTGTCGCCGTCGGCTACATGATGGAGGACGCCCTGAAGGCCGTGGCGCCGCGCTACCCGAACACGCGTTTCGTGATCGTCGACGGCAATGCGCCGGACCTGCCGAACTGCGTCGCGATCCAGTTCCGGGAGCACGAGGCGTGCTTCCTTGCCGGGTATCTGGCGGCCCGAATGTCCCGCACCGGCGTGATCGCCTTCGTCGGCGGCAAGGAGGGGGGGCCGCTCATCCGGTTCCAGGTGGGCTACATCGCCGGAGCCAAGGCGGCGCGACGGGATATCCGCGTGCTGGTGAAGTACGTCGGCAACTTTGGTGACACGGGCAAGGGGGCCGAGCTTGGGCGCCAGGCCATTCAGGAGGGCGCTGACGTAGTCATGGCGGCCGCCGGCACGGCGGGCCTCGGCGTCCTGAAGGCCGTCGCCGACCGCGGGCCCGGCTATTACGCCATCGGCGTCGACCGCGACCAGGACGACCTGCACCCCGGGCGCATCCTCACGAGCGTGATGAAGGGTGTGGACAGCGGCGTCTTCGAGGCCATCCGTTCAGTCGCTGAGGACCGGTGGCAGAGCGGGACGCGCGTTCTCGGCCTCAAAGAGGACGGAATGCGGTTGTCGCCGATGCGGTTCACGCGTCAGGATGTGCCAGCGGACGTACTGAGCAGGCTCGATGCCATTGCCGCGAAGATCAAGGCCGGCGACCTCCGGGTGCCGCAGACGGAGGAGGAGCTCCAGAACATGCCCCTCGACGTCATCCCGTAGGGGTCAGTTGCGCACTCCGTCTGGTGGCGCCTGCGCGCATCGTCCGTGTACGTGGGCGCCATGCAGCACTGCACCCGATACCGCTCCCAATGGGGAGCTGGCGCGCGGCGGCCGATAGTGCCGCTGTGCGGCGACCGGAGCTCTCCGCGTCCCCGGCTCGTGTATGACCGCACGAGGCATCCTCCGCATGGCGCCTTCCAGAACCCGAACACCCTCCGCGCCCTGTGACTTCGTCGTGGTCGGCGGGGGCATCGTGGGGCTGGCGACGCTCTGGTCCCTGGTGCACCTGCGCCCGGGCGTGCGGGCGCTGCTGCTGGAGAAGGAACCGGGCATTGCGGCGCACCAGACCGGCCGCAACAGCGGCGTGATCCACTCCGGCATCTACTACCGCCCTGGCAGCCTCAAGGCCCGCTTCTGCACGGCCGGCAACCGCTCTATGCGCGCGTTCTGCGCCGATAGAGGCATCGCGCACGACGTATGCGGCAAGCTGATCGTCGCCACAGACCCGTCCGAAGTCGAGCGACTCGATGCGCTGGCCGCACGTGGCGAGCGGAGTGGCATCGCGGTCGAGAGGCTTAGTGCGGCATGCGCGCGTCAGGTCGAGCCGCATGTCCGGTGCGTGCGCGCGATCCGGGTGCCCGACACGGCAGTCGTGGACTACCGTGAGGTGTCCCGGCGCTTCCTGGAAGAGGCAGAGGCCGCGGGCGCCGAGGCCCGCACAGGCATCCGCGTTCTCCGCGTCGTGAACCGGGGCGATCAGGTCGTCGAGACCACCGGCGGAAGCCTCGTCGCACGGCATGTGGTGAACTGCGCGGGGCTGCATAGCGACAGGCTCGCGCGCGACAGCGGAGTACCGACGCCGACGCGCATCGTCCCCTTCCGCGGCGAGTACTACGACCTCGCGCCCTCGCGGCGGTCGCTCGTTCGAGGCCTGATCTACCCGGTGCCGGACCCGTCCCTGCCGTTCCTCGGAGTCCACCTCACTCGGATGATCGACGGTGCGGTGCATGCCGGACCGAACGCCGTGCTCGCCTTCTCCCGTGAGGGGTACCGCTGGTCGGACGTGAGCGTGCGCGACCTGGTGGATGTCGCCGCGTTTGCAGGTTTCTGGCGAATGGGCGCCGCCAACTGGCGCGTCGGGCTCGCGGAGGCGGTGCGCTCGCTCAGCCGGGCGCGCTTCGTCGCCAGCCTGCAGCGCCTCGTGCCTGAAGTGCGCGGCGAGGACCTGCGGCGAACAGAGGCCGGAGTGCGGGCGCAGGCCGTCGACCGGTTGGGCAGGCTGGTCGACGACTTTTTGATCGTGTCGGCGCCGGGCTCGACCCACGTGCTGAACGCGCCGTCGCCAGCCGCCACGGCCGCCATTGAGATCGGCCGGCACATCGCCCTGACGGCTACCGGCGCGGCGGAGCCAGCGGTGCCTTGACTGCGGTGCCTTGACTGCGGTGCCTTGACTGCGGTGCGGGATGCTGCGGATGCCCCGGCCCTGTAGGCGACTTGGCCGGTCTACCGCGCCTGTGTGTCGCGGTGCCGAGACGGGGCGCCAACGCCGGCTCTCCGCACGGCGCTGGGCGACTGCTGCCGCGCAGCCGTACGGGGCTCTCTGAGCGCTCAGATGCCCGG
>DATIKM010000026.1:0-2840 GCA_035477595.1 Chthonomonadales bacterium
GAGGCTCTGCGGGCGATCGCGCGCGAGCTCGTGGAGACCGTGCGCGGCAACGTTACGATCGACTGGGCGATGCGGGACGATGTGCGGGCGCATATCCGTGTGCTGGTCAAACGCATCCTGCGCAAGCACCGGTACCCGCCGGACAAGCAGGAGAAGGCGACGCAGACCGTTCTGGAGCAGGCCGAGGCGCTCTCCGAGGTCTGGGCGGCCGGCTGACCCGCGCCACCGCGCTCCGCCGCCGGCAGGTGCCTGCGCCCTCTCGTGCTGCCCGTCGCACTCGGTGTCGTCGAGGCGGGGGTTGGGGCGGCCGCCGAGCGCGGCATACCGGATGCGCATCTCCCGGATCTCGCTCTCCGCTGCGGCCTGCGAGCGGCCGTGCGCGCGATGCAGGTGCGCCCCCCCGCCTGCGCGACGATGGATCCCGCGTTGTCGGCCAGCAGGGCCGTCTTCGCGCCCTCCCTCTCCCGCGTCAGCGGGAGAGGGCCGGGGTGAGGGTCACCGCCCAGAGCATTCGGGCACGCGCCGTGCGTCGCGGGCGCGGTACTGGGAGGAGTGAGGCGCAGACCTCAGCAGGCTTCCGGGTGCGGTGCGGCGTGACTGGCGGCGCGCCGCCCGGCGAGGGGCCGACACGCCAGGACCCCGCCGCGCGCCGGGGAGTCGCCATGGGCTCGGACGAAGGCAGGCGGGCGCTCGAGGGGTTTCGCGAGCCCGTGCGCCGGTGGTTCGCCCAGACGTTCGGCGAGCCGACCAGGGCGCAGGAGCTCGGTTGGCCGGCCATCCGCAGCGGCGAGTCGACGCTCCTGCTCGTGCCCGCCGGTTCGCAGGAGACGCTCGCTGCCATCCTGGCAGCCATCGATCCGGTCATCCAGGTGGAAGCGCCGCCGGGTGTCGCCAGCGCCATGTAGCGCGTCGGCCGCGCCGGGCACCGGATCGGCGACGCCAGCAAGGGCGTCATCATCCCTCGGTACCGGGCCGACCTGCTCGCGTGCGCCGCGATCACGGAGCGCATGCATGCGGGGGCCGTCGAGCCCATGCGCTACCCGCGCAGCCCGCTCGACGTGCTCGCCCAGCAGATCGTCGCGATGGTCGCAGTCGAGGACTGGACGGTCGATGGGCTGGAGCGCGTGGTGCGGCGGGCGGCGCCCTACGCCAGCCTGCCGCGCTCCATCCTTGAGGGCGTGCTCGACATGCTCTCCGGCCGCTACCCGTCGGACCGGTTCGCCGAGCTGCGCCCGCGCATCACGTGGGACCGCCATGCGGGACTGCTCACAGCCCGCGAGGGAGCGCGCCGCATCGCGGTGGGGAACGCCGGTAGCATCCCGGACCGCGGCCATTACGGTGTGTTTCTGCACGGCGCGCCGCCGGGCAAGGGGCGCGTCGGCGAGCTCGACGAGGAGATGGTCTTCGAGAGTCGGGTGGGGGACGTGTTCACGCTCGGCGCCTCGAGTTGGCGCATCGTGCAGATCACCTTCGATCGGGTGATCGTGGCGCCCGCGCCGGGGCCCCGGGACGCATGCCCTTCTGGCACGGCGAGACGGTGGGCCGCCCGCTTGAGTTCGGGCGCGCCATCGGGGAGTTGACGCGCCTGCTGCTCGACGAATCCGAGGCGGTTGCGCTTCAGAGGCTCACCGCGCAACACGGCCTCAGCGCGGCTGCGGCGCGCGATCTGCTCCGGCACCTGGAGGACCAGGTGCGCTCCACCGGAGCGGCGCCGGACGACCGCACCATCGTGGTGGAGCGGCACCGCGACGAGATGGGCGACTGGCGCGCCTGCATCCTAAGCCCCTTCGGCGCGCGGGTGCACGCGCCCTGGGCCAAGGCGATCGCGCTATCGATCCGCGACCGCACCGGTTCGGAGCCAGACGTGCTCTACAGCGATGACGGCATCGTGGTCCGCCTACCCGACGTGGATGCGCCGCCGCCCGCCGAGTGGCTCATCCCGGACGCGGACGAGGCGGAAGGCCTCGTGGTGCGGCAGCTCGGGTCGGGTACGGGGGCGCGTCAGGAGCAGCAGGGCGCCCCCGCCACGGCGCTCTTCGCCAGCCGCTTTCGGGAGGCTGCGGCCCGCGCGCTCCTACTGCCCCGGCGGCGCCCTGGCAAGCGGAGCCCGCTCTGGCAGCAGCGGAAGCGCGCCGCCGACCTGCTGAGCGCCACCGCGCGCTTCGGCTCGTTCCCGATAGTTCTGGAGACCTACCGCGAGTGCCTGCGGGACGTCTTCGACCTCCCCGCCCTCACGGAGCTGCTGCGCGATATCCAGGCGCGGCGCATCCGCGTGGTGGTCGCCGACACACTCGCACCCTCGCCCTACGCCGCCTCATTGCTCTTCAACTACGTCGCGAACTTCATGTACGAGGGCGACTCGCCTCTCGCGGAGCGGCGCGCTCAGGCGCTCACTGTGGACCCGGTCCGGCTGCGCGAGCTGCTCGGAGAGGCCGGCCTGCGCGATCTGCTCGATCCCGGCGCCCTGGTGGAGCTTGAGACGCAGCTCCAGGGCCTGGCCGCCGACCGGCGATGCCGCCACACCGATGCGCTACACGACCTCCTGCTGCGTGCAGGCGACCTTACCGGCGAGGAGGCAGCGGCGCGGTGCGAGCCACCGGAGAGCGCTGCGGCGTGGCTCGAGGAGTTGGCGCGCGCGCAGCGCGCTCTGCGCCTGCGGATCGCTGGCGAGGAGCGCTGGGTGGCGGTCGAGGATGCCGCGCGCTACCGCGATGGCGTGGGCGCCGAGTTGCCGGACGGCCTCTCGCCCGCGCTCCTCACCGGTGAGTCGGAGGCGCTGAGCGAGCTCGTTGCACGGTATGCCAGGACGCATGGCCCGTTCCACGATGCAGAGGCCGCGC
>DATIKM010000027.1:0-22750 GCA_035477595.1 Chthonomonadales bacterium
GTGGCAGTGCCGTCGCGTGGTCGCTACGGCGCGTGGGTGTCTCGCGGGGGGCGGCCGTACTCCGGCGCACCCGGTCCGGATGCGCCGGTGGCGGCGCGGCCTTCCGACGAGCGCGAGTGCAGACTCCGTGCCAGGACACGCTGGCGCCGCGGGCAGAGGCGCAGACGCGTACCGGCAGCCGCCTCAGTCCGTCGGCAGCGGAAGCCCCACGGCGAGCGCGGAGGCAAACCGTCGCCCCTTTTGCAGCACCAGAAGGCTATGCGCGCAACCGCAGTGGCCCTTCCGGCCCGGCGTAGCCCTCAGACACCGCGAACCCGAATCCCCAGCGCTCGACGTCTGCCGGAGCGCCCTCAGGCAGGAGCGAGAGCACCGTCGCTCCTTGGAGCGGCGCCGGGGCCTCTAGCTGCCAGCCCGCGGCGCAGCGCGTGAGCCGCGCGGACCGCCGGGCCCGCTCCCATCCCGCGATCTCCGCGGCCGTGCCGAGCGGCATCTCGCGGCGTCGGCAGGCATCCACGAATGCGCGCAGACCCGCCTCCACGCCGGGGGAGCGGATGTGCGCGGGATGAAAGATCACGTGGGCGATGCCGTGCACGCGCGCCACGGAATCGACGAGCGGCTCCATGGCCGCGAGCGGCAGCGTGACCACGAAGTCCTGTGAGAGGAAGCCAAGCTCCAGGCAGTCGATGGCGCTGCCGTCCGCCTCCATCGCGAAGTGGGGGAGGGCCGTACCGAAAGGGAACCCGCTGTCCCCGCGCTTGGTGGGGCCGCGCGACTGGTCGCACCTGATGCCTTGCGCGGCGCACCACCGCAGGAACCCGGTGCGCCCTTCCCAGCGCGTGTAGTGGTTCTTGTTCGTGACAACCGGCTGCGGCGCAGCCAGCCGCGTGATCGCCTCGTACTGCCGCGCGAGGCAGTCCTCCGTCCAGAGGGACCCCTCGCCCTGCTCCAGCGCGTCGAAGTGGAGCGCGATCTCCTGACCAGCGGAGAGCAGCTCCTCGCAGAACGAGCGCGGGTAGCCGGGCGGCTGGATGCACCAGGTGTTCCGGAGGCCGAGGTCGCGCACAACCTCCAGCAGGGCGAGGCCAGCGCCGGGGTCGTTGCCGTCAGAGTCGTGGGAGAGGTGCGCTCGCGCGGGCGCCCCATCCGGGTGGCGCCAGAGCAGGCGCAGCGGAGCGCGCACGGCGCGCGCGGCGAAGAGGATCGCCCGGAGCAGCACCTCGCGCAACTCGTCGGCCACCGGGTGCAGAAAGAGCGGGTAGGGCACGCCAGGGACGGTGTCGCGGTCCAGCGTCCAGTCCAGCACGATGCCGTCTTCGGCCTTCAGCACCCCGTCGCTGAGCGGCGCCGTCCCGTCCGGGGCAGGCACGCCGTCCCGGTCGATGTGCCTGCCGAACTGGATCGCCTCGACGGCCCCGGGCAGGTCCGGGGCGATGAGGACCGCCGCGCCTCGGCCGATGTGGCGGACGGTCACCGCGGCGCGCGAGGTCGGCCGCGCGTGGGAGTCCAGCAGCCTCGCGATGGCGGTAGCCTGCACGGCGCGCACGGCGGCCCCGTTGAAGTGGTGCAGCCGGCTCCGCAGGCCGGCCATGATGGGGTGCTCGGGCTCGATCGGCTCGATGTACCCCTCGCCCGCCGTCATGGCGCCCACGGCCCATCCCGCTGGCGGGTTCTCCGGCTCCACGCCCCAGACGCCGCCGGCCTCCATGGCGGAGCCCACGCCGACCAGCGCGCGGCCCTCCGCGCACCAGCACTCGAGCGCCGCCGCTTGAGTCTCGCCGAGCCGGTGGTCGCCTGCCATCAGCAGCACGCGCGACGCTCCATCGCGGAGCCAGGCCTCCAGGCCCCCTGGCTGCACCTCCTCCATGAACAGCCCCGCGTGGGCCAGGATCTCGCGCGCGTAGGCGGGGCAAGAGCACGAGCGCGCCGCATTCGGGGGCGGGTCTGGCGCTACGCACAGACCGATCGTTCCGCCGCCAGCAGTCTCGTCCAAGCCTGCCCTCCCTTGCGGGCGATGGCCCGCACCTCGCCGGCGCTCCGCCCGCAGCAGCGCCATTCCTCACGCCCTGCCACGCATCGCGCACTACCACGCACCACCCATCGCTCCTCGCCAACCCGCGAAACGCCGGCGCTCCGCAGCGCGTCAATGTGGGTAAGCGCGCAATCCGCGCGCGTGTGAACTGATGCGCGCGTCGTCGTCGCGGTGTTGGTGGTGACCCTCCGGAGGTGCAACGGTGACTCGTCTGTACGCTGGCCTGCTGAGCTGCGCCCTTCTCGTCGGGACTGCCGCCGTGCGCGCCCAGGAGGTCGCTCCCATCCTCCACCACACCTTCGACGCAAGCGACGAGGGCTGGGCCGCCCACGGCGTCAACGCGCGCGCCACGGTCGACCACCAGCACCCGCTGGAGGGCGCGGGCGCGCTCAGGCTGGACTACGACCTCCAGCGTAACCGCTTCGGCCTCGTCACGGTTCAGACGCCCGCCGGGTCGCTCGCTGGCGCCAGGTCGATCCGCTTCAGCGCCTTCGCCAACAGCCATACGACCCTGGCCGTGCTCGTCCAGACCCCTGGCGGCACCTGGATGGCTCCCTTCACGGTGAACAAGGGCGCCTGGCAGCGGGTGGAGATCTCCACGTACGACTTCGTTCCCATCACACCCGCGCCATCGGCCAGCCCGGACGCCCGCCTGTCCATGGAGCAGGCCACCGCGCTCTCGGTCGGCGACGCCGCGGTGCTCATCGGCCTGCTCGGCAACGACGACGTGGCGAGGCTGCTGGGCATCGGAACCGGGCCTCGCGTACTCCGCATAGACAGCTTCAGCGTGACCCGGGAGGCGCTCCCCGGCGGCTACACGGCGCGCGATGGCGCGGTTTTCGCCGACACGTTCGCGCGGCCGCACCTCGGCTGGATCGCGCTGGGCGGCGCCACCCTCCGGCGCATCGTGTCCCGCACGCCCGAGGAGCGTGGCCTGGAGGCCCGCTACGAGCAGGCCCCGCAGCGCTTGGTGGCGTTCATGCGACCCATTCCACGCGGAAGGCTGAGGGGCATGTCGCGCCTGGACATGGGCATTTCGAGCGCGACGGCCGGGCTCATCGTGGTGCAGCTCGAGGAGGCCGGCGGCGGCAAGTTCAACTCGATCGTCGAGATGCCACAGCAGGGCGGCCACAGGGCGCTTTCCCTCGAGCTGGCCACCCTCACGCCGGCCGACGACTCCACGGTGAGAGACCGCCCGATCGACGTGGAGCGCGTCACGCACCTTGTCGTCATCGATGCGACGGGCATGCTGGGCCGCCCGACCCCCGCCGCCAACACGCTGACCGTGACGGGGCTGCGGTTCCGGCCAGCCGAGTAGCCGCGGCGCCGGAGTGCCACCCGCCGCTATCGCGCCGGTCCGATGTAGCCGGTGGATAGCCCTCGAGGTGGGGTTCATGAATACCCAGAAGGCTGTCGTCATTACAACAATCTCCCTTATCCTCGGTGGACTCGTTGGATACTGGTTCTACTTGGCGGCACATCGCTACACACTCATCAATGCGGGCTCCCCTGGTGTCGCCTATCAAATCGACAGGAAGACCGGGAGAACCTGGATGATTAGAGGTGGCGTTAAGAGAGAGCAGATTGACCCCGAGCAGGAAAAGCTGATCAATGAATCCCTGACCCAGCGGCTGCCTGTCGAAGCGTGGGCAAAGGTTACTGGAAACGCGGCGTTATCAGGGTACAGCGGTACATTTAGTGGGCGGCTGTACAATGGTACCGAATGGATAATAACGAGGTTCGTGATAGAGGTGAAATGCATGGAGGCTGACGGTTCAGAAAGGTGGACACGAGCATTCCGCGTCGACCAAGAAATCCCTCCTCTCACAACGGAGCCCTTTTCCTTTGCTGTTACAGGCCAGCAGGGGGACCCCAAGTTCGAATGGAGCATTTCGGATCTCTTTGGTCGTCCCGAATGACGATTGATAACAACGGGTTGCAGCGGACGGTCCGCCGCGGCGCCGGAGTGCCGCCCGCCGCTATCGCGCCGGTCCGATGTAGCCGGTGGATAGCGCAACGTCGTCATACCACACCGTGTTGTCGCGCGTGGCCCGGTGCACGTAGATCCCAAACTCGAAGCGCTTGATGCGCACGTCAGCGCTCGTGCGCCACCGGATGCCGGTGAAGTGGAGGATCAGCCTGCCGTCGAGCCAGGCGGCCAGTTCGCCATTCGCCTGGCCGGGGTCGTTGGCGCGGATCATGTGCTCGAGACAGTACCATCGCCCGCGCTGCAGGGGCGCGCGCTCCTCCTCGGGCGGCCCGAGCATGTTGCCCCAGTAGCGACCGTCACGGTCGCGCACCATGTCCATCCAGTAGGTGTAGAGGAAGAGGTAGCCGGGCGGCGGGTAGCGGCCCCAGTCGCGCCACGGCTCGAGCCGGCTGTTGAAGTGGTCGTCGCCGCGCGGCCTGATGCCGGCCGAACCCATGGCGCGGTACCGGTTTGCTCCGGCGACCGCCGCCAGGCCGCCGCCCACGTGGTGCAGGTGGCCCTGGTCGTAGTCCGGCGCGAACCGGATGTAGCGCCGGAAGTGCACGCGGTCGTGGCCCTCGCGCCCCAGCCAGCCGACGGCGCCGGCGGAGGACTCCCGCCCGTCGCGGGCAGGCGCGGTGAACCGGAAGGCGCCCCGACCCCCTCGGGCCACGCCCGGCCCGAAGTCGAGCGTGGCGTGCCCCTCGTTGAGCCCCCGGATCTCGAAGTAGCGCGCGAGCGACTCGCGACTCTCGAAGCCGTCCTCCCAGAGCATCCGGCCCGGCGCCTCGAGCGCCCGCAACGCCGCGGGATTGGCGCGCGTCTCCGCGGTCACGTTGCGCGGAGGCGCCGGCGCAGCATCCGGTCCCGCAGGCGCCCCCGCGGCGCTGAGTATGAGCGCCGCCCCGCTCACGAAAAGTGCGCCTGGCGCCCCACGCCGTGTCCGCATGGCGTCCCTCCGTTCTCAGTCTCCGGGCTCGTCCCCGGCCTCGATGGCCGCCAGCAGCGCGGCCCCATCGTCCGACGCACCGAGCGCGGCCATGACCGCCACGTGGCGGTCCGCCTCCGGCAGCCCGGCGAGCAGCCGCCTCGCCGCGAGCCGCCGGTCGAGCCTGGCCGGCTCCGTGAGCGCGTCCTCCCACCGAGACCGCCCGCCACAGGGGTCAATCGCGGGGAAGAGGCGCGCCCGAGCCAGCTCGCCCGAGAGCGCGACGCTCCACGTCGCAGAGTCCATCGTGTGCTCCAGCAGGCGGAGGTCTGGGTGGGTCTCACCCTCCTCCTCGGCATCCGGGTCCACAGCGACGCTCCAGGCCGATCCGACGAGCGTGAGCGAGCCACCCAGCCCAGCGCCCAGAAACCCCTCGCCGCCGAACCAGCCCGCCGCAGCCAGCCACTCGCGGATGCGAGCGCGGGCGCCGGCCCGGTCGGCCTCGCGCTGTGCGTCCGCCTCCTCCGCCTCGAGCATGGCGCTCCACACCGCGGTGAGAGAGTCCACCACGAGCAGGACGTGCTCGCCAACCTCAGTGCGTCGCTGGGCGAAGGCAAGCACGAGTTCACACGCCAGCACTCGCTCCGCTGCCGCCGCGCCTCCCTCCGGCACAGGAGCGCCGATCACCTCCGCGCAGGGGAAGCGACGCCGCCAGTCCGTCACCTCCTCGCCACGGGCGCGCACCAGGAGCGGCACGACCCGCACGTCGGGCGCGTTGGCCGCCACGCCGGCGGCGACTGCCTGAAGCGTGCGCGTGAGCCCACTCCCGTGCGGCCCGTGCACCAGGCCAGCGCTCCCGAGCGCGAGCGGCGCGGCCAGGTCGAGCAGGCGCCCCGTCGCGTCCGCAGGGCCAGCCGCCAGCGCGACGAGCCGCTCCGGAGTCGAGCGGTCCATCGGCCCCCGGCGCCGCGGTGAGGGTCGCTCCAGCGCCTCGGCCTCGCCCAGACCGTTCACGGCGTCGATGCGAATGAGGCGCTCCTCCGGCTCGCCGGGCGCAGCATCTGCAACCGCCTCCTTCGGCCCGGCCACCACATCGCCAGTGGCTACCCTCCACCGGTCTGCCAGCTCGCGGCCTACCGCCACGCGCGTCCAGGCCCCGCTCGCGCGCGAGGGCCGCCAAAGGACGACCTCTCCGTCCTCGGCGAGTTGCGCGATGCCGTTCTGTGCGACGCCCGCCTGCTTCATGGCCGCACCTCGGGCCTCACCCCAACCGCCAACCGCCACACCCCACTCACCACCCGCCGCAACGCAGTACCCACCCGCTAACCGCCACGCCGAGCAAGCGGGCGCTCCATCAGGTCGCACTCCGTGAGGCGCCGGCTCGCCGGGCCCACGCGGTAGGTGCGCACCTCGAAGGCACCGAGCGTGACTGTTTCCTCGATCCTGAGCGCGGGAATGGAGAGCACCGCGCTAGTCCGGTGGCCTGACGGCTCGAAGATGCGCGCGATCATCCCGTCGCCGTCCTCGGCGCGCTTCATCGCCGAGAGCTGCAGCCCGCCCCCACTAAGCGTGACGAACGGCTCCTGCGCCTGGCCCGCCCCACTCGGGAAGAACGATATGGCCATGGGCTTCTCGTTGTGGGCGAGCGCCTCGCGGTCGACCCGCTCGAGCCGTTCGCGCGCGGGGCCGGCGTTCACCCAGAAGCGGAACAGGCGCTCTCCCTGGTCGATCCGCTCCGTGTACCGGTCCTGCGGCACAACGGGGCGATCATGAATTGGGTGGCCCGCATAGGCCGGCGACCGAAGCAGCGTGAGCCTGAGGCCCTGACGCGAGAAGTCCGAGCCATACACGCCGTCGTTGATCACCGTCAGCGCGCGCGTGCGGTCGCTGGAGATGACGGCGGACCACTTCTGCGACACTGCCTCGTCTCCGTTGCTCGGGAGCTCCTGCGCACCGTAGGCGACCTGGCCGTAGTAGGTGGCGCCACGCAGCGTCACCGGCAGGAGCAGCTTCAGCGCGCGGTCCTTCACGTTCCAATGGACGCGCGCCTCGACCTCGAACTCCGAGCCCCGCCTCGGGATGCGGTAGCGCAGCACGACCGCGGACGATGCGAACCCCAGCAGCGCCTCGATGACGGTGCGCACGTCGCCGTCCTCGATGACGCGCACCGGAGGCAAGCGGTCCGCGCGCACGCCGGCTAGCCGTGCCGCCGCGCTCGGTCCCAGGAGCCGGAACCGGCCGGCCAGCGTGCGGAAACCGCGCACCGTCATGCCCCACGGGTCCTCGTTGTCCCGCATAACCAGCGGCTGGAACCCGCGGCCCAGGAGGTAGTCCACACCGCCCACTGCGTACCGCTCCAGCAGGCCGGTCCGGGAGCTCACGGCCCACTCCGCCACGTCGCTCCGAAGCGAGAACGAGCCGCCCTCCGCCCTGAGGTCCGGCGCGGGCTTCGCGGGCAGCACGGTGAGCCGGCAGTCGAATCGGTTCATCGAGGAGGGCGCGAGCTCGGCCTCGAAGGCGATGCGCTTGCGCCAGTCGAGGTTCAGGTTCGCCGCTTCCTTCTCGCACTGCGTGGGCAGAGGCTGGCCGTCCTGGTGGGCGACGGGAAGGGTAAAGGTGTCCGCCCAGTTCTGGTCCGCAAGCTGGAACTCGCACTCCACGATCCGTCGCACCGGGAAGGGGTGCGGGTTGTAGACCAGCACGGGGATCTCGCCGTCGGCGGCGGGCGGTTGACCGGTCGCGAGCGCGAAAAAGGCGCGCCCCTTCGCGCGCGAGACGGTCTCCAGTCCGTGGTCGAGCGTCCGGAGCGCCATCTCCTCGACGGCCTGGATGGACGAGCCGGGCAGGATATCGTGGAATTGGGCGGTCAGCAGGTCGCGGAGCGCGGAGTCCAGCTCGTCGTGGGGGTACTCCATCAGCCCGGCCGCGCATGCGGCGCAGGCCATCTTCTCGAGCGCGTAGAGCTCGTTTTCCAGCAGGCGGTGCTTCTGCTTGATCCTCACCTGCGAGGTATAGCAGCCGACTGCCCACGGGTTGATGTCCCGCGCGTGGCGGGGCAGCGCGGATCGGTGGGCAGCAACATCGGCGAAGAGCGCCTCTGGCGTGGAGTGGAGGATATCCACCGCACCGGCGCGCTCGCGCTGCAGGGCGGCGAGGCGCCGCAGGTCCTCGCGGGAAGGGCCGCCGCCGTGGTTGCCCACACCCCACAGCACGACGAGGAGCGCGTCGTCCGGGCGGGCGCGAATCCACTCCTCGACCTTGTCGCGCGCGCCGCCCAGGGGCGAGTTGTAGCTGGGGCAGCGCCAGCCGACGACCTCCGATCCGTCGAAGCCCACCCAGCGGAACAGGTCGGCGGGGAGCCTGCAGTCGCCTGGCGCGGGCCGGCAGAAGAGGTAGGAGTCGTAGCCGCTGCGCGCCAGGATCTGCACGAGGCCGCGCGAGTGGCCGAAGCTGTCGAGGTTGATGGCGGTGGTGGGCGCGGCGCCGAAGCGGTCCGCGAAGTATCGGCGCCCTACGAGGGTCTGGCGCACGAACGACTCGCCGGAGGGCATGTTGCAGTCCGGCTGGAGCCACCAGCCGCCCATTATGTGCCAGCGTTTCTCGCGGACCAGCCGCTGGATGCGGGCGAACAGCGCCGGCTCCATCTCCTCCACCCAGTGGTAGAGAAGTGCTTCGTTGTGGTTGAAGACGAACCCCTCGAACTCCTCGCACAGATCGGCGGCTGCCCGGAAGGTGGCGACGGCGGCTGCGGCACCTTCCTCCCACTCCCAGAGCCACACGGGGTCGAGGTGGGCGTTGCAGATGAGGTGCAGGCGACGGCTCATGGACGGCGTCCCCTCCGGTCGGCGTCCGGCGCCCGGCGGCGCCCGGCGCGTCGCGCGAACATACCCGCTTCTTCGGCGCGCGAGTGCGAAGTTCCCTTCCTGCGCGTGCGGCTTTCCACGGCGGTGGCGCGGCGGGGGGATCGTGGGGCGGACCGAGCGCACGGAGGCGCGACCGCACCGGCGGTCACGCGGCGAGGCTCAGGCGCCCGTATAGGCGCCGTCAGAACCGGACAGCGGAGAGTGTCGGACCGGTGGGGGGGCGCGGCGCAGGGGCCGACCGGTCGGGGGGCCGGTCTGCCGCTGCGCCGGTTGCCGGGGACGCGTGCGTCAGGCCACGGCCGCGATGGCGCCCTGAAGGCCCAGCGCGGCCGAGAGGAAGTGCCGCTCCAGCCCGTTGGTGGTGCGCGGCAGGTATGGGGACCTCAGCGTCCTTTGGGTCTCCATTTCCACCACGGGCGCTTGAAAGGAGTGGCCAGACTGCCGTTCGACGGCGGCCATGATCGCGGGCGCATGGTCCCTGAGTGGCTCTACGAACGGAAGCGACTCGACCAGGCGTATAGTCTGCCGCAGCTCGCGGAGGTCCCGCGAGCACTGGTAGCACGTTGCCAGGTGGGCCCGGATCGCCTCCGCCGTGAGCGCATCCAGAAACCCGTCGAGCAGATCGGGCAGCCGTTCGCGCACACGGACGCAGAGAGAGAACTCATTCTGCTCAAACGTGGTGAACTCTTCCATCCGTTTCCATGTCCAGTACCGGGCGCAGCCGTTCGCGCAGCATCTCTCGCGCCCGGAAAAGATGCGTTTTGACGGTGCCTGAAGGTATCCGCAGTTCCTCCGCGATCTCGTCGATGCTCATCCCGCGCAGGTGCCGCAGCACCACTACGACGCGATAGCGCGCGGGCAGGTTCAGCACGGCGTTGTGAACGATCTCTGCGACAGCTCCTCGCATGACCGTATCTTCGGGGGAGAAGGCGCGCTCGGCCGCTGGCTCCCTGCCCTCCTCCAGTTCCAGATCCAGCGAGAGCGCGCTGCGCGTCTTGCGCGACCTCATATGGTCGATGCTCAGGTTCGAGGCGATCTTGTAGAGCCAGGTCAGGAAGCTGGCGTCCTGCCGGAAGGAAGCGAGGGCGCTGTAGGCGCGCAAAAACGTGTCCTGGAGCAGGTCGCCCGCGTCGTCCGCGTTGCCGATCATCCGGTAGATCAGGCTATAGACCTGCCGCTGGTAGCGCTCAACCAGTACGTTGTAGGCGGCTGTCTCTCCCCGCAGCGTGCGCTGTACGAGAGCGGCGTCCGTTGGCGCCATCGCGGCCGTGTCCGTTCTTCCCGTCTTCCCGGGGGCTCATCGCGCAGATACGCCGACTACGTCCGTCCAGAGCGCGGGGTTTCGCCCGGTGCGCCGAGGAGGAGCACGGCGCCGACCGCGTATTCGTCGTCGTATGCCGCGTGTCCTGCGATGTGCGCGGCGCGGAGGGCGCCCATCCGCCGGCGCGCGCCAGGCCCCGGCTCGATGCGCGCCGGCGCGCGCCATGTGACCACGCCGATCTCGCGCGGCAACAGCCCGCCGCTGCCGCTTAGGCCGAGGCCGAGGCGCAGACCGGTGCCGAGCGCCTTGGAGGCCGCCTCCGTGAGCGCGAACCGCGCCGCCACGCCGAGGAGCAGTGCCTCTCGACCGCCGCTTCGCTCCTCTGCTTCGAGCGCCGCGACGCCGGCGGGCGCCAGAAATCGGCGCGCCAGACGCCGCAGGTAGCCTGCATCGCGCCGGCGGAGCCTGTCGAGCCTTACGGCGTCGATGCCCAGACCGCGGAGCTCCGGCCGGCACCCCGCCAGCGCGAGGTGCGCACCCCCTTCGTGGCAGAACGAGACACGTGGGCGGGCTATCGGCGCGCCGCCTCGCACGCGCACGATGGGCGCGCCTCGAGGCGAGTGGGTCAGCGTGCAGAGCGCCGGGTCCGGCGCGGCGCCTGACCGGTGGAGCGGTTCGAGCGAGATCTGGAGGGCTGCGTGCTGCAGGGCGCGCTCGCCGGTCCGCGCTGCGCCGGCGTCGCGCCCATCGAGCCACATGAGAGACAGGCCGCCTCCAGCGTCGCGCAGCCACGCGAGCGCTTCCCCCCTCCGCTCGATGGCGGCGCGGCTCTCCGCACGCAAGAGGTCCCAGTCGGTCATGCAGGCTCCAGGCGACGCGCGCTCACGTTGCGGGCGCCTGGCCGGCGCCGGCTAACGCGCATCGCGCTACCGGTACATGTGGTCGTCGGCACGCGGCTGAGATCACCGGGTGCGCATCGGCGATACGCCCCTTGGGGCTCAGGCCGCGAAGGCCACGCGGCGCATGGCGTGCGCCGATCCGCGCCTGCGGGCCGCAGAACACGCCTATCGGTCCCGCTGGGGTGCAGGAAATTGCCGCGAACAAGTCGGAACACGCCCCCCGGTCAATCGCTGCGCCCGGACGCCGGCGATGCGCACCCTGCGGGCGGACGGGCGCCAGGCGGCGACCGTACGCCGTCGCCGGGCAGGAGTCAGAAGATGAGCACGTCGCGCGTTTCCCGGTTGAGACCGCGGCCAATCCGCCACGTCGCGATCCTCATTCTCCTGCTCGCGCTGGCGCAGGACTGCGCGTTGGCGCAGAGGGTTGGCCGCGTCACTCTCCAGCTCCCACCCCGGGCGGGCTTCGACAGCGCGGGCTACTACGTCGCGCTGTTCCAGGGCTACTACCGCGACGCCGGGCTGGATGTGCGCATCGAGCACACCCCCGCCGGATCTCAGCCTGTGGACGCGGTCGCTTCGGGCCGGGCGCAGTACGGCGTCCAGGGCCCGTCGCTTCTCCTGGCACGGGCGGAGCGCAAGCCGGTCGTGGCCCTCGCCGCGATATTCCAGCACTCCCCGCACTCGCTCGTCGTGCGGGCGGACTCCGGCATCGGATCTCCCCGCGACCTCTCGGGGAAACGGGTGATGATGCGGCCCGAAGAGTACCCCGAGATCGTCGCGATGCTCGCGGCGCGAAACATCACCCTGAGCGGGGTACGGCTCATCCGAGCACACGGCGGCGCCGACGACCTCATAGCGCAGCGCGCCGACGCCGTGGCGGGGTCCGCGACCACGCTGCCCTTCGAGGCGGCCCGCCGGGGAGAGGGTGTTGTCGCGCTCCGGCCCTACCGCTTCGGAATTTCAAGCTACGGGGACAGCCTCTTCACCACGGAAGCCGAGATCGCCGAGCGTCCCGGTCGTGTGCGGGCATTCCTTCGGGCGACGCTCCAGGGGTGGGAGACCGCCATGGCCAACCCGGAGGCCGCGGTCGCTATCATGCTCCGTCATCACACCGTCGCCGCCTCCCGGACGGCGCTGCTGACCGAGGCGCAGGCGATGGTGGACCTCGTGCAGCCTGAGTTCGTGGACCTCGGGCACATGAGTCGCTCGCGTTGGCGCCGGACCGCGGACCTGTACGTAGCGACGGGTCAGGTGCGCCCAACCTTCGAGATCGACGGCTTCCTGTATTCGGACTATCCGCCTTCGCCGTTTGGACCCGCGGTCCGCGTTGGGCTGGCCGTGGGAGCCGCCGCGCTGCTCGGCCTCCTTGCCTTCCTCGTCATCAACCGGCGACTAGGGGCGCTGGTGCGAGCCCGCACCGCCCAGTTGCAGGGCAGCGAGGAGAGGCTGCGCAACGTGATTGCGAGCATTCCCGGAGCGGTCTACCGTTGCGAAGTCCACGCGCCCTGGCGCATGGACCTGCTGAGTGAAGGGTTCGAGGCGCTGACGGGCTACGCAGCGGGCCGCTTCGCAGGCGGCGGCGACCACCGGTTCGCCCGGATCGTGGCGCCAGACGACCTGCCCCTCGTCGAGCGGGAAGTGGCCGCCGCAGTCGCCGAGCATCGCTCCTTCTCGATCGAGTATCGCATCGTCCGCGCAGACGGCGGCATCGTGTGGGTCCACGACGAAGGCCGGGCGGTCTACGACCCGTCGGGCGCGCCGACATGGCTCGATGGCGTCTTTGTGGATGTGACCGCGCGAGCGGTCGCCGAAGAGGCCGCGCGCGCGCGAAGCGAGGAGGTAGACCGCTTCTTCGACGTGTCACTCGATCTCCTCTGCTTCCTGGATAAGGATGGACGGCTCCGGCGGGTGAACCCCGCCTGGAGCCGGACCCTCGGGTACGCCTCGCAGGACCTCGAGGGGAGGCTCCTGGTCGAGTTCGCCCATCCGGACGATGTGGACGCCGCAGGGAGAGCGTTCGCGTTTCTGGCTGCGGGCCACCCGGTGGTCGGCAACACGAACCGCTACCGCGCAGCGGACGGCTCGTACAGGTGGCTGGAGTGGCGGGCAATCCCCAGCGGCAACGCCATCTACGCGGCGGCCCGCGACGTTACTGAGCGCAAGCGCGTCGAGGGCGCGCTCGACGTCGCGGTGCAGGCCACGTACGGCGCCACCGAGCGCGAGTTCTTTCGCGACATGGTGCATCACCTCGCGGAGGCGCTGGCGGTGACGCAGGCCCACGTCGCCGAGATCGAGGAGGGCAGCAAGGAGGCCCGCACGCTCGCTGCGTGGGTCGATGGCCGGTTCGCTCCGGAATTCACCTACGCGCTCGACACCGCTCCCTGCCAGGACGCCGTCGCGAGCGGCTACCGCCACGTGGTGCGCGGCGTGGCGGACCGGTACCCGCGCGATGCCGGTCTGCGACAGCTCGGGGCGGAGAGCTACTTTGGAACCTGCCTCTACGACGCCTCCGGCAGGCCGTGCGGCATCCTGGCGGTGGTGGACCGGCGCCCCATGGAGGACTCCTCGCTCCCGGAGTTCCTGCTGCGCATCTTCGCGTCGCGCGCCGCCGCCGAGATCGGGCGCCTGCGCGCGGAGCGGGAGCGCGCCGCGCTGCACGATCAGTTGCTGCAGGCGCAGAAGATGGAGGCGGTGGGCCAGCTCGCCGGCGGCATCGCGCACGACTTCAATAACCTGTTGCAGGTGATCGGCGGGTTCACGGAACTGGCGTCGGACGACGTGCCTGCGGATAGCCCCGTGCGT
This sequence comes from Chthonomonadales bacterium, assembly GCA_035477595.1. Lineage (GTDB taxonomy): Bacteria > Armatimonadota > Chthonomonadetes > Chthonomonadales > CAJBBX01 > DATIKM01. Next base: position 13,752 of record DATIKM010000027.1, read on the forward strand.
TCCCGTCTTGCCCACGTGAGCCGCGCCTGTGAGCGGGCGCGCGACCTCGTGCGGCAGCTCCTTGTCTTCAGCCGGCGACAGACGCCGGAGCGCGCCGCAGTTGATGCCAACGACCTCGTGGGTGGCGCCCTAGAGATGATCGAGCGCGTGCTCGGTGAGGATATCGAGTGCCGCTTCCAGCCGGGGCAGGGCATCCCGCTCGTCGAGGTCGATCAGCGCCAGATCGAGCAGGTGCTCCTCAACCTGTCCGTAAATGCCCGCGACGCCATGCCGGGCGGCGGGCGGCTGGAGATCGAGACGGCCCTGCGGAAGCTCGGTCCGGAGGCCTGCGCGAGCCGTCCGTGGACGCGTGAGGGTGACTACGTGGTGCTCACCGTGCGGGACACCGGCCAGGGCATGACCGCCGAGGTTCGCGAGCGCGTCTTCGAGCCGTTCTTCACGACGAAGGAGGTTGGTCAGGGCACCGGGCTCGGTCTGGCGACCGCGTACGGCATCGTGAAGCAGCACGAGGGTCTGATCGACGTCGAGAGCGCGCCCGGACGTGGCTCGACGTTCAGCGTGTTCCTCCCCGCGGCGCCGAACGCCTCCGCCCCCCCGGCGCCGAGCGCGGTGCCGGCCGCCCCGCCGCCGGCACGCGGCGAAACGGTCCTGGTGGCTGAGGACGACGAGGTGGTCTGCCGGCTCACGGTCGCCATGCTCGAGAACGCCGGCTACACAGTCGTCGTGGCGCGCGACGGCTTGCAGGCCGTCGAGGCGTTCGAGCAGCGCGCCGACCAGATCGACCTGGTGCTGGTGGACATCGTGATGCCTGGCCAGAGCGGGCGGGCCGTCTACGACGCCGTGCGCCGCCTCCGGCCCGACACGCCCGTGCTCTTCGCCAGCGGGTACAGCTATCGCGTGCAGGAGATGGCGGACCTGGACCCGAGCGGCATCGAGGTGATCTCCAAGCCGTACCGCTCGGCCGACCTGCTGGAGCGCGTGCGCGAGCTCCTCGACCGTCGCGCGGAGCGCCCCGCGTGAGCGCGCACGCGCCGGAGGGGGTCGAGTGGATCGCCCATCGGGGCGAGTCGGCGGATGCGCCTGAGAACACGCTCTCTGCGTTCCGGCTGGCCTGGGAGCGGGGAGTCCTCTCCGTCGAGCTGGATGTGCGGCTTACGATCGACGGCGAGCTCGCCGTGTGCCACGACGCCGGGACGGTTCGCACCACCGGCGTGCCGCGCCTGGTGGCCCAGTCGACCATGGAAGAGCTGCGGCGGCTGGACGCAGGCGCATGGCGCGGCCCCCGATGGGCAGGCGAACCGCTGCCGTCGCTGCGCGACGTGCTGGAGGCGACGCCCCGCGACGCCCGCCTGTGGATCGAGGTCAAGGGCGGCCCGGAGGCGGGGCCGTCGCTCGTCCGCGCCCTCGACGGATCGGGCCTGCCGCCGGCCAGCTTCGTGGTGATCGGGTTCGACATGGACACCGTTGCCGATGCCCGCCGCCGTGTGCCCGCTGTCCCGGCCTACCTGCTCTCAGGCTTCCAGAGGGACGCAGCCGGAGCGTGGCGCCCCTCGGCCGAGGAGCTCATCGAGCGGGCGGTGTCGATCGGCGCAACAGGCCTCGACCTCTCCGCCACTGGCCCGCTGGACGAGGGGTTCGTGCGACAGGCCCGCGCCGCCGGGCTCGACGTTGCCGCCTGGACCGTGGACGACGCGGCCACCGCGCGCCGCCTCCTCGAGGCCGGCGTGCGCCGCATCACCTCCAACCGCGCCGCAGCCCTGCGCGCCGAGATCACGGCCCACTAGCCCGGATCATGGCGCACGCAGACCCGGCTGCGATGAGTGGCGCCCAGATGCGCCGTACCACCAGCGAACGCGGCGGCGTGCGCGGCGGTTGTCCTGGAGAAGTGGAGGCGACCCGGCCCGCGCCTTGACGTGGGTGCGAGCGCTCGCTACCATGGCTGCATGTGGATCGCCAGCCTCCTTGCCGCCGCCGTGCTCCACGCGGCGGCGCCCCGCGCCGCGCAAGCGCCTGAGCAGTTCGTCGTCGTCAACATCGCCCACTCACCCCGAGCCGAGGTCTTCGAGGCGGTCGCGCGGGCCTTTCCAGCCGCGCCCGGCGCCCGGCGGCGCGTGGGCGTGGCGGGCATCTTCAGCTACCTGCATCACCCGCGCGAAGCCATGCGCGCCGACCTCGAGCAGTTCCTTCGCCTCGCCGAGCATCACGACGTGCCCATCGTCGTCCAGCTCGACGGCGAGCAGTGGTGGGGCGCGCGCCCCGACCTGTGGAACTGGTGGGACCCCGCCCAGCCCGGCTACGACCGCCGCAACCGCGCCAACGTGGAGTGGACCGGCTGGGGGCCCGAGCACGCCATCCGCATCGCGTGGCGGAACTGGGGCCGACAGATCCGCGTGCTGCCTCCTCCCAACCTGATGAGCCCGGCATACCAGCGCGCCTGGCGCGAGGAAATGCGCCGGCTCGTCCCCCTCGTGATGCGCTGGTGGCGCGGCCTGCCGGAGGAGCGGAGGTGGCTGCTCATCGGCATCAAGGTGGGGTGGGAGAGCTCGGTCGGCGTGAACGCCTGGCACTACCCGGGCGGCGCGCGGCTCGCGGAGCGCCCTGCCGAGGAGGACCCCACCACCGGCCTACGGACCGACGAGCTGCCCGCGCGCGGCGTCGAGGGCATCGGGTACGCCGCGGCGTGGACGGCGCGCATCCGGCGCAGCGGCAACCTGACGGAGGCCGACCTGGCCGAGGTTGCGCGGCGGCACCTCGAGGAGCTCTCCCGCTGGGCCGCCCGGCTGGGCGTGCCGCGCGACCGCCTCTTCACCCACGGCGCCGGATGGAAGGAGGGCGAGCTGCTCTACGACGCTGCCGTGAACCGCTACGCGTCCCCCGGGTGGAGCTTCTACCGCCACGCGGCGAACCCGATGGCCGACACGGGTGTGCGGCGCGCGCTGGCGCGGAGCGACGCTCCGTGGTGGGCGGCGGTTGAGTGGCTCTACCAGGGGCCCGACAGCGTCGAGGCGTGGCGCGCCGCCCTCGAGACCACGCTCGCCGACCCGCGCTGCCGGTACCTCTGCATCTACAACTGGGAGGGGATCCGCGAGAACCGCGCCGCCCTCGACGCCATCCGGCTCGCCACGGGCGCCACGCCGCTGAGCGCGACGCCGGGCGGTCCGTCCGGAGGAGGCTCACGATGAACAAGTGTGCGCCCGCCCTTGCCGCATTCCTCAGCCTCGGGCTCGCCGCCGCCGCGCTGGGAGGGGCCGAAGCCGCCACGCAGCGGCCTCTCGACACGCGGCCAGACGGCGCGCCCAACCGCGCAGTCTGGATGGCGCGCGGCAGCTTCGGCGTGATGACCCACTACCTGGTTCAGCCCAAGGGGGCCACCCCGGAGGAGCGCACCGCCGACCTGAACCGCATCGTCAACCGGTTCGACGTGGAGGCATTCGTTCGTCAGATCGAGCGCACCGGCGCCGACTGGCTCATCTTCACACTCGGCCAGACGACAGGCTACCTCTGCGCGCCCAACGAGGAGCTTGACCGCGTCGCGCCTGGTCACACGCCGAGCCGCGACCTGGTCATGGAGATCGCCAGGCGGCTGCAGCGCTCTCGCAAGCGCCTGATCCTCTACCTTCCCTCAGAGCAGCACGCCGAGCCCGTACTGCAGCGCGCGTTCCGGTACGGCGAGCCGGGCCACACGCAGCGCTACTTCGCGTTCCTCCGCTCCTACTCCGTGAAGTACGGCAGGCTGCTCCACGGCTGGTGGTTCGACGCCTGCGGCCCGCACTCGGACGCCTACTGGCTCGAGTGGATGGAGGCGCTGCGCGCTGGAAACCCCGACACCGTCGTCGCGTTCAGCGGCGCCGAGTTCTGCACCGGCGGGCCCCTCGGACCGATCTCCCGCCTCGCAGACTACCACGCCGGCGAGATCCACCTGCTGGAGGACGGGCGCATCCGGCGTGACTTCCTGCCGCCGGGCGGCGACATCGTCATCGTGGAGGGCGGGCGGATCCGGAAGCGCGGCCAGGAGGCGCGCACCTACATGCCGGACGGCCAGTTCGTCGGGGGCGTGCAGTGGCACGGTCTGCTTCCGCTCGACCTCACCTTCAACCCCGCCGTGCCGAACCAGTTCTGCCGCTACAGCGACCGCGAGCTGTTCGGCTTCGTGGACGCGGTGAAGGCCGTGGGCGGCGCCGTCACCATCAACGTGCCGATCGACATCGAGACCGGGCTCATCCCCACCTGCAGCCACGCGCAGGTCGTTCGGCTGGGAGAGCACCTGAGGGCTCGCAGGGGCGCGAGGTGAGCCGGCGAGAGGACGCAGGCGCGGCGGGGGGCGCGAAGTAGGTACGGTCGGATAGCGCGGCCGGCGCCGCTCAGCGCCCGGGCGCGTCCTCTATCGCGCTCACCAGCGCCCAGCCACCGCGCTGCATCACGATCGTGCCCGCGCCGGCCTCCCCGATGCTGGCGGCGCGTCTGGCGTCCGTGAGCGCCAGGCCGCCGGGGGTCGCGCGAAGCCACGAGATCGCCTGCTCCACGTCGCCGTCTTCGACGACGCGCCGGCCGGGCGCCATCAGGCTGTCTGGCAGGTAGAACAGCACGCTCGGCCGTCTCGGCCCCGCGATGACGATGCGCAGCGGCGCCCCCTCGGCGGCCCTGGCGCCCGCCTCGCTCGCGAGCCCGTGGAGCGGAGCGAGCACGCGCTCCTCGGCCAGCGTCAGGCCGTCGCGAACGGCAAGTGCCGCGAAGGCCGCCATGCCGACCGACAGCGCGCCGACCGCAGCGCCCCGGCGGTCCATCCACGCCAGCGCGAGGGCCGCCACGCCGGCCAGTGCAGCTACCGCGCTCAGGCGGGCCACAGCCGCCGCAATCGCCCGTGCGGTGTCGTCGATGGGCACCGGCCGGCTGCCATAGCGCGCCACCGCCTCCACCAGCGGCTCGAACCAGATCGAAGCCGCGAGCAGCAGGCAGCCGGTGGCCGCGGCGCACGCGCACGCCACTCGCCAGGCGCGGCGCGCGCCCGGCTCCGCAGCGGTTGCGGCCAGCCATCCGCCGGCGAGGGCCGCCGCCGCCGGGAAGCAGGGCAGGATGTAGCTCACCAGCTTCGAGCCACTCGCCGAGAAGAAGAGGAACACGACCCAGAACCACGCGCGAAGCAGCGATGCCTGTCTCGCGCGCGGCAGCGCCCTCGACCAGCGCCCGGTGAGAGCCGCCGGCAGGATGCCGCTCCACGGGAAGGCGCCCGCCAGGAGTGCAGGCACGAAGAACCAGAACGGCGCCCGGTGGGCGATGTCGCCGCCGCGGAACCGCCCGAAGTGCTGGCGCACCAGGTACTCGTCCACGAACGCAGCGCCCTCCGCGCGCCACGCGGCGACATGCCAGGGCGCCGCGACTGCGAGGAGCACCACTGCGCCCCAGCCAGGACGCAGCACGCGGAACGCCGCCCACATCGGACCCAGCCGCAGCCGCTCCTGCACCGCCAGGTGCACCGACACGATGAGCAGCGGCAGCAGTGCACCCACCAGACCCTTGGCGAGAACACCGATCCCGCACGCCGCCCAGAAGCCCGCCGATGCCAGGGCGCCGCGCCGGCCCTCGCTCGCCACGAGCCAGCACGCGAGGGCGGCCGCGATCGAGAGCGTAAGTAGCGCGTCCATCGTCAGCATGCGCCCGGTGCCCAGTACCAGCGGCGCGAGGGCGAAGAAGACGCCTGCGGGCAGTCCGGCCCCGCGCCCGAACAGGCGCCGCGCAATCCACCACGTGAGGAACGCCGCCAGCGTGCCGGCCAGCGCGCTCGGGACGCGCAGCGACCACTCCGAGCGGCCGAATATCGCCATGGACGCGGCGGCTGCCCAGTACGCGAGCGGCGGCTTCTCGAAGAACGGGACCCCGTTCACGCGCGGCGTCACCCAGTCGCCGGTGAGCAGCATCTCCCGCGCGCTCGCGGCGTAGAGACCTTCGTCCAGGTCCCACACCCCGTTGGCGCCGAGCTGCCACCAGAATGCGAGGTAGCAGACGGCTGCTAGCAGCGCAAGCTCGCGTGCGATAGAGGGCCGGGGCTCGTTCATCGCGGTTCGGTTGGTGTCGCCAGCAGGCGCCAGCGGCCCAGGGCCCGCTCGAGGCGGAGATCGGGCGCCGCGGCCAACAGCGCCGCCATACGGCGCTCTTCGGTCAGTACCAGTCCGCCGGGATTGGCCGCTGCCCATGCCGCCGCGCCCTCGGGCTCGGAGACCACGGGGAAGACGACGCCAGTCTCCGGGTTCCACGGCCTACGCGCGACTGACTCGGGCATATAGAAGAAGAGGCTCGGGCGGATGGGTTGGAAGATGTGGATAAGGAGCGGCGCACCCGCCTCCGCGCGCCTGCCAGCGTCCGCGGAGAGTGTATGGAGGTCGCGGCTCACGTGCGCGTCGTAGAGCGGGAGTATGCGCTCCACCCCGTAGCCCAGGAACACCACCATCGCACCGACCCCCGCCGCGCCCGCCGCCATCCCCCGTCCCGCGAACGCCAGCATGGCGGCGGCTGCCAGGCCCGCCGCGAGCATCCACAGACCGGTGAACGCGGCGGAGAGCATCGCGGGCGACGCATGCTGAAGCATGTCGGCCTCGAGCGGCGTTCCGGCCACGCGCGCCACCGCCGACTGGGCCGCCAGCGTGCCGCCGACGCAGGCCGCCACCGCGACCGTCCAGCCTATGGCGGCGGGCCAGCGCCTGCCCGCCAGGGCGGAGCGCACGATCCAGTCCGCCGCGAGAAGCGCCGCGGCGGCGTACATCGGGAGCAGGTAGCTGTGGAGCTTCGACGGCATCAGCGTGAACATGAGCACGAATCCCACAGCCCACACCAGCAGGAAGCGCCGGCCGCGCGCCTCCTCCTCCGTGGCGCCCGGCCAGCGCGCCGCAAGCCACACGCCCGCGGGGAGGAAGAAGCTGAGAGGGAACAGACCCCACGCGAGCGACGGCAGGTAGTACCACCACGGTCGCACGTGGCCGAACTCCGAGCCGGTCAGGATGCCCACGTGGTGGAGGAAGAAGTACTCGTCCCAGAAGTGGCGCCCGCTGGCCAGCGTCGCCGCAACGTGCCACGGCGCCACGATGGCGAGGAACAGCAGCGCTCCCAGGAGGGGCCGCGTCTCACGGAGCCGGCGTATCGAGGCGCGCAGGTCGCCGCGCTGGTCCCACACCACGAACGCCGCCACGAGCGGGAGCGGGAAAAGTCCCGGCGCGCTCTTGGACAGGAAGGCGAGCGCCATGCCAGCCCAGAAGCCCATATACCAGCGCCTGTCGTGCGTGTAGCCCGCCCAGAACGCCGCGAACGCCACGCCTACCCAGAGGCTCTGGTGCATGTCCATCGTCATCTGCCGCTCGGTGCCCACCACGAGCGGCGCCACGCAGAAGCCGCACGCGCCCAGCAACCCGGCCCGCTCCCCCAGGAGGCGCGCTCCCAGCACGTACGCGAGGAACGCCAGCAGCGCCGTCGCCAGCGCCACTGGGAGCCGGGCCGCCCACTCGTTGATGCCGAACGCGAGGAAGAAGAGGCCGCTGGACCAGAGCGCGAGCGGCGGCTTGTGGTAGAAGGTGTCGCCGTTGGCGCGTGGCGTGACCCAGTCGCCGCGGAGCACCATCTCACGCGCCGCGGAGAGGTAGAGCCCCTCGTTGAAGTCGAGCACCCCGACCGAGCCAAGTCGCCAGAAGAAGCAGAGCCCGCAGACGAGCGCCAGGACGGCGGCGCCGCGCCACGTGGGCGCCCGGGGAGCGGGAGTGGCCAGAGCCGGTTCCGACGGGTTGCGGTGGGTCACGGGTTCTGGGCGCCTCCCGGCCGCCAGGCGCCGCGGCGATGCCGCGGGCGTCAGTCGATGGGCTGCCGGGCGACCGAGAGCGCCGTCTCGTAGTCCGGCTCCTGGGTCACCTCGGGAACGTACTCCACGTGCTTGATGAGCCCGTCCGTCCCGACGACAAACACGGCGCGAGAGAGGAGGCGGAGCGGCTCGATGAGCACGCCATACGCGACGCCGAATGAGGCGTCCCGGTGGTCCGATGCCGCGCTGATCTGGTGCATGCCCTTCTCGCTGCTGAACCGGGCCTGCGCAAACGGCAGGTCCATGCTCACGACGACCACGTCGACGTCAGTGGGGAGCGAGATGGCCTCGTCGTTGAACCGGCGCGTCGCCATCTCGCAGATGGGCGTTTCGAGCGAGAAGGCCGAGCTGATGAGCAGGGTCTTGCCCGCGAAGTCCGCTAGCGAGATGACCTTGAGGCCTTCGGGCCCTCGCTGGTGGAGGTGGAAGTCCGGGGCGGGATCGCCTACGTGCAGCTCGGGACCGACGAGAGGCAGCGCGTTGCCGCGCATCAGCGTGGTTCGATCGGCCACAGGGGTCCTCCGGCGACGGGGCGCGGGCGCGCCTCCGGGAGCGTCACGCGCATTGTACCCGACCGCTCCCCGCGCCGGGGCGCTTCAGCGCTGCCCGCGAAGGCTCGCACCGGGGCGCGTCGGCGAGCAGGCGGCGCCGCAGTGCGCAGGAGGAATCTCCCTATGCGTTGACCGGCGATGGGGCGATCGCTCTGTACGTCCAAGCGGGTGCGGAAGAGTTCGTGGACCGCTTCCTCGGGGGATGTGGGGACTCGTATGGGAGTGAGCTCCCCTGCCCGGTGGAAACGGGCCAGATTGCGGGCGTCCGTGCGGTCGGACTCGCTGCGCTGGCCGGCTCGCCCAGGCATGAGGGCCGGCGCGATCGCTTCGCAAGCCGCGTCGGTGGAGCCAAGGATCCGGTGAGCCTGGCTGTCCAACCGAGCCCGGCCACCGCTGACGCCTGACTGCACAGCGTGAACCGGCTTGGGAAGGTCGGCCCTTTCAGTATCCGGCCTGCTCTGCGCCAAACCGTGCGGCGATCGCCTCGAAGGCGCGCTTGCGTTCCCAGCGAATGCTCGTTTCGCCAGGGACCGGAGGCATGACCTTCACAACACCGTAACCTGCCATGTCCAGGTCTCGTGCGGGGTTGGGATCGTGTCGGTGACTGG